>NZ_JADQAQ010000004.1:85945-156485 GCF_022129445.1 Photobacterium sp. Ph5
CAGTGACACCTTGCATGTCATGCAAGTACTCTAACCAACTGAGCTAAGCGAGCAAATTGTACTGCGATAAACCGCTTAAAGAAGCCATTTATTTAATAACTGGTGCTCGCTACTGGACTCGAACCAGTGACACCTTGCATGTCATGCAAGTACTCTAACCAACTGAGCTAAGCGAGCAATCTAACTGAATAACAATGTCATCGTCATCAGCGAATGACAAGCATATTAGCGAGTCACTTTCGTCTAGGCAAGTGTTTAAACAGAGTTTTTTAGTAAATTCAGTGCGTTTGCTTGAACAATAGCCAGTTATCTTACAATCTTGATGATGAAATAGTCGAAGTCATATTTTTAAGCAGGACATTGCTAATTAAATGTAATGTGTAGCGCAACAGAACGTGCGCTACACAAGAAGATAATTTAGTTTAAAAGTTCGTGATCGGGTGGAAGTAAGCGGCTGATCCATAAAACAAGTTTATGTTTCATATGGACGCCGTCTTCTTGATCTACCGCAAGAGGAGTGATTTGTTTACAATCAACCAGTAAGCGATAAATACACTCAACACGGTCGGTAGAGCCAACACTGCGGTCTAAATCGCCAAACCCTTGCTTTTTCGCGAATGCAAAGCCTATTTCTAATGCTTTTTTAAGAAGTTTTGCTTCATTCTTGGTTTTCTTCATGCGTATCTCCTATATCCCTTAGCGAAAATATATATAAATTTATTGTCTTCGCGACTGTAGAAGCTGAGTTTAAATTTTAGTTTAAACCTCAATTTTTTGAAGCAAAGTTATTCTATCAAATTAGAATAAAGTTATTGTCCAACTTTGAATTTACATTGTTTAAAGAGACGTTGCCAGAATTTAACGTGCGCTAATGTGGCTTCATGAAACTGCTGATACAGATCGCCATCAACATACAAAGCTATATAGGTTTGCATCGGTGAAGAGATATGAATATTTGGTTGATTCAATTGTTGAAGTATTTGCTGTAAAACGGGCTGTATTTGTCGATATTGTGAATCAAGTGTTGATAAATAAGGCTGGATAGTTGGAACATAAAACTTATAGAAAACATTACGAAGATACTGTGCTTTTTGCTGATTCAGATTCTTTCCACACAAAATTGAATCTTGTGACTGGGTAAGTTGTTCTGTAATCGTGTTCAGCAATGCCGTGGTGCGTTGCATTGAATAGAAAAGATCACCAATATATCGGCTATTATAAATTTGTTGTTGGTGCTCAAAAAGATCCTGATATTTATCCTGGTTAGAATAAGTTGCTGTGATGTTATTTGCGCGTTTGATGCTATTTGAAAGTAAATTATTGATATAGCTAAATGCGCTTAGGCTAGTGTTAAATTGAGTAGTTTGATTATTTTCAAGTAGTTGATGGCCTAGCGTTAATTGTCTACGCCATTCTTCTCCAGTAAAAAGCGTGTTCCAAAAAACTAATGGGATCTGCTGTTTCTTTTGCTGGTAAATAGGTGCTAGCTCGGTCAATAAATCAAAGTCTTGAGGTAGTGTTTCTAAACAATATTGTAACCCATCTAATAGTAAAAGCTCATAGCGGAGACCGCGGGTTTTATCTTGAACTTTACCCAAAATCGAATTTCGCTCTGCAATCAATTGGAATAAGCCACATTGCCGTAATTCATAGGCATCAAGTAGACCAATTCTAATATCTGCTAAAGGCTGAGTAAGCTCTCGTTTAGAGGGTAAAAGTAGTAAGGGTGTTTCAGGAGAGGGGACTTTGTCTATATCGAGTACATTAGCTAGACGTTGATGGTACGTATCAAAGGCTTCTTCATTGTTATTGTTTTTACAGCCTATCAGCAGTATTGAAATGATAAGTATCAGAGACAGTCTATGTGGGAAAATAGAAATAGATACAGGCATAGGCATCTCTTAAAACATTAAGTGAATATTCATCATACTGATTATTATCAATATTAGATCAAAAAAGGCGATCTAATGATCGCCTTTTTGTCTTATCGATATGACATTTCAAGTTGCTTTTCAGCATCAAGTTTATGCACATGGTGTATTCGCCAACCAAGCATAATGGCTGCCGCACTTAAGCCGAGAATAAAACCAATCCAAAAACCTTGCGGGCCCATTGCTGGCACAATCCAGTTTGTTAGGCCTAAGACGTAACCTGATGGTAGTCCTATTAGCCAGTAAGCGATGAATGTACAAACGAAAATGGCACGCATATCTTTATAACCACGTAACGCACCTGCAGCAACAACCTGAACGGCATCACTACATTGGTAAATCGCTGCAAGTAGTAATAATTGCCCAGCAAGCACGATTACTTGTGGGTTATGAGTATAGAGCTCGGCAATGTCTTCGCGGAAAATAACCGTCATCACAGCGGTACAAATAGCCAAAGCCGTACCGACAATTAAACCGCAATGGCTTGCAATACGGGCACCATCAATATCTTGTTGTCCCATTTTGTGGCCAACACGAATACTCACCGCTGCACCAATACTCATTGGCAACATATATACCAATGATGAGAAGTTCATCGCTATCTGATGTGACGCTACTTTATTTGGACCTAATGGTGAAATCAGTAAGGCAATAACAGCAAACAGTGAAACCTCAAAGAAAAGCGAAGCTGCAACGGGAAAGCCTAGTTTAAATAAACGTGAAAGTGCTTTTAGTTGAGGACGATAAAATGTGGTAAAAACCCCAATACTTTTTAGTCGTTTATTAATTAAGACATACGCTAGTAATGCGAAAAACATGAACCAATAGACGATAGCTGTTGCCACGCCACAGCCGATCCCGCCTAATTCAGGTGCTCCAAACTTTCCGTAAACGAAAATCCAGTTTAGTGGAATATTGGCAAGTAAACCTAAAAAGCCGATCACCATGCCAGGAATAGTAAAAGATAAGCCTTCAGAAAAACTTTTTAGGGTTTGGAAGAACAAAAAAGCAGGTACAGCAAAAAGTACGGCATATAAGTAACCGACCGTTTTTTCTGCTAATACAGGCTCTACATTCATGTAATGTATTAAAGAGCCCGCGTTATATAAAATCAACATGGTTGGGATGGATATTAAGATCGCAAGATAGAAGCCATGTTGAACTTCAAACGGAATACGTTCTTTTTTACCTGAGCCGCTAAGTTGCGCCACAACAGGCACAAGCGCCATAAGTAAACCAACACCAAATAAGATAGAAGGTAACCAAATACTTGCAGCAACAGCGACTGCTGCCATGTCTGTCGCACTGACACTACCCGCCATCACTGTGTCAACAAAGCCCATCGATGTTTGTGCAACAGAGGCAATGAGAACAGGCACGGCAAGCTTTATAAGCTGCGCTGTTTCTTTTTTATAGTTATGCACTATTTTTGGCTCCAAAAAGAGGAAAATAAAGGGGAGGAGTCAAGTATTAAAATGCTTTTATGGCATTCTATTTTGTACTGCCAATGATTTTTCAGGATTATATAAACAAAAGGCGCATAACCAAAATAGAATATTGGCAAATTGCATAATTATTGTTCTAAGGTAGGAATAACAGCAGCTTAGTAGATAGTGCATTACTCATTAAGCTGCTGTTTTATTTAGAAAGTTAAACTGTAAACATCATATGGCTGTAAAAGCCAATAGCGATAAAAGTACTTGCTGCACTAAAGACACATAGCATCGGTGTTTTAATATGCGGATAACGTTCAATAAGTAAAAGTAAGCCAAGGAAGGTTGGATATAACCCAAACGCATAACGAGGCATCGCATTTAAATTTGATGACAGCGGTAATACCAAACAAATGAACATAAATATGGCTTCAGCGTAGTATTTACGCACGACCAAATAGATATTTAGTATAAACGCGAGTATCGCCATGATGGCTAAGTAAAGCTTAGGGCCGCCTGTTTCAAAACCATAGAGGATCCAGTGAAATGGATTGGTTAATTGGCGTCCCCACGCGATCTGGATGTGTCCAAAAGCCAGCGCATCACCTACATGAAAGTAAAGATAAGCCATATAGGTGAAAAAGCCGAAAGGGATCACCCATATAGCTGAAATTGCTTTTAACGCAGGGGTTTTAAAGCGAACAAAACTATTTATACCGTAGTGTTGAATCGCAATAATGAGCACAGGAAAAACCAAGAAAACGCCAAGGTTACGGGTAATAGCGGCTAATAGACCTAAAATAGCGACCCACCCCCATTGTTGGCGATAACTAAATAGGAATACACCAGTAACAAAAACAATGAAGAGCGGTTCGGTATAGCCTGCAGTTGAATACACAGTATAAGGTGAAAAACACAATAACCAGATAGCAGCAGACTGCGTTGCCTTGCTGAAATTAAGCTGCTTTAACGCCATTAAAATAATCGGCAAGCTGAATAAAAACGCTAAGTTTGACGCTATAACTAAACCTAAACGGGCATTATTAATTGGATTTTCAAAAAAGATAAATTTCGAAAAGATCCAACCAAGAAAGGGCTGTAGAGGCATAAATGCCCAGTTAGCCGCATTTTTCTGACTTAGCCATTGTGGCACTAAATCATAGCCATTTTCGATGATCCGATAAAACCAGACACAGTCAAAGCGACAGATAGTTTGTAATAAAGGTTGCTCAGCATAATGTCCAGAAGCGAATTCAGTTACTCCCCATAAACCTAAGCAGTAGATAACGGTGCGACTAACAATAACGGCAAAAATAATGGTCAGCCATTCTCGTTGACTAATTTTTATCGAAGGTAAGTTAAGCGTACTCATTTGAACACCCAAAATTTAGCTAAGATAAAGGTAATTACGGGTACACAAAGGGTTGATATTGTTACCGCTAACCAGCCTGAGAACATTGCTGATTTCAATAATGAAGCAAGGATCATATTGTTAATAAAAAAGCCCATCAGGGATACAGCCAAGAATTTTAAAAATGAGCCTTTCTGTCCAAACGTAAAGTGTCGATGTCCAAAATAAGACACTAAAAAAGCAATACTAAAACCGATCACATTGGCACTGTATTCTGATGGATCTTGGATTTGTAAAAAATAAAGTCTAACAACAGATAAATGTACTGCTGTTGCGAGTAGACCAATAATTGCAAATCGATTCAGTTGCCAAAAGTGCTTTAAAAATGACTCATTCATTGGTGGTTTCTAACTCTTTATTTGTTTCAGCAACAACGGATTTTGGTTGTTTTACACTATATTTTCCATAAACACCCTCAACAAGGTAAATAGGGCGTTGTTTTAGTTCGGTATAAATGCGGCTGATATAGCCACCAATCACACCTAATGATATTAATTGAATACCACCAAGGAACAGTACTACAGAAATAGTTGATGCATAACCTGGTGTATGAACACCAAAGAAAACAGTGCTTATTAATACATACATTAAAAAGATAAAGGATAAGAATGAAATACCAAAACCGACAAATCCCCACACACGTAAAGGCCAAGCGGTAAAACTTGTAATACCATCCATTGCGAAGTTCCATAACTTCCAATAGTTGAACTTAGTATCACCAACATTTCGTTCTGGGCGCTGAAAATCGACACCAATAGAGCGGAATGAAGACCAAGCCAATAAACCTTTCATGAAACGATTGCGCTCAGGTAGTTGTTTTACCGCTTCAATAACACATCGGTCGATTAAGCGAAAATCACCGACGTTTTCAGGTAGGATCGTTTCTGCAGATAAAAAGTTGAAGAAGCGGTAGAAACCGCCTGCAGTTACACGTTTTAAAAACGTATCTTTTGAACGGTCAACACGAACACCATAAACGGTATCGTATTCACCTGTTTGCCATAATCGTACAAATTCAAGAATGAGCTCTGGTGGATCTTGTAAATCAACATCTAAGATAACCGCAGCATCACCTTTTACGTAATTAAGACCAGCAGTCATTGCTGCTTCTTTGCCAAAGTTACGTGCGAAGTTGATTAAGCTAATAGAATCATCTTTAGCAATTTGAGCTTCAATCTCAGATTTTGTTTTATCTTTACTGCCGTCATTAATGAAAACAATATCAATATGTGAACGAATGGAGGAAAGCTTATTATTGATTTCATTAATAAAGGGCTCAATAGCGACTTCTTCGTTATACACAGGAACGATAAGCGACAATGAATAGTTTGAGTTTTTAAGGTTATTATTCATATTATTACCTTAGTTATTAGTCACTGAAAATGACGCCAATGTTGGTGTTATTGCATGATGACTAGCGTTTTTTGATAAAGATAGAAATGAAAAATCCATCAACTTAAATGCTAATGGTGTTAATACATTTACTTGGAATGTTTGTAACGAATCACCGGATTTAAATGCAGATGCAGGAATGATGGCATCAAATACGTTAGATTGTTTTGTTGATGAAAAAGCACCATGCCATTGATTCACCGTAAAGTGTAATGGTGAAGATAGTGGGGATGTTAATGTAATACTTACTTTAACATCTTCCTTTACCTTGAGTGGCAGCGTGAAATACAGCCCACCAGTATTGTTTAATAATCGAACACCGTTATCGGCTTTTTTACTCCAGCCTTTGCGTGATAAATATGGAACTTTTGTTGTGAGATCTAGTGATGATGGAATGCTTAGAGCAAGATCGGGCTCTTTAGGCTGCCAAAAAAGAGTCTGAGTTTTAATGTAATAAGCCTTATACGCAATACTTACGTTTGGGGTTACAGCTTTATATAAAACCCAAAGGTAATAACACGATAAGATCGCAATTAATGTTATTAGCGTAATACGTAGTATTGTCGAAGAACGGGACTTTTTAGTGTTTATTTGCATGGCATCATTAGCGACGTCAACAGTCATAACATACCTATATGATTTTGTATTCGTTATCTTATTGATGTAAAAATACACTTTATCTCTTTATTCCAAAAAGGGATATATTTTTCATTACTAAGATATTTATTTGACAATTAATTGTCATTGTTAAATAACATAGAAAAGGTTAATCAATGCTGTATAAGAAAAGTAAAGCTAAGGACATTTGATGCTTACTTTTAAGTATTGGCTTATTTGTAAATTTTGCTATAAAAAAGAGCAATAAAATCAAAATACTTATTATTGGCAAAGCTAATCATTAACTCATTTAGGAGCGTTATGTTTACGGGAATCGTACAAGGAACAGCAGAAATTATTTCGATTACTAAAAAACAAGATTTTCAAACTCATGTGATACGTATGCCTGCACATTTATTAAGTGGTGTAGAACTAGGAGCTTCGGTTGCTCACAACGGCTGTTGTCTGACAGTCACGGATATTAATGATGATTTGTGGTCATTTGATTTGATGCAAGAGACACTTAATGTCACTAACCTTGGTTTGCTTAAAGAAGGTGATGTCGTCAATGTTGAGCGTGCAGCAAAGTTTGGCGATGAAATCGGTGGTCACTCTATGTCTGGGCATATAATGTGTACAGCAGAAGTCTCAAATGTCGTTACATCAGAGAATAATCATCAGATCTGGTTTACTTTACCGCAAGCACAGATGAAGTATGTATTCACTAAAGGGTATATAGGGATTGATGGTATAAGTCTCACCATAGGTGATGTGGTCGAAAATCGTTTCAATGTGAATTTAATACCAGAAACATTACAGCGTACAAATTTAAAAAGTCGTGCTATTGGTGATGTGATTAATATTGAAATAGATCCTCAAACCCAAGCGATAGTCGATACAGTTGAGCGTGTGCTTGCTGCACAATCATAAATGATAGATTAACTAGACCGCTCAGTATTGTATTGTTGGCCTAGTTAATTATTTATTGAATCAGCACTAAAAAATTTGTTCGTCATCAGCATCTATAAATAAATTAATGGTTTTGTGGAGGTCATCAATCTGCATATTGATATGAATTGGATTACAGCATGCAGAGCAATCATCATAAAATTCTTGGCTTCCAGCACTTGCATCTAATTCAATGCGTATGACATGCCCACAGTGGGGGCAGCTAACGTTTTGTTCTGAATAGTTTTTCATTGGTGTACTCCTTCACATACAGTCAGTTAGCATTAGCAAATTTAATATTGGTCGTGTTACAGCAAGCCATTTAACGTTCACTATAACCAAACACACTATTGATAGCCTAGTAGCTAGCTTTACTGCTTGCTGGTAATGACTTATTTAACTGTAGTGACAATATTCATCAATAAAAAATAATCTGCGACATAAGATACACAAATACTAATTCATACCTTAAGTCGACATATAAATGAAAGCCGGATTAGATTTATTTCTATTCATCTAATAGATTAAGCTTTGCAATAATGTATTCCGCTTGACCCATATATTCTCCACCAAAGAGTATGCAGTGGTTAAGGATATGATAAAGGTTATAGAGCTCTTTGCGTTCTTGATACTCAGAAGCTAGAGGGTAGACAGAATTATACCCCTCATAAAAACTGTTGGGGAAACCACCGAACAGTTCTGTCATCGCTATATCACATTCTCGATCCCCCCAATAAGTGGCAGGATCAAAAATAATTGGACCAGATACAGTTAGAGCAGTATTACCATGCCATAAATCACCATGTAATAAAGAAGGTTTCGGCTGGTGGTTAACTAAGCGTTTAATAACGTTGCCAGTAATAGTATCAATATTGCCAAAGATAATGCCTCTTTCTTCACAAAGTTGTAATTGCCACGCTATACGTTGTTCTGCAAAAAAACGACACCAACGACGATGCCAGCGGTTGGGTTGTGGTGTTAGACCGACATAATTATCAAAATCAAAACCATACTCAGCCTGCTCACCCCATAAATGCAGTTTTGCTAATTGCTGACCTAATTGATAACCCGCATGATCATCAACTTTTTTTGTTGGTAAATAATTAAGTGTGAGGAAAGATTTGTCGCGACATGTACCAACGTGAATATATTGAGGCACTTGAACACAATTAGCTTCATTAAGAATGCGTAAACTTTCTGATTCAGTTTCAAAAACAACTAATTGTTCTTTATCATTGAGTTTAAGAAAAAAACGTTGATCACCATCGCTAACGCAATAGCATTCATTGACGTCGCCGCCTTCTAGCGATTGTCGTTCAACAATCTTAAATGGTCGACCTAGTACATCTGACAGCTGGTGAGAAATGGCTTGCCACATAATCATCCTCCGCACTGAAACGTATGTATACAACTTGTCTATCAACATCTTAGACTATATATCGTGTGAAGAAATGTGAACTCAGTGTGATTTTAGTTACTGTTTTTAAAAACTTAGAATTCAAACGATAGAAAGAACAACAAAAACAAAGTATTAAAATAAACCGATGTATAAAATATATGTTCTTCTTTTTTAAATAAAAATAATCCCATCATAAAAAGATGCTTAAATATTAGATAGTGAACGCATTGAAAAATATTTAGGCATTAATCCTTAAAGATACTTACAAAACACAATGTATTCATGTTGCAAATGCAGGTAATCTGTCAGTACATTATTTTAATGAAAAAAACAAACGATGAGCCAAAAAATCACTCCTACAGAAATGACATTTTTTGAACGTTTTGAAACCGATATTCTTTCTGGAAAAAAAACAATCACTATTCGTGACGAAGCTGAAAGTTACTATGTACCAGGTTCACAAGTAAAAGTATCCACATTTGAAGATGGTCGCGAATTTTGTACATTACAAATCGATAGGGTAGAGCCAATCTTATTCTCTGAATTAAATAACTTTCATGCCCAGCAAGAAAATATGACATTAGATGTGCTTAAAAGTGTTATTCAAGATATCTATCCTGGTATAGAAAAACTGTACGTTGTTAGTTACACACTCGTTGACTAAATTATTGTTATTAATTTAAGAGGATTCTTTGCAATCCTTTTAATCCGTTTGCTATAGTACAGCCTCGCTTTTCTTTTAGTGTGCCGCTCAGTATTGCGGTATCGAAAGTAAAGCGTTTTTTATTCGTAAAAGCTTCTGAAAGCTTTATAAATTCAACATGTGCTACTTGGTGTGTGGCACCACTGTTAAAGGACATTATTCATGCCTGTAATTACTCTTCCTGACGGTAGTCAACGTCAATTCGACGCGCCTGTATCAACTATGGACGTGGCACTTTCAATCGGTCCTGGTCTTGCTAAAGCAACGATCGCAGGGCGTGTTGATGGTGTTCGCGTAGATGCATGTGATCTAATTGAAAATGACGCAAGCCTTGAAATCATCACTGCAAAAGATGAAGTTGATGGTTTAGAGATTGTACGTCACTCATGTGCTCACCTATTAGGCCATGCTATTAAGCAGCTTTACCCAGAAGCGAAAATGGCTATTGGTCCTACAATCGATAACGGTTTCTACTACGACATCGATTTAGAGCAATCACTAACTCAAGAAGATCTTGAAGTGATTGAAAAGCGCATGCTTGAGCTTGCTAAAACCAAATATCAGGTTGTTAAGAAAAAAGTAAGCTGGCAAGAAGCACGTGATGCATTTGATGCACGCGGCGAAACTTACAAAATTGAAATTCTTGATGAAAATGTAGCGCGTGATGACCGACCAGGTCTTTACCACCACGAAGAATACATTGATATGTGTCGTGGTCCACACGTACCTCACATGGGTTTTTGTCAAAACTTTAAGCTATTAAGCGTTGCTGGTGCATACTGGCGTGGTAATAGCGACAACAAGATGCTGCAACGTATCTACGGTACTGCATTCCACGATAAGAAAGCATTAAAAGCACACTTAACTCGCTTAGAAGAAGCGGCGAAGCGTGACCACCGTAAGATTGGTAAGCAACTTGATTTGTTCCATATGCAGCAAGAAGCACCTGGTATGGTGTTCTGGCATCACAATGGTTGGACTATTTTCCGTGAATTAGAAGTGTTCATTCGTGAAAAACTAAATGAATACGATTACCAAGAAGTGAAAGGTCCACTAATGATGGACCGCGTTCTTTGGGAACGTTCTGGTCACTGGGACAAGTACGCAGATGCAATGTTCACAACTAGTTCTGAGAACCGTGAATACGCAATCAAGCCAATGAACTGTCCAGGTCACGTACAGATCTTCAACCAAGGTCTGAAATCTTACCGTGATCTTCCGCTGCGTATGGCTGAGTTTGGCTCATGTCACCGTAACGAACCATCAGGTTCACTTCACGGCATTATGCGTGTACGTGGTTTCACTCAAGATGATGCGCATATTTTCTGTACGGAAGCTCAAGTACAACAAGAAGTTACATCTTGCATCGAAATGGTGTATGATACTTACAAGACATTCGGCTTCGACAACATTGTTGTTAAATTATCTACACGTCCAGAAAAACGTGTAGGTTCTGATGCAATGTGGGATAAAGCAGAATCAGACTTAATTACCGCGCTTGAATCAATGGAAATTCCATTTGAAATTCAAGAAGGTGAAGGTGCGTTCTACGGTCCTAAGATCGAGTTCACGCTTCACGATTGCCTTGATCGCGCATGGCAGTGTGGCACCGTTCAGCTAGACTTTGCTTTACCAGAGCGTTTAGGCGCTACTTACGTTGGTGAAGATAATGAACGTCATACACCGGTTATGATTCACCGTGCAATTCTTGGTTCTCTAGAGCGTTTCATCGGTATTCTTATCGAAGATTATGCAGGCTTCTTCCCAACATGGTTAGCGCCTCAACAAGCTGTAGTGATGAATATTACTGACGCTCAGTCAGAATATGTGCAAGAAATTGTAGAAAAATTGAAAAAATGTGGAATTAGAGTCAATGCGGACTTGAGAAATGAGAAGATTGGCTTTAAAATCCGCGAACATACTTTGAAGCGAGTGCCTTTCATGCTCGTTTGTGGAGACAAAGAAGTTGAAGCAGGCGTTGTAGCAGTTCGTACTCGCAAGGGTAAAGATTTGGGTAAATTTAAGATTGATGAACTTGTTGCATTTATGCAGGAAGAAATTAGCAGTCGTAAGCTCAATATTGTGGAGGAATAAGGTATTAAAGGCGGAAAAAGAACCCAAGCACCAGTTAAGCAAAACGCGCATCGTCTAAATGAAGAAATTCGTGGCGTACGTGAAGTTCGCCTGACTGGCCTTGATGGCGAATCAGTTGGTGTTGTTTCACTTGATGAAGCAATGGAAGTTGCTCTAGACGCTGGTGTGGATCTAGTTGAAATTAGCCCTAATGCCGAGCCACCAGTTTGTCGTGTGATGGACTATGGCAAGTACCTGTTCGAAAAGAGCAAGGCTGCTAAAGAGCAAAAGAAAAACCAGAAACAAATCCAGATCAAGGAAGTTAAATTCCGACCTGGTACAGACGAAGGCGACTATCAGGTAAAACTACGCAACCTGACTCGCTTTTTAGAAGAGGGCAACAAAGGCAAAGTAACGCTACGTTTTCGTGGTCGTGAAATGGCTCACCAAGGTCTTGGTATTGAACTTCTTAACCGTATTAAGGGTGAACTTGAAGACATCGCTGTCTGTGAGAGCTTCCCTAATCGTGTAGAAGGTCGCCAAATGACCATGATGCTTGCCCCAAAGAAGAAGTAATAAAGGCATTCAAGTAGCTAAAAAGCGCTGCTTTTAAGTAGCGCTTTTTGTTCGCCCTATTACTGTGATTATTAACTATCAACAATGCGGAGTTATCATCTCATGCCAAAGATGAAAACAAATCGTGGCGCAGCTAAGCGCTTCAAAAAAACAGCTGGTGGCTTTAAGTTTAAGCATGCTACTAAGCGTCACATCCTGACTAAACGTACTACTAAGAACAAACGTCAGCTTCGTCCAAATGCAATCCTTCCTAAGTGTGAAGTGGCTGCAGTTGCTCGTATGCTTCCGTTCGCTTAATCGTTTTTAGTTTTATATTTTATTATTTTAGTTAGGAGTCTCCTATGCCTCGCGTAAAACGTGGTGTACAAGCGCGTGCACGTCACAAGAAAGTTCTTAAACAAGCTAAAGGTTATTACGGTGCACGTTCACGTGTTTACCGCGTAGCTTTCCAAGCTGTTACTAAAGCTGGTCAATACGCTTACCGTGACCGTCGTCAGAAGAAACGTACTTTCCGTCAACTTTGGATTGCACGTATCAACGCTGCTGCACGTCAAAATGGTATGTCTTACAGCCGTTTAATCAACGGTCTGAAGAAAGCGTCTATCGAAATCGATCGTAAGATCCTTGCAGATATCGCTGTATTCGACAAAGCTACTTTCACTGTTCTTGTGGAAAAGGCAAAAGCTGCACTGTAATTTCTCAGTTTAGTTTTTAAGTTAAAAGGAGAGCCTCGGCTCTCCTTTTTTCATATCTACGTATTTTCATTTCTTATAAATCTCTCTTTTATATTAAGAGTGTTACCTCGATACATTATCGTCGATGGTATAGCTCTCTAATGTTAGTAATAGCTTTATCTCTAGTTGGTTAAGTTGGAGTAAGAGTTGTATATCAATGGCTTCTCTATTTGCTACTTGCCGTTTATAAGCCCTGAGTACGCTGGTTGTTTCTGCTACTAATGATTCAATTCTCTCAATAGATTTAGCATGTGTAGCCATTGTGGTTTCTATATGTAATAGCTGCTGCTTTTTCTTCCATTGTTGGCGTAATGTTTTTTGGAATCTCTCTGCAGCATTTTGTTGTGAGGAAGCAGAAGGAGATAGTATAGGAGGAATATTGATGTTAGTTATTAGTTGTTCATCAATATACTGGATATGTTTCTTAAGAGTACGAGATCTCTTAAGCAACAGATTATATCTATTACGTTTAGTTTCTATAAGTGTGTTTAAGCGTTGTCTATTTTCACATAGATGACGTATTGATTGATAATCCATAAACGTATCTATCAGTTAGTCATCAATGTCGTTAAGTAATTTGGCTGTTTTCGCTTCTTCAATTTTGTTGATTAAGCGATCTGATTCTGCTTCATCACGAACAGCTTTGCTTAATGTGATCGTGGCACTAACTAAAAATAAGCTACAGATACTGTAATAGCCTTTGATAATCAAATCACCAGGTAGTTTTACAATGCTAATGATCATAGCAATAGCTGCAATAGCGAAGGTTGCTTTAGCATAAGTTAACCAGTAGTTATTTTGTTTTTTCATTATAATTTCCTCTTAAACAATAAAACAGTGTTCAATTATAATATTAGAGGATTTTGAAAAATGCAACAGTGTATTTTATTTTTGTTTGGACATAAAAAAACCAGCATCTAGAGGTGCTGGTTTTAAAGAATAGGAATAAACCTTATGCCATTACACGGCGTTGTTTACTTGCTCGTGTACGTGTCTTAACAAGAAATGCAAGGAACGGAACAAGAAGAGCATTAAGACCGATGAAGAACACTAGGTTAATAATATTGAAACCAGATGCAGAGTTGATAGGCATTGCATGTGCTAGGCCGTAATTACCTAGCGCAAGTAGCGCAGTACAAAGGATCATTGCAAAAGTTGAAATTTTTAATAGAGCAGCGAATTCTTTATTTTTCATCAGAGACTTCCTAACTTTGACTTTGATCATAATTTACACTGAAAAATGTAATTTTAAAACAGCTTTGGCAATTAATTTCACAATTATCAATGAAAGGAATAATTAAAGCGATAGAGTTATAGGCTATCGCTTTTTATCTGTGAGTAAGGAATATCAAAATACTTAATGATGCTGTAAGTAAGAACGCGTTTTGGTTTTAGTGTGTTGGAAACTGATCCATAAGCAGATGAAAAAACCAACAAATAGACAGTTAAAAGCTAGGTAATAAAGAATATGAATGTAATCGACGTGCATCTGACTTGTTAGCGGGTTTTTCATCATGATCGGCATACTTGAAAACATGCCCATATTTCCCATGATGATCAGTGCACCACAGAGTAGTAATGCGAATTTTAGAATAGATAGAAGTCCGGTAAAATCTTTTGTATCCATGAGTAAATCCTCCAAAAATATGTAACAAAATTACTGCCAGGGGAGGTTTTTCGATAGATGAAAAAATGAGAAATAGGAATCCAGATCCAGCCTTTAATTCTTACTTAATTTGCGACCTAATTGATTGAAATCGCCATTTTTTGCTGTGCAACTGATAAAGGCGTTTTTTTTTCGTCCAAACTTACGGTTTTATTGCGATTCAATTTGGATTTAGACGCCGCTTTCTTTAGTATGTATCGTTACGCGATTTTATATCTCCCTTAAGGACGCCACCTGTGGGTGGATGAGGATACGATGCAACATCTAGACGAGATTATTGCCAACGCAACGGCAGCTATTGAGCAGGCTGATTCATTAGTCGCTCTGGACGAAGTCCGAGTTCAATTCCTAGGTAAGAAGGGTCACCTAACTCTTCAACTACAAGCCCTAGGTAAATTACCACCAGAAGAACGTCGTACTGCTGGTCAAGAGATCAACAAAGCGAAGCAAGCAGTGCAAACGCTACTTGTAGAGCGCAAAGATGGCCTACAACGTGCAGAGCTTGAAGCTAAGCTTGCGGCTGAGACTATCGATGTTTCTCTTCCAGGTCGTCGTATTGAAAATGGTGGCTTACACCCAGTAACACGCACAATTGAGCGTATTGAAAGTTTCTTTGGTGAGCTTGGTTTTACAACTGAAGCTGGCCCTGAGATTGAAGATGCTTTCCACAACTTCGATGCGTTAAATATTGCTGAAGATCACCCAGCACGTACTGACCACGATACGTTCTTCTTCAACCCAGATTTAATGCTACGTACGCACACATCTGGTGTTCAGATCCGTACAATGGAAAATGGTCAACCACCATTCCGTTTCATTGCACCTGGTCGTGTATACCGTAATGACTACGATCAAACTCACACACCAATGTTCCACCAAGTGGAAGGTATGTTAGTTGATGAAAACGTAAACTTTGCGCAACTAAAAGGTATTCTTCACGATTTCCTATGTAATTTCTTTGAAGAAGAAGTTGAAGTGCGTTTCCGTCCTTCTTTCTTCCCATTCACTGAGCCTTCAGCTGAAGTTGACGTTAAAGGTAAGAACGGTAAGTGGTTAGAAGTACTAGGCTGTGGCATGGTACACCCTAATGTTCTACGTTCAGTTAACATCGATCCTGAGAAGTACTCAGGCTTTGCATTTGGTATGGGCGTTGAGCGTCTAACTATGCTTCGTTACGGCGTTAACGATTTACGTGCGTTCTTCGAGAACGACTTACGTTTCCTAAAACAGTTTAAGTAAGCACTAGGGGCTAGAAATCTATGAAATTCTCTGAATCTTGGCTACGCGAGTGGGTTAATCCTGCAGTAAACAGCGAAGAGCTAGCTCACCAGATCACAATGGCTGGTTTGGAAGTTGACGGCGTTGAAGCAGTTGCTGGTGAATTTACTGGCGTTAAAGTAGGTCAAGTGGTTGAGTGTGCACAACACCCAGATGCTGACAAACTACGCGTAACAAAAGTAGATGTAGGTGCTGAAGAGCTACTAGACATCGTTTGTGGCGCATCTAACTGCCGCCAAGGTATCAAGGTTGCAGTTGCAACGGTTGGTGCTGTGCTTCCTGGTGATTTTAAAATCAAGAAAGCAAAACTACGTGGTCAACCTTCTCACGGTATGCTTTGTTCATTCACTGAACTTGGTATCGATGTTGAGTCTGATGGCATCATGGAACTTGCAGAAGATGCCGTTCTAGGTACTGACTTCCGTGAGTTCCTAGGTCTTGACGATGTTACTATCGACGTTGATCTAACAGCTAATCGTGCTGACTGTCTAAGTATTGCTGGCCTTGCTCGTGAAGTTGGCGTACTTAACCGTGCTGAAGTAACTGAGCCTCAATTTGAGATCGTTGCACCTACAGCTGCTGATACTATTGCTATTGATGTTAAAGCGCCTGCAGCATGTCCACGTTACCTTGGTCGTATTGTTCGTAATGTTAACGTTCAAGCTGAAACACCATTATGGATGCAAGAAAAGCTACGTCGTTGTGGTACACGCTCAATCGATCCAATCGTAGATATTACTAACTACGTACTGCTTGAAATGGGTCAACCAATGCACGCATTCGATCTTGCTAAGATCGACGGTGGCATCGTTGTTCGTATGGCTGAGCAAGGCGAGAAACTGACGCTTCTTGACGGTAACGAAGCTGAACTAAACGACAATACATTAGTGATTGCAGATAACAAGCAAGCACTAGCTATTGCTGGTATCTTCGGTGGTGAGTTCTCAGGTGTTAACACTGAGACGAAAGACGTACTACTTGAGTGTGCATTCTTCGCACCAGATGCAATCCGTGGTCGTGCTCGTAGCTACGGTTTACACACTGATTCTTCACACCGCTTTGAGCGTGGTGTTGACGCGACACTACAAACTAAAGCAATGGAACGTGCAACAGCACTTATCGTTGAAATTTGTGGTGGTGAAGTTGCACCAATCGTTGAAGCTGAATCAGAAGCTGATTTACCAAAAGCAGCAACGATTGAACTTCGTCGTACTAAACTAGATCGCCTATTAGGTCACTCAATTGCTTCTGAGGAAGTGGTTGAAATCCTAACACGCCTAGGTTGTGACGTTGAAACAATTGATGCTGGCTGGAAAGCAACAGCACCAGCATGGCGTTTCGACATGGCAATTGAAGAAGATTTAGTGGAAGAAGTGGGTCGTATCTTCGGCTACAACAACATTCCAAATCAATCGCCAGTTGCTGCGCTAAGCATGAACTTACACAAAGAAGCGAATCTTCCTCTTAAGCGTGTACGTGATCTGCTTGTTGATCGTGGTTACCAAGAAGCGATTACTTACAGCTTCGTTGAGCCTGAGCAACAAAAACTTATCGTGCCTGAAATTGAACCATTGATTCTGCCTTTCCCAATTTCTGCGGATATGTCAGCAATGCGTTTAAGCTTGTGGACTGGCCTGCTAAATACAGTTGTGTTCAACCAGAAGCGTCAGCAACCACGTGTTCGCCTATTTGAAGCGGGCTTACGTTTTGTTCCTGAGCAATCAGCAGAAAACGGTATGCGTCAAGAAATGATGCTTGCTGGTGTGATTGCTGGTAACCGTAGTGATGAGCACTGGGATATTGCAACTAACACTGTAGATTTCTTCGATCTTAAAGGTGACTTAGAAGCAGTGCTTGAGCTAACAGCTAATGAAGCTGCATTTAGCTTCAAAGCCGCTAAGCACCCAGCACTTCACCCAGGTCAATCAGCAGCAATCGTTGTTGACGGCAAAGAAGTGGGTTTCATTGGTACTGTACACCCAGAGCTAGAACGTAAGTTTGGCTTGAATGGTCGTACTATCATGTTTGAAATCGAGTGGGCTGCAATTAACTCTCGTATGCTTCCTGAAGCAGTTGTTGTATCTAAGTTCCCTGCAAACCGTCGTGATATCGCCGTTGTGGTAAACGAAGATGTATTAGCTGGTGACGTTGTTGCTGCTTGTCGTGAAAACGGTGGCGAGCTACTGACAGATGTTAACCTATTTGACGTTTACACAGGTAAAGGTGTAGAAGAAGGCAATAAGAGCCTTGCAATTGCGTTAACACTTCAGTCTGCAGAACGCACATTAGAAGAAGCCGATATTGCATCAGCAGTAGAAGCGATTGTTGCTGCATTGGCTGAAAAGTTCGGTGCATCACTACGTGATTAAGACTAATTAATAAAGGTTAATAGCGTTAATTACGAAAATATTGACGCTTTTAACTCTTTGTTTTTTAAAAGCAGCCAACAATGGCTGCTTTTTTTTTGATCTTTCTCCAAAAAATAATAAGACTCTGATTAATAGATATTTTTTGCTATTTTTGTATTTTATAAAATCAGATTATATGTAAGTCATTGTTTTTATAGACTTAGTTTGTTGGTTTGTTTGAATATTAAGTCAACTGATTGCACAGTAGAAGCCGTATAAAGCAAAAAAAAAATCAGAAATTAACGTGAAGTTTACGTAAAAAAGTTGGCGGAAATCAGCAAGTTGGCTTAGACTTGACTCTAGTTGATAGGGAAGTAGAGATGTTTGTCTCTTCAAGTGCCAGTTATAGGTATCTATTAATCTTATTAACGTAACCTTATTCACAGTAACAAGCTGGAATGATGCCAGTGTTGTTACTATCCATTCAACATAGTCTTGAGGGAGTTATCTATGGCGCTCACAAAAGCCGATTTGGCTGAGAACCTGTTTGAGAATGTTGGATTAAGCAAACGGGACGCCAAGGATACGGTGGAAGTCTTCTTTGAAGAAGTTAGGAAGGCTCTAGAAAATGGCGAACAAGTAAAACTGTCTGGTTTTGGTAATTTTGACTTACGAGACAAAAACGAGAGACCAGGGCGTAACCCGAAAACTGGCGAAGATATTCCTATTTCTGCACGTCGAGTAGTAACTTTCCGCCCAGGTCAGAAGCTAAAAGCACGAGTAGAAACGTTAGAAGTACCTAAATAAGCCCGTTTAACGCTTAGTCAAATTGAAACCCAAGTGAATTTATTCTCTTGGGTTTTTTATTACCTTTTTTGAGCTAACTGAAAATCCATATGGTTGTACGTTGCCATTATGTTGCTGTTGTGTTTCATGATTGGTCTTTTATACTGGAAGTTAAATAATTTCTAATATTGTATTTCATAACGTTTATGTACATGGAGGTAATATGACGTTTGTTGATGAGGTAAAAAAAGGCCATTTCCTATCGGCTACCTGTGATTTTTCATTACCATCTACGACTGGTGAATGGATATTGGAGTCTGGTATTCATTGTAAATTGTTGCAACGTGGTGTATTACAAATCACGCCAATAGAACAAATAAGCACAGCAAAAGATATTGTTTTATCTTCTGGTGTACATGGCAATGAGACGGCACCAATTGAATTAATACAGCAATTAGCTGAAGGTATTTTACTTGGACATATTGAGCCTGTTCATCGATTACTATTGATTATTGCTCACCCTGAAGCGATCAATAATAAAACACGCTTTATTGATGAAAACATGAATCGCTTGTTTAAAATCCGTAATCCAGAAAGAAACCTTGACTGTAAGATTGCGAATCAACTTCAAGAGGCCGTAAACAGTTTCTATGGTGCCTCTACAGCGATTCAGCCAGAAAAGTGGCATCTTGACCTTCACTGTGCAATTCGACGCTCAGAACACTATACCTTTGCGATTAGTCCATATAGCCATAAGTTATCACGTAGTAATAGTCTGTTTAGTTTTATTCAATATGCAAAAATTGAAGCAGTACTGTTAGCGAATGATCCATCTTCTACTTTTAGTTGGTTTAGTGCTGAATATCATGGTGCACAAGCATTAACGATTGAGTTGGGCAAAGTAGCGGATTTTGGAGAAAATGACTTAACATTATTAACGTATTTTAGCCATGCGGTAATGAAGCTAATCACGGAAAGTACATTACCAATTAGTTGGAATAATGATGTTGAAGTTTATCGTGTAAATAGGACATTATTAAAACAATCGGAAACATTCTCTTTTTCCTTTCCTAATGACTTGCCAAACTTTACATTTTTCGAAGAAGGCACCTATTTAGGTAGTGATAAAGAACAAGAGTTTATAGTTGATGAAAAAGGTGAAGCGGTTGTTTTTCCAAATGCTAATGTGGCGTTAGGACAACGAGCTGCATTAATGGTAAAAAAAGCACATATTATATTTGATGAGCAGATACGGTTATGTGGTTAACTTTATAAAAAGTAATGTTTTTAATAATTACAATCTCATACTTTTTTTCTTTTACGAGAGGTTGTAAGGTAAGGCTCTTTTACCATTTTAACGATGGAACGTATGTCTCTTAATGCATTATTAGCCCGTCAGCAATCACGCTGGCGGTTTAGTTTTTGGCTAATAGTTTTACTGCTCATTATTGTTTGTTTTTTTTCTTTATCCGTTGGTGAGTTGTGGATCAAACCATGGGCACCGGAAGGGGACTTAGAACAACAATTACTCCTACAGTTACGTTTGCCTCGGTTATTAGCTGCTCTGGCCATAGGAGCTGCTTTAGCAAGCTCTGGTGCTGTGCTGCAAGTATTACTTGGTAATCCATTAGCAGAGCCGGGTGTATTGGGTATCTCCGGTGGTGCAAGTTTAGCATTAGTTGCAGTATTATTTTTCTTGCCATTTGCACCATCTCCAATGCTTACTATGTTTACAGCGATGGGAGGCGCATTATTATTTACATTAATTCTTGTTGGGCTCTCACGTCGACGTAGTGTTTCAATGACTCGTTTATTACTAATTGGTGTCGCGTTGGGTATTTTGTCTAGTGCTGTAATTACTTGGGCATTTTATTTCAGTGATGATCTTAGTATGCGACAGTTAATGTACTGGCTCATGGGAAGCCTTGGTGGGGTTAATTGGCAGCAACTCTCTTTGCTATTTTTTATTGTTCCTGTGTTAGCTGTTTTATGTTGTCAGGGGAAAAAACTCGATATTTTAATGTTGGGAGAGCTCCATGCACGACAACTAGGCTTGAATGTAGCGACTCTACGCTGGAAATTGATCTTAATGGTATCGTTATTAGTCGGTAGTGCCGTCGCGTTAGCGGGGATTATTGGCTTTATTGGGCTTGTTGTTCCGCATTTAATACGTTTAATGTTAGGGACTGAAAATCGTTTTTTATTGCCGTTGTCTGCTTTAACTGGCGGGTTATTATTAGTCTTCGCCGATACGTTATCACGTATTTTGCTGCCTTCTGCTGATCTTCCTGTTGGTGTCGTGACTACATCACTTGGTGCGCCAGTGTTTATTTGGATGCTTATGCGTTCACAACTGGAGTAATAATATGCCAATGTTAATGATTAATCGTATTGCTGCTGATACTCGATTAAAGCCGTTATCTTTTTCTGTTGATAATGGTGAGATCGTGCATTTTATTGGCCCTAATGGTAGTGGGAAAAGTACCGCAATAGAGCTTATTTCTGGGTTATTTTCTACCGATGGTAGTGTTACTTTAGAAGGTGTAGCGCTAACGGATTATGATCTTGCTTCATTAGCTCGTGTGCGCAGTTATATGTCTCAGCAAGATAAGCCAAGTTTTGCCATTCCTGTATACCAGTATCTTTTAATGGCTTTTACTGCGTTAGGTGAAGTGGACGATATTATTAAGCAAGGTGCAATTGATGAGGTATGTGGATATTTAGGCATTGTCGATAAATTATCGCGAAGTATCCAACAACTATCTGGCGGTGAGTGGCAACGAGTAAGATTAGCTTCTGCTTGCTTACAAGTTTGGCCTGCATTAAACCCCGATGCTAAATATCTATTGCTTGATGAACCAGCGGCCTCTTTAGATATTGGGCAAGAAGTGGCTATGTATAAATTGATACGTAAGATTGCGTCACAAGGTGTGGCTGTGATTATGGCAAATCATGACTTGAATCGAACATTACGAGAAGCAGACAAAGTGCTATTGCTTGAAGCGGGTCATTGTATTGCTGTTGGTAGTGCTCAAGAGGTAATGATTGTGTCATTGCTAGAGCGGGTATTTAAAACAGGGATTGTAAAAGTTAACTATCAGGGAATTGAAAATTTAGTATTTGTTGATTAGTAACATGATATTGGTTTTTTTTAGATATTTAATGAGCAAAATACGATATTAAAAGCGGTGATAAATTTTTTTTATCTTTATGATTTATAAACTAAATAGTCATTTTTATTTCGAAGGTTAGACTAACATTTTTTCCTGTAAATGTTTGAACTATGCAGTGTCCATTCTCACTTCAAGGGGTATGCCAATCATGCCCTTTAGCTTCGCTTTCATATCCACAACAGATTAAACAAAAAGATGATGTGTTACGTAGTTTGTTTTCAGAGCATCAGCCACAACAATGGTTAACACCAGTAGAAAGTGCAGTTTCTGGATATCGTAATAAAGCAAAAATGGTGGTGCTAGGCGCAGCTCATGAGCCATGTTTAGGTATTCAGAAGCAGGCTGAAGCTCTTACAACGTCAGGATCTAAAACCATTAGTTTGTGTACATGTCCGTTGTATCCCGCTGATATGCAAGCGTTACTTATCTATATTGAGCGCTGGATTCGTTGTGCTGGTATTCCACCTTATAACGTAAAGAAAAAGAAAGGTGAGCTGAAATTTGTGTTATTAACACGTAGTGATAACCGAGGTGAGTTTATGCTTCGATTTGTATTGAGAAGCCATGATGCTATCGCTCGTATTGTTAATAATTTGCCTGAACTGATGGCGGCATTTCCTGCGGTAAAAGTTGTATCGGTGAATATTCAGCCTATACATATGGCACGTTTAGAAGGGGAAGAAGAAATTTTCTTAACCTCTGATCATTACTTATTAGAACAATTTAATCATGTACCGTTAGTTGTAAGGCCTAAAAGCTTTTTTCAAACGAACCCTAAAGTGGCAGAAAGCCTTTATGCAACAGCAAAGCGTTGGGTTAATGAGATCAAGCCAACTTCAATGTGGGATTTATTCTGTGGTGTTGGTGGTTTTGCGTTACATTGCGCTGAAGAGGTAAAGCATGTTACAGGTATCGAAATAGAGCCAGAAGCCATTGAGAGTGCTAAACATTCTGCTGAAATTATGGGAGTGACGAATTTACGTTTTGCGGCCTTAGATTCAACTAGCTTTTCACAATCGAATGAAAGTGCGCCAGAATTAGTATTAGTTAATCCACCACGGCGAGGAATTGGTGAACAATTGTGCCAACAACTCAATGAGTTCGCACCGAAACATATCATTTATTCTAGTTGTAATCCTTATACATTAGAGCAAGACTTAGCTAGGTTAACAGGGTACAAGGTAATGAAGTTCCAGTGGTTTGATATGTTCCCTCATACAGAGCATGTTGAAGCAATGGTGTTACTTGAATATATTTAACGTTTAAAGGTAATAAGGGCATAAATTTATACGTTATGCCCTTATTATTAGTTCTTCAAATGAGAGTAGTATTCACTTAATAAATGGGTAAGCTGTGAAAATTGGCGAGCTATTTCACGGTTAAGCCATAAATAACCATAGTAACTAATATCACTCGCATCACTTTGCTCATGGTTATCCGTAGGGGGTAAAAGTGAGAGCATTTTTATTTCTTCTCGCTTAACCGGTAAAATATTTTGGTTTTCCATTTGTATAGCTAAACGTGAAAATCGGTTTGCTAATTGTTCTTTTGCCTCCATTAGGCCTGGCATGTCGTTAATTTTATTCTGTCCTAACTGTTTATCCCATTTTGTGTGAAGCATTGAACCCATCATGGTAAAAATTTGTTCTTCTGTCAGCATAATCTCAGTTAAGAGTTGTTTGCTGGCAAGATTTTCATTTTTAGTGTGTGGCTGAAGGCTAGTTTGTTTATCAAGTATGTTTGAAAGAGGATTTATATCTATAGGTTGAAAATTTTCTGCCGCTATCTGCTGGTTATGCTGATGGTAATAATTACAACAGAGCTTGATGAATTGATGCGTGTAATCAAGATAATGTTCAGTAGCACGAGCTGGAAAAATATACAGGCTACAGCAAATCGCAACAATAGCAGCCCAAAAGACATTGATTGTGCGCCACATAGCCGCATGTAAATCCTCTGGACCACCACCGGCAACGACAACGATAGTAATAGCGACAACGAGTGCTGCGTATGAATATTTTCCTTGTGTATAGTAAATTGCCGTAACAATAGTGGTGATTAAAATAACGTGGTGGAGCCAACTGTACGAAGTCGGAATTAAATACAGAGATAAACCAATAGCTGCACCTAAAATAGTACCAGTTATGCGTTGATTAGCTTTAGATAAAACACCACCAAGGAAATGGATACTGCCCATTATCGTAACGGTAGTAATTAGTGCCCATGAGCCATAAGGTAAGTTAAAGAGTTGGATAATAGTGACAATAATACTAAGTGCAACAAACACACGAAAGACAAGTAGTTGGCGAAAGTATTTAATTGCAAAGTGAGAGTAATTCTTCATATAAAACATTCGTTAAAATTTTCTGAATCATACAAGAATGTGATTAAAGTCACTATTTAATTATATTGACTGAGCTTGTCAGTTTTTTGAAAGAAGTGTAGTGCTAATGAATTTTAGACAAAAAATAAAGGCACAATAGAGTGCCTTTAGTTAGTTTCATGCTTGTTCTGAATGACAATTATTTTGTTTTAAATTGTCCAACCAATTGCTGTAATTTATTACCAGCATCATCCAGTTGGCTTACGATATGTTCAGAGTTTTTATTTTCTTGAATCAAGTCTGTCACAATACTTTGGATCGATCCCATATTACCGCTTATCTCACCTGTTACTGCATTTTGTTCGGTAGAGGCTGCTGCAATTTGATTAATCTTGCCATTTATTTCGGTTACAGCTTCTGTGACAGAAATAAGGTTATTAGAGATTTGATTCGTCGAGCTTACCGCATCATTACAAGATGTCTGACTTTTATCCATCGCTTGAACGGCTTGCGTAACCAAGTTATGTAATTGATCTAGCATTTCATTAATTTCTAATGTACTACTTTGAGTACGACTAGCAAGCCCTCGAACTTCATCGGCAACCACGGCAAAACCACGACCTTGTTCACCGGCTCGTGCCGCTTCAATTGCGGCATTTAATGCCAGTAGGTTTGTTTGTTCAGCAATATCGCCAATCACTTTTAGTACATTGTTAATATTATGCGATTGCTGATTTAGTGCATCAATGTAGCCAGATGCTTGGGTTACTTCATCAACCAACGTATTGATTGACACTAATGATGTGTCAACTTGTTGTTGAGCTATAAGGGCAACATCACTCATTTTTTCAGTGCCTGAAGCGACATCATTCGTGTTTTCTGCAATTTCATTTGCTGCAAGGCTCATTTGTTCTACGGCAGCAACAACTTGTTCTGTTTCGCAATTATGCTCATTTAGCTTAGCGGTTAGGGCATTGGTTTGATTATGTACATTATGTGCTGTTGTTGTCAGGCTATCAGTGGTGGCTGATACTTGGGAAATGATGCTTTGTAGCTTATTAGCAAAACGATTAAATGCTTTACCAAGTTGTGCAATTTCGTCATTTCCTTCAACCACTAAACGTTTGGTCAGATCACCTTCACCATCGGCAATATCATTAAGCGTTTTAACCATACGCTCAACCGGCCTAATGATACGACTCGTGATTAACAAAATAATAACGGCAGAAATTACGGCTAGAATGATCGCAATAAAAGCGACTGTATTGATACGATCTTTCATATCGGCATGAATTTGCGCGGTGTATTGCTCAACACTTTTATCTATGTCATCAAGGTACAAACCGGTACCAATAAACCATTTATTGTTATTAAGTGAAATGGCATAACTTTCTTTTGGTTGGGCTGGTTGATTCGCTTTTTTAGGGAAGCTGTATTTTACAAACTGCCCGTTATTTTTAGCCGCGTTAATTAATACTTGAATATAGGCAACGCCGTTAGCATCAGTCGCACCAATTTGATCTGTTCCTTGAATTGAAGGTTTAAGAGGGTGGGCAACATTAACCCCATCCATGGTATAGATAAAAAAGTAACCAGCATCATTGGCAGCAAAGCGAATAGGTGTAATAAGTTGACGGATTTCTTCAAGCTGTGTTGCTTCATTACTGTTTTTAGCAATGATATTTTCAATGGCATGCTTGGTAATGATAACGGCATCTTTAAGTTCTTGTTGTCTTTCTGAAATAAGCTCTTGCTTATAATGCGCCACATTTTTTGTTAGAGATTGATTCTCTAAATAGATGACGATACTCATCGCTATGCCAAGAATAGCGATCATAGGCAATAAGCTTAGTAGTAATAATTTGTGCTTGAGAGTGTTGATCATAATTGCATTTGCCTTATCCATTATTAATCACTGAGATGCATACAAGAGTCTTCCTGCGTAGTATGCACATATAAGTTTATGTAATGATAAGAGAAAAATATTACTGATAGATGTATCTTTGAGATTTGTTCAATTAATTATGTGGTTGTTGCAGCTATTTTCACTGAAGGGTTTAAAAGTGAGAGTTGGCTCTATAAAAAAACACCCACCAATGAGGTGGGTGTCTTTCAGGGGGTGATGTTATTTTTTGCTTTTAAGATAGGTAATTGTATTAGCCATATCTTGTAAGCTATCGTGAGCACTTGTGTTAACAAGGTATTTGCCATTGATCAGGAATGCAGGTACTGATTGTAATGCGGCATTTCGGACGATATCTTCAGATTGCTGGAATAGCTTAAAGATTTCAGCTTGCTGTTCTTTTGTTAGTTCATAAGGGCTTTTTAAGCCGTTATCATGGAAGATTTTTGCTAATGCAGTTTTTCGTTGTGCATCAGTCATATCTTTTGGTGAGTCTTGAACAAATGCAAATAATGCTTCTTTTAGTTTATGGCTAGGTTTGTTATCCGTTTGAACCATGGCTGCGTAGAAAATAAATGCTGCTTTTTGAGCACTTTCATTGAAAATTACGTGTACTTGATTAACGTCTTTGGTGTCTGTTAATTTTTTAATCTCAGGCAGCATACTTTCCATATTTCGGCAGTGCCCGCAAGACAGTGAGAAAATTTCTGTAACAGCAGGCATGTTTGGCATAGGCGTTGGAATCACTGAATACTTATCACCTTCTTGGGGCGTTTTAGAATCAGAACATGCTGTTAATGTTAGTGCAGCTAATAGTACAACGAAGAAAGATTGGTAAATACGTTTCATTGTGTTCTTCTTTATAGAATTAAATAAAGAGTATTATGGCGATAAATATATAACATTGCATCGTAAAGTTACAAAATGACACTATTTTATTGAATGGTAGCGTTATTTTACAGGTTGTGAAATGTAAATATATGGCTTGAAGAAGTCAGTGAAAAGCACTAATTGATGGGGTACTATGGACGGCTTTATTATTGCTTTGAGTGCTTCAAATGTTTATTGGATTTGATTATGGAACAGCGAATTGTTCTGTCGCAAGAATGGTAAATGGTAACCCTGAACTGTTACCACTAGAACACAATAATCATTTTATTCCATCAACATTGTGTGCCCCTACACGAGAGGCGGTATCTGAGTACCTATACCGTTTTATGGGTATATCCCCTACAGACAGTGTTGGTGAGCAAGTATTACGTCGTGCAATGGCAGTTAACCGTGAAGAAGATATCGAAATTTTCCGTGGTGATTTACAGTTTGGTGAAGCAGCACTGAATACGTATTTGTCTGATCCTGAAGAAGTGTATTACGTTAAATCTCCTAAATCTTTCCTTGGTGCAAACGGCTTACGTGACGCACAGATCAGCTTTTTTGAAGATCTTGTTTGCGCCATGATGGCAAATATTAAACATAATGCAGAACAGCATCTTCAATCAGATATCACACAAACAGTAATTGGACGTCCGGTTAACTTTCAAGGTACGGGAGGGGAAGCCGCAAATATTCAGGCTGAAAAAATTCTTTCTCAAGCAGCAAAGCGTGCTGGATTTAAAGATATTTCTTTCCAATTTGAACCCGTAGCGGCAGGGCTAGAGTTTGAATCAACGTTAACTGAGAATAAAACAGTACTGGTAGTTGATATCGGTGGTGGTACAACTGACTGCTCTTTGCTAGAAATGGGACCGAAATGGATTAACTTGCTAGATAGAACCCAATCTCTGTTAGCTCATAGCGGGCAAAGAGTTGGGGGAAATGATCTGGATATTCACCTTGCATTTAAGCAACTTATGCCTGAATTTGGCTTAGGTAGTCAAACTACTCGTGGTATTGATATGCCATTTAATCAGTTCTGGAATCCTATTGCTATCAACAACGTTGCAGCGCAAACTGAGTTTTATTCTGATGCTAACTTACGCGCATTAGAAAAGCTCCGTTATGATGCGGCTGACCCTGATAAGCTCAATCGCTTGATTCATGTTTATCATGAAACCTTGGGTTATCAGATTGTTCGTCGTGCAGAAGAAGCGAAAATTGCACTGTCGGAGCAAGATAAATACCGTGTTGATATGGCGATTATGAAAGATTTGTTTGCGGTTGATATTACCGCTAAACAATTTGCAGAAGCAATTGAAACTCCAACCGATAAAATGCGTGAGTTAGTGATTGAGGCATTAGCGCAGGGGGGGATAACACCTGATATGGTGTTTATGACGGGGGGAACAGCACGCTCACCAATATTAAGGCAATGTATTGAACAGCAGTTGCCGAATATTCCTATTGTGAGTGGTAATTACTTTGGTTCAGTCACTGCGGGTCTAGCGCGTTGGGCTGAACGTTGCTACCGTTAGTGATTTGAATCAGTAAGATGATAAAAGGCCTATTGATAGGCCTTTTTTATAGCTGAAATAGTTAAGCTGGTTTGGGTGCGTAGGCAGAGCACCATCCTTTAGCATTAACAAGCTTACCAGGAAATATTTTACATGGACGCCATGCCGCGCTTGCATCACCTTCAATAAGCATACAGCTATTACAGTTGCTGTTACCCTTAGTGGATTCATTAACATATTTTAGTGCTTTTGCCTGTGGATCATCGACAGACAAATGTGGAACTTCAGCCGCTTGAGCTGGTTTTACTAATAGTTTGTTTCCAACACTCAGACCTATAATTCCACCAACAGTTAATTGTAAAAAGCGTCGACGTGAAGATTGATTTTTCATTGCAATGTCCTTTTCTAAGCATATGAGTTTCAACTCATTTAACTTATTAATTATTAAAGTAGGGGATAATCAATAAGTAATCTATGCATTATCTATCAATATAGACAAGCGATGGATAAAGCTGTTTATTTAATCTACTTATAGATTAAATCAATATTACGTAGGTAATGTCAAAAAAGATGACTTTGTTATATGAAAAGTAAAGGAAGTGAGAAGAATGAGCCTTACAGTCGTAAGGCTCATTGGGGTACGATTTTATAACGCAGAAAGAGGTTGGCTATTTTCTTGCTTTAATGTACTGAAAAATGCCTGTGTTTCCGCAATGACCACGTGGCGTAATACAACGAGACCAATTAGATTTGGAATGGCCATTAAACCATTTACGATATCAGCAATCACCCAAATCATATCTAATTGCATGAAGGCGCCGCCAGCAATAAGTACAAGGAAAAATAACTTATAAGGTAAAATTGCTTTCACGCCGAAAAGGTACGTAATACAACGTTCACCGTAGTAATTCCAACCTAAAATAGTCGTAAAGGCAAAGAACATTAAGCCAACAGAAACCATTAATGGGCCGTAGTAGCTTGAATGTAGGCCTTCTGCAAAAGCATGCGTTGTCATTGCTGCGCCTGCAAAATCAGAAGACCAAGCGCCAGTAACAATCAAAGTTAGACCTGTCATGGTACAAATGATCACAGTATCAAAGAAAGTACCCGTCATTGAGATCAAACCTTGACGAACACAAGAGTCAGTTTGAGCTGCAGCGGCTGCAATAGGCGCACTACCTAAGCCTGATTCATTCGAGAACACACCACGCGCAATACCAGATTGAATAGCAAGCATGATACCTGCACCGATAAAACCACCTGTAGCGGCATGGCCTGTGAACGCTGATTCAATCACTAAGCTAATAGCATGTGGAATCGCGTCAAAATTACTCGCTAATATACTGACACAAGCAACGATGTAAAAACCAGCCATGAGTGGAACAACAGTACTTGCAACACTTGAAATTGATTTGATACCACCAAGCGTTACAGTCGCAACCAAAACTGTTAAAATAACAACAGTGATTTCTTTCGGCACATTGAAAGAAAGTTGTGCTGCTTCAACTATGGCGTTTGCTTGCGGGAAAGTACCAATACCAAAACATGCAACACCAACGGCAAAAAGCGCAAACAGTTTTGCAAGCCATTTACTACCAACACCTTTTTCGATGTAGTACATTGGGCCGCCCAAAATCTGACCGTTACTATCCACTTCACGGTATTTTACCGCCAATAAACATTCGGCATATTTAGTAGCCATACCTAATACAGCAGCAAGCCACATCCAGAAAAGTGCGCCAGGACCACCAAGTTTAATTGCAGTGGCTACACCGACAATATTACCAGTACCAATGGTTGCAGAAAGGGCAGTACATAGTGCAGCGAAGCTAGAAACATCACCTTCACCTTTACTATCAGCATCTTTTTTTCCACCAAATACATAGCGTAATGCTAGTGGTAGGTAGCGGATTTGAATAAAACCAAGACGGATGGTTAAGTACAAACCGGTACCGACTAATAAGATCAGTAATGGTGGCCCCCAAACAAGGCTGTCAAAGGTTTTTAGAAAATTAAAAATTGTATCGTGTAGTGGATTCATTATTCCTCCTTTAAACTTCAAAGGAAGAGATATAGAACAACATAAATGTTGGAAGCAGATAATATCTGGTTGTTGCTCTTATCTCCTCTGTCCTTTTGCCTGAGAGTTTCACCCATATAGGGTTTGCTCCTTCGGCGCTCGATTTAACGAGTCTCTCCAGAGGCTCCTCCAACAACAGTCCATACCTATCGTAAATACGACATGGTGCCTGAAAGATTTACGATTTAATTAGTTGAGGGGCTCAATTGATTAAAGCGCTTACTTCTTCGGCGGGCGTAAGATATACCGTATGGGTAATTTCTCTTGCCGCTCTCCTGCTGTCTTCATCGGAACTCATATTTCGGGTTGCAATGTTAGGGCAATGAAATGTGATTGTCAGCAAAAAAATTAAGCAAACAGTGAAAAATAGTCTAAAAGTGAAAAAAATAAGCTGGTGCTGATAACTGAAATACGGTAGTGGATAAAAAATAAGCTTACCTATAGGGGATAGTAAGCTTATTTGTATACGTATTTAGCTTGTGTGAACAAGATGATGCTTATTGTTTGAAGTTTTTGCTCAATAGTTTTATTAATTCATGATTGTTATCGGACGTAGCTTCCCAACCAAAAATCCCTCCGAGTTGATGTTTTTTTACATAATCAGCTTTTGCTTGTAATGAACGTTTGTCTTCAAAGCTAATATATTCATTCTTCTTTTGACTAAATAAAACCGCAGCTTCAGCTTTTTCGTCGTAATAGTATTGATAACCCATTTTTTTGTTGTTTATTAGATATTTCATAATATCTGAGTAGTTAAAGTAACCAGGGTCTGCAATATCTGAACCTTTATCCATCGTACCTTTACTATTTAATCCTTCGAGTTTATCAGCTGAGGCCTTATCAACACCTTTCCAGCCTCGACCATAAAAGGGACTACCAATAATGATTTTTTTGCTACTAACGCCCTGTTTCAATAAGGCATTTACTTGGTTATTTACTGACATACTATCAGGGGTCAGTAGGGTGCTGTATAAATTACTATGGTGACCAACCGTAGGACCCCAACTGCCTAAAAAATCAAAACTCATTAAGTATATTTGGTCGAGATCTTGTGACACTTTTTTCCAATCAATACCGGGTAATGTTTTAGGTGCGCCATTTACTGCTGCAGAAAGTTGATAGGTACGCTTATTTTTCACACCTAACGTATTTAACTGGGTACGAAGTTCATGAATTAATTTGCTATATGCAAGACGTTCGGCATCAACGTTATCTATGCCTAAACCTGATAATCCGTGTCCGCCAGGGTATTCCCAGTCAATTTGAATACCGTCGAAGAAATCATATTTTTGTATTAGTTTTATAGCGCTAGTAACAAATGTTTTTCTATATTCATCATTTAACGCCACCGTATGGAAAGGTTCAGATAATGTCCAGCCACCAAAGCTTGGCAGAATAGATAAATTAGGGTTTTCATCAGACAGTGCTTTTAGTTGGCCGAAGTTCCCACGATAACTGACTTTGCTTGATGTTTTACCGTTGAGCTTTATTTGAAGCGCCGCGTAATCATCAAGCACGATTGCCGTACCAATCGGTTTATTCTTACATTGGGTTTTGATTATTTTTTTTATGTTATCGGGTGAAGAATCAACTGGCCCGCAAACAGCAAGAAAGGCATAAATAATATGCGTTAAATCATTAACTGGAAGCATACTGGCACTGTAAGGCGTTTTAGGGGTATATACTTTCCAATCAGGATAATAAGCCGCAATAACGGGGGATGAATGCTCTATTGAGTGGGCTGAAGCTTGATTAGAAAAAAAACAACCAATAAGAGTTGACATAATAACGGAAAGATAATTATTCCGTGAGAAATAACGCATTGATAGATCCCTAATCGCGAAACATAAATTAATATCAAACAAGTATACTATCGTTGTTTGTTTTTTATCAGTTATGTGAATTGTTATATATTATGATCATGATCACAAAGATTCACTAAAAGGCAAAATTAATATGTAAAAATTTGTATTAGAAATACGGTATTTGTTTTTTTTTTGCTACAAGTCATTTCCAGTTTTTTTATATTTAATTGTTATGTAAAAATATATTGAAAGAATCATTATGTTATAAGAACATCGCTATGGGTAATGATTATACGAATGTATTTATCAATATATTAGGATTAGAACATAATGTTTTTCTCGTAACTAATAATTAAGATCATATAATGTGACTGGATAAATTAGTGTTTATGACCATTATTAGCCATATTAATAAGTATCAAATAATTAATATTTGATGAAATTATAAGCCATGTTATTTTGTGATAAAGGATGATCATCAAAGAAACCTATTAAGAGATAACCAACAGGTGATGATGTGATTTGGGTTAATTGTTGTCATAAAGAAAAGCATACTAGTACCAAAGATATTCTATTGCAATATCATAATCTCGTAGATGTATCGCCCTTTGAAATACTATCAACAATGACGGGGTTTGAATTAATTTTTATTGAGATACAAGATTCACAATCAAATGGTTTTAAATTGCTACGGACGATAAAACAACGTTTTCCCGATGTGAAAATTGTTATTGTTTATCATGATTTAGATGCCGAATTAGCAGTGTCGGCTTTACGGGCTGGTGCTGAAGATATTTTATCAAGCAATGCAATCCGCCAGAAAGTAGATGCTTGCTTAACACGTTTACACACTCATGATGATAATATGATAAATGTAGAAGATATTTCTCAACGAGAGTTATCGATCCTTCCAGCGTTAACAATAATTGATAAAGATATCAGTGCTCCTTTGCGAGAAGAAGAGTTAGCGAGTGCGTGCCAGTTTTCATCTACGTATTTTTCTCGTTTATTTCACAATATAATGGGGGTGACATTAAAGCAGTACATTATTAAAAAGCGGTTAGATTTAGCTTGTGGATTATTAAGTTCAGATCAAGAAAAAATATCAGCGGTTGCTTTATCTGCTGGATTTAAAGATGTGTCTTATTTTTCGAGAGTATTTAAAAAGCATATTGGTTGTTCTCCTGGTGAGTTTCGTGCCAGTCGTCAAAAAAAATGAAATTTGTTGTAGTATATTTAATTAATAGTTGCCAATTGAACATCTTCATTGCAGAGTATTTTAACGTCACCGTTACTAATATTTACAATGACAACATTTCATGACCTGTTGGGAACAACAGAACACTCGACAACCAATGATATAAAAAAGCGTTATAAATTGTTATCTCATCGATTGCATCCTGATAAATCAGGTTCTGTTCTGCTAATGCAAATAGTTTCACATGCTTATCATGAAGTATTGAGTGGTAATGGCAATAAGTATTGCGAATTAGCTGATGTTAGTCATAAACAATTATTATTTGCAAAAAAGTACGTACACAAATTAAAGCGCGACTTAGAGATCCAACAAATAAAAAATGTCGAATTAGAACAACAAGTTTTAGAATTAAGAAAAAAATTAAATTATCAGTCTGATGAGAATTATCGATTAATAGAAACGCTAGAAAAAGAACAAAGAAAAATTCTCGTTAGTAATGCAATGCCATATAGAAATAATTCGACCCAAAAAAGACATCGAATAATTAAATACGGATTAGTTATATCTTCTATTGCATTGAATGTTGGATTAGCTGTTGCTGCAATAATACTTACAAAGTCTAATGTTGCTGATAGTGTAATTTCAAAGAGAGAAAATAGGTTGGTAGAGCCACCTGTAGTTCCACAAAAAGTCGTTGTTGAAGAGCTTATTCCACCTAAGCCAAAATTAACAACACATCAACCGTTAGAGCTAACAAAATTAGTTGGAGAATGGACTGTATTCCAACCAATAGATCAGCCACCTTACATTGCAATACGTAATCAAACAGGTTCTTACATTGTTCAGCGCTGTGATCTCAATTTTTATTATTATGCCAATATGACTCAGCAACGAACGTTATTACCCGCAAATTTGCGCTTTATACATCAGCAGCAGAATTTTGGGGTTTATAACATTGCTTATGGAATAGGGTCAGAACGGGATCACTGGGTAAATAGTCAGAGTATTAAAATTAACAGAGAGTATTTTTCTAATACGTCTTTTTTAGATTCTAACAAAGAACTACAACAGTATTGTGGTAGAGGGTAGCTTATAGATAAAGCCCAATGTCTCACTTGAAGTGATAAACATTGGGCTTTGTTTTATTAGGCCGTTTGTAATGGCATTACATGTTGCTGTTTACGTTTCATCAATAGCGTAAAAGCTGCAGGCACAAAGTAAAAAGAAAGTAATGTGGTCAATACTGTGCCGCCAGCAATGGTGACAGCAAACGGAGGCCAAAAACCACCACCTTCTAACATCAGAGGAATAAATCCACCAACGGTTGTAATCGTGGTTGATGTTATATGTCGCGTACAACTCATTACGGCAATATGAATGGCCTGTTTATCACCATTTAATGCGTTGGGATCCGCTTTTAGTTCGGAAAGGATGACAATAGCAGCATTGATCGCCAAACCAATTAAACCGAGTAAACCAATAATGACTGTAAAGCCAAACGGATAATTAAACAGCCATACTGAGAGCAGCCCTAGCCCTGATGCCATAAAGCCAACGGTGAAAATGATCAAACTTAATCTAAAAGAATTAAATGAAATCACAACCACCATGATCATGAGAGTAAACACCATGGATAGATTGGCGATGAGGTTACCAACAGACTTATCTCGCTCTGCAGATTCACCCCCAATTTCAACGGTATACCCAGCAGGTAATGACGTCATATATTGATTGAGCTTTACTTTAAATACATTCAATGCTGTTTGCGGTAAAACACCTGCTTCTAAATAGCCTTCAATAACATTAATTCGTTGACCATTTCGATGTGGTATTGCGCCACGTGTTGGGGTCAGTGATAGATCTGCTATGGATGAAATAGCAATACCTGAAAACTGATCACTTGCATGATTATTAACCCCTGGAATATGAAGGTTTGCTAAGTTCGTCATATTTTCGCGAGAGAGGTTATCCACTCGAACACGAATAGGGATTGCTTCTGCACCTTCGATAATATTGCCGTTAGTGATCCCAATCAGTGATGCTTGCAAGAGATCTGCGATTTGAGTGAGGTTTAAACCGCTTAATTGGCTGGCTTGTTCATTCACATCCACACTGACTTTCGGTAAACCTGATAATAATGTTTCACGGGTATGCGTAACATTTGGCGTACTCGCCATCAATAAACGGATATCTTCACCAATGGTTTTCAATTTATCAAGGTTATTGCCGTATAAACGTACTTCAAGTGGCGCATTAAACGGAGGGCCTTGTTCTAACTTACGAATTAAAATTTGTGCCTCTGGGATCGCTTTATCTAATTGCTTTTGCAGTTTAGGGATCAGCGTATTAGCAACTTTAAAGTTATTGGTTTTGATCATCGCCTGAGCAAAGTTAGGTGTGCCTTGTTGGTTGGCGACCATGTTGTAGTAAAACGAGGGAAAATTAGTCCCAATTAACCAATTAACTTGTTCGATATCCTTATATTCATTAAGTAAGTGATCGATTTTTTTCGTGGTTGCTTCTGTTGCATTGATACTTGCTTGTGGCGGTAAAAATACTTGGATCTCGAACATATCACGATCAGAAGGTGGGAAAAATTGTTCGGTTAACTGAGATGCACTCCAGATACCAACAAAAGGTAATACTGACATTGTAATGAGCGCTAATAACGGACGCTTAATTGCCATTTTTACGGTATTGCCAAATACATTCGCAAGCCAAGGTAGGGTTAATCCTGTTTGGTACCATGCATTATTTGGGGTTTGTTTAGGAAGCCAACGCGCTGCGAATCCTGCAACCAGTGTATGAGCAATAAGATAAGAACCGATCAGAGAAAAAGATACGGTGATAGCAATAGCACCTACAAATTCACCAGCAGGACCTGGCATTAAGAAAATAGGGGCAAAGGCAAGAATGGTTGTCAGTGTTGAACCAAGTAACGGAACCCATAAATGTTGAATAGCTTTTAAGGCTGCATCGATTCGTTCAAGACCTTTCTTACGATAATGTTGAATAGTATCTACCATTACAATCGCATTATCGACCATGATCCCAAGCGCAACAATTAACCCCGTTACCGACATTTGGTTCATTGGTAACCCAGTAAAATGCATTAACGCGAGGGTGAATAAACAAGTAAGTGGTAATGATAGTGCAACAATAAACGCAGAACGGATCCCGAGAGTAATAAATAATACGATTAAGATAAGCGAGAAGCCGAGCAATAAATTTTGGGCTAAGTCAGTAAGACGAACTTGGGTATAACCTTGCTGCTCAAAGATACGATTGAGTTTTATATTACTCGGAAGCTCTTGTTCAAATTGAGTCAGAAAGTGATTAACGCTCTTTGTCCATTGATCAACGCGTAGATGAGGCTGCATACGCGCAGCAACAATAACAGCGAGCTTTCCATCGATAACAGCTATCTCTGCTGCTGGGTTTGTTTGCTGACGTTGAATTGTGGCAATATTTTCTAACCGTACAAGATGACCGTTACTATCAATAGTGATAGGTACTTGTCTTATACGATCAAGTGAATCTAAAGAATCTGCTATTTCTAGACTAAATCGGCTTTGTCCATTTACCAGTTCACCGGCAGCATTTTTTGCATCTGCACCTTGTATGGCAGAAGAAATCGAAATGGCTGAGCGTCCTAATGCACTAACGGCAACAGGATCAATTTTTACCACGATTTCTTCTTCTGGTAAGCCATATTCATCAACAAACTCTGTACCATTGAGCGCACGTAGGCGATTACCTAATTCAATCGCATAACGGCGTAGAGTGAGTAAATCTGTGGGAGAGTGACCTTGCCATGTAAGCGCTGTAATAACGGTAAAGGCATAAGAATGATCGCTGTCTAAATTAGGCACAGAAGCACCGTCTGGTAAATTCGGTGTGATATCAGAGAGTTTATCTCTAGCATCAGACCATACTGGTTCTGAATCGGTAACGCTGTCTTTTAGCTCGATACTAACCAGCGAAATTCCCGGACGAGAAACCGATGTGATGTTATTAATATCATCTATTTGTCGTAGTTTATTTTCAATTTTCTCGGTAACTAAGGCTTCAACACGTTCAGCCGTTGCCCCTGGATAATGGGTTATAATGGAAGCGTTACGATTGTTAATAATTGGGTCTTCAGCTCTTGGCAACGAAGATAAGGCAGAAAGACCACTGACGATCAATAAAGCGACAGCCAAAACCAGTAGGCGAGTATTAGAAAGAATACGTTTCATCTTAAGCCCCGTTATCGTCAGTTAATGCTGGCTTGGTGGCTGTTTTTTGTTTCGGTGTTACGCTTGGGTTTATTGTCACGATTTGGCCTGGTACTAAACGATGTAATCCCGTTGCGATAATCTGTTCGCCTTCATCAACGGCACCTTGGATATAGGCTTTATCATTTGCCGCATAGAGGAGTTGTACTGAGCGTCGTTCAACTTCCGGCCCCGCACCATTTTCAACAACCGCAAAAATATTCCATGTACCGCGAATACCATCAGTTAACGCTGATAAGGGAACCCAAAACCCTGCTTGCTGTTGTGTATCGTTGTAATTGAGATACGCTAATTCACCATTAATAACATTGGCATTCGTTGGCAATGAAAAACGGAAATTTATTGCACGACTATTAAGGTTCACGGTAGCACCCGGATTGAGCAAAGTGACAGGGTATGTATCTTTACCCACCCGCACTATCCATGTTTTTTGTTGGGTCACGCTTTGTACCTTGTCGATAGGAATACCGATATGTACTTCTTTGTTTTTATTCGCCAGCAGAGTAACAGTAGGAGAGCCTGCGTTTACAACATCGCCATGGGAAACATGACGTGCGCTGATGACCCCACTGTAGGGGGCAATAATTGTGGATTTCACTAACCGTAGTTGGTTTGCTGCAAGGGTCGCTGAGAGTTGACGATAGTTCGCTTGAAGCTCTTTACGTTGGCTTGTCAGGCTATCTATATCCGATGCCGCGCTAAAGCCTTTGGATTTCAGTGATTTTTGGCGTTTTAAATTAGCATTAACTAACTCAAGTTGCGCTGATATTTGAGCTTGTTGGGCTTTTAATTGGTCGGCTTCAGTCGCAAGTAATAAAGTATCGAGGGCTAAAAGAGGATCACCTTGCTGAACCGTGTCACCAACATTGACATAAATACTGTCAATTTTACCGCTGAGTTCAAAGCCAAGGTTGGCCTGTTGACCCGCTTGAACAAAGCCGACGTATTCACGCTCAATCGCAAAATCTTGTTGTTGCTTGAGTTGATGAGTGTCTACATTAAGCAATTGTAATGATGCTTTATTTTCCTCTTTTGCTGGCGCATCACACCCAGTTAGCGTAGCTGTGCTCATTATTAAACATAACGCTAAAGAAGATTTGGTTATCCGTTGCATTACTGGCTATCCTAATATTAAACTAGACTGACAAGTCCATATGATTAAAAAGTATACCATTCAAACTGGACTGTCTAGTTTGATTGTGTGTATTTATGTAAATAATTAGCATTTATGTGCTCGTAGGTGGAAAATTGCTAACAGCAAGAAGTCAATTAAAGAAACAACAAATATTAGATGCGGCGACTGAGCTCTTTACTCAACATGGTTATGCGATTTCTATGGATAGCATTGCATTGGCTGCGAATGTTTCTAAACAAACGGTTTATGCGCATTTCAAAACTAAAGATGATCTGTTTGAAACTTGTATTCGTGCTAAATGCATGGAAAGCCAGATGGATAAATTGCCATTGGATGATGGAAGAAATCCGCGAGATGTCTTGTGTGATTTTGCTAAACGCTTTCAAACGATTTTGCGATCAGAAGAAGCCATAGTGACCTATAGAACGGCCATTCGTCAGTTAGAATCACACCCAGATTTAGCTAAGGTGTTTGTTTCTGCTGGACCGGATACGACCATCGCAATGTTGGCTCAATACTTATCTGTTCAACAACAACAAGGTGTGTTGAGATTTCCAATTTCAGCCACCGATGCGGCAATGCAGCTATTATTGATGCTACATGGGCGGATGGTATTTCTAGCGCAATTAGGTCAACCTTGTTATATGACAGAGCAGGAAAATGATGCTTATATTGAAAGCTGTGTTGATTTATTTATGACAGGTTACGCCGCAAAAAAGTAACGATAAACGATTGAGAAGGGATTTAATAAATGGATATTAGTAAATACAAAGCTGTTATATTTGATATGGATGGAACCTTAGTGGATTCTATGCCTGCTCATATTTATGCTTGGCAACTCACGTGTGAAGCACACCATATTCCTTTTGATCACGATTGGTTTTATACCATGGGCGGATCACCAACCTTAAATACGGCAAAAGCCCTCATTGAAAAGTACCAATTAGATGTAGATCCTGTTTATCTTTCTGAATCAAAACTCCATCACTTTGATGATATTAAACATAAAGGAGAGGTGATAACGGGAACTTTCGATGTATTGAAACAAGCAAAATCTAAAGGTATTCCAACCGCAATAGGTACGGGATGTCAGCGTCGCCACACTGAAGAAATTTTAACCAGCGCAGGCTTAATGCCGTACCTTGATGTTATCGTTACAGCCAATGATGTTACACAGCATAAACCGTTACCTGATACTTTCTTACTGGCAGCACAGAAATTAGGTATTACGGCACAAGATTGTGTGGTGTTTGAAGATACGGAGTTAGGTTGCCAAGCAGCGAAAGCGGCAGGCATGGACTGCTACCTAGTGGCTGGTGGAGAAATGAAAGAATTCCGCTCAGCAAATATTTAGTGTTAACTGAAGATCAGTTATGCTTGCGCGTCTATTCGCTTAATACTTATGATTATGACCGATAAAAAATCAACGCATCAACGCGGAACACGTCAACCGCATCCAAATAAAGGCCAGCCTTATACTATTTCTGAAACGCGATTTTGGTGCCAGCGGTTAGCAAAAACAGCCATTAGAGCACTGCATATTTTAGGGGTTGCAGTATCTAGTGCTGGCTTTATGTTTGCTGTTGATAAATCACTTTGGATCAATTGGTGGCTATTAGCCATGATGAGCGGCGTTACCATGATGTCGCTAGAAATTTATCGTTCAAAACTCTGGCTTATTCAGCTTAAAGGTATTTTAACGTTTGTTAAATTATTCATGTTGCTATCTATTGTTTGGCTTCCAGTACATCAAGCTCATATTTATATTGCTGTGATTTTACTTTCAGTGTTTATTGCCCATGGTCCTGCAGGGTTACGCCATTATTCTATCTGGCACCGTAAACGTATTGATGAGAAAAAACAGTTAAATGGTTAGGTTATTGTAACTGTGTATATAGTAAGAAAAGCACGGATGCTGAATTAGACTTACACTAATAGGAGATAGTGTATTGTTATCAATAGGACGATATTATGGGACACCGCCACATTGTATTTTATTCTATTGTCATCACCGTTATTGTTCTTGTTGTATTTGCGTTAAGAGAGCAGAAAGTACATAAACAAACGGTTGATGAGAAGTTAGCGTCCGCGATACAAAAACAGATATTACCCTCAGATAAAACCTTATCTAAAACTGACTCAAAGCTGCCTTCTTATCTCTACGGTCGAGCAGATTTAAATAATGACGGTAGAGAAGAAACCTTTGTACTTATGCAGAGCGAAAGTTATTGTGAGAAAAATGAGTGTAAAGCGTTTTTGTTTGATGATAAATATAAAATCATGGCGAAGTGGGAAAAAATTCAACAACCTGTTTTAGTTGGTGATCAAATAAGTAACGGTTGGAAAGATATTTTATTAACAGCTGATAATAAAATGTATGTTATCCAATATGCAAATAAAACCTATAATGAAAAGATATCGACAGCACCTAAATATACGGATAAAGCACAAGCATTAGAAGCCGTAGGATTAGCAATTGATAGTGAATACTATCAAGCGAACGGCACTAATTTAGAGCTTGATTACAACCAGCCGATTTTTGATTGCCAAACCTGCTATTTATTTAGTTATGAAGAACTTGATGATACTAACAGTCAGCAACATTATTTAGCAGTCAATGTTGCGACTGGAAGTGTGAGAGAAGTTAAAGATCCAAGAGATGATCAGTTGTAATTCATAACAATGTTTAACCCCGATTGAAAATGACCAGCAGTTATCGGATCGCTATGGTTTATTACGATAGGTTTGGCTGTGATATTTAAGTCCATGCGATTGCTAACATTAAGGTGATAAGGCGCATAAAATGTTAAAGGCTGATGGTTTTTCGCATTAACGCCGTTAATTAATGTTTGAGAATAATGATTATCATTAGTGGCTAACTGTATACCTACATTAGCAAGACTGGTATTTAGTATTCCACTTGTTGGTAAGCCATTATGTCCATTTCTTGCTTGAGGGATAAATGATAATGTTAGACTTTGTTGGTTAAAGCCACCCTGACAAGTGATATTAATGGGGATTATTGTCGTTATATTGTTATTTTGGATTAAGCTTTCTTTTGTTAATCTTCCAAAATTAACATAATTTTTAGGCAGGCTTAGCTGGCAAATATTCGTTAGATCTGCCGTAATTGTAACTCTAGCTGTTGTAGAGTAGGTACTGTTAGCGGTAAAACTGGCAGTGCTTATGATAAAAGCTAAAAGAAATAAGCGAGTTCTATTCATAATTAACGACCATATTCATCGTTGCGGATATGTATCCAGCAGTAATAGTTGCATGTTTGTCAAGTATCACTGGCGCGGCATAAAGATTAGCTGTTAGTGATTTAGCAATAAGGTAAGGAGTATTAAAACGAAAGTTTTCATTATTAGAATGAATACCATTTTTAACTTGCCAAGACATTTTAAAACCAATGGGGCTAATATGATGTTGATAGTAGCCTGTAAGTATATTTGTCGAGATGTTACTTCTATGAGTTGGTATAAAAGTTAAGTTCTGAGTCTGAGTATTTTGACAAAAGATCCTTAATGTTCCCGGATGCTGTTGTGCTATATTCGTATGATTATTTATATCTGATAATGAAATATGACCTAAGTTAATATTTATCGGTGTGATATCACAAGTCGGTTTGACTGGTTTATTATTAATGATATTAACGTAAATATTTGGAATGTTACCTGTTCCATTAGGTGTGGAACCATTAATTGTTTGATCATCAAGATCAACAAAATCATTATAGTGAATATAGCCGGATGTTGTTGCTGTTGCTGCAATCGCAATAATACGACGAGGTGCATTATTGTTATATTTTCTTATTAGTAATGGTTCATTATTTAAAATAATATCAAAAGTATTATTAATAGTATCATTATAGTCTAAATGAAATATATTAAACCAACTTATATAGGGAAAATAACCGGATGAATTTATGATTGCTGATTTATTTTCTGAATTTAGTAATGGAGATGATAGTTTAAGAATAAAGTTTTTATTATTAGAAAAGTACATTTCATTATTATTACCTGTAAATAGACCACTATTTTCGTCTTTTATTTCAAAATAACGATAATAAGATTTAATAACACCTGTAACAGTACAACTTGGCTGATATGTCACAGAGAGATGGCCGACAATATCACCAGAATGCTTACCTGTAATATCAATCGTTGGTTCAGATTGTGAGACTGAAATGATACAGCGATTTTTAAGGTAAATAATATCATGGTGATTAATAGTATCAGCATGAGATACATTTATTATCATGCTGATTAAAAATACTAAAGTAAAAAGGATGGTATTCATATTATGCTTTACTTATCTTATAGCTTACATTCTCCCCATAATCATTAATTGCTTTAAATGAAACTGAATGAATATGAGAAATAGAGTTAGGAAGTAAAACCGTACTATATGGTTTGAATACACATAAATTTTCGGTTGTTATCTTTGATAAATGTATTGTTTGATTATTTATAATTAGTTGCGTTATAGCAAAATAATAAGGTGTTGGATTTTCTATAAGAAAACGACCATTTTTATACTTTATTTCTACTTGCTGTTCTGCGTTATTCCTCCCTGAAGATATAGATATCGGACGATAAATAAGTTTAACTCTGATATCCATTGCGATTTGTAACTCATTACCATTATTTTTAGGTAGTTTTGGTATTTCTTGTACATTCAAATAGAAAAGAGATTCTTTATTTTTAGGCAAGTTATTATTTACTTTAATAATTCTATCTATCTGAACTTGACTTGGTAGTAATGAAAAGAAAGAAGGTGCAGGAATAAAATAAATGTTATGATCTTTAATATCACTGTTTTCAATCCAAACTTGTCCGCCATAAGTGCCTTTTGAATGATTTGTTATTTGAAAGCTGATATTTTTTTGATCACCAGAATAGATAAATCGAGTGCCATTTAAAACAAAAGAAGCATGACAAGCTGCAGTATAGAGTCCTATAAAAAAGATAATTATTTGAATCGCGAGTTTATTTCGATTATGCACAGTGAACCTCCTGTATTGTATCAAGTTGATCTTTCAATGTCTGTGTTGATATATGACAGAGTGTTGTTCCAGTATTGATGCTTATTTGGGGATGTGGAGCATGTGTTCTTACAATCAACACTCCATGATTTTGGCTAAATCCGATGGTGTTATGTTTGTTGTCATATGCCATGGAGCCAAAGGGAATAACAAGCCCATTTTTAGCATAGACCTGTAGTAAATAGGTGTAGGTTCGAGTGTAGCCAAATTTTTTAAATACAATCGCACCGTCAGTTGGTGTCATTGAATATGCTGTATTATTTAATGAGATATTGTTTGGAACCTCACTAGGATTAATTGTGAGTAGATTATTTTCATAAGAGGTTAACGGTACTAACGTCAAACCATCATGATCTGTTGGTGTAGAGCCATTGAAAGTAATATCTGATATTTGAGGTATATAAGCAATAGCGACTGTAGATGCAGTATTGTGATTAAAAAGAATGTAATTGTTTTGATGATTATGGATGCCAATCACAGATCCTGACAGCTCAAGATTACTATTGGTACTACGTTGCCCCTGTGAAATATTAGTATTAAGTTGAGTTGCGTCGAAAGTATATGAAGAGGAAAGTGATGTATTGAAGTTATTATCACGAGAATAATCACCGTAGATTGAATAATTAAAGCGATTATTAACAGTTTTGCTAATGCCGGTAGAGTAAACCTGACTTCCTTTAGTTGCATTTATGGTACTTGAAGAGTAGGTATTCCCATTGGCAGTTAATGGGAAATTCAATGACAAGGAAACGGCATAATTGGTATGTGCATCGTCATTAGCTTTATTAATATTAATCGCAGAGTTGATGTAGAACTGATGGAAATTACTGTTTAAATAGATATCGAAGCCATGCTGGTAGTGATGATTATAATTAGTGCTATACCAAAGGTGTGATTGAATACTACTATTCAGGGTTGGTAATTCTAACTCGTAATTGGCACTGTATTTGTTTTTAAAATTATCTTTTTGAGCTTCATATTGGTTTGGTTCAAACTCACTGTAATCAATATAGTCTTTATTTGTATTTCTCTTTAATTCTAATTGTATGAAATTTCTTTCGCTGACATCATTGCTATAATTGATCGCAAGCTGATCGCCATTATTTTTTATATTAGAGTTATAATGTGCGTGTGACATTTTATTAATAAAAGAAACAGCGCCAAAACGATCAAGGGGTAGTGTTATGCCTGATAGCATATTTTGATAATTATTAGCAGTGATACCACCTGCAGTGAATGTGGCGATACTTGAACCATGAGAAACTTCTAATTCAGCAAAATCATCAGTAGTAGAATGATGTTTAGTGCCTATTGAAAGGTAATATTGATTACTTTTTGGTCTTAGCAAGGTTGAAAGCTGATTAATAGTGTAATGCTTAAGGCTTACTTTTCCATCATTGGTAACAACTTTTACGGTGATCTTTCCATTACTAATAGCTTGAATGTTATTAATCAAATAGGGACCGGGTACCACATTCAATTTTTTGATCACATAACCATTTTGACTAACAGTAATTGTTGCATTCTTATTAACGGATCCGCTAATAATTGGCGCATAGCCTCGTTGTTGCCAAGGTGTCATATTATTATTGCTATATAGAGCGGCACCAGTATAAGAGAAAGAAGGATAGAATTGAGTATAAGTATTACTATTACCAACAGTAAAATCAGACTTAATAGTTTTAATATCACGCTTTAATTCAATATTAGGTACATTTATATTTGTTTTATTAAGATTTGCATTACCAATTAAACGCCACGCTTCATAATTCAGTGAGAAGTTATTTGATACTGATATATTAGCTTTTTTGCCACTGTATTTATTAGCACTAATGTAATACTGCAACATAGCTGCGGTACTACCTTCATCTAATTGATCCTCTTTTCTTTTTTCTAAAAGTCCCTGTTGAGGTATTTCAAAGGATAAATGTTGAGTTTGAGCGTTAAAGTTAACGTTTGTATTGGGCTCTAAACTTAACGCATAACAATGGTTTGTTGTTTGATAGTAGTCTTGGTAGAATGCAGGATTAATTAATACTCCTGCTTGAGTTAACCAATTTAAACTAAAGTGAAGAGAGTGAAGCTGATTTTTTGTAATAACTAAACGCTCTTCACCTGTATATAAACCGTTTACATAAACTTTAACAAGATAAGTGCCTGGTATATAACTTTTATTATGACTATAAAATTGAGGCGTAATAGTATTAGATCCATGTACAAAACTCATATTAAAGTCTGTATTATTAGCATAACTTGGTACTGATATTATTAAGCTAATGATAATCGCTTTATTCATTATTATTATTTCTAGTTGTAGACAACAGTGTAGGTTGCGTTTGACTGAACCATACCAGGGGTAACTGTAGCCTTACCATCTGCTTTCATTTGCACTGTATAGTTGTAAGATATATTGTTATTTTTTGACGGTTTAAATAGTGATATTCTATGTCCTGAAGTAATAGGAGTATTTGTTTGTGAGTTTATCGGTGTTAATTGAATATAAATATGTTTAGCAGCGTCATTTTTAGCTATATTTTTTAAGCCCTGAGAGTTCAAATCACTTCCGGTCCAATTTATTTTAGCTTTAGAGCTTGTAAATGTACTCGCACAGTTTTTATTTGGTGTTAATGAAAAATTAACAGGTTGACTGAAAAGATCATTGGTTGTCATGGTTTTTAAATCTACAGTTCCATTATTACTATTACCTGAACCGTTGGACTTGAAAGTAATATTACATGTTCCGTCAACAACTTTTCCATTAAAATGTATAGTTCCTGAGTTATTAATAGCTGTTGCAGAGCAATTAATAGAAGTAAGCAATATAGTTAAAAGGCAGCTTTTTATTTTGGTATCCATAATATTTCACCTTGATGTCAATATGTTGACACTATATGTGAATTAGGAAGTATGAACAGTTTGAATTTATAGATAGGTAAATATGATGCTTATGGTTTATAGCTAACTTACTGAAAATATTTATTTATTTTGATGATTTCATTTGTGAAAATTTAAAAACAAATACGAAGATAATGAAAAATATAATAGATAACGATAAATTATTATTATCTAATCTCATATTGTGAGATTAGATAATAAATTATTGAAATTTTATTTCAATGGAAATGCTTGTTGATAACATAACCATAATTCTAATTGTTTAATATCTTCTTCAATTAATGAACATAGCATGTCTGCTGAGTGTTCGTAATTACTAGTATCAATCTCAATAGGTTGATTTATCTCATAACGATGTGGGAATCGTTTTTCAATATCAGAAAGCTGTTTAGTCCATTTCTGAGTATAGCTATTATCAACAGAGGTATTCAGTCCAAGTTTGGTTGCTAATAAAAGTGAATCACTTAAACGACGTAAGATAACTAATAAACTTTTCCAATCTTGAGATGTACGAGGACTAAGGTTTGGCTCTTTTAATAAATTAAAGATCTCATCTTTAAGGGCATAATAATTATCCTGTGCTTTATACAGGTTTAGCTTCTGTTCAAAGAGAGGCTTATTAAGTACGGTTACATATAAAATCTGAGAGCGTATCATGCGCGCAATATAGTGATCTAACCAACGCATTGTCCAACTCGGTGCTATAAAGTAGTTTATAGAAAAGGCAATCGTTACCCCAAATAATGTATCAATAATACGATAAAACGTCACATAGGTATTGTCCGGTGAGAGTAGGCTAATAGCAAAAACAATCATCGATGTTAACCAGAATACGTGGATATCGTAACGTTCTTTATGGTATGTCGTAAAAGCAAAAAAGACAGATATACTCGTTAATATAATTAGATGTTGGTGTGGGAAAAAATATAAACACACAAAACTATATAAACCGCCTAATGCTGTGCCATAAAAACGATGCCAAATTCGATGGTTAGTGACACCAATAGATGACGTGAGTAATACAATAAAGGCAGTTAATGATATCCAATAGCCTTGAGGGATTTGATAGAAAATCGTTAAAAATTGTGTAATAGCGAGTGTAATGGCTATTTTACCACCGTGTCGCCATTCTTTAGACTTAAGATGTAAAGCGCGTTTAAAATTGCGTAAAAATGATACTGTATCGGAGGTGAAAAGATAAATATTTTTACTGTAATCAAGTGTAGAGAAGGTTGAAAAGTTATAACAGCGCTTTAGTTGTTCTAATAAATCGACAATGTATTGGTTGTTTTTATGCTCGTTGACATCAAACATCGCTGTAATTTGCTGGTGTTGTTTGATTTCTCTCGCAGCTTGTTCTATCCAATCAGATAAACGGCTACGTGTATTTTGTTTTAAATTGAAACTTAAAATACGTTCAAGACTAATTACATATTCAGCGACTTCAAGTGAACGTTGTAGATCCATACGTACTTGTTCTGTGCGTTTAGCTGAAGTAATTGAATTACTGTAATAGGCAACTTTACGAGCACAGAGATAAAACTTCTGTCGTTTCTGCTCTAAAACCGATTCATCATCCGTTAAACGTAATGTATTTAGCCAGTCAGCAAGCGTCAATGTCACGGAATGTATATGGTTTTGTAATATACGCCCTTTGAAAAAAGGCCATAAGATAAGTGATGTTAGTATTACACAGCCCGCTGCAAACAGGTTCGCGATGAGAATGATGAAAAATGCATTTTCAGTGCTCGCAAAGTGAATGGACATAATGTAAGTAAAGCCAAAATTATAACCAAACAAACGAATATGCGGACGTTGATTCGACATCAAGCCATACACAATGGCAATGCTACATAATGTAAGAGAGCTAAACCATAAGTTATCGTAGACACTAAAAGCCAAGTAAGTTGATAAGGCCGTTAAAATGACGGAGATCGATAAAATTTGTAAGCGTTTTAAATAAGGGAGATCGCGTGCTTGAACACCGAGTAGCCAAGCGGTGATGAGTCCTGATATTCCTGCGGCGGTAAAACCGAAAAAATAGAATATGCCGAGTGACATCACCATTGGAATAGTAATGCGAATAGAATCAGGAATATCTGCCGCGTTAGAAAACCAACGAGACCATAGGGAGCGAAGAGAGTGCTTTTTCATTAGTTACATTATAAACGCAAGAAATATAGGTATGAGTTAGTATAAAACCAACAGTATTTGTAAAGGGTATATTTTACGTAATGTATGCCTATCGCAGAAAGCTGACAAGAAGATTTACAGTATAATGTAAATTTAGTGCTTATTAGCTAAATATTGATGAATATAGCAACAAATAAAGGCAATAAAGCCCTTGATTTAAGGGCTCTAGAAATTGGCAAGATTAAGCGGATTTTAATAGTAACTGACCAAGGTAGTTCATCGAAAATGCAGCATCTTGTGCTGCGGTATTAATTTTAGCGATGTATTTATCAGCTCGTTCTGGATCATCTTTTAGGCTAGCTTTAATCTTATTGATCATTTGCTCTGCCATTTCAGTTTTTTGCTTACAATCATTAAATAGCGCTGAAATAAAAGAGATCTCAATTTCTCCACCTTTGGCGAACAACTCAGATGCAATGTTATAAACAGTATGGAATTTGTTCGCAGCATCTTTTTTATTTGTTTCAACTTCTGATTCCCATTCAGATGACCAAGTCTTAAAGATAACGGCAATCTGCGGATTTGCGGCGATTTTAATTTGTTGCATATTGAGTTCCTAGCGTTGTTCGATAAAGCATAATAATTCAGCTTAATTACGGATAAAAGCCTTTCTTACCGAAAAGCAAAATCGACGGTAGATCTCTTTCGCCTTTGTTTGATTGTTAACCATATTTACTATTAACAACCAATTATTATCGGATTTGCATCACATTATTTATCTTAATTTTCACTTTCTTGTCATTTCTATTGCGAAAAAGCTTGCTTGCGACACTGTAACGTTTTAGCTTGAAGTTAGCCGATAATTTATATTAATGGCTGAAAGCTAAGGAGGAACTTATGATTCAAGTGAACTTCGATTTAGCAAAAACGGCGTACAATAAAGTGCTTAAATACCCATTTGGAGGTGAATTAGAGCAACATGAATATTTAGCACTTCGAGTATTTCGTTGGGATCTCGCTCGTGCTGGAATGCAAATCGATCGTGCGTTTGATTTGCGCTTAAAACGGTGCGGTTATCGAAATATTGCTACGCAGCCAGCTAAAGCACATCGACCATTGCCTACTTGTGTCATTGATAAGATGAGTGAGGCGTGGAAATTTCAAAACGGTTATATCTAATGTTTTATTCTCTTCAATAGTGGCTAAAGAAATAAACTTTCTTTAGCCCTTTTTCGTATTGTTGACTAATTAGCTAAATAATTAATTGATAAATAGAAGGGAAACAACATGCAAGTGTTGAGCAATAATCGTTTTATTTTACGACTTATTTTATTAGTAAGTTCGCTCCTTTTTACTTCTCTTGTTACAACATCGGCGAATGCTGCAAGTTGCCCAACGCTCTATCAATATCCTTTAAAGAAACTCAATAGCGATGAGTATTATGATTTTTGCCAGCAATTGACTGGGAAAGTGGTATTAGTGGTGAATACGGCTAGTCAATGTGGTTTTACACCCCAATTCAAACAGTTGGAAGAACTGTATAAAACGTATAAAGGTAGTGGATTGGTGGTTATTGGTTTTCCATCTAATGATTTTAAGCAAGATAGAGGCAGCGATCAGCAAACGGCTAATATTTGTTATAGCAATTATGGCGTAACGTTTCCTATGATGACAAAAACAAGTATTAAGGGAAGTAAGGCCAATCCATTATATAAACATTTAATCGCACAGTCTGGCAAGTCGGTCGGGTGGAACTTCCAAAAGTATTTGTTAAATAAACAAGGACAAGTAGTTGGCGTATTCCCATCGAACGTATCACCAACCAGTAATGAGATAGTTACTGCAATTAAACAACAATTGAAGATATAAAATCGAATGTAGAAGATAAAAAAGCCAGCATTGTAATCAATACTGGCTTTTAAAAATGATTACAGATTACTTAGCGAAATGGTTACCGTGTTTACGGCGCGCTTTCGCAATGGTATCTGGGTGCCATGCACCATCAAGATCTTCAAGCTCTGGGAATTTAGAACGGTCAAACTCAGGTGTTTTTCCTTGTTTTAGCTGGTGCTCGTAATCTTTAATAACGCGGATAGCTAATTTTGATAAGAAAATTAGCGCTACGATATTAACAAACGCCATTAAGCCCATAGATGCATCAGCTAAGTTCCAAACCACAGGTAGAGAAGCGACTGAACCAAACATTACCATGCCTAGTACACACAAGCGGAAAAGCATCAGACCTTTTTTGGTATTACCATTTAGGAACATGATGTTTGTTTCAGCGTATGAGTAGTTTGCAATAATTGACGAAAAACAAAATAACAAGATTGCTGCAGCAATAAAGTATGTTGTCCAGTTACCTAATTCGTTAGAAAGTGCGGTTTGTAATAAGCTAATACCTTGACCGGCATTGGGCATATCCATTACACCTGAAAGCATGATCATTGCAGCAGATGCAGTACAGATAACAATGGTATCAACGAATACACCTAGCATTTGCACGAAGCCTTGTGAGGCAGGGTGGTTAGGGTTTGGTGTTGCACTTGCTGCGATATTAGCAGCCGAGCCCATACCTGCTTCATTTGAGAACAAACCACGTGCAATACCTGTTTGCATTGCTTGTGAAATTGTAAATGCGACACCGCCAGCAGCAGCTTCTTGCCAACCAAATGCACTTTTCACGATAAGAGAAAGAACAGCAGGGATTTCTGTGATATTCATTATTACGACGATAACAGCAATAGCGAGGTAACCAATTGCCATCACTGGAACAATTTTAGCTGATGCTGAAGCAACACGGCGAAGACCGCCCATAATAAAGAAAGCAGAAAAGATGACGAGTACGATGCCTTGAGTTGTTTCATTAAAACCAAAAGAGTGGTGAAGCGCATCTGTAATCGTATTTGCTTGAACTGCGTTAAATACAAAGCCAAACGCGATAATTAAGCAGATAGAAAATAGCGTTCCCATCCAACGCTTGCCTAAGCCTTTTTCCATATAATAAGCAGGGCCGCCACGGTATTGACCATCAACGTCTTTTACTTTGTATACTTGTGCAAGGGTTGATTCAATAAACGCAGTTGCCATACCAAATAGGGCAATAACCCACATCCAGAAAATAGCACCAGGTCCGCCAATGCTTAAGGCTACTGCAATACCTGCCATGTTACCGGTACCAACACGCGCAGCCATGGATGTACAAAAGACTTGATACGAACTGATTCCATTTTCAAGTTCACGGCCACTTTTAAGTACCTTAATAGCATGTCCGAATTGACGGATTTGTATAAAGCCTAAACGTAGAGAGAAATAAATACCTACACCTACGAGTAAGTACACCAATACCTGTCCCCACAGTACACCATTGATTGAACCAATGATTGCTAACAGACTATCGTTAATAGTTGTAAGCAAATTTTCATTCGTAGAATTCATAATTTTTCCTGTAAATAAAACTTAATCATCAAGATAATTAAGTGAATAGGAACATTCATATTTAGTGAGTGTTCTTAATTTATCGGCTTGTATGATGATATTTTTTATAATTAATATTGAATGAATATTCTTTAATGAACATATCACAACCATCTAACATCGAACCGACTTAGTTGCTCTAAAGGCGATGAAAGGTAGCACGAATCACTAAAAATCCAAGCGGACTTATATCACAAAAAAAGAATCAAATCCATGTAACACGTTACATTTTGATTGGGTTGGTGATGTTATTTTCTATTAAATCAATTGGTTATGTTTTTATGGTGAGGCGTGGTGAAGTTGCTCAAATAAACACTGTGCATTACCATGGGTTAAGAATATTCGTGTGTTTTTAAATTTTTAGGTAGGATTTTATTTTTTGATAAAAGGTGAGAGATGAGAATTAACAGCTGATTGAGATTGCCGTAAACCTAGCTAAAAAATCATTACATTATTATATTGGATACTATTTACATCTATTAAAATAGTCAGAAAAAAGAAGGGATAAACAACGTTTATCCCTTTTTATATTACTTACCAGAATCTTCGATATAAATCTTTTTATGGCAGTTTCCGTAAAATGCTCTGCCTTTGGGACCGGCATTAAGTAAATCAACAATTGGTTTACTCAAATCGATATCTTTTCCTAAATTAAGGCGTACTTCATTAAGGTATTTACCTTGAGTACAAGATAGGCTGATACGATCGACAGCATTACTGCCAAAACTGGCAACTAACTTTTTCTTGAAACTAGATACAGATACGTTACGACCAATGTTATCTTTAATAAATAAGCCGATAGGGGATGCGTCTACTTTTTCAACCAATTTTGTCGCTGTGATAAAGTAATCGTCAGCATTACGCGTTTGGCAAGTGCCATGCTTTTTCCATTCATATTCGCCAAACTTTGTTTGGTAGTAGAAGTTAGGCATCCACGGTGCAATTTCGTTGATCGTATTGCGAGAAAGATCTAAGCGAGCGTAACGATCACAGTAGCCATATGATGTACCACAACTGGCTTTATTGGGCCATAAGCCATGCAATGTTAGATTTGTGATCTTTAGTTTACCATCGTTAATCGCATTACATTCAGGTTTTGTACCTTTATAGCTAAAATGTTCACAAAATCCTGGTTGCCAAGTAAGAGCTAAGACATAAGAGTCAAAATCTCCAACGGTGCTGCAACTTTTACGAGAGTTAGCTAACTTACTGTCATGCTTTTTAACTGGTTCACTAATGCTTTGGCTTAAATTAACAGTTCCACAATCTTTACTTACCCAGCGCATAGCGGGTTTGGCATCTGGCACTAGAATATGAACCCAGTGATAGTTGCGTTCATTGAGTGCTTTGACTTGATATTGTTTACCAACGACAAGTTTAGTGTCATCGGGATTCGTTTGCTTACGAAAGGATTGGAAGGCTTCGCAACTTTGTGATGCAGTAAAACCACCAGATGTTGCAATAGAGGCATAAGAGCCAAAACTAGAGAAAGAGAAAAGTGTACCTAAGCAAAGTACTGTTAGTGTTTGTTGATGTTTACGCACAGTAAAACCTATAACAAAGATGAGATGGCGCTAACTATAGTCTATTCTTTTATAAACTTTAATAGTTGTGGTTTCCTGCTGCTGTAAAAGATTGATTTTAGCAGGATGTAAGACCGCCCAGGTAAATTTCAATTGAAACATTGTGATAGCGATGATAGTGAATATGTGATTCTGGTTATAAATATGACCAATGAGTCATTATTGTGACCTTTTTTTTTGTACACTTCATTAAAGAGTCTATGTGTTATAGACTCAGAATTAAATTTTTACTTAATTATGTGTTCACAATGTTCAAAACAGAGAGTAATATCTACCCAAGTTATACTCCCTGTTATACGAAATTGTAAATTTCAATTATAATTAAAGAATCAGACCTACTTGGTGAACAACTCATTGGTGTTTACAGTTATCAGCCCACGATTCTTTGTTGGGATGTTAATATCATTAAGACTAAATATGTAAAACCTAATGCAACATCAAGCTTGGTATTAGTGATTTTACGAATAAATGATACGGTACTTTCTACCGTAGCGAATTTGTGTCCTCGAGGTAATTAATGGATAGTTTCGCAGCTGCAGAAAAAGCGCTGAGTGCAATGTTAAAGAGTGTAGAAGAGACAGGCGTTGTTAAAGAAGCACGTGTCGACTACCGTCAGATTTTGATTGATTTTGCCGATGAAGTTCCAGGTCGTCAAAAAGCAGTGATAAAAAGAATTCCACTTCAAAAAATAAACAACCTTATTGCTGTTCTGCATGAATTCAAACAAGAGTCACGCCATACGCGTATGATTGAAATATTAGCAATGATGGAAAAAGATGATGTTTCTCCTTATGATCTCTTAGATGATGAATATGAAGACTAAATAGTATCAAGCAGTTTATTGATTTATAAATAGAGTTTTAATTATATAAAGAATATACAACAATGTTTGTATTGCTTCGTTATATGTAAAATATATATCGCCTTCTTAATAGATTGCTTTATTACTTTAGAATCATTGTCGTATACAGAGTGTGTTCTTATTCAATGCTCTGTGTACGCTTGTTCATAAAATTTATTCATATAATTCATGTAGCTTAAAACTGCTATTTGTCATGGTGGTTATTTTTATAATAAGTGATGATGAGCCATTCATTAAACTATCGATTTTAGAATCGATATAAGTCAAGAATGCTCATTACTCGTTATAAGATGCTTTATATTTATTACTGTGCATAAGTGAGTTTTTACTGATAATCCGAGTACGGTAAAGTTTTTATTCTTATATATTTTATTTCAAATACAAAGACTTCACTTTTTGTGGGGTTTCATTATAAAAATCTCACGCTATAAAGCCATTCTCTTCTTAACAGTTGATTCATAGTCGATCTTCTCGTTACTCTTACTGTAAACAAACCAATAATAATCGTTATTAGGTATTGCCAAAGGAAACGGACGTGAATAAAAGCGATGTAGACATCACATTTATTTCAGCTCAGCATGTCAGAAAAACATATCAAAATAATGAAGCGCTAAGTGATATTTGTTTTGAGCTAAAATCGGGGCAGATCTTAGGCTTGCTTGGTCATAATGGCGCAGGAAAGTCGACATTAATTAAAAGCATACTAGGTATGCATAACTATAGTGGTGAATTGAATATTTTTGGTTTAGAACCACAAAAACAACGAGCAAAAATTGTAGAACGTCTTGGCTATATATCAGATGTGGCAGTATTGCCTGAATGGATGACAGTTAAGCAAGTGATGAAATACGTACAAGGTGTACATCCTCGTTATGATCAACAGAAGATGACTGCGTACTTGGCTCAGACCAATATTTCATTAAAAAGTAAGATTGCTGCGTTATCTAAAGGGATGAAAGTGCAATTACACCTTGCACTTGTGATGTCGACAGATGTGAATGTTTTAATTCTGGACGAGCCGACGTTAGGTCTTGATTTAATGTACCGTGAAACCTTCTATCGTTATTTAATGGAATGGTTTCATGATGGTGAAAGAGCGTTGATTATTGCAAGTCATGAAGTTGATGAAATCGCCCATATGCTGACAGATGTGCTGGTTTTAAAAAATGGGCGAACAGTATTGCAAGGGAAACTTAGTGATTTAGCTGATCGTTTTAATATCCTTTCAGTGGATGACCTGCATATTGACCAAGCTAAAAAATTAAAACCAATTAGTTGTAAAGTTGGATTAGGGCAACATCGATTATTATTTGAGAATATTTCATCAGATCAATTAGCCATGTTAGGTACAGTTACTAAGCCGAGTCTTGCTGATATATTTATTGCCAAGCAACAGGAGGCTCAATGAACCCAATAAAAGCATTGTTAACTAAAGAATTGCTTGAGCATAAACTTGTTACTCGCTTGCCGCTTTTTCTTACTGTTTTTTCTATTATTTGCATCATATTAATTATGAGTAATAGCCATAATTTATCATTTAATGTGCAATCATCGGGGCTTGAAAATTGGTCACCAAATTTTACCAATAGCGATTCATTTGCGGGTATTATTGGGAGCGTCAATTTTATTCTGGCAGGGCTGGTGACGTTAGTTAGCTTTTTTACCTATACAGCAAGGACATTGTCAAAAGAGAAAAAAGAGGGGAGTTTAGCATTTTGGCATTCAATGCCGGTGTCAGATACTAAAGCGATAGCTGTAAAACTTGTTTTTGCCTTAGTCATAATACCGATTATTGCTTCTTTCTTATTACTGTTTGCTGACATAACAGTGTGGCTTGTCGGGCAATGGTTTATTCCGCAAAGTTTATTAGCGGATTATTCGGTTAACCTAGTGGCAATGGGTCAGCATTATGGTGCATTCATATCGACAATGGCCGCCATGAGTTTAGCGTTATTGCCTGTTGCTTGTATTATATTATTTATATCTCAATTTAATGAACATCCCTTGATCACAATATTTGTGATTATCTTACTTATAAAAATCATGGGGTCGATTGTATTTGATTCAACAGTGATTGGTGATTGGATAAGTCAAGTCAATAATCTGTCAATTAATATATTAATGAGTGAACGCCCGTGGGAGAGACTATTAGCAATTGGTAGCCCAACATTGGTGGGATTATTAATTATAGCGGTTACTTTTTTTGTATTAACTGTCAGATTTAGATCAGGTAAATAAAGCATAAACAATAAAAAAGGAGAGTATCAACTCTCCTTTTTTATATTTACCGATACTAAGCTTTCGTTTGTTTTTTTATCTATGCAGTTAATATGCATTTGAAAGCTTATTATTTCTATAAAGCAGATTAAGCAGCTGTTACAGATTCAATATATTTTACTTCATTTTTATATTTACGGACGTTACGTGATAATGTGCCTTTAGGAAGTTCGTAACGTTTTTCTGCTTCATAGCTTGATAGGCCATCAAAAACAACGGCAGCAACAGCAACACGTTGATTTTCTGATTTAAAAATACGCTGTGCGATAATGTGGAATTGAGAATTATTCATAACGACTTCACTCTTCTATATAATAAATGTCTTTATTGAGGGTCTAAAGGGGAATCCTCAATAATCTTTACTTGTTAATAAAACAAGCAAACAAATGCTGTTAGCAAGACAATAGCAATGTGAACCTTAACAGAAGATTAATAGATTAATCTTTAATTATGAAAGTTGATACTGATTCAGATTTTAAATGCATTCAGGTTACTTATTTATATTTACCAACATATTATTAATATAATATGGATGTTATATTTCATAAATGGAAAAGAGTGAGTCTTTAACTCACTCTTTTTATTAATAATGAAAATAAGTTCAGTTGAATAAAGCGTTAGCCAATTAACCTTAAACCATTGGGTAAAGCATCACCAAAGACGCGCTTGGTTTCATCTTCAGTTAATATTTTAATTTCTGATACCATTTCAATCCAGCTTTCAGGTGCACGACTTGCTTTAAGCTTATCAATAACTTGTTGGCGTAAATCATCATTAATATCTAAGTTACGATCGCCTGTTTTACGTGTCATCATAATAGCCGCAAAGCCAATATAGGGTTCTTTACGCCAATCATACTCCATCAACTCTGGTAAACAGAATGAGATATGCTCTGCCGATAGAAGATTATGAGTTGAACCATAGAAAGGCGTACGTGTAGCAATACGGCCAATCGCCCACCAATGTGCTTGTGCGTATTGAGCTTTCTGTAAGCGTCCAAATAGCCACTCAATAAGCTGAAGTTTTTTGTCAAAAGGCAAATGTTCAAGCGAAGCGGCTAAACGTACCATGTCTTCATAACTGCGTTCTTGAAGTTCTTTATTCAGTTTGGCATTACGACTTGCACCAGGAGTGATGTATTTAGCAATATCTTTATAGATCACTAATTGTTGCTCTTGGGTTAAACCACCGGCAACACGACGCCAGAAAGTCCACCAGTCACACCAAGTTTGAGTATTTGATTCAAACTGAATACCTTGTTGGTACAACGCCCAAATTTCATTCATGCGGAAATCATCAGCAGGGTAGCCAAAGCCTGGGCGCATAGTAAAGCCTGTGAGTTTTAACCAGTTACGCTCATGAAGATCTGAACGACGTCGACGTTTTTTACTTTCTAACAGAGCGTTAGCTAATTCACGTAAACATGGGGTTTCCCAGTTATCACGTTTTCCCAGCATCTTATCCAGATCGTTACGCAACGTTTTCGCCGCTTTACTGTTATCGCTATTCTTGCTGCCACCATAAACTTTTTTGATAGCATCAATGGCGTCATTCATTCGTGGAGGAAGCTCACTTTCAGCAAGGGTGCTGCCGACATCACCACGATGTAATTTCGCGAGATCTTTTCGGATCGCAAATTCAACTTTCCAGCGTTTTTGGGGATCTGCAATACTAACCGCTTCGATCTGAAGCGTGCCGACTTCAGTTAGCTGACAGGCTAAGGTTACCTCTTCACGATCTTTCTGGTTTGCTGCTAATTCACTACGATCTCTTTCACTATCAAGAGTCGCAATAAACGGCGGTAAAGTAACAAAACCATCACCGATAATATCAACCAGTTCACCGACTTCTGAGTATTTCTCATCGGTAGTAGACACAAGATTAAAGCGTACGGGTTCACCCAAGGTTAAAGCAAACTTACGATGGGTTAAATTCACTTCTGTGCTTTCTTCAATACCTTTAGGTAGTAAACAAATACCTTGCTTAACATCTTTATTTTGACCAATAACAAGGAAGAAAGAACGGGCAGAGCCGCCACCAATTTTTAGTTGCGCGCCATGGCGGGCTTTGGCATAAGCAACAGCACCAAATGCAACCGCAAGATCGGGGTGTAGGTTTTTAAGCTCTGTAATATTGTTATCGTCGCGCCATGATGAAATTACGCTAAGTGTGCGCTCTGTCAGTAATGGGCTGTTAAAGACACCGCCATTAAGCAGAACGGCAACAGGGATCGCGGGTTGATCCGCATTTATAGTAATGCCGTTTTCGCTAAAAGCATCACGACAAACATGATCGTGAAGATCGATAAATTGTGCAATATGTTTACTAATAGCAGGATCTGCCGCATAGGGTAGACCAAATTCGACCATTGCAGCTTGACGTTGGCTTGGTTGCTCGCTGTATGCTGTCATAGGGAAGAAACCGTCAAGCGCAATGCGATGCACTTCGTCACGATTTAACTCAATACTTTTGGCACCACCAATCAATCGTGAGCCGCTACCAAGCATCGTCACTTTTGCTGTATCTGGCGCATTACCTGATAATAAGCTTTCTTTCACTTTACGTGTTTGCTGGATAAGCTTTGATAAAGCAGATTGACTGAGTTTGTTTGATTCACCGTTCAGACGCTGCTCGGCAACATGAGCAAGGGATAAATCAAGGTTATCACCACCAAGCATTAAGTGATCGCCAACACCGATACGATCAAGGGTGAGTTTATTATCTTTGCTACCGACTTTTATTAAGCTTAAATCGGTTGTACCACCACCCACATCACATACCATTAAGAGTGGGATGTCTTTTAATAATTCATCAGCGTTATCTTTATTTTGCGCATACCAGTCGTAACATACTGCTTGCGGCTCTTCTAGCAGTAAGACTTTTTTTAATCCTGCTAACTCTGCTGCTTGTAGTGTTAACGCACGTGCGGCTTCATCAAATGATGCAGGCACAGTTATCACTACTTCTTGATCGGCAAGCTTGGCATTCTTATGGTGATAATCCCATGATTGACGAACATGGTTTAAGTAGCTGGCACTTGCAATAACAGGGGAGACTTTCTTTACATCTGATTTAGATGCGGTTGATGACCAAGGCAAAATAGCTTCGTTACGATCTACGTTGGGGTGAGATAGCCAACTTTTCGCACTCACAACTTGGCGACCTTCGACTTTTGCGCCTAGTTCACGCGCTAACTCACCAATGATCACGGTATCAATTTCGCCGTTAACCGGTTCAGGATTCCATGGCAAGACAAGTTGCGTTGCATCCATTTCACCTTGAGCGGGGTGATAACGGAAAGAGGGCAGTAGAGGTTTACGAGCGACTTCGCCCGGTGCAATAAGTTGATCGATATTGAAAATATGCATTGGGCTATTTTCAAGATCATCTGTAATTTCAGCGTAAGCTACAACGGTGTGCGTTGTCCCTAGGTCGATACCGACTAAATAGCGAGGGGAAGATGAAGGCATGACGACTCCACAAAGTAAAATAGGAAAATAGACAAGTGGGAATAAATGAAAGCCCTACAGAAGGTAGATGATTGTGTATTGTTATAACTATAAACCCACGAGTATGTATATAGATAAACGGCGCATCAAAAGATGCGCCGTTAGTTCGATATTAGCTTTCGCGAACGTCGAATTCTACTTGCCATTTCTGACCGTTATCAGTCGAAATAGCTTCAAGACAAAGTGTCCCTAATTCTGTTACGCGTGATGCTAATTTAACAGGAACGACTTCACCTACGGTACGACCATCAGATACTGGCAGTGTCATTTGAATAGATGGTAATTCTTCCATCTCTTCAGGTTGCCACCAATCAAGATGAGTACCAGCAACATCATCGCGGCGTACTGTAGAACCGAAGAACTTGAACTGCACAGGTTGACCGATGATTAAACCAAACTCTTGGCTTGGTACGTTAGCTTGAGAGCCTTCTTCCATGCCAAATGGGGCAACACATAGCGCTTCAAGTGGTGGCTCCATACCTGGGATTGCAGGCATAGCACTTTCAATACCAACATAATAACTACTTGCGATACCGCCACGAATACGAACACCTTTACCTTGACGAACAGAGCCGTAGTAAGATGCGCCGCTAGCAACAGCTAAATCAAGATCTAAGCCTTGAAGCAATTTAGCAGGTTCTGAACCACTCGTAGTTAACCAGCTATTAATGATACCCAGTAGGCGATCAGATAATAGGTTTGATTTTAAAACACCGCCGTTGAACAAAATTGCAGTCGGGCGGATGAAGCCGTCATGCATTTGTTCAAATTGTTCAAAAAGCTCATCAACTGCTTGGCTTTGACGGCTAAGGAAACTTGCTACATGGCGAGATACCGCAGCATCTTGTGCGTAAGGTAAGCCCATTTGGGTTAATGCGCCGCGTGCGGCTTGAACTGGGTGCTCTTCAACAGATGTTTGTGGGAAGAAACCTTCAACAAGTGTCTGTTGTACTTCTTCTTGAGTCAGTTCAGTTTGAAGTGTGCCGCCAAGTAGTTTAGAACCACGACTAGGAACAACAATTGGCATTGCTTGTAATTCAGCATCATTAAGTAATGCTTCTTTAGCATCACGACACGCATGCGTAATCGCCAATACTTGCCAAGGTTGTAACTGTTTGCCTTCTTGCGCTAGCTTCATCTTTAAACGATAAGCCAGAGCTAAGTCCATGTTGTCGCCACCCAGTAAGATGTGATCGCCAACAGCAACACGATTAAGAGTAAGGTTGCCGTCTTCTTCAGTTACAGCGACTAATGATAAATCTGTAGTACCACCACCGATATCAACCACAAGGATGATGTCGCCAACGGATACTTGATCACGCCAACTTTCATCGTTGTTTTTAATCCAGCTATATACTGCAGCTTGTGGCTCTTCAAGCAACGTAAGGTGCTTAAAGCCAACATTACGTGCAGCTTCTGCAGTTAAATCACGTGCTGCTGGATCAAACGAAGCAGGTACAGTAATCGTTACGTCTTGATCAAAAATAGGCGTTTCAGGATGCTGGAAGTTCCATGCATCAGCCATATGCTCAAGATATTGTTGTGTGGCTTCAAGAGGTGATACTTTGACCACTTCTTCAGGACTATTCAGTGGCAAAAAGGCATCACGACGATTTACGCCGCCGTGACATAGCCAGCTTTTCGCACTAGAGATAAGACGGATAGGAGTCTTACTGCCTAAAGAACGAGCCATTGCACCCACAATCGCATTCGGTTTTGCACTCCAAGGAAGTGCAGTATCACCTTCAGCCAGTTCAGATTCATGTGCTTGATACATGAATGATGGTAGCTGGTTTTTCTCTTCCACATTACCTGGGTTGGTTAATTGTGGGATAGGCATAACCGTAACATCAGCGTTCTCATCTTGAAGATCAACATAAGAAAGTACGCAGTGTGTTGTACCTAAGTCGATACCAACGCTGTAACGGTGTTGTTGTGTGTCTTGCATTATAATTCTACCTCAGCGGCTGCGATGATATGTGCATCGTGGCCTTCTGCCAATTTAGGCAAGTTAACTTCTGTTACTTTCCAGCCACGGTGGATCAAAGTACCGTTAAATGGTGCTTCACCAACCACATTACCAGTTAGGCGAACTTCAGATGCGTTGAAGCCTTGTGGCAGGGTAATACGTGTTTCTTCTTCTTCAGTGCGAACCGGCGCAAAACTGAAGTATTCGTTTAATACTTTATGACCGCCTTCGTGAATAACACGTGCTGCGGCACCGATATCGGCGTCAGCATAGCCTTTAAGATCTTCTTGCATGAAGTCGATAAAGCGCGCTTCTTGTTGAAGAAGAGAAAGAAGTTGCAATGCAGCATCAGGTGTCGATGTTTTTAGCTTAGGTTCAACTTCAACCTCAACGATTTTTTCAACAACTTTTTCAACTTCGACAATTTTTTCAACCGGTTTTTCGATAATCTTTTCTACGATTTTCTCAACCGGTTTTTCAACTTCGACGATCTTCTCTACTTCGATTTCTTTTTCGATAATCTTTTCAACTTCGACTGGCTTACCTTTTTTCGTAAGGTACATAACCAATAGAATTAGAACTAGAGCGCCTAACCATGCGTGACCCATGTCGATAGTAGTTGGCACAGCCGACAAATCAACGTGCATCTTAGAAAAATCAAAAGCCATATTTGTTTACTCTTAGCGGTTAAAGGGCGATTCGGTTAAATATTAAGTGTGAATCAGCTTCAAATAATTAGTCGAATATTAACATAGACGTATGCAAAAGATGCCTATTAGAGCGTGTTTTTTTGCTTAAAAGCTAGAACAAACGGTCTCTTAGCCTAATTTGCAATCAATATATTACGTTAAATACTAGTGTATTTAGCGTATTTGACACATCGATGATCTGACATGTAGCTAAAATGGGGATGCAAGGTGACGTTTTCAAGCTAACTGATTGTATTAAAAAGATATGGCTTAAAATCCGATAACAAGGTCATTAATCTTAAAATAATTGCTTGATATAACCACTTTGGTGGTGGTTCAATACAGCAAAATTAGTACTAAAGCATGATAGCTCTAAAGTGTATGGGCTGTTGTGTTAGAAGATAGGTCAAGATATGTCATCTGATTTCTACGGCACCAGTGCCGCTTATGCACGTAAAGAAGCGGGTTACCGTGAAAAAGCATTAAAAATTTACCCGTGGGTATGTGGTCGTTGTTCTCGTGAATTTGTATATTCAAATCTGCGTGAATTAACCGTTCACCACGTAGATCATGATCATACTAATAATCCAGAAGATGGCAGTAACTGGGAGCTACTTTGTTTATTCTGTCATGATCATGAGCATGAAAAATACACCGATGCGGATAACGGTCAAAGTAGTGTGATCCGTGCTGGTGAAAATGAGCATGAAGCTGCTACGTTCAACCCATTTGCAGATTTAAAAGCAATGATGGAAAAAGGCAAAAAGTAATAGCTTTTTTGTGTCAGTTAGACAGATAAAAGGGACGATAACTCGTCCCTTTTTTGTTTTTTGTCTCAGCTGTTTAGGAAAATCTATTAGGTACCTAAAATCTGCAATGGCAAGCTTAGTAGGGTGTCACCCATACTTGCAAAATACCAAATAATTGCCATTAGCGAGGAAACAAGACCGACATACCATACGAAAGAGAAAATTTGTCCGTAGCGATCAAGTGGAAGCAAGTGACTATGATGGCGCTGTTTCCATTCAAAAACGATTTCAATACAGCCCATGATAAGTAAAAAACCAAAGAGGGTTAACCCTAGTTTATAGCTGAGAATGACACCACCAATAGCCGCTGCGGCACAAAGAATAATGCCAAGCTTACTGTTCATAGAAAAGCTGATACTTTTCAGAACATGTCCACCATCTAACGGTAAAATAGGCAGTAGATTGAATAAATTCAGTAAAGCATTAAATACCGCAAGACCTGCAAAGAACATCTCGCCTGTGATCCAATAGGCAACCATACAGATCAAAGACATGATCAAACCAAAGAGTGGCCCCATAATTGAGATAACCACATCTTGCCAACGAGTATTTATTTTTTCATCACTTAGCGCAAGACCACCAAGGAATGGGACAAGATAAATGCCTTTGGTTTTCATACCAAAATATTTCATGGCACGGACGTGACCGTATTCATGAAACACTAAACACGCGATAAGTGCTAAAGCAAACTGAAATGAGAAAAGCCAAGAATAGGCTGCAAGACTAGCTGAAGCTAATACAACTTTGATCAGCTTAGCACTTTTTAATGCCTTCATTCCTAATGAAACTAGACCAATTAAACTGAATTTCTTTTCAGCAACAATCGGTGTGTGCGGGGTTTGGCGTTCAATGTCTTTTTCGTTACGCTCACCCTGCGCGATAACTTGGTTATTCACTTGCGCTTGGTAACTGATCAAAAAAGGTTGCCATGAAAGGTTGCCTGATAGCTGGCATTCAATGGTTTCATCGCCATTTTGAAGTGCGAATTGGTGGTGAAACTCATTATCGTCTGATGCTGAAGCATCTTTTTGTGAAACTAGCGTGTTGTCCCAGAACAACTGTTGCCAGCCTGCAAGTGAACCTTCTAAACGAAGCGGTTTACCTAAAAAATCATCTAGTTGAAGCAGTTCCAATGCGTTACCTGTCTATCTAAGGTGAGTGAGAAAATTATACGGGAAAAAGCACAATGTTATAGCGTAAATGTGTAACTAGTTATGGATAATCTAGTGCTACTTTTATCTGTCCAATATTTTGGTTAAGCCAATCTCTATTAATCGCTCCCCATTGTTCAATGGTGTAATGGCCTGTTTGATGTCGCTCACCCTTGGTTTGGGTAAATTGACAAATAATATCAAGTTCAATCAAGCTCTTGATAGTATCTTGTGCAGTACGGCGAGGCATACCTGAAAAGGCAATAATTTTAGGTACATTATCGACGCCATTTTCTATTAAATAAGCGATATAGAGCCGACGGTAAAAACTTGATTTGGTTTTGCTTAATTCCATCTACATATTCCTTGAATGAAAATTGTTCTGGATGATTAGTCAATAAACTTATGTTCTCTTTACGTAAAAAAGTGAACTTATAACAAAATGAAGTGATATCTGCAATTATGAGCTAATATCTATCAATAAACATTTAATTTTTAATTTTTTAACGCTTATTTTAAATAATGCCAACTTAAAATAGTGACTCTTTTAGTGCGATGTAAAGAGTAAATATTGAGATATATATCAAATGAAATAGGGTAAATTGATTTATTTACATTATTTTACTACCTCATTAGTTATTAACCGCTTATTATGTACGCCTAAATGATTATGCATTCTATTGTCCTTGTTAAGTGAATAGAAAGCAGCAAGGCTATAAAAATGACAAAATTTACGAAACCAGCATTCACACTTTCTTTGCTTCATCCTCGTTACTGGGGAACACTTCTACTTATTAGCTTCATGTATTTATTGAGTTGCTTACCTTATTCATGGCAACGAGTATTAGGTAAAAACATTGGTCGCTTAGCGATTAAATTGATGAAAAAGCGTCGCCACACGATTGAGCGTAATTTAGAGCTATGTTTTCCAACTATGTTAGAGGAAGACAAACAACGTCTAATTAAAGAAAATATTGATAATACCGGTATGGCTTTATTTGAAACGGGTATGGCGTGGTTTTGGTCAGATGCACGCGTAAACCGGCATGTGACGATTGTTGGTCTTGAACAGATGGAACAACTTGCTAAAGAAGGTAAGGGGGCGTTAATGGTTGCCGTGCATTCAATGAATCTTGAATTAGGTGCACGTGCGTTTGGCATTAAAATGTCAGGAATGGGTGTTTATCGTCCGAACAATAATCCATGTTTTGACTACTTTCAGTATTTAGGCCGTTCTCGTTCTAATCGTACTTTGATTGATCGTAAAGACGTAAAAGCAATGTTGCATGCATTAAAAACGGGTGAACGAGTATGGTATGCACCCGATCATGATTATGGTCGTCGTCGTTCGACGTTTGCGCCATTATTTGCAGTAGAGCAGGCGTGTACAACAACAGGCACAAGTTTGTTAGTTGATAATACTGATTGCGTTATTGTACCTTTTACTATGGTGCGTGATGACAACGGACATTACACATTGACCTTACGTAAAGCTGTTGAAGGCTTTCCGAAAAAAGATCCTGATGCCGCTGCAATTTTCATTAATAAGATTGTTGAAGAATCGATCATGGCAGCACCTAGCCAATATATGTGGCTACACCGTCGTTTTAAAACACGCCCAGAAGGGCAAGAGTGCTTATATAAATAAGCTTAACTACTTGATGATACTTCGAAGCCTACAATCTTGTAGGCTTTTTATTATAAAAAAGTCCTCAAAAAACTTAACGTAACCTGTCTATTGGTGATCATGGTCACGCTTGAGCTTGCAACTATTGAATAACTCAACATAAAATACTGTTACTAACTGCTTAGAAATACTATCAATATAATTAGAAATTTACGCTTTACTAAGCAGCCATATATTGTAACGGGATTATCGTCGCTATGAGAAAATTCAAAGCCCCAACGTTTACTTCAGCTTTTTTGCATCCTAGATATTGGCCTGTTTTGGTATCTATGGCAGTGATGTATTTAATCAGTTGGTTGCCTTATTTTATTCAATTTCGTCTAGGACAAAGTGTTGGACGTTTAGTGATGCATTTTATGCATGATAGACGTAAAACGATTAAGCGTAATTTAGAATTGTGCTTTCCTGAAATGGATATTAAAGAGCGAAATAAGCTTATTAAACAAAACATCGATAACACTGGCCTTGCGTTATTTGAAACCAGCATGGCATGGTTCTGGCCTGATTTACGTGTTGAACGCCACGTTAAGGTTGAAGGTTTAGAGCATGTATATAAGCTGCAAGAACAAGGTAGAGGGATCTTGTTGATTGCAGTTCATTCCATGAATCTTGAATTAGGAGCACGTGCTTTTGGTTTACATACGCCAGGTGTAGGAGTATATCGCCCTAATAACAACCCTTGTTTTGATTACTTTCAATTTAAAGGTCGTGTTCGCTCTAATAAACACATGCGTGATCGTAAAGATTTGAAAGGAATGTTCCGCGATTTAAGACAGGGGGAAATGCTATGGTATGCGCCTGATCATGATTATGGTCGTGGTCGAAACTCCACATTTTCACCTTTATTCGCGGTAGAGCAAGCGTGTACAACAACAGGCACCAGTTTATTGATTGATAATACTGATGCAGTACCTTTACCTTTTGCGATGATCCGTAATACGGATAGTGGTCAATATACGTTAAAAATATTTCCACCTTTGGAAGCGTTTCCACACAATGATCCAGATGCCGCAGCTGCTTATATTAATAAAGCAGTGGAGCGTTCTATTTTAGCAGCGCCTTCGCAATATATGTGGTTACATCATCGCTTTAAAACCCGTCCAGATGGTGAACCATCTTTATATCAGTAGTTAATACAACTAGTTAGAATATATAAATAAAGAATAGAATTGCCGAAGTTTCTTAATCTTCGGCATTTTTTATATCTAGCGAATTCTTTTCTATCTAACGCGCTTAAAAATCGTAAGTAATACTGACTGTACTGTATATCTCATCGTTACTTTTATCACTTGCCACTTCAGTATTGTAGATATATTGGGTATCTAACATCAGCGCAATATGATCAATTAATCGGTTCTTAATAAATGCTTTTACATCATAGGTTGTATTTGAACGACCGTAGTCAATATTGCTTTCAAATCCAGCAGAAAAAGTAGGTGTGAACTGTTTTTTTGCTCGCAAGAATGCATTGGCAATCATGTTTTTTTCAGTTTGATTTGGATAATCAGGATCATTTTCTTGGCGGCGACTATAACGGTAACCAGGACCACCACCAACGGTAAGTTTGGTCGTTTTGGTATTATAAAATTTGTATCCTAAACCCGTAGATACAATGTATTCACTGCGGTATGTTCCAAATTGGTCGTGGTTATAAGTATTACTTAAATAAGTAAAAGAATGAGGTCCCATAGCATATTCATTTTTTAGTGCTACTTGGTATTTGTTAACACCATCTTCTTCTTCTGTGCTATCGGTATAAAAAGAACTTAATGATAATTTATTCGACCAATTATTTTTGTCGTAATTAAAATTAGTAGCGGAATTTAACGACATAGAAGTGTTGGTTGTTTTTGAATAGATAAATCCAAGTTTTGCTGAACCATCAAAGGCAGGGACACTTTCTTCTGTATTCGAAGACGTTGTCGCAAAAGCCATCTGACACAAGAAGGGGGTGAGTGGGAGTAAATAATATCGTTTCATTGTCTCGCAGCCAAAAATAAATGTCGCGTGCAATGTAGGATATGAAGGTTAATGTACTGTCAGGATCTTGTGATAGCTGTGTGTGAAATATTAATTGCCTGATTGTATATCTGCTTAATTATTCTTTATGTAACTAATTAATCGTTGGTTGGCGTTATAAAGTTGTTTGAATTTTTCACTATCACCGTTTTCACGATCAGGATGCCATTGCAGTGCTAAACGGCGCCATTGTTTTCTGACTTCTGCCAATGTTGCTGTGTTGGACAAAGAAAACAAATCAAAATCATCATCAATAGATGTCGTAATGATATTAATAGGTTGGTTATTTATATGTTGTTGATAACGTCGCCAAAAAGAGCTCAGTAGTTGTTCTATCTCATCGTTATCAGCATGATAGTTTTTCCAGTCTAAATAATACTCTCGTAACGGATCTTCTTGTTCTAAAGGATGGGTTTGATAAACAATATTTAGCAACTGAATATCCATAGCTTGAACTTGTAACCACTGTTTAGGAAACAATACTATTTGGAGTTGGTAGAGTGCATTCATTAATAAGAAATTGCGTTTGAATAGATCTTTATTGCTATCGCTATCAAGCGCATCTAACATTTCTTTTTCACGTAATGCTTGGCTAAGGGTGTGGATCATCCAGTTTTTAGGTTGGTGTTGCAGTAATGACAAGATCGGCCAAATAAGCGGGTTCTCGTGTTCGAGTTGAAAATCAATAGGCTGATTAGTCATTGGCTACCCAATATTTAAGTCATAAAAAATGGCATACGCTATGAATAATGTAGCAAATTTTTAACAATATTGAGAGTAGTAAAGATCAAAAAATAAAAAAGGCTAGCAATAAGTTCTTAATGCATGTGAATTAAGATAATTCACGTTTTCTTGAAGGCCTAGTCGCATAGCG
>NZ_JADQAQ010000082.1 GCF_022129445.1 Photobacterium sp. Ph5
GAAAGCCTACCCTAAGCCTAACGGCTTAGGATGAGGCGGACCATATAATTAAGCAGTGAATGATTCACTGCTTACATTTTGATGAATAAAACATTACTGAGACTTAAATATCTCAGCCGTTTCTAATTGTGTCATACGACGTATTTGACGCCAGACAAAATAGAATATCCCCATCATCATCAGCATCGATGGAATAGCTATCATCGGGTAACTTAACAATGTTAAACGTCCCAATTCTTCATTAAATGCTTCAGTTCCTGATTTACTGGTCACAATCACTGTCGCTAAAACATAATTCATTACCGAAGAGAAAAGAAAGGTGCTAGCAAACATGTAATTGGAGTGCGTTAAACAGCGATCAAATAAATGCTCATTATTCTTTTCTTTTAAACGTTCATTAATAAGCCCTAAATTAAGCACGCTATCATTTAGCACTAATTTGCGTACAACCGGAAACTTGGTGAATGTTGAGCCAAAAACAACAATACCGATAAGTCCAGGAATCAAGGCTTCTTTAATCGCTAGCCACTTGGTATCAAGCTCAAGTAAGCCAATACCACCAGTTAGAAGAACACTGACAATACCTAACAAAGCTATGAAGTTATATTTCTTATAACGAATAAGCTCATAGCCGCCAAAAATAACAGGGAATGCCAATGCTGCTAATAATCCGCCTACCGCACCGAGTTGATCATCGCCACTAAACTTCATCAGGATCACTGACGGTATAATAACGTTAAAAACAATTTCACTTAACGGGTTTGATTTTCTCTCAGCCATAGTCTGACAATACTTCCTTTGTTTACATTTATTTTACGTTAGTCACTTTGCATTGTTCCGTTTCTAAACAACACTGTAAAGAGCAATATGGTTACAAACCATTACTTTTTCAATAGACATAAGGAATCGCGCAATGATTGATATCCACCATTCAATATTGGTTGTGGTTGACATACAAGGCAATCTCGCGCAACTAATGCACAAAAAGGATCACTTTTTTCGTCAAGCTGAAATAATGGTAAAAGGCGCAGAACTATTTGATCTACCAACATTATGGCTTGAGCAGTTACCCGATAAACTTGGCGCAACGATTCCTCAAATAGCACACCCTCTTACTCAGCAAGGATTAACTCCCATTGAGAAAGAAAGCTTTAGTGCAGTTCAAAATATTAGTTTTGTAGAGCAACTACAACTAAAACAACGTAAGTCGATCATTATCATTGGTATTGAAGCACACATATGTGTTTATCAAACCGTAATTGATCTGATTGCTGAAGGTTACCAAGTAACTGTAGTAAGTGATGCGATAAGTTCACGGACAGAGGAAAACAAACAGATTGCAGTTAATAAAATGCAACGTGCAGGTGCACAAATCAGTTCAACAGAAATGGTATTGTTTGAATTACAGCGGGTCGCCAATGGCGATAGATTCAAAGCCTTACTAAATTTAATTAAGTAAATGTGGTTAAAGTAAGCAACCCTTACCTCTTTAACTGAAAGTATAATAGAAAGGCATAGCATAATTTAATAACGCTATGCCTTTAATGTACTGATAATAGTAGAGCTGTTATTAAAACAGTTACTACATTGATAAAGCCAGTAGGAAACTCGCAACAGACATAACAACGCTACTGATAACGAGCATCACTGTAACGGGTTTACTCTTTGTAATAATCGGCATTAACCATAAACTTAATGCTAAAGCCATCAAACCAATACTTGAAATTCGAACGACAAAGCCTGTTAAGTCACCGAGTTCAGCCTGTTGTACCAATAAGCTCATACCCTGCATATTCGATAGTATTGCCACAACACCAAGCACTAAACCACACACAGGTAAAAAGGTATTAAGTTTTGTTAATTTATGTTCAGACTTTACTAACATACAATGTGCTACTAAGCTTCCACCGACAATAACATTGGCGATAAATTGTATGGCTAGCGAGTAACTAATACCATGATTAATCACCCCTTCAATAAAGTACAGACCACTCCAAACCACAACCAAGAATAAAAACGACTTTCGCCATTTGTCACTGCCAATTAAGTGCTTTTCACATAACCAATAAGCCATGGTCGAGATCAAAATAGTTAAGCAGAAAAAGGTTTCAAGACCAAAACTTGATTGACTATGGATTTGCGATAGCATCAATGTGCCTTCTCGCAATAACATTGCAGTAATTAACAATAACCAGATCAAGGGAAAGTTTTTAAGTACCCTATCAAATTGTCCAAAACATAATTTCCCCGATAGCATAATCACACCAATAACAATAAATGCGCCGATGGAAAATTGTGATAACACCTGAGACAGTAAAAATGGCCAGTCAGTCCACTGCATGACAACTCCTATACAGTATGGATAGCAACTAACGCTTAAATAAGCGTTTTAACAGTACTAATAGTAAGAAGGCGCTATTTTGCCCAAATGCCTACCTAAGTGCAAAAAGAAAAGGGATAACATCTCGCGTTATCCCTTTTGTTCATCAGTAATAAAGCGTTACTTATTAATCGAGTGGGCGTGTTTTTAGCATTAATAACGTCAACATGGTGGCAATGGCAGCAATACCAGCCATTGTTAAATAAGTTAAGCTAAAGCCATGTTGTAAGATCTGAGGATCAACGATATCAGTTATATCTGTTGAGGTCACTTGGCTATGAAAGACAGCAGAACAAACAGCTACCCCAATAGCACCACCAAGTTCACGTCCAAAGCTAAACATTGACATCCCAATACCGCGATCTTGAGACGGTAATATATGTTGTACAACAACACTGAGTGCTGGCAAGGTAAATCCAAGTCCTAAACCCGCAAACGCCAATGACAGATGTACATGAAAAGCTAAATAAAGTTGCACAAGTGCACATGTTGTTAAAACAAAGCCAATCACAACGACACGCTTATAAAACCCTGTTTTTGCAATATACTTACCGGCAAAATAGGCTCCGGTAGTAATGCTAAACATGAAAATTACCATGATCAATCCACTTTGAGATGCAGTCATCCCTTGCTGCCACTGCATTTGTAATGGTAAATATACCAACACAGCAAACATTAATAGCTGTGAACACAAGATCAAAAAGACACTTGTTATATAACCTGATAATTGAATTAATTTACGCGGTAAAATGGGATCAGACACTGCTTGTTCAACCAAGATGAGCATAGCACTAACGAAAAGAAATAATCCAACGAGTAAGCTTTTCGATAAATTAGCCTCTGGCGAGATAATCAATAGCAATAACGTTGTCGCTAGCATTAACAGTAACGCCCCCCCCCAATCAAAACGACTCTTACGGCAAACACTTAAATGATTTAGATTTTTATTGATTAGCCATACTGCCAATATTCCAAGTGGTATATTTATCCAAAAAACCCAGCGCCATGTTAAATGCTCAGTAAAAAAGCCACCGAGCAGTGGTCCTGCAATACTAGAAACTGCATAAACAGCAGAGATGTAGCCTTGGTACTTACCCACTTCTTTAGCAGGTATAGAATCGGCAATCACTGTAAAGGCTAATGCAATTAAACCACCGCCTCCAATTCCCTGTAATACACGTGATGCAATCAAGGTATTAATATCTTGAGATAAACCACACGCAATAGCACCAAGAACAAACAACGTAATGCTAATATTTAGCATCCGCACTCGTCCAAATATATCACTCAATTTTCCATATAAAGGAAGTACCGCAGTAGAAGCTAAAAGATAGGCGGTAACAACCCATGTCAGTAACTCTCCCGCATGTAATTCTTGCCCTATCATGGGTAAAGGTGTCGTTACTATGCTTTTTTCTAATGATCCTAGTGCAATAACTAACGCTACACTGGCAAATATTGTCTTAGGGGCGGTCATAAAATTCTCCTTCCCCTATAAGATACCGTAAACTGTTACATCTTGAAATAAAGTGATGATATATCTATCAATTACTATACAATCACTGCAGTAATATAGGCGTCCGACTTATTATATAAATTAAAAAATCATTTTTTTCGATGCTTTTTGTGCATAACTAAAGACCTGTTATGTATAGTTTTGCTGTTTATTTAATGAAAGGATTTGACGAATCATTAGCTAAACAGGTATCTTAATTCACATAGAAAAATAAGATTATTTTAATACTTTCAAGCGATGTTTCGTTGCTCATTTAAGCTCAATTGGCGAGACATTAAATAAAAGATGAAGAATTTACTGTGACACTTATTGTTGGCAGTAGCAATTTACAAGTGAGATACCAATGATCGCAATTATCAACGTTAATGTATTTGATGGACAAACAACTCTTAACAATCAAGCTATCTTTGTTCAAGATGATCTAATTCAACGTATCATTCCAATGACTGATCTAAACCAAGCAGAGCTTCCTGAAACAGTTGTTGATGGCAAAGGCTTACTAGCATCTGCTGGTTTTATTGATCTTCAGCTTAATGGTTGTGGTGGCGTACTACTTAATACTGCAATCAGCAGTGAAACACTTCAGATCATGAATGAGACTAACTTAAAAAGTGGTACTACTCAGTTCTTGCCTACCTTTATTACAAGTGACGGTACTTCATTAGTTGAAGTGATTGAAATGCTTGAAGCAACAGAGCAGCCAGAGCAACACGGCGTTTTAGGTCTTCATCTTGAAGGTCCTTTCATCAGCGTTGAGAAAAAAGGCGCACACCGTGAAGAGTTCATTCGTGAACTTGATGAAAAAACAGCGCAATACCTTGCAGATAATGCAGATAAAATCTGCGTATTAACCGTCGCTCCTGAAAATACATCACAAAAAGTGATCGACATTGTTCGTGAAGCAGGTATTACCGTTTCTCTTGGTCACACTAATGCAACTTACGACCAAGTAAACGAGAAATCAGGTTTGGAAATGGCAACTCACCTATACAACGCAATGACACCACTTGGCTCTCGTGAACCAGGCGTTGTAGGTTATATTTTCGATAAAAAACCACATGCTGGTATTATCGTTGACGGTATCCACTCTTCATTCCCTTCTGTACGAATTGCGCATGAAATCATGGGTGATAAGCTATTCATGGTAACGGATGCTGTTGCACCAGCAGGTACAGACATGACTGAGTTTGATATGGCAGGTCTTAAAGCTTACGTTAAAGATGGTAAGTGTTTCTACGCAGATGGCACAATTGCTGGCGCTGCAATTACGATGATCCAAGGCTTAAACAATTTGATTAATCACGTTGGTCTATCTCGTGAAGAGGCATTGCGTATGGCTACACTCTACCCAGCAAAAGCTGTGAAGATCGAAAACGAGTACGGCATGTTAAAAGCAGGATACAAAGCAAACATTACGCTGCTTTCTGACGACAACCAAGTTAAACACGTATTCCAAATGGGTAAGCACGTTTTCTAAATTAGTTACGAAAAAATATCTAACTTAGAATATGATTAAAATCCAACTGTTACTATGCAGTTGGATTTTTTGTATTACTAATAACTAAATGTATTGGAAGTATTTTTTAAATACAAATTTATAAAACTGTTATTAAAATAAAAGGCCAAATCAGTGCCTGACTTAGCCTTAAAATAGAGTAACTAACGCTTTGTATTCAATTAGGAGATAGAGGAGATAAATATTTAGGCTCTTGATTGCTACTTTCTTCTAACTCTTGTTGCTCTGCAATAATAACAACACGTTTCTCTGCCATTGCCATTTGAAACTCTCTTAATTTGAAATAACCATATGTCACGACAATAGAGAAGAATAAATAAGATAACGAGAAAACAAATGGTGAGTTAATGACTTCAGCTTTTAATCCCCACATAACACCTATGATCGTAATGGTAAGTTTAGCCATCATTCCCATTAACAGTAATAATAGTGCTAATTGTGGGTAACGCGTTGTTCGGAATGCTAACCAATATGCCGTACCAACAGAAACGGCTGCAATACCAAAGCCGGCAGCAAATGAATGAAAGTGCTCACCAGATAGAGCTCCGCCAATAGATGACAGTAAAAAAATCAATGCTAATTTCATATTTACCTCTCCAACTGTGAAGCGAAAAACCATAAATATTGCTACTGGGTATATTTTCTCATTTTGAACACAATATGTATATATGAATTTAAAGATTTCATTTTTGTCACTTTCTAGTATTAATGTTAAATAACAACTAGTAAGAAGCTAACATATTGAAAATAAAGCTTACCCCATCAGCATGTTTAATAATTGTTAATTTATTGATAAGTAACTAACATTCTACATTACACTGTATAATTGAAAGATCTATCAGTAAATTAATAGAAAATCAGATAAAAACACCATATTAATGGCACAAATGTCATGGAATATGAGTGTAATCATCCAAAATTTTAAAAAATAGAGATTTGCTTTTAGTGATATAAATAACTGGTTAATTTTAACCCTTTTCATTGTTGTTTATGTTGTCATATAAACCTTCATCACTTTGAAGCCGCAAGCAATCAGATCATCATAAGCAAATTACTACTGTCATATCATCAAATGACAATCATAAAATTAAGAGTTGGCTCACTATTTAACACCAAATATCATTCGTTACTCTTTATTTCATTCAATAAATCTTTTTATCTGTCGATAGACTTTAATTACTCACTAACGCCACTTGCTCTAACTAAGGACGGTTAAACATGGCAACAATTCTTGACAGTGTTAATCAACGAACCCAATTAGTTGGAGAAAATAGACTAGAGTTGCTTATTTTCAGACTTAACAGTCAGCAATTATTTGCAATAAACGTGTTCAAAGTACGTGAGGTGGTTAAAGTCCCCCACTTAAATTGCCTTCCAGGATCTCATGTGAATGTTAAAGGAGTAGCATCTATTCGTGGTGTATCGATCCCTGTTATCGATCTTCGCGCTTCGATCGGTATGAAAGAAACGGGGATTAATGAACTTAGTAACTTAATCGTGACTGAATATAATGGTACGGTGCAGGCATTTTTGGTTGGTCAAGTAATGAATATCGTCAACATGACATGGAAAGATATTCAGCCACCACCCGATCAAGTAGGTAAGAATAACTACCTCACAGCTATTTGTGAAATACATCGTGATAACCAAAAACAACTTGTTGGTATTATTGATGTTGAAAAAGTGCTAGCCAATATTATTGATTATAATATCAAAATTTCTGACGCATTATTGAATAGAGACATAAGCCAACATCTACAAGGCCATAAAATTCTCATTGTTGATGACTCCCCTACCGCACGTAATCAAATAAAGTCAACACTCTCTCAAATAGGTATCGAAGTATTTGAAGCAAACAATGGACAGCAAGCCTATGATTTATTAGAACAATGGTGCAATGAAGGAAAAACGATTACCGATGAAATATTAATGATGTTTACTGATGCTGAAATGCCGGAGATGGATGGTTATCGACTTACTCATAAAATTCGTCATGATCCTCGCATGTCAAACTTATACATAACACTCAATACATCATTAAGCGGAAGTTTCAATGAAGCGATGACAGTGAAAGTAGGATGTAATAAATTCATATCAAAGTTCCAACCAGATCTAATTGTCGAAGTTGTGCATAACCGAATGATGGAAAAGCTAACAGAAAATTCCCTGTAATTATTAGTCACTCTCTATCAAACACGTTTACACATTTTTTAGGTCATTGCCATTTGATAGAGAGTTATGCCTAATTAGTAACAGCTATTAAAAATACACTTAATGCAATAGCGATTGCAGCTACAATTAATAACACTTCGAATATGTGCTCTGGCATATCATTCCTAAAAATCATGACATAATAAAAATAAGTATCTTTCTTAGATATAATGTTGATTATCTACTTTCAAATTCTACATTCAGTATAAAGTTCTAAACTAAATCAAAGCTGAACATAGCAACTGTCTTCAAATTTAACCATAGCTTTATGTTTTTTAAACTATTTACAATAGAATGTGACCAGAAACATGAATTTTAATAATAATGATTACAACTATTATTCTTTTACTATCTGATGATCTCATTTTTATTAATATAGAATTGCACTTTATTTAAAGTAGCGTAATGATTAATTATAAACACAATTACTTGACAACAAAGAACATTACTTATGAGAAAAGTAGACATAATAGCTTTATTATTTTTTTCATACTTTTTTGTGTTAAATGCAAAAGCTGAAGAACACGTACCCAGAGTAATAAAATTATCTCCTGAAAAGATCACACAACATAATGTTGATCTTCCTCTTAACCAATTTAGAGCACTTGAAATATTAGCAGCAAAGAATGTCAGCAGCCATCAAGTACCACGTCCTTATCAAATGCCAAACACGATAAACCGTAATGAATTATTTGGTTCAGATCTAAATGAAAATGGTATTCGTGATGACTACGAACGCATGCTATTAAAAAGCTATCAACGCTCAGAATATGTCGCAATGGGTATATTAGCAGCAGAGCGCTGGGACAAACTCCTACGATTATTGCACTCACAAGACAATATCAAAACACGTTTCCAAGCTTTGCAATTATTCAATGATAACATCGCAATAAACCAATGCTATTATTCTTTACAAAAAGTAGATAAAAACCTTATATCTCCAGTGCTTAGCTACTTTAATAATGACCAATTGCTAGATGCTAAATACCAAGCAGAACTATTATTACTTGATATTATTGGGAATAATCAAGCAAGCTTTACCTTCCATCAACAGCCATGTGAACGCTTTGCAGATTTTGCTAAAAGTGCTAAGAAAGGAAAAATTGCCGCTTTATAATACCTCGCCAGAAACTTAGCGTTACCCCGCCTGATCCTATCAGTCTCGCTTTTCGTTACAAATAACCCAAGATAATAAACGCAAGATTTATGGTAGTATCTTTGTCATTACTTATATAATGCACCAAATGTTTTTGGCTATCATAGAGATACATAATCTAATGACTAAACTTTTCACCTTTCTAAAAGGCATGGCTATGGGGGCTGCAGATGTTGTCCCTGGGGTTTCTGGTGGCACTATTGCCTTTATAACTGGTATTTACGACACCCTACTTGAGAGCATTCGTCGTATAAACCCATCGCTTATTGGCATCATTCGTAAAGAAGGGCTTAAAGGCGCATTTGAACACATCAATGGGACATTTTTGATCTGTTTATTCGCAGGCATTCTCACTAGTATTTTTACCTTAGCTAAAGTCATTACTTGGATGCTAGAAACCCACCCTATCCCACTATGGTCATTTTTCTTTGGTTTGATCATTATTTCTGTCATTCATATGTTCAAACAAGTCGATAAATGGTCCATTAATCGATTTTTTGCCATTATTATCGGTGCTGTGTTTGCTTACGGTATTACCGTCCTTCACCCTGTCGCAATGGAACCAACTCCTATTAATGTGCTTATTGCTGGTGCTATTGCCATTTGTGCCATGATTTTGCCTGGTATATCTGGAAGTTTCATATTACTGCTATTAGGCATGTATGCTCCCATTCTTGCAGCTGCAAAGTCTATTGATATCGTTACACTTGGTCTTTTTGCAATAGGTTGTGTTGTAGGACTATTAACGTTTTCGCACTTCTTATCATGGGTTCTTCGTAATTACCGTGATATTGCACTGACATTCTTAACTGGATTGATGATTGGAACATTAAGTAAAATCTGGCCATGGAAAGAAGTGGTTAGTTGGCGTATAAATTCACATGGTGAACAAGTACCATTACTTGAGCATAACTTGTCACCATTTAACTTCGAGCAAGTTACAGGGCAACCTGCGCTGATTGGATACGCTATTTGTGCGATGGCACTAGGTATTCTTGTTGTTTGGGGATTAGAAAAATTTGCAGCAACTGAACAGAAATAATTGACTTTTAAAGCTCGTTCATAAAGGCAGCCAGTTGGTCTGTCTCTTATACACAAATCCCTAAGCTGCAGCTTGGGGATTTTTTTGAACT
>NZ_JADQAQ010000083.1 GCF_022129445.1 Photobacterium sp. Ph5
GTTCAAAAAAATCCCCAAGCTGCAGCTTAGGGATTTGTGTATAAGAGACAGGCGTTTAATGCTGGCTTTGGATAAAACATTTAATCGTTAAATAAACGCAAATGCGTCAGCAAACATATGTTCTCTTTGCGCATTCTTATCACTGCAGAAACGTTCACGGGCAGCACCTGCCATTTCAAAACGCCCGCAAACATAAATGTCATACGCGGATAAACAAACAAAGTCTTCAGCAACAGCATCTAAAACGTTACCGACTTTACCTTGCCAATTCTCCAGTGCTTCTTCTACTACGGGCACATAAGTAATATTGCCATGTTTTTCAGCTAGCGCCTGCATTTCATCGTTGGCATACAGCTGATCAATACTGCGTCCACCCCAGTAGACAAAGATAGGCTGGGTTAAACCGCGGCTAATGCAATTATCTAACATGCTACGAATATAAGAAAAACCCGTACCGCCAGCAATCATCAGTAGTGGACGCTCACTTTCGTGACGTAGCCATGCATTACCATGTGCAGCATCAATCACCACAGGCTCATTGCAATCTAATGCAGCCTTCATCGCTTCAACGACTTCTAGTGCGTAAGCATTTTGCTCTGCAGCACCAATATGCAGCTCTAATTCGCCTTCTCGGCAAGGACTGCTCGCAATTGAAAATGGACGTTTATCTTTCTCACCCATTACGGCAAGTAAGTATTGTCCGGCTTTGAAATCAATTGCCTGCTCAGGCTGTAGCAATATACGGTAAGTATTTGCGGCTAAGGGTTGTACTGACTTTACTAAACACTGGATAGACATGGTTTTCCTCTAGTCTAACGTTAACACCAAGTCGCTTTCTGCCATCGCTTGGCAGGTAAAAATCCACCCTTCAGCTTGTTCGTTTTCTGTGAGCATAGGCTCTAACTGATAACTGACTTCACCGGATGTTTTGCGGCACATGCACATAGCACATGCTCCTACCTGACAACGATTGGGAAAAGCGATGCCTGCGTCGAGCGCTGCTTGTAATACCGTTTGCTGCGTTGACGCAGTAAAGGTGATGTTATGTGGCAACAGGCGTACTTGGTACATAATAGTTTCTCTGGCTGATCAAGCTCTAATGATCAGCGTTAAATAACAATAACTCTATCGCTCAGTATAGCGATAAACAGTTAGTTCTCGATCCCAAGTTGTGGCCATATTGCATCAACACGCGCAACAACATCTGGGTTTTTAGTAATTGGGTTGCCCCACTCTCGTTTAATCGTATCAGGCCATTTATTAGTCGCATCAAAGCCAAGTTTGCTACCTTGGTGCGCGGTTTGCGATGATGAACTATCTGATAGCGCATTTAATTGTGCTTCTATCAATACCGTATCACGGCTTGGATCCATACGTGTAGTGATCGCCCAAATAACATCATTCCAATCACGGACGTTGACGTCTTGATCACACAAGATGACAAATTTTGCATCAGTAAACTGCGCCATAAAGTCCCAAAGCCCAGTCATCACCCGCCGTGCTTGCCCTGATTCCGTATTGGTGATGCTGACTAAAACCATTTGGTTATCAACTGCTGCTGGCGGTAAATAGATATCAACAATTTCAGGAAATTGCTGGCGTAATTTTGTAATACCAGCTTCAATGTCAAAGCTGTTATCTAATGTGCTGACAACACTTGCTGTACTTGCTAACTCAGCGTCCCACTTCACCGTCGCATCTAAGCCCATTTTAGAGCCAAGACCAACCACTGGAGAGGCAAAATCTAAGGAATCGATCGGCGTGTTATCAATAAATAACGTATCACGTACTGGTTCCATATGAGTTGTCATAGCTTCTACCACACTATCCCAATTGCGCGCATCAACACTCTCATCACACACAATCACATATTTGGTATACATGAACTGACGCAGGAAAGACCACACACCCATCATCACCCGCTTGGCGTGACCTGGATATTGCTTCTTCATCGTCACTACCGCCATGCGGTATGAGCACCCTTCTGGTGGCAGGTAAAAATCGGTGATTTCAGGAAATTGCTTTTGCAAAATAGGCACAAATACTTCATTGAGTGCCACTCCCAATACTGCAGGCTCATCTGGCGGACGACCAGTGTAAGTGCTGTGGTAGATAGGATCGTTACGCATGGTGATATGCGTGATGGTAAAGACGTGATGGCGCTCTTTCTCATTGTAGTAACCGGTGTGATCACCATACGGACCTTCATCAGCAAATTCTTCAGGGTCGATATAGCCTTCCATGACAATTTCTGCGCTGGCAGGCACATCTAAATCATTAGTTAAACTTTTCACCACTTCAGTACGGCGACCACGCAGTAAGCCGGCAAAAGCATACTCAGATAAGGTATCAGGAATTGGCGTTACAGCCCCTAAAATCGTTGCAGGATCAGCACCAAAAGCGACGGTGATAGGGAATTTTTCTCCGGGATGAGTTTCCATCCAATCACGTAAATCAAGTGCTCCACCACGGTGAGCAAGCCAACGCATGATGATTTTATTTTTAGCAATTTTTTGCTGACGATAAATACCTAAATTTTGGCGTTTTTTATGCGGCCCTTTGGTGATCGTTAATCCCCACGTAAGCAACGGTGCAACATCATCAGGCCAACAGCTCATTACAGGGATTTTATCTAAATCGACGTCATCGCCTTGCCACACAATTTCTTGGCACGGCGCATTGCGCAGACGCTTCACTGGCATATTAAGCACTTGCTTAAACGCAGGTAATTTATCTAATGCTTCACGAAAACCTCGTGGCGGCTCAGGCTCTTTTAAATATGCCAACAGCTTACCAACTTCACGCAATTCTTTAACTTCAGAGCGCCCCATCCCCATTGCTACTCGTTGTGGGGTACCAAACAAGTTGGCAAGTACCGGCATATCGTAGCCAATAGGATTTTCAAATAATAACGCGGGGCCACCAGCACGTAAGGTGCGATCGCTAATTTCCGTTATTTCCTGATCTGGATCGACAGCCTGCTTAATTCGCTTCAACTGCCCGTTCTGTTCTAAATAGGCAATGAAGTCTCGCAGATCCTTGAATTTCATATCTGATACCACGATTGAGCTACGCCTTTAATATCAAAGATAGAGGCGCAGGGATGAGAATGATTTTCGCTAGTATAACCAGTTGTGCGCACTAAAACACCCATCAACAGATGCTAATTTCATCACAAAAAAGAGAAAAAATAGCGCGATAATCCTTATAAAAACAAAGACTATTTATGAGTTATTGAAGGGATTTGTCTTGTCGGTAATATTTCTTTTATATGCGCGATTAAATCAGGATCAGTACTGATTGCTAACAATTGTTGTAACCAATGATCATGACCTTGTTTCATCAAATAGGGAGTGATGAGTGATCGTTCAATCTGATCACCTAGTTGTATCTGCAAAAACGATTTCGCCATTTCGGGTAATGGATTAAAAGACGTCAATGCGCGATAAGCAGGCTCTTTGAGTGAAGGGTTTGAAGTCGCTGCAATTAACTGGCTAACTACAAAATCAGAAGCTGGTGTACTGGATAAGCGTTGTATTTCCGCCAAGCTGTATTGATCGGTACGACGACGCCACAGTAAATCATATAATTTACTGTCATCAGAATAAGCAGCTAGGACGGCAAGAATACTGTTATCAGGTAACCATATTAACTGAGGATCAGAATGAAACTGCTCGACTAAGGCATTTATTGCTGAATCAGATAATTGCGGGATAGCACGCACTATCACTTGGCTGCGCTTTTGTTGCTGCTCTAAGTCACCAGAAAGCCATTCAGATAGAGTAAGTTGTCCTTGTTCCAGTTGCACCGTTGCACGTTGGCTTATCAGTTCTTTTTTCCACTCACGCAATAAACTGTTCGCTTGATTACTATAGAAAAAAGCCATCCTTTGCACCGTATAGCCATCACCTTGTTCTGTGATAGTAAACGGCGATTGTCGCTCTGCTTGAATGGTTAACCATGCAATACGCGCTGCGTTAAAGTGCCTTACTTCACTGGCATATTGAATTAATTGGCTACGGGCAACCTCTTGTGTCAAAGCAGGAAGTTGATCGAGTAAAATTTCCAATGACTGAAAATCACTGTGATCATAATAAGGTTTGAGGGTTTCAATATGCGCAACAAATTGAGGCATTGTTTGAATATGTTGAATTTTCGCTTCAGTGACTTCTAGCGCAGAAACAGGCTGTAATACACTCGCGATCAGTAAGCTTAACGCACACCATCGTCGTAACATAATACCTCCTTGTTTAGTCAAACACGCATAATCCATTACCTATACAATCTCAGTATGCGGCAATTTCTGCAATAAAAAACGCCGCCCGTAGGCGACGTTTTTAATAAATGTGACTCAGTTCAGCGAATTATGATTTCTGGCGACGCATCGCATCAAAGAATTCATCGTTAGTCTTCGTCATTGATAGCTTATCAATTAAGAATTCCATGCTGTCAGTCTCGCTCATTGGGTGAACGATCTTACGTAGAATCCACATCTTCTGTAGCTCGTCAGCTTTCGCCAATAGCTCTTCACGACGTGTACCAGAGCGGTTGATATCAATAGCAGGGAACACGCGTTTCTCAGCGATCTTGCGAGAAAGGTGAAGTTCCATGTTACCTGTACCTTTAAATTCTTCGTAGATAACTTCATCCATCTTAGAGCCAGTATCCACTAGCGCTGTTGCGATGATAGTTAAGCTACCGCCTTCTTCTACGTTACGTGCAGCACCGAAGAAACGCTTAGGACGGTGAAGGGCGTTAGCATCAACACCACCTGTTAATACCTTACCAGAGGAAGGAATAACAGTGTTATATGCACGCGCTAGACGGGTAATTGAGTCAAGCAGGATAACCACATCTTTCTTGTGCTCAACAAGACGTTTTGCTTTTTCAATTACCATTTCTGCCACTTGTACGTGACGAGATGCTGGCTCATCGAACGTTGATGCAATTACTTCACCTTTAACTAGGCGCTGCATCTCGGTTACTTCTTCAGGACGTTCGTCGATAAGCAATACCATCAACTCACACTCAGGGTGGTTGTGGGCAATACTTTGGGCAATGTTTTGAAGCAGCATTGTTTTACCCGCTTTTGGCGGCGCAACAATCAGACCACGTTGGCCTTTACCAATTGGTGATGCTAAATCAAGAACACGTGCGGTGATGTCTTCTGTAGAACCGTTACCACGTTCCATACGCATACGTGAGTTTGCATGCAGTGGAGTAAGGTTTTCAAATAGGATCTTATTGCGAGCGTTGTCAGGCTTGTCGTAGTTTACTTCATTAACTTTCAGTAGTGCGAAGTAACGCTCACCGTCTTTCGGTGGACGGATCTTTCCGGCAATGGTATCGCCAGTACGTAAGTTAAAACGACGGATTTGGCTTGGTGATACGTAAATATCATCAGGGCCTGCAAGGTAAGAACTATCAGCGCTACGAAGGAAGCCGAAGCCATCTTGTAAAATTTCTAGAACACCATCGCCAAAAATATCCTCACCACTCTTCGCATGCTGCTTAAGGATGGAGAAGATGATGTCTTGCTTTCTCAAGCGGGCAAGGTTTTCTAATCCTAAACTTTCGCCAAGTGATACCAACTTTGAAATCGGTTGGCTCTTTAGTTCTGTAAGGTTCATAGTGGTGGGTTTCTTGTCTGTCAAAATCGGGGTTCTATATTAGTTGAGATAAAGATGACCAATAGGGCCTGGTCAAGAAATGAACGAAAATGTAATTTCTGTGCGCTACGGTAACACTAAACGTTCTATCCGTCTAGCATAGACGTTAGACAAACCATGTACAACTTAGAAATTGTCCATGGTTTGTAAAATTGCACTTACAAGTTCGCGTCTAAGAACTCTTTAAGCTGTGTTTTCGACAGTGCGCCAACCTTTGTTGCCGCTACACCACCGTCTTTAAACAGTAGTAATGTCGGAATACCACGAATACCAAACTTAGGCGGTGTCTCCGCATTCTGATCAATATTTAATTTACCGATCGTTAGCTTGCCTTCGTATTCATCAGCGATTTCGTCAAGAATAGGGGCAATCATTTTACATGGACCACACCATTCAGCCCAAAAATCGACTAATACCGGGCCAGCAGCATTGATTACATCAGTGTCAAAACTCGCATCTGTAAGCTGCACAATCTTGTCGCTCATCTTCCACTCCAACAGTTGATTTTGTTAGCTGATCTTATTTTAACCAGCAAATCGTTGTCCTATTTGAATGGAATACGTTTCGTATTGCAACCCTAAGCTGATATTCTATAGCAATGAAGACGACTCACATCACAGAGCGGAAATTTGCCGAGCTAGGGTTAAACCCTCTAGTTTTAAAAGGATTGGATGATAAAGGGTTCCATAATTGTACCCCGATCCAAGCCTTGGCATTGCCAGTTATGCTCACTGGCCATGATATCGCGGGACAGGCTCAAACAGGTACGGGTAAAACCATTGCCTTCCTAACCGCTACTTTTAACCATTTATTGGAGAATGCTGCACCTGCACATCGTAAAACCAATCAACCGCGAGCCATCATCATGGCGCCTACGCGTGAATTGGCGATCCAAATTTATAATGATGCATCATCACTGATCGCTAGCACGGGCTTAAAAGCAGGCCTTGCTTACGGTGGCGAACCTTACGAGAAGCAAAAAGCAATTCTTGATGAGGGTGTGGATATCTTAATCGGTACGTGTGGCCGTATTATTGATTTCTACAAGCAACGTGTTATTGATTTAGCAAGCATCCAAGTGGTGGTACTTGATGAAGCCGATCGTATGTTCGATTTAGGTTTTATTAAAGACATTCGCTTCTTGTTCCGTCGTATGCCAGCACCAAGCGAGCGTTTAAGCCTGCTATTTTCTGCCACATTGTCCTACCGTGTGAAAGAATTAGCATTTGAACATATGAATAGCCCTGAGAGCGTTGTAGTAGAGCCGGAACAAAAAACGGGCCACCGCATTCAAGAAGAATTGTTCTACCCATCTAACCAAGAAAAAATGCGTTTACTACAAACGTTGATCGAGGAAGAATGGCCAGAGCGTGCAATTATTTTTGCTAATACCAAACACCGTTGTGAAGATGTTTGGGGCCACTTAGCCGCTGACGGACACCGTGTTGGTTTGCTAACCGGCGATGTGCCACAGAAAAAACGCGAGCGTATTTTGGATCAATTCACAAAAGGTGACGTTGATATCTTAGTCGCAACCGATGTCGCTGCACGTGGTTTGCATATTCCAGCAGTAACACACGTATTTAACTACGATCTCCCTGATGATGCAGAAGATTATGTACACCGTATTGGTCGTACAGGTCGTGCTGGTCTAAGTGGTCACTCAATTAGTTTTGCTTGTGAAGAATACGCGATTAACCTAACTGCTATTGAAACTTACATTGAACATGGTATTCCACAGTCCAAGTATGATTCAGAAGCATTGTTAGACGATCTTCCAGCACCGATCCGCCTACAACGAAATCCTCGTCAAGGTGGTCGCCGTAATACTCAACGCCAAGGCCAAGGTCAAGGGCAGCAACGTTCGCGCAATAATCGCCGTCGTCCGCCTCAAAACAACAAGCCTGCGTAATAACGATAAGTAATGTATGTCCATGGAAAGAAATTCAGTATCACCGCTTTATGCCGCCATTGATCTTGGCTCAAACAGTTTCCACATGTGGATTGTACGCGAAGTGAATGGCAGTGTTCAGACACTCGCGAAAATCAAACGTAAAGTGCGTTTAGCCGCAGGTCTTAACAACCAAAATGTACTCAGTGAAGAAGCGATGCAGCGTGGTCTTGATTGTTTGGCTCTGTTTGCTGAACGCTTACAAGACATCAAAGCTGACCATATCCGTATTGTTGGTACTGCCGCATTACGCACTGCGGTGAACGCAGAAGAATTTCTTTCCAAGGCGAAAGCGATCCTTGGTTATCCGGTTAATATTATTCCGGGTGAAGAAGAAGCTCGCATTATCTATCAAGGGGTGGCACACACCTCTGGCGGTAGTGATGAGCGCTTAGTGGTCGATATTGGCGGTGCGAGCACAGAAGTCATTATCGGCAAAGGGTTTGATAGCAGTGCCTTAACCAGCTTAAAAATTGGTTGTGTGACATGGCTTGAGCGTTACTTTAAAGATCGCTACCTTACCTCAGCCAACTTCGATGCGGCGATTAATGGCGCGAAAGAAGTGATTGATCCGATCATTGAACGCTACACTGAATTAGGTTGGGAATCTTGTGTCGGGGCGAGTGGTACCGTTCAAGCGTTACAAGAAATTATGTTAGCGCAAGGGATGGATGAAATCATCACCCTACAAAAGCTCAAGCGTCTACAACGCCAAGCCATGCAATATGAACGTCTAGAAGATCTTGATATTGAAGGTCTTACGTTAGAACGTGCTTTGGTATTCCCAAGTGGGCTATCAATTTTAATTGCCCTATTTGAGTCATTAAAAATTGATTCTATGACCTTAGCCGGTGGTGCTCTACGTGAAGGCATGGTTTATGAAATGATGGATCAAATGCGCCATCATGATGTATGTACTCGTACCATAAACAGTGTCCAGCAACGCTTTCAAATTGATACCGAACATGCCGATATTGTCAACGATATGGCAATGTCGATGTTAAGCCAATGCCCTAATTGGCAACTAGAGCCTCAAGCTCAAAACTTATTGGAAGCAGCGGTAAAACTGCATGAAATTGGGACAAGTATTGAATTTAAGAAAGGTGCAGATCATGCAGCTTATCTAATCAAGCACCTAGATCTTCCTGGTTTTACCCGTGCTCAGCGTAATTTACTGGCCGAAATATTACGTCGTTACACAGGATCCCTCACCAGCTTACCTGAGCAACATGCACTCTCAGCTCAAAGCGCTGCGCGATTACTGCGTTTATTACGTATTGCCGTGATTATGTGTCACCGTCGTGATACTAATTGTTTACCACCATTTAGCCTGCAAGTTGATAACGATAAGTTAACGTTACTGCTGCCAGCAAAATGGCTGATCAACAACCCGCTAACGCGTAGCGAGCTACACCAAGAAGCAACCCGTCAAACAGATATGGGTTGGCCAATGGTCGTGACATCGCAAGACTAAATATTATATTCGATCAAAAAAGGCTCCTTTTAGGCTGTCTCTTATACACAAATCCCTAAGCTGCAGCTTGGGGATTTTTTTGAACTAA
>NZ_JADQAQ010000084.1 GCF_022129445.1 Photobacterium sp. Ph5
ATTCAGGTTTCTTCCAACCTGACGGGTTTGCCAGCTTCGCTGGGCAAACAAAAAAACGGAGTCTTAAAAAGACTCCGTTTTTCAAACAAGATTTACTGCTTACTTCGCACTGAGAACACGTGCTGGTTGTAAACTACTTGCACGACGTGCTGGGTACCAAGTCGCAATAAGGCTTAGAACGATTGCAGTTATAGAAACAATTAACACATCTTTATATGCCAATTGCGTTGGTAAGAAATCAATAAAATAAATATCACCTGATAAGAATCGATGGCCAATTATCTTTTCTATTACTCGAACTATATGAGTTAAGTTAACAGCAACTAAGCAACCAAATATTGATCCCATCACGCTACCTAACACACCAGATAATACACCATGCCAAATAAAGATTGATTTCACTAAGCGATCACTAGCCCCCATCGTTCTGAGAATTGCGATATCAGAAGCTCGATCTTTTACTGCCATCATCAAGGTTGAAACAATATTGAAACAGGCAACGCCAATAACTAATACCATAACTAGATACATAATTGTACGTACCAGCTGAATATCACGATACATATAGCCGTATTGCTGCGTCCAACTTTTAAGATATACATAAACAGGAAGAGTATTACCCACTTCTTTTACAATACGCTGCGCTTCTAGCACTTTATCTACATTAATTTGGATACCAGAGACACCTTGCCCCATATCCATGTACTTTTGAGCATCAGCCAAAGGTACTATCGCCAGTTTATGATCAATTTCTCCGCCAAGCGCTAAAATACCTGCCACTTGTAAGCGAATACGGTGAGGAGCTCGAAGCTGGGTCATTTCTGGATCAGCGTTAGGGATCATTGCGGTTAACCAATCCCCCACTTTCACGTTAAGACTCTTAGCAACGCCTTGACCTAAAATGACTTCTTTTTTACCTGATGAGAATTTACTCCATGCATCATTTAATACATAACGCGGTAGTTCACTCACTTTAAGTTGCTCTTGAGGATTAACACCTCGAACACCTACGGCTTTTAGCTTAGTTCCTTTTTCAAGTAATGCAGTGAATTCAACATAAGGCGCGGCTGCGGTAACATCTGGGTGTTTTTCGATTTGCTTAACTAACGGTTGCCAATTATTTAAAGGAGGCTCAACAGCCTGTAATTCACCATGTGGGATCACGGATAACACACGGGTTTGTAGTTCACGTTCAAAACCGTTCATTGCCGAAAGACCAACAATGATCACTGCAACACCAACAGCAATACCTAACATCGATGACATTGAAATAAATGACACCATACGGTTACGTTTTTTTGAACGATTAAAACGACTACCTATATATAAAGAAAGAGGGCGAAACATTAAGCCTCCACAACGACTTGAGATAACACGCCATCTTGCATATGCATACAACGGTCTAGCTTTGCCGCTAATTCACTATCATGAGTTACGACTAAAAAAGCGGTACCTGATTCTGCATTTAATTTACGCATTAAGTCATAAATTTCTAATGCTGTTTTATGATCAAGATTACCCGTTGGCTCATCCGCCAAAACAATAGCAGGGTTATTAACCAAAGCACGTGCAATCGCAACACGTTGGCGTTCCCCCCCACTCAACTCTGAAGGACGGTGTTCATAACGATGACTGAGCCCAACTAAAGACAGCATATCTTGTGCACATGTACGCGCTTCACTTACACTTTTACCACCAATTAACAATGGCATAGCAACATTTTCAACGGCAGTGAAGTCTGCAAGTAAGTGGTGAAACTGGTATACAAAGCCAATTTCTTGATTACGAATTTTAGCTTGTTTGTTTGCACTTAAAATATCTAAGCGCTGCCCTTTGAAGAACACTTCCCCATCAGTGGGTTCATCTAACGCACCCAAAATATGTAAAAGTGTACTTTTACCTGAACCTGATGAACCAACAATAGCGACTAACTCATTATCAGCAATCTCTAAATCGACTTGTTTTAAAACTTCTGTTTCAAACTGTCCTTCTTTATAGGTTTTACAAAGTTGATGACAAGATAATAACGCATTATTCATAACGAAGAGCCTCAGCAGGACGGACAGCGGCCGCACGATAAGAAGGAAAAACAGTCGCTAATAAACTCAAGCTAATAGCGCCTAAAATAACAAACATAATTTGCATTGGTTCAATCACGGTTGGTAATGTGCCACCGATCGATGCTAAATCAACACCCAATACAGAGATAATGGTATTAAGATAATGCGCTACTAACGCTCCGAGCAAACCACCTAATAATGCACCGATAACACCACTACTTGCACCTTGAACAATAAAAATCGTCAAGACTTGGCGGTGAGTCATACCTTGGGTTTTTAATATTGCGACCTCTGATTGTTTCTCCATCACCACCATCACTAAAGCAGAAATGATGTTAAAAGCCGCCACACCAATGATCAAACCAAGCATCAAGCCCATCATATTCTTTTCCATTTTTACAGCTTGGAAAAGTTCACCACGCTGCTCGCGCCAATCAGACCACGTCCAACCATTGGGTAATTTCAATTTAGCTAATTCAGGAACAACGAATGGATCATCAAGGTATAAACGCCAGCCTGTCATTTGATCTTGTTTATAACGTAATAAACGTCCTGCATCTGAAATATTGGTGTATACCAATTGCTTATCAACATCAGAGCCTGTGTCATAAATACCAGATACTTCAAATTTCCTTTGGCTCGGCATTCGACCAATAGGAGTAAATTGGCTCGCACTAGTCACCATTAGACGAATTTTATCGCCAGGTTGCACACCTAACTCAACGGCAAGCGCTTGACCAATAACAACGTTAAAACTACCAGGCGTTAGATCACTTAAACGCCCGACCATCATATGACGTGAAATAGGATCATACTGATTCGGCTCAATACCAATCATTGTGCCTGCAGCAATAGAGTTCGCACTTTGAATAATCGCTTCACCGCGTGTTATCGCCGTCACGTCTGTCACATGTGGCAACGTCTTTAACGCCTCTGGTGCATGTTCTGATAACGGCACTCGTCCATCAGCACTTGATACTTCGGCTTGCGGCAAAACACCTAAAATTCGACCTTTTAGCTGTTCTTCAAAACCGTTCATCACAGACATAACGGTAATTAACGCCATTACGCCAATGGTAATACCGGCTGTAGACATATAAGAGACAAAGCGACTAAAGCGATCGCCTGATCGACCTCGTAAATAACGTAAGCCGATAAAAAAAGAAACTGGATGAAACATAGGATTGAGAAACCACTCCTTTATTAGGTTGGTAAAGAATACTCGTTCACATCATTAATTACCATCCGACATGGTAAATGTAATGTAAATTCAGTGACTAAATGATAAACACTTACGCCACTTTTCTTGCCCTTGCATGCTTGCTAAGTAATAATCAGTTCAATTAAATCAAGCTTTATATGCCGTGGCTGTAGGTTATGACATCCGCTCCTATTATTAGTTTGAAAATAGGATTTATTCACAGTGAGTGCGTTATGACACAACAAGATGAGTATTTTTCAGTCCAGCTAGGGCTTACTATTAACGTTGAACGTTTATCATCTAATGAAAGCGTACCTGATGAACAAGATTTCAATGCCGAAATCCCGCCTTTATTTCGTATTGCCAGCGAGTGTTCGACGTTAGAAGACAATGCCGATCGTTTATTCGCCAGTTTCAACAAAAATGAAACCCAAGCATTGATGGACTATCTTGCAGCACAAAACAGTAAAATTAATCTATTACTGTCTTATGTCTTATCGCAGCAAGATGATCCTACCTATCGTTTTACTACCTTAACTTTTGGCGCAAGTAACCTTAGTTTTACCAGTTCATCTTCCTATCAGGTTGGCTCTAATGTTAGAGTGAAACTGTTTTTAGATTACCCAGCCGCTGCTATTTTTTGCTACGCTGAAGTCACCGAAAGTATTGCTAGCGATGAGCAATTTATCATTAAATTGCGTTACACCCGTTTGCTTGAAGATGATCGAGATTTGCTGATCCGCGCCGCTTTATATAGCCAGCAAAAACTTTTACGCCAACGTGCTCAACAACGACAATTAAATAATAACGATGAATAATAAACACTTACTTTCTATCCCCTTACCTAGTAAGGCTGGTGATAACCGTTATATCGGTAATATCAAGGGTGCAGCCCTTGCACTGTCTTTTGCAGAAGTTGCAGCATCACACAAAGGTCCTGTTCTTGCTGTGGTTCCTGATACCCAAACAGCCTTAAAACTTCAGCCAGAAATCACGCAATTTTGCGATGTTGAGGTAAACGTTTTTCCAGATTGGGAAACCCTACCTTATGATAATTTCTCGCCACACCAAGATATTATTTCTGAACGTTTAGCACGTTTATACAAAATGCCAAGCCAAAAATCTGGCATCATTTTGGTTCCTATCAGTACCTTGCTACAGCGACAAACCCCAAGAGAATTCATCCACCAGCATGCTTTAATCGTAAAAGCTGGCGATCGTATGTCACTTGAAAAACTGCGCTTACAACTTGAAGTATCAGGTTATCGTCATGTCGATCAAGTGATGGAGCATGGCGAGTATGCCAGCCGAGGCTCGTTGCTTGATTTGTTCCCAATGGGGAGTCTATCACCTTATCGTATCGATTTTTTTGACGATGAAGTCGACTCTATTCGTCAGTTTGATCCAGATAACCAGCGCTCTACCGGTGAAATTGATAGTATCGATTTATTACCAGCGCATGAATTCCCAACTGATGAAATCGCAGTTGAAAATTTCCGTATGCGCTGGCGTGAACGTTTTGAAGCTCGCCGTGAACCAGAATCTATTTATCAACAAGTCAGCAAACGCACATGGCCGGCAGGTATTGAATACTGGCAACCACTGTTTTTCGATAAAACAGAAACCTTATTTGATTACTTACCCGATACGTCTTTGCTTATCACGTTAGGTGATTTAGAGCCTGCCGTTGATAGCTTTTTAGCCGATGCTGAATACCGTTACGATCAACGCCGTGTTGATCCATTACGTCCTTTACTTGAACCTAAAGAGCTATGGCTAACAAAAGATGAAATGTTCACAGGCTTTAAGAATCTGCCTCGTGTTCGTATTCAATCTGAGCCTGTCGATAGTCAAAAAGCAGGCCGTTTTAATCCTGAATTAAAACCCGTCCCAAGCATCACGATTAATCATCAACTTAAAGAGCCATTTGCTGAACTCAGACGCTTTGATGAGCAATTCCAAGGCAAAGTTATTTTCTCTGTTGCCTCTGAAGGCCGCCGAGAAGCGCTGCTGGATCTATTAGCACGGATCAAAGTCCGTCCACTGGTCTGCAAAACATTAGATGAAGCCCTTGATAACCCAACAAAACATAGCCTTGTTATTGGCTCGGCTGAAAATGGCTTTATTCTTGATGATCCCGCTGTTGCATTCTTGTGTGAAAGTGACTTACTTGGTGAACGTATTGTTCAACGTCGACGTCGTGATGATAAGAAAACCACCGTTAACGCCGATACCATTATTCGCAACCTTGCTGAACTGCAAGTGGGGCAACCTGTCGTTCACATTGATCACGGCATCGGACGTTACCAAGGTTTACAAACCCTTGAAGCGGGTGGTATTAAAACCGAGTATGTGACACTTGAATATCAAGGTGGCGCTAAACTCTATGTGCCTGTTGCATCACTGCATTTAATTAGTAGCTACTCAGGTGGCGCTGAAGATACCGCACCTATTCATAAATTAGGTGGCGAAACATGGTCTAAAGCTCGCCGAAAAGCAGCAGAAAAAGTACGTGATGTCGCGGCTGAATTACTGGATGTTTACGCTAAACGCGAATTAAAACCAGGCGTTAAATTTACCCTAGATCGTGAAGCGTACGCTGAATTCAGCGCAGGTTTCCCTTATGAAGAAACCTACGATCAAGCTTTAGCAATTAACGCAGTCCTATCTGATATGTGTCAAACCAAGGTGATGGATCGCCTTGTTTGTGGTGATGTGGGCTTTGGTAAAACTGAAGTCGCTATGCGTGCTGCATTTGTGGCAGTTGATAACAACAAACAGGTAACTGTGTTAGTGCCAACTACCCTATTGGCACAACAGCACTTTGAAAACTTCCGTGACCGTTTTGCAAATACGCCAGTGCGTGTCGAAGTATTATCTCGATTTAAAACAGCGAAAGAGCAAAAACAAATTTTAGCGGATGTCGAAGAAGGTAAAATCGACATCTTAATTGGTACTCATAAGCTACTAAACAGCAGTGTGAACTACCATGATTTAGGCTTATTGATTGTCGATGAAGAGCACCGCTTTGGTGTTCGTCAGAAAGAGAAAATCAAAGCGATTCGTGCCAATGTCGATATCTTAACCTTAACGGCAACACCGATTCCTCGTACCTTAAACATGGCAATGAGTGGGATGCGCGATCTTTCGATTATCGCCACGCCACCGGCTCGTCGTTTAGCGATCAAAACATTTGTTCGCCAATCCGATGATGCCGTTATTCGTGAAGCAGTACTACGTGAAATCAGTCGTGGTGGTCAGGTTTACTTCCTGCATAACGAAGTCGATAGCATTGAAAAAACGACTGAAGATTTAGCAAAGTTGATCCCTGAAGCCCGTATCACCTTTGCTCACGGTCAAATGCGTGAGCGTGAACTCGAAAAAATTATGGGCGATTTTTACCACCAGCGCTTCAATGTACTTGTGTGTACAACAATTATTGAAACCGGTATCGATGTCCCTACCGCTAATACCATTATTATGGATCGTGCAGATAATCTTGGCTTGGCTCAGTTACACCAGCTACGTGGTCGTGTTGGTCGTTCTCACCACCAAGCTTATGCTTACCTATTAACACCACACCCAAAGCGTATGACGAAAGATGCGGTGAAACGCCTTGAAGCCATTTCTTCTCTTGAAGATCTTGGTGCAGGCTTTACGTTAGCAACCCATGATTTAGAAATTCGTGGTGCTGGTGAATTACTTGGTGATGAACAGAGTGGTCAAATTCAGTCGGTTGGCTTTAGCCTCTTTATGGAAATGTTAGAACAAGCCGTTGAAGCCCTAAAAGAAGGTAAAGAGCCTTCTCTAGATGATCTACTTAAACAACAAACAGAAGTTGAGTTACGTATTCCAGCACTACTGCCTGATGACTACATCCCTGATATTAATACGCGTTTATCTCTTTACAAACGCATCGCAAGTACTAGTGATGACAACGAGCTAAACGAAATTAAAGTCGAGCTAATTGACCGATTTGGCTTATTGCCAGAAGCGGCATCGAACTTACTGACGGTAAACAGTGTCAAACTTAAAGCAGCAACGCTGGGTATTAAGAAAATCGAGAACGGTGAAAAAGGCGGTTATTTCGAATTTGATCAAAATGCAGCAATCAATCCAACCTTCCTTGTTGGTTTACTGCAAACCCAGCCAAATATTTTCCGAATGGAAGGTCCAACAAAACTGAAAATCATTGCTGAGCAAAGTGATCGTAAAAAGCGAATTAAGTTCCTTGAAGATCTTCTTGAACAATTTCGTCAGCACATGGTGTAAGTAAACCATCCTCTAAAGTACTGACCAAGCAAGGTCAGTACTTTATATTTACATACTTCCCCAATTTCGGCAGGATAGCTATGAAACTTGATTTCGAAATCTCTACTCCTCGGCTCATTCTTCGCCCATTTAAAAATGCTGATCTCAATGATTTTCTCACCGCCGTACATGACTCAGTTAATGAACTAAGTCCATGGCTTGAATGGTGTGATAATAGCTTTGATCAACATGATGCCCATGAATGGATTAGTGCAAGTCGACTCAGCTGGCAAACCGATTTTAGCTATGAATTTGCCATCTTTAATCGCTTTGATGATGCGTTTATTGGGACGGTTTCTCTGAGTGCGATTATTCCTATGACCAATAGTGCAAATTTAGGTTATTGGATAAAAACAGGTTGTCATCGACAAGGGTTTGCAACTGAAGCAAATATCGCAGCCGTACAATTTGCTTTTCAAATGCTGGGGTTAACGCGCTTAGAAATCATTACGCATATCGATAATTATGCAAGCCAAAAAACAGCAAAAGCATGCAATGCTAAATTTGAATGTGAAGCGCGTAATCGTATTTTTTATCATAATAAACCGCTTGATGGTCTTGTTTATTCGCTAGTACCAAGCGATTTATTCACTTAACTTAAAAAGCTGTATTTAAGATACACTTTATTATCACACATCAACATTTCCTTTATGTCCTTCACTTATGCTGTATTCGTAAACAATCTTGAAGGACAACTCCCCGATGAATACATATCACGCTCACGATATCCTTAATTTACTGATCGAATCTCAACAGCCGTACACAATAGAAACATTGAAAGAAAAAATTACGAATAGATACGGCGCTGATGCGACGTTTTACACCTGCAAGTTAAAAGATTTAACGATTGAACAATTGTTAGAATTTTTTGTTGCTAAAAACAAAGTGACAATTACAGATGGCATCGTTAAGACTAACATTGCCAATATGTGTCACCATTAAACGATTAAGCACAACATTCTTTACAGTTTCATACTGTTAGAAAAACGACACAGTGGTAAGATGCAAGAAATTCATTTGTAAGGAAACTATTGTGTCCAAAATTGTTATTGCCGTTATTGTTGCCGTATTACTCGCTTTTTTCCTTTATCGTTCATACAACAATAAGCAAGTTGCTGCTGAAAACATTAAGCAAGGTGAAGCTTTTCTTGCGGAAAATAAATTAAAAGAAGGCGTACAAACGACGCCTTCTGGTCTGCAATACCTTGTTTTACAAAAAGGAACAGGGACTGAACACCCTAAAGCGACAGATAGCGTAACAGTGCATTACCACGGTACTTTAATTAATGGCACTGTGTTTGATAGCTCAGTCGATCGTGGTGAAAAAATTTCATTTCCACTTAACCGCGTGATCAAAGGTTGGACGGAAGGCTTACAACATATGGTTGTTGGTGAAAAAATGCGTTTCTTCATTCCAGCTAATCTAGCTTATGGTAATAACGGTGCAGGTAGCATTCCACCTGGCTCAGTGCTCATTTTTGATGTTGAGTTATTTAAAATCAACTAATAGAAAACAGATATAAACAAAAACGCCAGCAAAAATGCTTAATGCATGTGAATTAAGATAATTCACGTTTTCTTGAAGGCCTAGTCGCAT
>NZ_JADQAQ010000085.1 GCF_022129445.1 Photobacterium sp. Ph5
TTCAGGTTTCTTCCAACCTGACGGGTTTGCCAGCTTCGCTGGGCAAACAAAAAAGGGGCATTACACTCAATGTAATGCCCCCCTTTTTTGTATTCTTATACAACTTAAATCGCGTCTTCGTCTTCTTCACCTGTACGAATACGCACTACACGTTCAATATCGAACATGAAGATTTTACCATCACCGATCTTGCCTGTTTGTGCCGTTTCAACAATAGTATCAATGCATTGCTCTGCCACTTCATCAGCCACAACAATTTCAATTTTCACTTTAGGCAAAAAATCGACCATGTATTCTGCGCCACGGTATAATTCTGTATGGCCTTTCTGGCGTCCAAATCCTTTGACTTCAGACACTGTCATACCTGTAATACCTACTTCCGCCAATGCTTCACGAACGTCATCAAGCTTAAATGGCTTAATAATGGCTTCAATTTTTTTCATTCTCATCATCCTTTACAGAGCAGAAGTAATATTTTTACTTACAAGCAATTGATTTAATTGCTCTCATTATTGCAGATCCTACAGCCAAATTTAAATTTATTTAAACTTCATGCAGTAAGTTTCGATCCATCCTACGCAATAGTAAAAAAACTGAATACACTAAAACCACACTATTTAGCCCTAAGATCATCAGATTACGGTAAATACTAGGAACAAGTTCAGGAAGTACAGGAATAATACTGATTTTAAGAAACATCGTTGCAGCAGGGATATAGAAATATAAGGGAAGGAATCCCCATTTTTGACCTTTTAGCAAACCAATTATTGCCAACACGCCAGAAAGTAAGACGAGTAAAACGATAATATTTGGCACAATCACGATTTGAGATGTATTAAAGAATTGGTCTAATCGATCTATTTGACAAAAAATACTCAGTGCGACAAGCACTGCCAGCATTTTTGATGCGATGCATAAACGCATAGCTCTGGGAATATCCTGCCCCATACATAATCCTTTATCGCAATAAAAATTCTATTACATCTTATTTCCTAATTATAACCGTCTATTTTCAATTTTTAATGTGATTATTATCAATTAAAGGGTTGAAAAGGTGATTTTTACACAAGAAGAATAAAAAACCGCCATAAGTGGCGGTTTTTTGATTTTTCAACGCTGTTCTTTATTAACCTAGATTAACACGCGCATTTCTAAACATACGCATCCATGGGCTATTTTCACTCCAGTCATCTGGGTGCCATGAGTTTGCAACCGTTCTAAACACACGTTCAGGGTGCGGCATCATAATAGTTACACGACCATCAGCTGTCGTTACACCCGTGATACCATTGGGTGAACCATTCGGGTTCGCTGGGTACTGTTCTGTTAATTTGCCGTAATTATCAATGTAACGTAATGCAACAGTATCTGCTTGCTCTAGTGCCACAAGATGATCCGCATTACGTACTTCAACACGGCCTTCACCGTGAGAAACAGCAATTGGCATATGAGAACCAGCCATCTCATTAAAGAATAACGATGGGCTTTGTTGTACTTCAACCAAACTAAAACGCGCTTCAAAACGTTCAGATTCATTGCGTACAAAACGTGGCCATAAATCAGCACCTGGAATTAAGTCGCGTAGGTTAGACATCATCTGACAACCGTTACATACCCCTAATGCCAGCGTATTATCGCGATTAAAGAAAGCTTCAAATTGATCACGCGCAATATTGTTAAACAACACTGACTTCGCCCAACCTTCTCCAGCACCTAATACATCACCGTAAGAGAAACCACCACAAGCAACCAGACCATTAAAGCCATCGAGCTTAGCATTGCCAGATAAGATATCACTCATGTGGACATCTTTCGCTTCAAAGCCTGCGCGATCAAAGGCTGCAGCCATTTCAACATGAGAGTTAACTCCTTGCTCACGTAAAATCGCCATTTGCGGTTTAGCACCAAGATTAATCGCAGGGGCAATAAATGGCGCGGCGACGTCTTCATTTATGTCAAACGTTAGCTTTACATTTAGCCCTGGATCTTGAACATCTTTCTTGGCTTCAAATTCTTGCAATGCGCCCGCTGGGTTATCACGCATCGCTTGCATTTGATACGTTGTTTCAGCCCATACAGCACGAATATCTGTACGGTTTTGTTCAAGCACTAAATCATTGCCATTCCAAATACGAACAACATCTTCTTCAACCACAGTACCTATAATATGGCTACATGCTTCCAAACCATTAGCAGCAAGTACTGATTGTACAAAATCAAGATCATCAGTACGTACTTGAATAACCGCACCTAACTCTTCGTTAAATAGCGAAGCTAATACGTCATCAACTGCATCTTCACTACCAGTATTAATATCAACTTCAATACCCGTGTGACCTGCAAATGCCATTTCCGCTAGCGTTACATATAAACCACCATCACCACGGTCGTGGTAAGCTAATAGTTTTTCATCACGTACCAGTGATTGCATCGCGTAGAAGAAACCTTTTAATAGCTCAGGACTATCTACATCAGCAGGCTTATCACCCAATTGCTTGTAAACCTGTGCCAGTGCTGTTGCACCTAAACGGTTTTTACCACAACCTAAATCTACCAATAACAGGCTCGTTTCGCCTTTATCCGTACGCAGTTGAGGCGTCACAGTTTTGCGTACATCTTCAACCCGACCAAACGCAGTAATGACTAAAGAAAGTGGCGATGTTACTTCCTTCTCTTCACCATCTTGTTGCCATTTAGTCTTCATTGACATTGAGTCTTTACCGACAGGAATCGTCAAACCTAAAGCAGGGCAAAGCTCTTCGCCTACCGCTTTTACCGCTTCATATAAGCCAGCATCTTCGCCAGGGTGACCTGCTGGTGACATCCAGTTAGCCGAAAGATTGATACGCTTCATATCACCAATATCGCTACACGCAATATTAGTAACAGCTTCACCCACAGCTAGGCGTGCTGATGCACCAAAATCGAGTAATGCAACAGGTGTTCGCTCACCCATCGACATCGCTTCACCATGGTAAGTATCGTAACTAGCCGCAGTAACCGCACAGTTAGCAACAGGTACCTGCCATGGGCCAACCATTTGATCGCGTGCAACTAAGCCAGTTACTGTGCGATCACCGATTGTAATAAGGAAGGTTTTTTCAGCTACAGCTGGCAGACGAAGAATTCGTTGCGTCGCTTCAACTAAGTCAATGCCACTACGGTCAATCGCTTGGCCTTCTACTTTTTGTGACTTCACATCACGGTGCATTTTCGGCGCTTTGCCCAATAGAATATCCATTGGCATATCAATTGGCGTATCGTCGAAATGACTATCTTCTAAGGTTAAATGACGCTCTTCTGTCGCTTCACCGACCACGGCATACGGCGCACGTTCACGCTTACAAATCGCATCAAAAACCGCCATATGTTCTGGTGCAACTGCCATAACATAACGCTCTTGAGATTCGTTACACCAAATCTCAAGTGGGCTCATCCCTGGCTCATCGTTAGGAACATCACGCAATTGGAATTTACCGCCACGCTCACCATCATCAACCAGTTCAGGTAAAGCGTTTGAAATACCACCCGCACCCACATCGTGAATAAACGCGATTGGATTGGCATCACCCATCTGCCAACAACGATCAATCACTTCCTGACAGCGACGTTCCATTTCTGGGTTTTCACGCTGTACAGAAGCAAAATCCAGATCTTCTGCCGATTGACCAGATGCCATTGATGAAGCAGCACCACCACCAAGACCGATATTCATTGCTGGGCCGCCAAGAACAATTAACTTCGCGCCCACTGGAATTTCTTTTTTCTGTACGTGATCAGCACGGATATTACCCATACCGCCAGCGATCATAATTGGTTTGTGGTAACCACGAACTTCTTCACCGGCGTGCGATGTCACTTTTTCTTCGTAAGTACGGAAGTAACCCAATAGGTTTGGACGACCGAATTCATTGTTAAATGCCGCGCCACCTAATGGACCTTCAAGCATAATATCAAGCGCTGTAACAATGCGGTCTGGTTTACCAAAATCGGTTTCCCAAGGTTGCTCAAAACCCGGGACTTTAAGGTTAGAGACAGTAAAGCCCACTAAACCAGCTTTTGGTTTACCGCCAATACCGGTTGCGCCTTCATCACGAATTTCACCGCCTGAGCCCGTTGATGCACCCGGCCACGGGGAAATAGCTGTTGGGTGGTTATGCGTTTCTACCTTCATTAAGATATGAGTATCTTCATGGTGGTAGTTATATTGACGAGATTCAGGATCGGGGAAGAAACGCCCAACTTTTGAGCCTTCCATTACTGCTGCATTGTCTTTATATGCCGACAATACATGCTCATGGTTTTTCTCATAGGTATTTTTGATCATTTTGAACAATGACTTGTCTTGATCAACACCATCAATTGTCCAATCTGCATTAAAGATTTTATGACGACAGTGCTCTGAGTTCGCCTGAGCAAACATCATCAGCTCAATGTCATTTGGATTTCGACCTAGTTTGGTGAAGTTCTCAACTAAGTAATCAATTTCATCTTCAGCTAAAGCAAGCCCTAACGTAAGGTTGGCTTGCTCTAATGCCTGGCGACCACCAACAAGGATATCAACGCTTTTCACCGGTGCAGGTTCTGCTTGTTTAAATAAAGCAGCCGCTGCTTCAAAATCGCCAACAATCACTTCCATCATACGATCGTGGATTAACGCTTTGACTTGCTCTAATTGTGATGCTGATAGCTCGCAAGTTGATTCAATATAATATGCAGTACCGCGCTCAAGACGCTTAATTGATTTTAGGCCACAATTACGGGCAATATCGGTCGACTTTGATGACCACGGAGAAATTGTCCCCGGACGAGGAGTAACCAGTAACAACGTGCCGCAAGGCTCGTGCTCTGCAATCGTTGGACCGTAAGTTAAAAGACTCGCTAGTTTGCTATGCTCATCAGCAGTAAGGGCAGCAGATACATCAGCAAAGTGCATAAACTCAGCATAAATACCTGACACAGGCAGATCGAATTCGCGACAACGCTCAAGTAGCTTATTAACGCGAAACTCAGACAGTGCGGGTGAACCACGCAAAATTTCCATGTGCAAACGTCTCTCGATTAACGGTTAAAGAAAAGTAATATTGACCTAACTCCCAAGAAGCGGGGGTAATTACGTCAATGTCACCTCTAACTTATCCCTGTTTATTAACTCAATAGATGAATAAACGATTTCGCACCTGCGCAGTATAAGGGATTTTTTTTTGTGACGTAACACCTGACGCAACCGTTTGCGTGTTTTTTTTTCAAACATCCTAAATTTATCAGCAATTTTGACATTAACCTGATTTTTTGAGCAAAAACTAACCGATAAAACAAAAGAGGATTATTTTTTTGTTTCAATCCGTGAATTAACACACCCAACTATAGGGTTCAGCTTTTCCACTAACGTTCACTTTGATATAAATGACAGCTCATTTTTAAGTTAGGTCAGCTTTGTTGATATATTTTCAATCTCTTACCAACATATACCGGTTACTCGTACCATTAATGCTTGCTTTATTATTAAGTGGTTGCCAATGGCAAGAAAAACCACTTGATCCTTTAGAGCGCATTCGCGAGAGCGGTGTATTGCGCGTAGGGACATTAAATAATCAACTGTCTTATTATATTGGTGCTGATGGTCCAACAGGGCTGGATTATGAATTAGCCCAACGTTTTGCTAAAGAGCTTGGCGTAAAACTGGAAATGCAAACCATGTTTACCCTCTCTGGCTTATTTCCTGCGTTAAAAAATGGTGATGTCGATATTGTCGCGGCAGGATTAACCGTCACCCCTCAACGTCTACAAGGGTTTCACCCTGCTCCTGCTTACTATTATGCCAGCCAAGTGGTTGTTTATAAAAAAGGCAAACGTCGTCCTCGTGATCTTGAAGAGTTAGCCAATACCGAACGTTCGTTAGCCGTTGTGGCAAGCTCAAGTCATGAACGTCAGTTAGAAGAGATCAAGAAAAAATACCCCAATTTAACATGGCAATCGATCAAAGAAACCGATATCGATGATCTATTGCGTAAAGTGGCTAATGGCGAGTTAGATTACACTGTCGCTGATTCTGTTGATGTCGCATTGCTACAACGTACACACCCTGAATTAGCCGTTGCACTTGAACTGACCGAGGATGAACCAATTAGCTGGTTTGTTAAAGATAGCAATAACGACAGCTTATATGCCCTCTTAATTGAGTTTTTTGGTCAAATCAAACAAACCGGTGAATTAGCTCAACTAGAAGAAAAGTATTTTGGTCATGTTGAGCAATTTGATTACGTTGATACCCGTGCATTTTTACGTGCGCTCGATGATAAATTACCAAAATGGCAGGGGCTATTTAAGAAGTATGCTAACGAGTTTGATTGGCGTTTAATTGCCGCTCTTGCCTATCAAGAATCACATTGGAATCCACAAGCGGTTTCTCCAACAGGCGTGCGGGGCATGATGATGCTAACTAATCCTACCGCTAAATCTGTCGGTGTTACCGATCGCTTAAATCCAGAGCAAAGTATTCGTGGAGGGACTGAGTATTTACGTAAGATGGTTGCCCGTGTACCAGACAGTATCGATGGACACGAAAAGGTATGGTTTGCCCTTGCCTCTTACAATATTGGTTTTGGTCATATGATGGATGCTCGTCGGCTAACGAAAGCACAACATGGTAACCCTGATACATGGGCTGATGTAAAACAACGTTTACCATTATTACAACAACGTAAGTATTACACCCAAACTCGCTATGGTTATGCCCGTGGTACAGAAGCCGTTAACTATGTTGAAGGAATACGTCGTTATTACCAAAGTATTATTGGTTTTGAACAGACGCACAGTTACGATCATGATAGTGATGATGTCACGATCATTGATGGGCTACAAACTATCACCGTACCAGATGAGCTTAAACAAACGCCATCAGCGGCAATAAATACCGTAAATAGTGCTTCTCAGGTAACCGCGACCTCAGCAGCAGCCCCAGTCTCGACCTCAAAATAAATCGCGCACTTATAATTCAATCTACAAACAAAAAAGCTCAGGTTATTCCTGAGCTTTTACTTTTTCAGAATTAGGCAATTGATTACAGCAAGGGATCATTAGCCATCTGTTGTTTCGCTAATAGCTTTGCTGCTTTTTTTTCTGCTCGGCGACGTTTAAAAAAAGCTTGTAGCTGGGCACGACATTCTTCACCTAATACACCAGATGTTTGCGCTACATGATGATTAACGCCATCATAACTAAGCAAATTCATGGTACTTCCGGCCGCACCTGTTTTTAAATCATCGGCACCATAAACAACCTTACCAACCCGACAGTGTACCATTGCTCCAGCACACATTGGGCAAGGCTCTAAGGTGACATATAACGTGGTATCAATTAAACGATAATTTTCTAGCACTTTACCCGCTTGGCGCAACGCCATGATTTCTGCGTGCGCCGTGGCATCATGTTGACCAATAGATCGGTTCCACCCTTCACCAACGACTTGACCGTTATAAACAACAACAGCACCAACAGGAACTTCACCTTCTTCCTCTGCTTTAGCTGCGAGTTCTATCGCACGGCGCATAAAGTATTCGTCGCTTTGTTCTACTTGCATCGTCATCATTTACACATTTAGTCAATAATATAGCTTAGCTTATACGTCATAATGGCTAATTTGAGGTAGTTTCTCAGCTAAAAAATCCACCAGCATTCTTATTTTCGGTGATAAGTGGCGGTTATGCGGATACAGTGCCCAAATCCCTTCATCTGGCTCTTGATAGTTAGTCAAAATAGGAACAATCGCACCCGAATCTAAATCTTTATCAATATAGTAATCAGGTAGCTGCGCTATACCAATCCCTTTTAATACCGCATCACGTAAACCGTAACCACTGTTACAGTTTAAATTCCCAGAGACCCTAACACTTTTCTCTTTGCCTGATTCTTGAAAACGCCAATGATCATAGTTACCAATCAAACAATTATGGTGGCGTAATTCAGACAGTGAATGTGGTACACCAAATCTTGCAAGATAATCAGGAGACGCACAAACATACATGGTACGTGAGGTTAAACGTTTTGCCATCATTGACGAGCTCGTCAATCGACCAAGACGGATCGCTAAGTCAAAGCTACCTTCAACTAAATCAACCTGTCTATTAGTCATATCAATAACGACTTCAAGTTCAGGGTATTGCAGCATAAAATCATTAACTAACGGCATAATATATTTCTCACCATAGGTGACGGGAGCCGTTAATTTAATTAAGCCTTGCGGTGTACCACGTAAATTGCTTAATGCGCGCTCAGCTTCTTCCAAACCGTCCATTACTTGACGACAGTGCTGATAATACACCCCCCCTTCTTCCGTCAACGAAACCTTACGTGTAGTACGGTAGAACAATTTAGTATTAAGTCGATTCTCTAACGCACTAACTTGTCGACTCACTTGCGCCGTTGAAATACCTAATCGTTTCGATGCTGCCGTAAAGCTTTCTGTTTCAGCTACAGCAACAAATTCTGTTACGCCTTCCCATAGGAACATCTTACTTACCTATATATTGATACCAACAATAATCATTATTACTGTAAGGTAAAAGTTATTTGCACTTTAACCTAATTATCATTTATTCAGAAATAAATACAATAGTCTTCATCGAATCGAGACAGAGAAATTTTCGATTCCACCTAATTACTCTCTACGAATATAAATAACGACGTAGAAAAAAAAGAAGAGAATTATAATGACTGATAAATTTATCAAATCAAAAGCTGCAATCGCATGGGGTCCAAATCAACCACTTTCAGTTGAAGAAGTGGATGTAATGCTTCCTCGAAAAGGTGAAGTACTAGTACGCATCGTAGCAACCGGTGTTTGTCACACTGACGCATTCACACTATCAGGTGACGATCCAGAAGGTATCTTCCCTGCAATCCTTGGTCACGAAGGTGGCGGTATTGTTGAAATGATTGGTGAAGGTGTTACCGATCTTCAAGTTGGTGACCACGTAATTCCACTTTACACTGCAGAATGTGGTAAATGTAAATACTGTCTATCAGGCAAAA
>NZ_JADQAQ010000086.1 GCF_022129445.1 Photobacterium sp. Ph5
GATATGAGCTAGCTAAGTCTCTTGAACACAATAACTTGTGATCAAGAGACAGGCATTAAACGCTGGCTTTGTTGTTTTTATAACAAGCAACTTATCGTTGGCTTTGCTGAACTTTGCGTTTCACCCAGGTTTCATTTAGCCACAGTGAAAACATAATGATCACGCCACCTACAATCAAACGTGGATAATCGACATCACGATTCCAAATCACAATATTCACAATCAACCCAGCAGGTACCAGTGCATTATTCATGATTGCAAGAGCGCCAGCATTGACTAACGTCGCCCCTTTATTCCAGATGAAATACCCCAAGCCTGAAGCAATTACACCAAGATAAACCAAGATCCCCCATTGAGTATCGGTCGTCGGTAGTTTGTCGTTATTGCCAAACAATAAAAACATCGGTAACGCGATACAGATGGCACCAATATAAAACCAGCCAAATACCGTATGTTGTGGCAGCGCTGTGGTTTCTTGTTCGATAATTCGTTTATAGCCTACTTGCCCAATAGCAAAACACAGGTTCGCCCCTTGGACGATGACAAAGCCGATAATAAAGTTTTGGTTGATGCCTTCAAACTTGATCACAGCAGCACCTAATACAGCGATTGCTGCGGTGAGCAAATACCACGGAGAAAACTGCTTATGGAGTGCATCGTAAATCAAAGTGACATAAATTGGGGTAAAAATAGTAAACAGTAATACTTCAGGCACACTGAGATATAAAAAAGATTGGTAGTAGAAGCAATACATGATCCCTAACTGGAAAGCGCCAACCATCATTAATTTGAGCGCTAATTTGGGATGGATGTGTTTAAAGCGTAAAAAAGGGATAAAAACCAACGCGGCTAAACTGACACGAGTTAATACAGAAAACCAAGGGTCAACCTGACCGGCAAGGTAGACGCCAATTAAGCTAAAAGAAAATGCCCATAAAAGGGTGATGACAGATAAATATCCCATTACGCCAGTAACATCCATTTGAAAAATTAAGGACATGAGTGTAACGAAAGTTAATCTTGTCGCCTATGAAATATAGAGTAGAAAATAACAGGTATAAGCAGCAGCCAAAGATGTTGGCTGCTGGATGACGAAAGGTTTACCGCGAGATTATTTCAATGGAATCATTAATAAATCAACAGGTGTACGGCTAAGTAGCTGACGAGTTGATGATAAGATTTTGCTCCAGAAATCTTGATGATGACCACAAATCACCAAATCGATATCCATGTTTTTTATCGCATGACAAATTTCTTCGCTAAGATCACCACTACCGACTAGGGTATGTGACACAGGATAATGTGCTTCTTGTGCCAGTTGATGAAGGCGATTTTGTGCATCATTTTCAGCGCGCTCATGCATTTCTGCTAAATTAATATCAATGAGTCCAGTGTATAAATCAGCGTAATCAACATCGATATGGATCAGAGATAATTTAGCATCAAGGGCTTTGGCTAATAGCGCGGCCTTATGGACTAATACTTCGCTATCTTCTGATAAATCAATAGCGGCAAGGATGTGTTTATAGACCATTAACTGACACTCCATATTCATTAGGTATAATGCATATTAGCATTGAGTATGGGGCAAAAATATCGATTTGGTCGCATCTTATTGCGGAGTTAGTGGTTAATTATTTTTCATAAACAAGTAAGCGTTTTTGCTGTTAATTTCGTATCTTATGAAAATTAAAGAGAATTATCTCAGTATTTTTTTTCGTTAGTTGCATTCTAAACAATGCGCAGTGACAATGTCTTGATTACACTTAAACAAACAGGAGTAGTGCAATGTTAGCCAAGGCTATGGTTGATAACCTAAACGAGCAAATCAACTTAGAATTTTTCTCTTCGAACCTATACTTGCAGATGAGTGCATGGTGTGAGGATAAAGGTTTTGAAGGTGCTGCTGAATTTTTGCGTGCTCATGCCGTTGAAGAAATGGAGCATATGCAACGTTTGTTTACTTATGTAAGCGAAACGGGTGCATTGCCAATTCTTGGCACGATTGAGGCACCAAAACACGAATTTACATCATTAGGCGATGTATTCCGTGAAACATACGAACACGAGCAATTAATCACCAAGAAGATCAATGAACTTGCTCATGTTGCATTTACTACGCAAGATTACTCAACATTCAACTTCTTACAGTGGTACGTATCAGAGCAGCACGAAGAAGAAAAATTGTTTAAAGGCATTTTAGACAAAATTGAATTAGTCGGTGAAGACGGTAAGGCACTATTCTTTATTGATAAAGATTTAGCCGCGATGGCAAAAGCAGAGTCTACATCTGTTATGGATTCACAAGCCTAATATTGATAGGGAGCGAATTCGCTCCCTTATCTCCCGGTGAGTGGAACCGCATTTTTTGGGAGAATATAAATGAGTAGTGATGCATTTCTTTTCGCACTTTTTTTAGTGGCAGTTGTTAATACGTCTCGTTACATCAGTACCTTAAGAACATTGCTAGTGGTGATGCGAGAGTGTGATCCTCTTTTGTATCAGCAAGTGGATGGACGCGGTTTTTTTTCTTCTCAAGGTAATGTCAGTAAACAAATTCGTTTATTTCATTACATTCGCAGCGAACAATATAAAAAGCACCATGATCCGGTTTTTATGGCGAAATGCATTAAAGTACGTAAGCTATTTATTCTCGCCAGTACCTTTATGATCACCTTTTTTATCGCGATTTTTGCAGTGGCTTTTCTTGGTTACTGAGACATCTTTCGATTGAGCACTAAGAATCTTGTTTTTAGGCTGGCTTTGCGCGATGTCTGATGTTTAGTATGATCTCAATATAATATGATGAATAGGCTATATTAATAGCCTATTTTTTTTGCCTATTGCTAACCATAGAGAAACAGAAACGTTATGGAAAAGTTCATACAGTGGTGGTCGTCGTTAGAAAAAGGCGCATCTGTCGATTGGATGTATAACATTGGCTTACTGTTATTGTTGAGCTCGGTGCTATGGGGTGGATGGATCTTATTGTCACGTCGTTTATCTACGGTGGCAGAAAAAAGTCAGTTTATTTGGGATGACGCATTAATCAGTGCGATCCGCGCACCTATTACTTTATGTATTTGGGTTTGGCCTGGGTTGTTGTCGATTGGTATATTAGTCGATAATTTGACCAGCTATTCCAGCACATCATTATCGACCATTCGCCATCTGTTGCTGATCTGGACCATCATTTGGACGCTATTTCGTTTAATTTCCAATATGGAGCACACCATATTGGAAAACCGACCGCAACGTGATGCGACCACCGTTAATGCGATATCAAAAATACTACGCCTGATTGTGATGGTATTTGGTGGCTTAATTGCCATGCAAAACCTCGGTTTGAGCTTATCGGGGTTATTAACCTTTGGTGGTGTTGGTGGTTTAGTTGTCGGTATGGCCGCCAAAGATCTGCTAGCCAACTTTTTCGGCGGCATGATGCTGTACTTTGATCGTCCGTTTAAAGTGGGTGATTGGATCCGCAGCCCTGATCGTCAAATCGAAGGTACGGTAGAAAAAATTGGTTTCCGTATGACCATTATCCGCACCTTTGATAAGCGCCCATTGTATGTGCCTAACTCGGTGTTTAGTTCGGTAGTGGTAGAAAACGCTTCTCGTATGCTCAACCGCCGTATAAAGCAAAGTGTAGGTTTACGTTATTGTGATGCGGCGGTGGTAGGAGATGTCGTGCGTGATATCAAAACCATGCTACAAAATCACCCTGATATTGATACTCGACAAACCTTGATTGTGAGCTTTGATACTTACGGTGCGTCGTCACTTAATATCTTGGTATACACCTTTACCAAAACGGTTGAGTGGATCAAGTACAAAGATGTACAGCAAGATGTGATGCTTAAAATTGTTGAGATTGTGCATTCGCATGGTGCTGATTTTGCCTTCCCAACCACAACACTTGATATGCCTGCGGCGGCAGCTACGGCATTGGCATCCATCGAGCGTGTTCAGCAAGCTTAATCGAGTGGAAGTTAAGATAAATTTTTACGGTTGGTATTACGCTATTAGGTAGGTAAAATAGCCACCGCGAGAGAGAAAGGATGCTAGCGACTAGCATCCTTTTTTCGTTTTTTCCTTAGTGTTGTTGAAAGGCAGAAAGTAATTCATGGCAAATAAATACGATGTCGTCATTATCGGTGCGGGTGCTGCTGGTTTAATGTGTGCAGCCGAAGCGGGTAAGCGTGGCCGCTCTGTTTTAGTGGTTGATCACGGTAAAAAGCCAGGACGTAAAATTCTGATCTCAGGTGGCGGTCGTTGTAACTTTACCAATATGGATATAGCGGCGAGTAACTATGTTTGTCGTAATCCACACTTTGTGAAATCTGCGCTATCTCAATACACCCAATGGGACTTTATTGGCATGGTGTGCCAACACGGGATTGATTATGAAGAGCGCGATCATGGCCAGCTATTCTGCCTAGATTCAGCAAAAGACATCGTCCAAATGCTAATCGCTGAATGTGATATACCAAACATTGTTCAGCGTTACCAAGTCGATGTGCATAGCATTGAAAAGACTGACTCTGGCTTTACTCTTGGCCTTAATACTGACACCGTTAGCTGTGAATCGCTGGTGGTTGCAACAGGCGGGTTATCGATGCCGAAACTGGGTGCAACACCCTTTGGCTATCAAATTGCTGAGCAGTTTGGCTTGAAAATGATCCCAACCACTGCAGGTCTTGTACCCTTTACTTTGCATGTTGAAGATAAAGAAGCATTGGCTGATCTGTCTGGTATTGCCGTTCCTGCAGTCGTTGAAACTGAAGATGGCACTTCATTTAAAGAAAATTTATTGTTTACCCACCGTGGTTTATCAGGCCCAGTGATTTTACAGGTATCGTCATACTGGAAGCCAGGTCAGAAGATCACTGCAGATTTATTACCGCATTTAAGCTTGGCTGACACCTTAAATGAAATGCGTGAAGCACACCCGAACCAAAGCTTGAAGAATTCGCTGTCTCGATTACTGCCTAAGCGTTTAATTGAAGCGTTAATTGAACGTGGGGATGTGCAAGATAAGCCGTTAAAGCAGCTTAACCATAAAGAGTTGGCATTACTGACTGAATACTTCCACCAATGGCAAATAGCGCCAAATGGTACAGAAGGCTACCGTACCGCAGAAGTGACATTAGGTGGCGTAGATACCGATGAACTGTCATCGAAAACCATGGAAGCGAAGAAAGTAAAAGGCTTGTTCTTTGCTGGTGAAGTGATGGATGTCAGTGGTTGGTTAGGTGGCTATAACTTCCAATGGGCATGGAGTTCAGGTTATGTTGCGGGTCAATACGCGTAAATAAAAGTTTATGACATAAAGTAAATTTATTGAATTGCCATGTTATTTGATATTACCTATTTTAAACTAATTATTTTTTAATTTAATGTAGGTAATATCAATGAGTTAAAAATATAATTGTAGATTATAAAAAATAACCCTTTACAATCTTCGGTTATAAGACAATAATGGCGTCGCTCTGTTGTTCAGAGTTATTAATGAAACATCAAGTAAAAGTAAAACCTCAGAATTTCTTCGTTATTGTTGTCATCCTCAGTGTTTCCCTTAGCTTCATCGTCACATTCAATAATTCAAGCTTTCAGCGCATCGTAATTTTTTACGATAACTCATGAATTTTAAATTAAATAAGGGACACAATATGTCTACTGGTATCGTTAAGTGGTTCAACGAAGAGAAAGGTTTCGGTTTCATTACTCAGGATAATGGCGGCGCTGACGTATTCGTTCATTTCCGTGCTATCGCTTCTGAAGGTTTTAAAACTTTGGCTGAAGGCCAAAAAGTTTCTTTCGAAGTAGAGCAAGGTCAAAAAGGCCTACAAGCAGCTAACGTTGTAGCGCTATAAGAATTTAAGTTGGCGCAGAGAGTTATATACTATTTGCGCCGCTTTCAAAGTAAAAATAATTAGTTATACTGTACCATCGAAAATAATAACCACTTCCAATATCTGCTTTTGTTTGTATTTGTCGTTACGTTCCTATTTCCCTCGTTACCTATAATAAATAGATTTTATACTCATTTTATAATTTGAATGTACTAAGAAATATCTTAAAAATGCATTTAAGTTAATGATAAAGCTAAGGATATGCTTATGTCTCGATCTCTTGGTCGTAAACGATTTTGGTTTCAACAAAACCGCTCTGTAAATACAATAAATACACAAACAAAAGAAGCAGTAAAATAATGAACGTAAACTTTAATTTATTAAAAAACAAACATTCTTGGAATTCGACTATTCATCAGTTAAATAGTGATGTATTAACCCGACATGTATTAATGAAAGGTAATGTTGATAATGTGGATATTAATTTCACATACTGTGAAAAAACCGGTAAAGGCGATATTACTAATGCTGATAATAAACTAATTGGTAATTTCACTATTTCTTATTAATACCTAAAGGGTATTAAATTAATCGAATAAATTAATTCGCTTAATTTAATAATCTTACTCGCTGAAAATTGAAATTTGTCATCTTTTTCGTAGAAGAAAACTGTTTATCGCTGCATTTATGTTGTTTTATCCGTGTTTCCCTTTGCTTTATCGATAGTTCAAACATCGTTATTTCGGCCGTCGCGTGTTGCGACACTTTAATGAAATAAATATAAGGGACACATAATGTCTAATAAAACACTTGGTTTAGTAAAATGGTTTAACGAAGAGAAAGGTTTTGGTTTTCTAACTCAAGACAATGGTGGCGCTGATGTCTTCGTTCACTTCCGTGCAATCGCTTCAGAAGGTTTTAAAACCTTAACTGAAGGTCAGAAAGTTTCATTTGACGTAGAGCAAGGCCAAAAAGGTCTGCAAGCGGCAAATGTGGTTGGTCTGTAAAGACTGACGATCAGGTAGCGGCATCGCTGCTACCTGAACATCCACTAGGGTGTTTAACTAAAGAAGATATTAGTTAAATGTCTTACTCGCTGAAAATTGAAATTTGTCATCTTTTTCGTAGAAGAAAACTGTTTATCGCTGCATTTATGTTGTTTTATCCGTGTTTCCCTTTGCTTTATCGATAGTTCAAACATCGTTATTTCGGCCGTCGCGTGTTGCGACACTTTAATGAAATAAATATAAGGGACACATAATGTCTAATAAAACACTTGGTTTAGTAAAATGGTTTAACGAAGAAAAAGGTTTTGGTTTTCTAACTCAAGACAATGGCGGCGCTGATGTCTTCGTTCACTTCCGTGCGATTGCTTCAGAAGGTTTCAAAACCTTAACTGAAGGTCAGAAAGTTTCATTTGACGTAGAGCAAGGCCAGAAAGGTCTGCAGGCGGCAAATGTTATCGCTTTATAAGTTTATCTTGTGATAAACATGAAATGCTGGCTAAGGCCGGCATTTTTTATATCTGTAATTTAAGATGCTGTTATCGCTATAGAACATGTAAGTGTTTGTTCAGTCTTGCTCTGTATTATCTGAACTCTCCAATAGATGGCAAAAGCCAATGGCTATCAAGCGTGTAGATAGATATTAAAATAATAAAGCTGCAAGGAAGCAGCAATACATTCACTTCGTTATAACTCTCCTTTTAATTAGCTTTCGATCTTATTAGTTAGTCTCGATATCGTTATATTTATTATGATGTTATGTATATCAATTAATGTGTCGTCATAGACAAAAAAATCCCCACTCAATGAGCGGGGACTTAGGTAGTCACGTTATCGACTTAGTCGATTATAGAGCGTCTTTTTTGATACAAAGAACATGGTATTTACCGTCTTCGATCTCAGCGCCTTCAGTTTCGTGTTCGAAACCAGGGAATTCAGCATCCCATGCTTCTAGTGCTTTCAAGTACTGGATTTGAGGACTTGTTTCGTCACCGAAGTTTTCACCACCCATTAGCATTGGGATGCCTGGTGGGTAAGG
>NZ_JADQAQ010000087.1 GCF_022129445.1 Photobacterium sp. Ph5
CCGGCATACGTTTATAGCGTATCTAGGGTTCAAATCCCTATCTCTCCGCCATATATAGAAAAAGCCGCTAACGAAAGTTAGCGGCTTTTTTGCGTTTGAATAATGACTGTTATCTATTGTGATACAGATATTGGTATTTGAAGGGGTTAAATCCTCTAATACCCAGAACTACTCCGTCATATTAAAGAAAGCCGCTGAGCTTACTCAGGCTCTAGCTTTTTATAAGTCACATAGTGTATTACGTTTTGAACATTGATCTTGACCATTAAACACAAAGTAATCGTACGGTATACTCAATATAATGGAGCAAATACAAAGCTAAGAAAAACATAAACTAGCGAGTCGTTTAAATGTCCTGGGTCATTTTTTTTATTATTTTCATCTTTATTGCGAGCCTGTTTGACAGCAAACCAAAGAATCGTAATCAAAGACCGCCCGCACCAACTAGACCAAAACCAACTGAGCGTGTAAAGCCAACGATACCACTTCCAACAAAGAAGCCGTTAACGCCAACACCTCACTCAATAAGCTTACCTAAAGTTTCGCCAGTTATAGAATCTGGCGTGCTCAACGTTACCCTCACACCTGTAGGGTATTTGTCTAATTTCGAAAGAAATAAAAGAGGACTGCTGTCGAAAGCGGCAATAAGTTCTGCTCGATTTAAGCTAGTGCATGACCGAGGCAACTATCATGACAGCAAAGCAATTAAAGTCTTACTTGATGATGTAAATATTGGCTTTGTGCGTAAGCAGGGCACTAATGGCGCAGTTGACTGTTTTTGTTTCAACGGGTCGACACTTAAAGCCAACCTAAGTGTTAATTGGGACGGTAGCCATTTACGTATTGAAAGTGGAAATGATCAAGCTGAAACGGTACAAACTATACAGGTAAACCCATTTCAAGCCTTCGGTGTATTATCGCTTTGGCATATGAGCCACGTGGATAATATATCTAGTATTCTTTCAAATGGCATCGTAAGCAACGACACCGCTCATAGCAAGTTTGCACCGCGTGACATCTCTAATAGCGACGTGCAGACATATCGTGGTCGAAATGATCCTTATTACCACCGGAGGTTGCACGAGTATGCGCCCACATATTTGAGCATTAAAAACCCAATGCTCTATGTGAAGAAAGATATGAACTTTTACCTTTGTATCCTTGAACTCAGTACTTATGTGGTTAATGACAATCAGTTTTTGCTCACAGACGGTAATGCTGCCTCTAAAGAGACAAGATTCTTCAACAAAATGTCAGATCTTAATTATTTACCTTGGAATGTACTACTGGCTGATTACTGGAATGATTTCGATGACGGTAAACGAAAAAAATGTGCGGAGGTGCTGATCTATCCAAGTATCGATAAAAAATACATCAAAGCGGTTCACTGCTCAAACTTCACGGCAAAACGAATGGTTGAGAAAAATGCACCGAGTTCATCAGTGCCCGTAAAGGTAAGTCCGGAGTTATTCTTCTAATACTAAACTAAGAAGCTCCGCAGTCATGGGACAACGAGTATGTACTTCCGTTCTGAGCAAGCAATCCGATAGTTGATTCAAGTCGATAATTTTTGTATGAAGATAGTAATGGGTATTAGGGGGGGGGAAGGAGTTATACAAAGGCTCTAAACAAGTGATGTCAGAGGTAAATGTACCACTACAATGACTGGCTTGATAAACTAAATGCTGAACAGAGGCTGATAAAACCGTATAACGAATTGAAGCATCTAAAGAATACAAGACTGAAACTTGCATAAAGGTTGATAGGGTCAAGTTAGTATACTCGATAGACCGAGTGAAAATTGAGCGAGATGCTAAAAACCTAATTGATGAGTGTGAAAACACTCTCTTAACGAAGTTAAACCGGGTAACTGACACACTGAATAATAGCTTTAATTTGTCTCTGTTACCCTTAAAGCAAAGAAAGGTTGAATGTGATTAAACACGTTACAGGTAATATTTTTGATAGTGAACGACATACAATTGTCAATGCAGTTAATTGTGTCGGCGTTATGGGGGCAGGGATCGCCCTTGAGTATCGTCTTCGATACCCAGATATGTTTGAAAAATATCAAAGTTTTTGTGAAAACAACCTACTTGATATCGGTAAACTGTGGATCTATAAGCCTGAAAATGGACCATGGATTCTCAACTTCCCTACAAAGAAACACTGGAAATACCCAACAAAAGAAGAGTATCTAAGAAAAGGACTTTCAAAGTTTCTTTCTGAATACAAGGAGAAAGGTATTCAATCTATTGCCTTTCCTTTGTTAGGGGCAGACAAGGGGGGCTTGGGGAAAGACAAAAGCATGACACTACTTCAAGAATATTTATCAGAATTAGACATAGATGTTGATATTTACCAGTTTGATCCACAAGCAGCGGATTCGTTGTGTGAGAAGATAAAAAATATCGTCCTAAACTGTTCACCAAGTGAATACAGCCATATTGTGAAGTTTGGCAAGGTTGAGCTTGAAAAATTACAAATTCACTTAACTGAGCCTTCGATAAAGCAAATTAGTAACCTACTGAAAATAAGAGGGATCGGTAATAAGACGGTTGAAAAGTTGTACCAATTGGGTGACTTCACGCCGAAATCGCACCAACCCTCTTTATTGTGAACTGAGAATTAAAGCCTAGCTTGAATATCATTAAATAGAGACAGACCGTGAACCGCCAAAAACAACAAGTCTTAGACTACCGTAAAAAAGGTTATCTGAGGCTTCAACTCTGTTCTTTTTGAATAAGCTTAATGCGTTAACCGTCAATGTTGACGGTATAGTTCGAACATATGAAAAGTCGGTTAGTGACGGTACAACGACGTTATCGAATAGATATGGAAGTGAAACTCGACATTCTCAATTTATTGTAAAGAAAAAAGCATATCAGTTCGATTCACTTGGTGGTGACTTATAGACGCGAATTTAACCAATTGGCTGTTATTTCTAGTAGCTCTTTACTTTGATGTGCCTTTGGATCAAAGACATTGAAGATATGATCACCATCTTTCATGGTAATAGCAGTGGCGTCTTTACTGCCTGATGCGGTGATCAGTGTATTCGCATTTTCCCAAGGTAAAACGGTATCGTTAGTACCTGAAATCGCTAATAGAGAACCTGTAAATTGCTTCATCAATGTGAGTGATTGCTGGGCTTTTAATTGTTCAAACCATGTTAGGTTTACTTTAAATGGTGAACGCCAATCATATTTAATTAATGCGTAGCCGTTCTGTTTTGCCTCGTCATAGTATTGCTCAAAAAAGGCTTTCATTGGTGTAATACCATTGCCAACAGCAGGAGACCAAACAGCGAGTGATTTAATGTTAGGTTCTTCGATGACCAATAATTGTGAAATTAATGCGCCTTGGCTAAAACCGACAACCCCAATACGGCTTTTATCTATTTGTGAATTCGCTTGAAGATAGTTAAAAGCGGTTTTTCCATCGAGAACAGCAGAAGATAAAGAGTATTCTAAGTCTGATGTTTTACTGTCACCACTACCTGCAAAATCGAGGCGAATAGAGGCAATCCCTAATGCTTCTAATTTTTCACTAAGAGATTTGTATAAATTACCCACTTCATCTTTTTGTGTCCCTGTTCCGTGGAGCATGATCACCGCAGGTATTTGCTGATCTATTTTCTTATCAGGTACAGAGAAGATGGCTGGGATCTCATAGCTGCCGTTATTAAGAGTGATGTGCTGAGAGTCGGCAAGGGCCATATTAGAAAAGCTTAATAGTAATGAAGGGATGATAATTTTTTTAAACATGATAGAGATTAAAAATGAATGATATATTAGTTATTTTAAATTACTTTGGTTTATCTATCTGAATTTAAAGTTAAAAATTAGATGTCCATTACAAATCATGAGTAATAAAAAGCATAAAGGTCTAGCGCCATCACTAGACCTTTATTGTGGTGAAGTCTGTGTTGGGTTAACCCATAAACTTCGTCATAAAATTGCTAATGTTTGAAAGGCTAGCGGCTGCCATTACCACCACAATTAATACGCCTGTAACGGTTAGGTACATTGGGTGTTTGTAATCACCAACGATGTCTTTGCGGCGAGTAGCGGCAAGTACCATGGCTAATACCACTGGTAGAATAATACTGTTGATAAGACCGGCCAACATTAGCAGCAGAATAGGCATGTTCATGGTCACAGTGCCAAGGCTGGTGATGATAATAAAGCCTACACACCATACTTTTTCATTGCGCGCAACCACAGGGAATAGAGTTTTAATTAGCGAGATTGCCATGTAAGAGTTACCAACCACAGAGGTAATTGAAGCAACAAACAGCACCAAGCCAAAGATAAAATAACCTACTTCACCTGCACCTTGACGGAAAGCATCAGCAGCTGGGTTTGACGTCTCTAATACTGCGCCCGTTGCAATCACGCCAAATACCGCTAAGAACAGCAAAATACGAATAACAACGGCGATTGAAATGCCAGCCCATGCTGCTTTTTTAATAGCACCTACATTTTCTTTACCTTGCAAGCCAACATCAACTAATCGCTGCGCTCCAGTGTAGTAACCACCGACAGCACCACCAACAATGGTTAACGTTGGCAGTAATAGGTTGCTCATATCTGTTGGTATTACAGCCGCTTTTAGTGTTTCCCCCATAGGTGGAAGGCTGGTCATTGCCACATAAGCAATCAATACAATCATAAACAAGCCAAGGTAGCGCGCCATTTGATCCATGCGTTTCGAGGCATTATGAACGATAAACAGTAAGCAACCGACAACGCCTGTGAATAGTGCGCCCCATGTCGTATCGACACCCGTCAGTACATTAATACCTAACGCAGCACCACTGACGTTACCGAAGTTAAACGCCACTGCACCAAGCGCAAGTAGAATACCAACAACATAGCCCATCCCCGGTGCAACACGGTTAGCAATGTCTTGGATACGTAAGCCTGATACACCGACAATGCGCCACAAGTTCATCACAATACCGAAGGTGATAAACATGGATGTAAAGACAGGAAATGCCATATCGATTTTATAGATGTTAGTAAAAACGGCGGTTTGGGTTAAAAAGCCCGGACCAACAGAGGTCGTAGCCATCAGAAAAGCGACGCTTAAAATCGCTTTGTTTTGCCAAGAAGTGTCTTGAGTACTGATTGGTGCTGCAGAAGTCATCGTTGTCATGTTGATCTCTAAAATGTTGTCTCTCTCTTTATAGAAAAAAAGAAAGACAACTGACCGAGATCAGCTGACTCAAAGAAAAGAATAAAAACGTAAAAACAGATAGTTACGAAATGTAATCGTTTGCTTGGCGGCGGATATTAGTGACATGAGGTAAAGCTGTCAACGAAAAATTAGAATAAAAATTAGATTTTACTTATTTGTGCGATATTTATTTCCGTAAGGAATGTTTAGTGAGAACTTTTCACTAAGTCAGTTGGTTTTTGTCGAAATATTGAAAGCGATAAAGAGAAAGTCGCTGAATGATGATCAGCGACGTTGAGTTTGAACCGTTAAGATTTTAATGCCAGCACAGTACCGAAGGTAACCAGTCCTACGCCACAGAGTTGGTTTAAGCCTTTTTTCATATTCAATAAGCGTGTTTGTAGTGCTTTTGAGGTGAATAGCATTGCAACAAGGCTAAACCATAAAACATGCATGGCAATCATGTAAGCACCATATAACAAGGCAATGTGGTTATCGCTTGCATTTGTTGATACTACTTGGCTAAACACACTTAAGAAAAACAGCATGGTTTTAGGATTTAACACGTTACAAAGAAAGCCTTGTGCTAGAAAGTGTTGGCTACTTTTACTCGGCGCAGTTGCACCTTGTAGTTCGGTTTTGTTATCAGAAAAAAAGATCCCTTTAATTCCTAAATAAATTAAATAAGCAGCACCAGCATAGCGAATGGCATTAAATAGCATTTCATTTTGTGAGATAAGGTAACTGATACCCAATAGTGAGTAGGTAATGTGTATGGTGATCGCAAGGCTAATACCTATTGCTGTCCAGATCCCAGCAGAACGTCCGTGATTGAGGCTGTTTTTTAATACTAATACGAAGTCAGCACCTGGGCTTACGACAATTAATAATCCTAAGATAGCTAAGCTAATCAGTTCCATTTATCTCTCCAACAAGTCTTTAATAACGTTATTGTATCTGCGTAATGGCTATGTTTTAATCGAAATAAAGTTGGGTAAGTTGTGAGAAAAATTCACGGATGAGACATCTTAAAGCCTTTCATGTATTCGATGTATCGGCGTCATGTGCGAGCTTTACTGAAGCAGCACAACAATTGAACATTACACATGGCGCGGTAAGTAAACAGATCAAGACGCTAGAGGCGTATTTAGGCGTTGCGCTTTTTTATAAGAAAGGTCGTAACGTCTTTTTAACGCAGGAAGGTGAAAAGTTAAAAGTGTCGACCCGTCAAGTATTCACTGTATTGGAAAACACAGTGAATGAGTTGCGACAGCCAGCGCTTCATACGTTAGAAGTGTCATGTGAGCCAACACTAACTATGCGTTGGTTGATGCCTCGACTAAGTGGCTTTTATGAATCGTCAGGTATTGATGTGCGTTTATCGACTGCTGGTGGTGCTGTTCAATTAGGGACGAATGGCTTATCGCTTGCTATACGCCGTGATGATTTTGAGTGTCATCGTGATTACCATAAAACGTCATTAGTTGAAGAGTGGGTGGGTCCCGTTTTCTCGCCCGATTATTGGGAAAAAGTGAAGTACGATCTTGGCAATATCACGACGATTCATAGTGATACTCGATCTAGCGCATGGAAAAACTGGCAGCAAAAGAGCGATACAAAAACTGATTTTACTCACCACTCTCAGCAGAAATTTGGTCATTTTTATTTTTGTATTCAAGCTGCTATTGATGGATTAGGGGCGGCAATGGGGTCATATCCTTTTGTTATGGATGACATCAAACGAGGTGTGTTGGTCGCGCCATTCGGTTTTGTGCCGTCGGGGTGTGATTATATTCTGATGAGTGATAAAGCAAATTTAGCCGGTGAAGAAAAACAGTTTGCTGATTGGTTAATAGATAATTTATCGCAGGCTATACCGAAGTGCTAAAGATGAATGAAAGCCGCTAATTAATGAAGTGACCCCATAAAGTTGGACATTTCGGTTAAGCGGCTTGTAAGGCCTGATT
>NZ_JADQAQ010000088.1 GCF_022129445.1 Photobacterium sp. Ph5
ACCACCGATGCCAGAGAAATTATTAACTCTGGCTGAGTCTCGGTGGTAATCAGGTTTTTATTTAATAACATGACATAACCCTAATAGTTTAATTTGGCATTAGCATATACAAATTAACTAATAACGTTAGAGGTAGGAATAGAATTAAAGTTACCAAAAATGTGTTTTATGCATGATGTTAGGAATTATATTCACATAAAGTGACTATATAATAATAAATAATGCTAAAAACGCCAATTTTTTGACATTTTTAGTTGTTTTTTTTATGCATAAAAAAGAGGGGGATATTTATAATTAAAAGGAAATTAATTAATGTTGGCTGTAAATCTATATTTATTTTTCATATTAAACTTATTCTTTAGTCTTATTTCTTTTATTCGTTAAGCAGGCAGAGTAATCAGAAATGCCATTTTCTTGACACTTATTAACATTTTTCTTTAACTTTTTTAACTCATCACGGTTGCGTACAGAATAAATCATTCCATTAGTACAAGAGATCGTGATAATTCCTTGTGGTGAAAATTGGTAGCCTTCAACATCACTCCCGCAAGGATTAAAATCAATACCTGCATCAACGCTGACCTTTTTCGGCACAACTCTGACATTCTCTGTCACGCAGCCAGTTAAGCTCATAGGAGCTATGATAAGTAATAAAAGGGCAGAAGTGGGCTTCATGTATATTTCCTGTCAGTGTCATCGGCATAAATTATGGAGAGTCTTGCTAGTGGATGCAATAACAGCAGTTGCTTGCTTATCTTTGTTGTTTTTGTTTACAGGCTTTCAGCCTTTTTGACTGTTTTTTGCCTCAATAAATGATCCAATTGGGTCGGAATTACCATTTCTCGATGATAGTCGGTAGAATAGCTTAGTAGATTTTTGCTAAGTTAATTAAAGCCTTGCGAATTTTTAATGATGTTATACCCAAGTGGCTGGGTATGTTTATCAAAAGGGAGCAAAGATATGTTAAATGATCTGCTGTGGTTTGTTCCTTTTGTCGCTTTATTTTTGATCTTCAATTTATTTATTAGAAAACGCAGATCGCTGCGTCGAGAAAGTAGTTTCTCTGCTTTGAAAAATCGCATTGTTTCCAGTGTTCAAGCGATGAGAGACGTTGAAGATGAAGTTGAAGACGATGAAACCGAAGCAGAAGTAGAACCAGAGCCGCCAGTAACGACAAAAAAAGCAGCGAAGCCTAAACCTGCAAAGAAACCAAGAAAGTTGAAACCAGAAGAGCACAACAATGCTCAAATTGATGGTGAACATTGGCTTCATGAAAAAGCGAAACGAACACGAAGTAAAAAAGCGCAATAGATAGGAACAGATATGACCAAAAAAGAAAAAAAGCTGTGGACGGGTTATAACTGGTTTGACGTCATCATTAGAATTGCCGTGCTTTTGGCGCTGGTTTACGTAGCTATGATGATCAAAGATTTCTTCGCCGTTGATACCTGTTTAGACGCCGGAAACAGTTTTAACTATGAAACTGACAGCTGCGAAATGGACGTTTAGACTCCGTACCTCACTATTTTAATCACACTCAAATTAGGGATATTTAATCTGTTAAATGTCCCTCTTTTCGCTAAATACCAGCAAAAACCTGCTTATTTTTATCTAACTTTACGTCTTTAGTTGACAAAAAATCCATCTCGTCATATATGTATAATCATATATATGAAAAATCGTATGTGAGTTTTATGGAAACACTATCATTCTTCAAAGCCATGGCGGATGACACTCGCCTTAAAGTACTTATGCTCCTTAGCCTAAAAGGGGAGCTTTGTGTTTGTGATTTACAAAATGCATTAGAGATCAGCCAACCGAAAGTATCGCGTCATTTAGCGGAATTGCGTCGTAATGAACTGCTGGTGGATGAGCGTCGTGCGAAGTGGGTGTATTACAAGTTAAACCCAGCTATGCCAGCATGGATGAATGACATTATTTCGACATCGTCACAAAACAGTCATCAATATTTAGAAGACTGTCTATCTCGATTGAATAGTGATTGCTCTAACTGCTAATCACAATTTATAGCCAGATTATTTATTAAATCTCAACGACATATTGATCATAGGTCATTACATGGAAATCAAAGACTTCTCATTACCGAATCTTGATGAAAGCCAGTTTAAACCAACGGTTTCTGAAGATTTAATCGCACCAAAATCGACGCATAAGCCACGTATTTTGCTGCTTTATGGATCATTGCGTAAGCGTTCATTTAGTAAGTTAGTGATTGAAGAGTCAGCACGCTTACTCGTTAAAATGGGCGCAGAAGTCCGTATTTTTAATCCTGAAGGTTTACCGCTTCCTGATGCTGAAGATCCAACGCACCCAAAAGTGGAAGAGCTACGAGAATTAGTCCTGTGGTCAGAAGGGCAAGTGTGGTGTTCGCCAGAGCGTCATGGTTCGATGACGGGCATTATTAAAGCGCAAATTGACTGGATCCCACTATCAATGGGGGCTGTTCGTCCTACTCAAGGAAAAACACTGGCGGTAATGCAAGTGTGTGGCGGTTCTCAGTCGTTCAATGTAGTAAATCAGCTTCGTGTATTGGGTCGTTGGATGCGCATGATCACCATCCCTAATCAATCATCAGTAGCGAAAGCGTTTTTAGAATTTGACGATAACGATCGAATGAAGCCATCTGGTTACTACAACAGGATTGTTGATGTGATGGAAGAGCTAGTAAAATTCACGCTACTCACTCGTGATAACAGTGACTTTCTAGTTGATCGCTACTCCGAACGTGTCGAAAGCGCAGAACAATTAATGCAACGTGTAAACCAAAAAGAAGGGTAAGAAAATGGGACTGTTTGAACGTTACTTAACAGTTTGGGTCGGGGCTGCCATTATTGCTGGTATTATTCTTGGCAGTGCAATCCCACAATTATTTAGTGTGGTGGCATCGCTAGAATACGCTCACGTTAATATCGTGATTGCGGTATTAATTTGGTTAATGATCTTCCCTATGATGATGCAGATTGATTTCTCATCGATCAAAGATGTGGGTAAAAAACCGAAAGGCCTAGTATTAACGCTGGTGATTAACTGGTTAGTAAAACCATTTTCTATGGCGTTTCTAGGTTGGCTATTCTTCAAAGTTTTCTTCGCCTCTTGGGTTGAGCCAGAAACTGCGTCTCAATACATCGCAGGTATGATCTTATTGGGTGTTGCACCTTGTACCGCAATGGTATTTGTGTGGAGCCAAATGACCAAAGGTGATGCGAACTACACCTTGGTACAAGTATCAGTTAACGATCTGATCATGATCTTTGCTTTCGCACCGATTGCTGCATTCTTGCTAGGTGTGACAGACATTACTGTGCCTTGGGATACCCTAGTATTATCAGTGGTACTTTATGTGGTGATCCCATTAGTTGCAGGTGCGATTACCCGTAAAGCGCTTGATAAATCTAACGATCACTCGCGTTTAGATAACTTATTAGCCAAGCTAAAACCTTGGTCAATCATTGGTTTGTTATCAACAGTGGTTTTATTGTTTGGTTTCCAAGCTGAAACCATTATCGCAAAACCAGAAGCGATTGTATTAATTGCGATCCCATTGTTAATTCAAACCTACGCGATTTTTGCTATTGCTTACTGGGCAGCAAAACGCATGAAGTTAGCTCATAACATTGCAGCACCTGCGTGTATGATTGGTACCTCTAACTTCTTTGAATTAGCAGTAGCCGTTGCGATTTCACTGTTTGGTTTACATTCAGGTGCAGCCCTTGCCACGGTTGTTGGCGTGCTGGTAGAAGTGCCTGTAATGCTGTCTTTAGTATGGTTTGCCAACCGTACCCGTCATTGGTTTGATGAAAACGAAATGCCATCAAACACCATTTCAAAAGTACACGGAGAGTAAAAACATGGTTGTTATTCACCATAATCCAGAATGTGGTACGTCAAGAAACGTATTACAAATTATCCAAGACGCAGGCTATGAGCCAGTTGTGATTGAATACATTCAAGAAGGGTGGACGAAGCCTCAGCTTCAAGCGTTATTTGCAGTGGCAAATCTAACACCACGTACAGCACTGCGTACCAGTAAATCTCCAGCCAAAGAGCTCGGTTTATTAGATGAAAGTGTATCAGACGACGTGATTCTAGAAGCCATGCTAGAGCATCCAGTATTGGTGAATCGCCCAATCGTATGTACAGCAAAAGGTGTAAAACTGTGTCGCCCTAGTGAAGCGGTATTAGATGTGCTTGAAAACTGGCCGAAAGGGCCACTAATTAAGGAAGATGGTGAAGTCATCATCGACGCCAACGGAAACCGTCTACTGTAATTGCTTTTGCCACTACAACTTAAGTAAGTATAAATAGACATGTTTAAAGCTCTGATGAAAGTCAGAGCTTTTTTTAGTTAAAAAGACAATCTATAGGGCTCTTAGTCCCTGCTCTACGATTACCAACTACATGAGTGTAAATTTCAGTAGTCCGAATATCAGTATGTCCGAGAAGTTCTTGTACTGTACGTATATCGGTGCCATTTTCTAATAATCGAGTAGCAAAAGAGTGGCGAAAAGTATGTGCAGTTACACGTTTATCTATTTGACTTAATTTTGCTGCACGATGTAAATGTTTTGAAAATGCCGATACATGTAAATGATGTCGACAAATATACCCATTGTAAGGATGAGTGCAACGATGTTTTGATGGGAATATATACTGCCAACCACAAAGTTTTAATGCGCCTTGGTATTTTCGATAAAGTGCTGTTGGGACTGAAGCGGTACCATAACCATGATGAAGATCATCAGAGTGTATTCTTTTTACGTATTCAATTTGCTTTTTTAAAGGGGTAATTATGGTATTAGGCAGGAGTGTATACCTATCTTTTCGTCCCTTGCCATTAAAAATAAAAATAGATTTAGATTCAAAATTAATATCTTTAATTCTTAGTGAAAGTGCTTCATTTATTCTTAATCCGCAACCGTAGAGAATGCCTGCAATTAATTTATATTCACCTGTTAAATTATTAAAAATAGCTGTAACTTCATTATTGCTAAGGACAGTAGGTAAACGTTTAGGTAATTTGGCATTATGATATTTGAGATTACTAATTTCTTTTCTTACGACATAGCGATAAAGAAAAATGATGGCACATAAGGCTTGATTTTGCGTTGATACGCTTACTTGGCGATTAACGGAAAGATGATTAAGGAAACGTTCAATTTCGTGATTACCCATATCTTCGGGGTGTTTTAAATCGTTAAAACGTATAAATAAACGGATCCAATACATATAGTTTTTTCGGTACGAAGACTGTATTGATGAGTGTGCAGTTCCATTCTGACTTTCTGCATAAATGGGGATGTTGCCATAATGCGCTCCATTGCTGTGTTTATATACAGTTATAATAGAGTTAGGGGAAATATCTAGTTATTCTCTGTATTTAATAAGAAAAATTTCTTAATTATCTCAATGTAAATATATAACATATTGATATTTAATGGTTTTATTCTTGTGGTTGTGTTTTTAATCCGACGGGTTAAAAACAGTTCTTACTTTTATCAACAGGAATTTATCAATTGAAAGTTGATTTTTGCGACTAACGCTATGAAAAATAATGCTTATTAATATACTGTTAGCTTGCTATCGAAATTTCCAACCAAGAAAACCACAACCGGTGAACTTAACATAAGCCTTTTTGCAAAGAGGACGGGATGCCACTTCTTCAACTACTTCTGCTAAGTAACTTTCTATTGAATGTATCAATAGACCTTTTTGAAGTAGATCCACTTCGAATAGTTTGCGTGTTTGTTGCGTTTTTTGTGTCTTTGACCTTTATATTGGACGAACAGGTATGGTTTAAATCGAATACTGAAAAGCTTTTAGAATGGCTAAAAACATTATTTGTTAGTTACCTAGCATGTGAATTAACCTTGTTTATTAATTTTTTACACCTTTTGGTCAATAAGTACAATGACCCTTCGATGTCTTGGTATTTACCTAGTTTAGTGTTGCTAGGTTTATGGCTGTATGGAAGGTATCAAAGAGCCGGTTAATATCAAGCTAACAAATAAGGATATGTGTCGCGAAGCCGACACCTATCCGAAGTGTTGGACAAGACCAAGCTACCTTATTATAAGTAAATATTGGAAATATCATGAAGGGGAATGCCAAAAAGAAGTCGAGCGTTATCCTTGGTGTGAACCAATAATATTAATACCCTGATTTATAATAAAACCCTCTTTAATTCTGAAGCGTTAAAGCCATTATCCTTATTATTTAACGTCGGTTATCTGGGTCGAAATATCCCCGTTAATTGCATGACATGTTGGCAGCAGGGGCAAAAGGGTTGGACTTTTATACGTACCGTTTTATTCGGTGAGGGCAACGTTAGTTGCCCGGCTAACATGAACATAAATTGGATTGCTTGAAGCAGTTTCTTTTCATGACCCCGCAGCAGACCATAATCACGTATTCGTCGAAACCCTTTTGGTAACACATGTTGCAATATCAACCAAAGAAATTGCAACACGGGTAACGTGCGTGTCTTCATCGTTTGAGTTTGGCTATCGTTTATAACGAAATGTCACCTGTTCATTATTGATATACAGAATGTCTTTATCCGCAATTACCCCTCGATAAAGGTATGTCGATAAATACAATAATGCAGGC
>NZ_JADQAQ010000089.1 GCF_022129445.1 Photobacterium sp. Ph5
ACGGGCCACTATTCACTCCTAGTACTTTACAAGAATAACCGCTGCAGAGCCCGTTGAGGATACGCAGCGGTGGTACAATTCTTTTGCACATAACAAAATATGGTTGGCTAATGTAGCCAACCTATCTTCAATTTGCAAGAAATATTTCTGCTAATTAGCCTTGGCGTTGTTTATGCTTTGGCTCACTGCAAATCACACGCACAACACCGTTGCGCTTGATAACTTTACAGTTACGGCAGATTTTCTTAACGGAAGCACGAACTTTCATTGCTAAACTCCGTAAATATGGATAACTAAACTTAGCGACCGTAGCCTTTCAGATTAGCCTTTTTCAAAACTGACTCATATTGTTGAGACATCAAATGTGTCTGAACTTGAGCCATGAAATCCATAATAACAACAACTACGATTAGTAGGGAAGTGCCGCCAAAGTAGAAGCGTACATTCCATGCTATCATCATGAACTCGGGGATCAGACAGATAAATGTAATATATAACGCACCTGCAAGAGTCAAACGCGTCATCACTTTATCTATATATTTTGCGGTCTGTTCACCCGGGCGTATACCAGGTATAAATGCACCAGACTTCTTCAAGTTATCAGCTGTCTCGCGTGGATTAAATACCAACGCGGTGTAGAAGAAACAGAAGAATATAATTGCTGCCGCATAAAGCATTACATATAAAGGCTGACCAGGACTTAAAGCTAGTGAAATATCACTTAACCAACCTAAACCTTCACTTTGACCGAACCACTGAGCCAGCGTCCCCGGAAAAAGAATAATACTTGATGCAAAAATTGCTGGAATAACACCTGCCATGTTGATTTTCAACGGCAAGTGTGTGCTCTGCGCAGCAAAGACACGACGGCCTTGTTGACGCTTGGCGTAGTTAACGACGATACGACGCTGACCACGTTCCATGAACACTACAAAGTAAATAACAGCAAAAGATATAACTGCAATTAACAGTAGAAGAAGTACGTGCAATTCGCCTTGACGCGCTTGCTCTACGGTCTGTCCAATCGCTGGCGGTAGACCAGCAACGATACCAGTGAAAATAATCAGAGATATACCGTTACCAATACCACGCTCGGTAATCTGTTCACCTAACCACATTAAAAACATGGTTCCGGTAACCAAACTAACCACTGCAACAAAATAGAAACTAGGGCCTGGATTATGTACAAGCCCTGGAATCATACTTGGTAACCCCGTTGCAATACCAATTGCTTGGAAAGTTGCCAAGACAAGCGTACCGTATCGAGTGTACTGACTAATCTTTCGACGGCCAGCCTCACCTTCTTTCTTCAACTCAGCTAGTGCTGGATGAACTACTGTTAGCAACTGAACAATAATGGACGCAGAAATATACGGCATTATGCCCAGTGCTAAAATAGAAGCACGCGAGAGTGCACCACCAGAGAACATGTTAAACATCTCAATGATGGTACCCTTTTGCTGTTCGAACAGACTGGCAAGTACAGCAGCGTCAATACCAGGAATAGGTACAAAAGAACCTGCTCGGAATATTAAGATCGCACCTAATACGAATAATAGGCGTGACTTAAGCTCTGCTAGGCCACCTTGTGCACTACGAAAATCTTGTCCTGGTTGTTTAGCCATCTGTACCTCATCCTCGAGTTAATTATTCCTCGATTTTACCGCCGGCAGCTTCGATAGCAGCTTGAGCGCCTTTAGTAACGCGTAGGCCTTTCACTGTTACTGAACGAGCGATTTCACCAGAAAGTACAACTTTCACGAACTTAATGTCCTTAGTGATAACATTCGCAGCTTTTAGTGTTTCAAGGCTTACAACATCACCTTCAACTTTCGCTAGCTCAGCTAGACGAACTTCAGCTGTTACAAGGCTCTTACGAGACGTAAAACCGAATTTTGGTAGACGCTGTTTCAAAGGCATTTGACCGCCTTCGAAGCCTGGACGTACAGAACCACCTGAACGTGATTTCTGACCCTTGTGACCACGGCCACAAGTTTTGCCCAGACCTGAACCGATACCACGGCCTACGCGCTTCGCAGAAGGCTTAGAACCGGCAGCCGGTGATAGAGTATTCAAACGCATACGATTACTCCTCAACTTTAACCATGTAGTGAACTTTGTTGATCATGCCGCGTACGCAAGCAGTATCTTCAAGTTCTACAGTGTGGTTGATGCGACGAAGGCCTAGGCCACGCAAAGTAGCTTTATGCTTCGGTAAACGACCGATAGAGCTCTTTGTTTGGGTTACTTTAATAGTTTTAGCCATGTCGATTACTCCAGAATTTCTTTAACAGAAAGACCACGCTTAGCAGCGATCATTTCTGGAGAGTTCATTCCACTAAGACCATCAATTGTTGCGCGAACAACGTTGATTGGGTTAGTAGAACCGTATGCTTTAGCTAGTACGTTACGGATACCCGCAACTTCTAGCACTGCACGCATTGCACCACCGGCGATGATACCAGTACCTTCTGATGCAGGTTGCATGTACACTTGAGAACCAGTGTGGCGACCTTTAACAGCGTGGTGAAGAGTACCTTCGTTGATTGCAATTGTAACCATGTTACGACGTGCTTTTTCCATCGCTTTCTGGATTGCAGCAGGCACTTCACGTGCTTTACCGTAACCAAAACCGATGCGACCGTTACCGTCACCAACTACTGTTAGTGCAGTAAAGCTGAAAATACGACCACCTTTAACCGTTTTTGAAACACGGTTAACAGCGATCAGCTTTTCATTCAAATCTGATTGTGTCTTTTCGTTAGCCATCTTCCGCCTACCTTAGAATTTCAGACCAGCTTCACGAGCAGCTTCTGCTAGTGCAGCGATACGGCCGTGGTATTGGAAACCAGAACGATCGAATGCAACGTTAGAGATGCCTTTTTCAATCGCGCGCTCAGCAATAGCTTTACCTACAGCTGTAGCAGCGTCTTTGTTTCCGGTACTCTTAACTTGCTCACGGATCGCTTTTTCTACGGTAGAAGCGGCTGCGATAACCTCAGAGCCGTTCGGTGCAATTACCTGAGCGTACACGTGACGTGGAGTACGGTGTACAACTAGGCGAGTTGCGCCCAGTTCAGCAATCTTACGACGTGCTCGGGTCGCACGACGGATACGAGATGCTTTCTTATCCATAGTGTTACCTTACTTCTTCTTAGCTTCTTTAGTACGCACAACTTCGTCGGCGTAACGAACACCTTTACCTTTGTAAGGCTCAGGGCTACGGTAAGCGCGAATATCAGCAGCTACTTGACCAACTAACTGCTTATCAGTACCTGTAAGTACGATTTCAGTTTGTGATGGACATTCAGCTTTGATACCTGCTGGAAGTTCGTGCTCAACTGGATGAGAGAAACCTAGAGTTAGACCTACAGCGTTGCCTTTAATAGCAGCACGGTAACCTACACCCTTAAGAGTCAGCTTCTTAGTGAAGCCTTCAGTAACACCAACAACCATATTGTTCACTAGTGCACGAGCAGTACCTGCTTGTGCCCAAGCTTTATCGAATCCTTCACGAGGACCGAAAGTAACTTTGTTCTCTTCCAAAGTTAAAACTACTGCATCATGGATAGTACGAACTGATTCGCCTTTACTACCTTTCACAGTAATTTCCTGACCGTTAAGTTTAACTTCTACGCCGGCAGGAATAACTACAGGTGCTTTTGCAACACGAGACATATCCTACTCCTATTATGCTACGTAGCAGATAATCTCACCGCCAAGACCCGCTTTGCGTGCAGCACGGTCGGTCATAAGACCCTTGGAAGTGGAAACAACAGCAATACCAAGGCCACCCATCACTGATGGTAGCGCATCTTTTTTCTTGTAGATGCGTAGACCAGGACGTGATACACGTTGGATTTGCTCAATAACTGGGTTAGCTTCGAAGTACTTAAGAGTAACTTCTAGCTCAGGCTTAACATCACCAGATAAGGTGTAGTCAGCCACATAACCTTCTTCTTTAAGTAGAGCAGCGATAGCTACTTTAAGCTTAGAAGATGGCATTTTTACAGCAACTTTTTTCGCTGCCTGACCGTTACGAAGACGGGTCAGCATATCCGAAATCGGATCTTGCATGCTCATAAGTTAATACTCCGTGATTCTGAATTGCTTACTGGATTACCAGCTTGCTTTACGTAGACCCGGAATCTCGCCTTTCATGCAAGCTTCACGAACCTTGATACGGCTAAGACCGAACTTACGTAGGTAGCCGTGTGGACGTCCAGTCTGGTTACAGCGATTACGCTGACGAGACTTCGCAGAATCACGTGGTAGTGACTGAAGTTTAAGCACTGCATTCCAGCGATCTTCTTCAGACGCATTCACGTCGCTAATTAGAGCTTTTAGCGCTGCACGCTTTTCAGCGAACTTAGCTACTAGCTTGGCACGTTTAGCTTCGCGTGCCTTCATAGATTCTTTAGCCATTAGTAACCCTTACTTTTACTTACGGAATGGGAAGTTAAAAGCAGACAGTAGAGCTAGAGCTTCTTCATCAGATTTAGCAGAAGTTGTAACAGTGATGTCTAAACCACGTACACGATCTACTTTATCGAAATCGATTTCTGGGAAGATGATCTGCTCACGAACGCCCATGCTGTAGTTACCACGACCATCGAATGACTTAGGGTTTAAACCACGGAAGTCACGAATACGCGGTACAGCAATTGAAATTAGACGGTCGAAAAAGTCCCACATACGCTCGCCACGTAAGGTTACTTTACAGCCAATAGGGTAGCCCTCACGGATCTTAAAGCCGGCAACTGACTTACGTGCTACAGTGATTAGCGGCTTCTGACCTGAAATTGCAGTCATGTCAGCAGCAGCATTCTCTAGCAGCTTCTTGTCGTTGATAGCTTCGCCCACACCCATGTTAAGTGTGATCTTTTCGATCCTTGGGACTTGCATGATACTCTTGTATTCAAACTTTTCAGAAAGCTCTTTTACAACAGTCTCTTTGTAGTAATCATGCAGTTTCGCCATAGTACTACTCCAAACTTACTTGATAGTTTCGCCAGTCGACTTGAAGAAACGAACTTTTTTGCCGTCTTCAAATCGGAAGCCTACACGGTCCGCTTTACCTTGACCGTTAACGATAGCAACATTAGACGCATCGATCGCAGCTGCCTGCTCAACGATACCGCCTTGAACACCCATTGCCGGAACTGGCTTCTGGTGTTTCTTAACCATGTTGATACCTTCAACGATAACTTTACCGGTTGCTAGAACCTTAGTTACTTTACCAGTCTTACCTTTGTCTTTACCAGCAAGAATGATAACTTCGTCGTTTTGACGGATTTTAGCTGCCATTATAGTCGCTCCTTAAAGTACTTCTGGCGCTAGTGATACAATCTTCATGAATTTCGCATTACGAAGTTCACGAGTCACAGGGCCGAAAATACGGGTACCGATAGGTTGCTCAGTGTTGTCGTTCAACAATACGCAAGCATTACGGTCAAAGCGAATGACAGAGCCATCTTGACGACGAACGCCTTTACGGGTGCGTACAACCACCGCTTTCAGTACATCACCTTTCTTAACTTTACCGCGAGGAATTGCTTCCTTCACTGTAACCTTGATGATGTCACCGATATGTGCATAGCGACGGTGAGAACCACCCAGAACCTTAATACACATTACGCTACGTGCGCCGGAGTTATCCGCTGCATCAAGCATACTTTGCATTTGGATCATGTTAGTGCTCCGCTAATTTTTTAAACATCTAGACCCAAAACGAGTCGATATGCCTTTTCTTCAAAGGCGGCGAATAATAACACCATTTTCGCTCGATGGGTAGATAAAAAATGAACGGCCCTAAATTTTTCAGGGCCGCTAACTTAAATAGCTGAAAAGTCAGTAATTAGATACGTGCTTTTTCAACTACTCGTACCAGTGTCCAAGACTTAGTCTTTGACATTGGACGACATTCACGAACTTCAACTGTATCGCCTAGGCCACACTCGTTGTTTTCGTCATGTGCATGAAGCTTAGTCGTGCGTGTGATGTACTTACCGTAGATCGGGTGCTTCACTTTACGCTCGATAGCAACAACAATAGACTTATCGCCTTTGTCGCTAACTACGCGACCAAGCTGAGTACGAATTTTCTCGCTCATTATGCGCTAGCCTTCTCAGTCAGAACGGTTTTAACACGTGCGATATCACGACGTACAGTTTTTAAGTTGTGAGTCTGCTGTAGTTGACCAGTAGCAGCTTGCATGCGCAAGTTAAACTGTTCACGTAGCAAATTCACAAGCTCTGCATTCAGCTCTTCAACGCTTTTAGCGCGTAGATCTTGTGCATTCATCACATCACCGCCTTAATTACGAAAGTGGTTTTGATTGGTAGCTTACGTGCAGCAAGGTTAAATGCTTCACGTGCTAGTGATTCAGAAACACCGTTCATTTCGTATAGAACTTTACCTGGTTGAACTTGAGCAACCCAGTAAGCCACACTACCCTTACCTTTACCTTGACGAACTTCAAGAGGCTTAGATGTGATTGGTTTGTCTGGGAATACACGAATCCAGATTTGGCCCTGACGTTTGATATGACGAG
>NZ_JADQAQ010000090.1 GCF_022129445.1 Photobacterium sp. Ph5
AGAGGTGATGATATCACCTCTGAGTAGGTGGCCAAATTTAATGTACCACTACAATCACAACGTACTACCTTACGAGTACAGTCATAAACTCCCTTATTAAACCATTCCACCTTGATATCCCTATGGTTATCTCCGCTAAGTAAATCCTTAGCAATATCTTTTAGGGTTTGTCTCATGTGGTCAAAATCAATGAATGTCCCTGATAGGTCATACATGTGTTCTTTAAGTATCTTAGCGTTAGTCATAGCGATAGCCCTCTTGTTAGTTCTTAGTGACACCGTAACACTTTGGTTATCATTGGGACTTCTGAGGGTCATCCTAATGTAATAAGTGTAAATCTTCTTGATTGTCGTAAAGTAAATTCTAATAGTGGGTGTTAATACGTTACCCAGTGGATTTCTATTAGTATGGGTTAATTGGCTATTAGCTTTATTTCTACTAATGCTAAGTGAATTATTACTTTGATTATCTAAATGAAAACGAATATCATCTGCATCTTGGTTGGATTTGTAGTGACCTTGTGTGGTGACTTCTCTTGATGATGAATGAAAATGAAAATTACCTTTAGACACGCTAACTCCAATAAAACATTAATTTACATAGGGTTAGCCCTTGTTTTACGTCTATCTATATTATTTAAGTTGAATAAATGATGAAAAGATTAGCATTTATTATCGCTTTAACCGCCGCTACAAGCTTACCATTGTCATCCGCTTATGCGGGAGCACAATTGTCGCAGCCGATTGCAGTTAAAGTTCAAAAAGCGAATAACTTACAGCTTGATGATAAGGTTAATCAGGCGATTGATTTACTTGTCTCTTTAAAGACGATAGAGCCTTATGACAAAGCATTCGTTCAGCGTATGTTGGGCGTGTTTTATTGGCAGCAGGGTAACCCATCAAAAGCGATAAGCAATTTATCTAAAGCGGTTAAAAGTGGCTTATTGCAAGATGATCAAGCATGGGTTACTCAGCGTATGCTGGCTGATATTTTACTTTCTGAGCAAAAATACAGCCAAGCATTACCACATTACTATCAGCTTACAAAGCGTATCCCAAAATCACAAAAGGGCTATGAACTATGGTTACGTATTGCCCAATCACATTATCAATTGAGTCAGTGGTCAAAAGTACTTTCTGCGATGAAACGTTACGATGGCTACAAACGCAAAGATGAAATGTCACCGCTGTCAATTAAGCTGGGTGCTCAGTTGCAATTAAAACAGTGGAATGGTGCAACATCAACGTTAAACCGCTTGATTGCGATAGAGCCGACTAAACTCAATTGGTGGCAGCAATTAGCGAATATCCAGTTACGAGCAGGTAAACCTGCTGATGCATTAAGTACGTTAAAATTAGCAAAATATCAAGGTGTTAAGTTAACACAGCAAGATTTACATCGGCTAGCACAACTTTATGCTCAACGTGGTATTCCTGAACGTGCTGCTAAACAAATCGCAGAGCTCGATGGTGCAACAACGAATACAAGGTTGTTAGTTGAGCAAGCTAATTACTGGCAAATGGCAAGAGAATGGCAAAGTGCCATTAATATTTGGGAACAAGCAGCACAGCGTAATAATCGTTATCGTTGGCAGCTTGCACAATTACTGTTGCAGGAAGGGCAATATCAAAAAGCGTTAACTGAACTTAATAAGGTTCAACGTAAAGATAAACAGTCAGATGTTGAGTTAGCGAAAGTACGTGCGTATTACAAGTTAAATAACTTTGATAAAGCAATTATTCATGCCAAACAGGCAAATAATATTAAGCCGTCATCAGCCGCATCAAGTTGGATAAAATATTTATCGCAAATGCGTGAAATGGAACAAACGAGCTAAATATTTTATTTACATTAAATCCTCAGCCAATAAAAAATGAGTGAGTTAACTTAATAATTATAAAGTTAACCACTCATTTTTTATTCTAGTTTTAACTAATAACCATGTTTGTCGCCATTGCTAATAATAATGCTGAGAAGATTTTTTTAATGATTGGAACAGGTAAATAGTTTGTTGCCTTAGCGCCTAGCGGAGCGGTAAACCAAGACGTACAAACAATACCGAATAACGCGGGTAAATATACAAAGCCAGCAAAGCCATCCGTAATAGAAAGATAGCTTATTCCTGAGCTGATATAACCGATAGAGCCAAAGAGTGCGATCACAATGCCACACGCCGACGCACAGCCAATGGCCTTTTTCATATCAAGCGAGAAGAAAGTTAATAAAGGCACTAACAGTGCACCGCCACCAATGCCGATCATGGCCGACAATCCGCCAGTAATCGTTGTTAAAAAGGTAAGAACAACATTGTTGGGCATGTTACGTGTTGTTGTCGTTTCTTTTTTTGTACTGCTGTAAAACATCTTGAATGCAATGAGTGCAACACTTGCTGCAAATATAATACGAACAATATTACCCGGTAATAGAGCGGCTAAAAATCCACTTATGAGTGCGCCTAGGGCAACACCAGTCATTATCCATGGTGCTAGGTGCCAAGGCACATTGCCGTTTTTATGGTGAGCAATTGCTGAAGAAGTCGAAGTAAACAGGATAGACGCTAACGAAGTCGCAATCGCGACAATAACCACTTGTTCAGGCGGTAAAATGGCGAAATGAAGCAAGATAATACTCAGAATTGGTACTATAACGAGTCCTCCTCCTATACCTAATAATCCCGCTAAAAATCCCACGCCACTGCCAAGTAAAGCGCAATATATTATTAACAATAATTCAGTCATTCCATTCACTTCTTCATCGTAATGTTATTTAAGATATTGAATAAAATACTTCTATTCAAAATAGGCTGAGCACTATAGCTTACAAATTTATAACAACTCAAACTTATTAACTTGAATTTTTCTCATGTTGATTGTGAAAGAAATACGCTTTTATTGATCAAGTACCCTACGTATAACTGAATACAGACAGCGCACCCGTATTAAACTCATTTCAGCTAAAAGGTAGAGGCCGCTATGAATAACGATTTTACATTTACAATAAATAAGACTGGCCTTGATGAAAATTATCATCCCGCTAGTAATACGCGCATTACAACCAATTTTGCGAACTTAGCAAGAGGAGAAAACCGCCAGCAAAATTTACGTAACGCATTGAACATGATTAATAACAGCTTTAATGCGTTAGCAAATTGGGACAACCCTGAAGGTAATCGTTATTCCGTTGAGCTTGAAATTGTATCAGTTGATATCGACATTGAAGGAAAAGGGCAATCATTCCCATCGATTGAGGTATTAAAAACGCACGTTATTGATAATCAAACTCATCAACGTATTGAAGGGATTGTCGGTAATAACTTTTCATCTTATGTTCGTGATTACGATTTTAGTGTATTACTGCAAAACTATAATAAAGGTAAATCCCAGTTCAGTATTCCAGATGATTTTGGCGAATTGCACGGCAAAATATTCCAAAGTTTCGTTAACTCTGATGTGTATAAAGACAACTTTAAAAAGTCACCGGTAATTTGTTTATCTGTCTCCGATAACAAAACCTATTACCGCACTGAAAATCAGCACCCCGTACTCGGTGTTGAATATACACCTAATGAATCATCATTAACTGAGCAATATTTTAAGAAAATGGGCTTACAAGTACGCTATTTCATGCCTGAAAACAGCGTGGCACCTTTGGCTTTCTTCTTCTTTGGTGATTTATTAAATGATTACACCAACCTTGAGTTGATAAGCACTATCAGCACAATGGAAACATTCCAAAAAATCTACCGTCCTGAAATTTACAATGCCAATGCGGTAGCAGGGAAGTCTTATAAGCCTAACTTAAAGTGCCCAGATCACTCACTGACTAAAATCGTTTATGACAGAGAAGAGCGTAGCCGATTAGCTGGTGAACAAGGCAGATTCGCCGAGCAGCACTTTATTAAGCCTTATCAAGCCGTGCTTGAGCAATGGTCATCAAATTTCGTGAATAGCTAACATCAATATAGCTTTCATTATTCATATAGACATAGGACGTTAACTATCATGAAAACATTACTACCGACTTCAACAGCAGGAAGCTTACCTAAACCAGAATGGCTTGCAGAGCCAGAAAAACTTTGGTCACCGTGGAAATTAGAAGGGGATGCATTAGTCGCAGGCAAACAAGATGCGCTACGTTTATCGCTGCAAAATCAACAAAAAGCAGGAATAGATATTGTCAGTGACGGTGAACAAACCCGACAACATTTTGTGACTACTTTTATTGAACATCTTAATGGCGTAGATTTTAAAATCCGTAAAACCGTTAAAATCCGTGATCGTTATGATGCCAGTGTGCCAACGGTTGTCGGTCCTGTTTCACGTCAAAAACCTGTGTTTGTGGAAGAGGCTAAATACCTTCGCCAGCAAACCAAGCAACCAATTAAATGGGCGCTACCTGGCCCGATGACTATGGTTGATACCTTGTACGATGCGCATTATAAAAGCCGTGAAAAACTTGCTTGGGAATTTGCTAAAATCCTTAATCAAGAAGCCAAAGAATTAGAAGCCGCAGGTGTTGATATTATCCAATTTGATGAGCCTGCATTTAATGTGTTCTTTGATGAGGTTAATGAATGGGGTATTGCCTGTTTAGAAAGAGCCATTGAGGGGCTGAAATGTGAAACCGCTGTTCACATTTGTTATGGCTATGGCATTAAAGCTAATACTGATTGGAAGAAAACACTCGGTTCAGAGTGGCGTCAATACGAAGAGGCGTTTCCTAAACTGCAGCAATCTAGCATTGATATTATCTCGTTAGAATGCCACAACTCTCATGTACCAATGGACTTACTTGAACTGATCCGTGGTAAGAAAGTGATGGTCGGGGCGATTGACGTTGCCAGCGATAAGGTTGAAACACCTGAGGAAGTGGCGAATACATTGCGTAAAGCACTTAAATTTGTTGATGCAGATAAACTTTATCCATGTACCAATTGTGGCATGGCGCCGTTAGCTCAGCATATCGCACAAGGTAAACTTGAAGCCTTGAATGCTGGTGCAGACATTATTCGAAAAGAGCTTTCAGCTTAGAATATTTGGATTGTTATTACTGATTAAGGCAAAAAACGCTTTATTGTTTGTATCTCCGCATCGTCACTGTGTGTAAATGTACTTTATTGTTAGAGTGATATAGTGCATTTACATATTCAGATTATCTCTTTTTCTGTAGCTCTAAATTCTTTAAATCAACAATACGTGTTTAGAATACTCTGACTTACTTGCTTATATCTATTATCGTCTGGCACTATTCGCCATAGAATACCGTAGTCAGTTAATGGTATCGAGAATGTGAAGGTCGTCAGTGGTAGTCAATAGCCAACAATTAAGTCAGCAATACGAAGAATTAGGTTACTTTGTTATTCGCAATTATTTCAGTGAAGATCAGATAGCTTCACTTAGAAAAGTCGTTTTAACTTTTCATGAATTATGGAAAGCTGACAACAAAGAGTTCTATCAGGAAGAAGCATTTAACTCATCTTTGATTACTGGAAGCCAGTATTTATCTATCGCTGAGAGAACGGAACTTTTTGACTTCATTAGTTCAAAAAAGATCATGGATGTGGTTGAGGCCGTAATACCTAAAAATCCTGCTTTCATGAATACTCAACTGTTCTTTAATCCGGTGAACCCGCAACAAAAAGACTTTTGGCACCGTGATTGTCAATACGATTATGATATTGAAGATCAAATGAGAGTCATATTAGAAACGCAAGTCTTGCACCTTCGTGTGCCCTTATTTGATGAACCTGGTATGGAGATAATACCCGGTACGCACAAACGATGGGACAATGATGAAGAGTACAATGTTCGCCAAGAAGTGAATGGTAAAGTGAGTAATGATAGCCTTTCCGGTGGTAAGAAGATTGCCTTATCAGCTGGGGATTTGTTAGTTTTTTCCGCAGATATGATCCATCGTGGATTATATGGACTAGATCGTTTAGCGTTAGATATTTTAATTTTTGACTCGGCATCTGATTATGTTGATTACGTTGATGATGACTGCTTACCGACGCCATGTATATTACAAAATATTACTGATCCACGTTTGTTTATCAATACGCTACATCTTAAATCTATAGTTTGAGCCTAAAAAAATATTAAAGTTATTCAATTGATGTTTGAAATGGAATTCAGCATCAAGATAACCTCATATATAATAAACTTCCTATTGTTGCTATTAACTACTAGAACACTACGGTTAATGATTTGTATTAATATGTAGTGGTCAATAAATACTGGCCACAGTTTTAGAGGTTAACCAATATAATCGTT
>NZ_JADQAQ010000091.1 GCF_022129445.1 Photobacterium sp. Ph5
TACCTTGAAGTATAGGAGATAATTTAACAGTGGCTGTTAAATAGTGGTAATCAGGTAAAAATAAATAGACGTCAGTACTTGTTAAAAATTCACAGAAAGTGATAATGCGACAAAATTTAAAATTTTATTCTGTAATTAATAATGTAGGTGCAATGAAGATACCCCCACGATTACAACCCCTCGTAGAGGATGGGCTTGTTGATGATGTATTATCACAATTAATGAGTGGCAAAGAAGCTTCCGTATATGTTGTTCGCAGTGGTGGAAAGATCTGTTGCGCAAAAGTTTATAAAGAAATAGATCAACGTAGTTTTAAAAAAGCAGTCTCATATCGAGAAGGGCGAAAGGTACGTAATAGTCGTCGCGCACGAGCCATGGAGAAAGGCTCTAAGTTTGGTCGTGATGAGCAAGAAAAAGTATGGCAGCAAGCAGAAGTTGATGCGCTGTCGTTGTTAGCCAAAGCTGATATACGAGCTCCTGTTCCTTATGGTTGTTTTGATGGCGTATTGTTGATGGAGCTTATTACCGATGCTAATGGCAATGTGGCTCCGCGACTCAATGATATTATGCTAACGAAAGAGCAAGCATTACAGCATCATGAGTTAATGATTAATTACGTTAAGCGTATGTTATGCATCGGCCTTATTCATGGCGATCTATCAGAGTTTAATGTGTTAGTTGATGCCAATGGCCCTGTTATTATTGATTTACCTCAAGCAGTAGATGCTTCAGCCAATAATAACGCCAAATGGATGCTTGAGCGTGATGTTAAAAATATGGCTAACTATTATGGTCAATATGTACCTGAGTTGCTTGATACACAATACGCAAAAGAAATGTGGGCATTATTTGAAGCTGGAACATTAAAGCCAGAGACTGAACTAACGGGTATTTATGTTGAAAGTGATGTCGATGCGAATATTGATAGCGTGATGGCTGAAATTAATGCAGTGATGGAAGAAGCTGCACTTCGTCGTGCTCGCATCGCTGAACACGAAGAAATAGACTAACTCCTCATTATTAATTGCCTGTTCATTGTGTTCATCACGACTGAATACGAGCAGAACATCGATATCGTTATTATTAGAGCTTTGGTAAAATAAAGCTCTTATCCTCGTTTTTATTACAATGAAAAAGGTACATCTAGCAATGAAAGAGGCGTCAGTCATTATTGGGTTAACTAATCCTAAAAGCCCTACAAATGTTGGAGCGGTACTAAGAGCTGCCGGTTGTTATCAAGCGGATGCTGTTTTATATACAGGAACTCGTTATGATAAAGCGGCAAAGTTTCAAACTGATACGAAACAAATGCAGCAGACAATCCCTTTGACTGGCGTAGAATCAATGCTTGATGATCTACCCGTAGATATGAAGATTGTATGTGTCGACTTTGCAGAAGGCGCAACATTACTTCCTCATTTTACGCATCCAGAAAAAGCGATTTACATCTTTGGCCCTGAAGATGGTTCCATTGCACAAGATGTTGCAGACAGAGCCGATCATGTTGTTTATGTTCCTACTGTCGGGTGCATGAATTTAGCTGCCTCAGTAAATGTTGTGCTATATGATCGCCTAGCGAAACAACCAGATATGATCCAAAGTGATGAGCATATTCGTCAGAATCGTGACAATAAGAATAAGTTAAGAGTGAAAGTAAATTAACCTATCTATTACCGATTATAGTTCAATATAAATAAACTCTTTATGAGCAATTAATTGCGATTAATATCACGTGCAAAATGGTGCGTATGATGTATTATTTCGCAGGTTGCACTTTTGTGCTTTGTTTCTTGTTTATAAAGAGAAAAATAATGAAATTTACAAAAACTGCGTTGGCTATTTTAATCCCTGCTTTCTTAATTGGTTGTGGAGGTGGTGATAGTGATTCAGATTCGACAGTGCCACCAACACCAGATAAAACAATCCTAAATGCACAATTTATTGATAGTGCTGTTGCTGGGCTAAATTATGATTGCGGTGATAATTCAGGTCAGACAGACGTAGATGGTAAATTCAATACCCTAGAAGGGCAATTATGTAATTTTAGCTTAAATGATTTTGATTTAGGATCAGTTAAAGTATCAGCAGATTCACTTATTGTTACCCCATATGCTATTGCTGGTACAGCAACACAAGCTATAAAAATAGCTTCTTTATTACAAAGTATAGATGCTGATGGGAACCCAGATAATGGTATTGATGTTGCTGAATATGATGCATCAAAATTACCAAAAGATCTTTTTGAAAAAGAAGAAGCGGATTTCTTAAAAGCACTTATAGATGCTGGTGTTCCAAGTGGAAATATTGTTTCATTTGCTGATGCAAAAAAACACTTAGATGAAAATGTACCAGAACTGAAAGGTTTTCATAGTACTGCAGTTCAAAAAATAATTACTGATGTAGAAGCAATTATTCCTGATTTACATAAACAGAACTACCAGGAAAAATTAGCAGACTATAAGAAAATTCTTGAACAAGGTGATGATAGTAACAATGCAGATATCGATGTGCTAAAGGCCGCGATCGAAATTGCAGAAGTACTAAATGATGATCACGTTAAACAGCGTATTGAATTTGATTATTCTAAGGTGAGTAATCCTCTCTTTACTTATGATAGTTTGTTACCACAGGCATTAGATTATGCCATTAATAAAACACCTGAATTAGTTATTAAAGGTGATTTTGATAATAGCTTAGCATCAACAGATGAAGATGCTAAAGTTTTATTTGGTTTGGCAAATAAGCTGATTGCAGCCAGTGATAAGCTTGCTGTGAGCTTTGCTGATGTTAACCGCGTTGCTGAATATAATAAAAGTGAAGAAAACCGCTTAACTTATCAAAATGCACAATCACTTCGTGCCGTAGCGCTAACTGTTGCAAATATCTTAAGTACAATTTCTGCATATAATGCAGGTAGTGATGAAAACTACTTGGTACAAACAGCTGAAAACTTAACAGTGAAAGCTGGCAAGTATGGTGATATTAATCCAGATCCAGTTGAATATGAGTTTGGTTATGTAGGATCTGTTGATTATCCTATTGCTTCTTCTGAGTATGAGCGAGCTTCAGCATTTCCTGTTGAGTGGATTGAAGATAAAACTGTATTTACATTACGCCAAGATCCTATTTATTTAGCAACAGCTTTAAAATCATTACGTGATGCTGTTGAAATCGCAGATACTAAAGTGGATTTATCTGAGTTTTTAAATAAAGAAGAACTTACAGATCTAGAACCATTACTCGATAACTTGAATAAACACTTACAAGCAGAGAATGGGGCTGATGTGTTATTTGATTTTTCAGATGATGATGTAAAAGCGAAATTGAATATTCAAGCAGCATACAATCTAAATACAGCGATTGGGAGAGATGATTTAGCTATTTCTGAAAATAAATATACATGTGAAATAGATAATGAGATGTCTACGTATATGAACTCGCCTACTTGTTACATAAAACAGTATAAAGGAGAGTATTTAGGTAATGATGATTCTTATGGCTATATGTTAGAAGGGATGCCCGCGGATCATGAACTTAACTTTACTGTGATTGGCGGTAAGCTAAATACGATCGTTACTTCATGCGAAGAAAAGAATAGTGATGGTGTTTTTGTACAGTGTGATTTTCTTACCACTCTTCAATAATGCTTAAAGTATTACTTGCACTAATTGCATGTTTACAACCGTTAGTAGCATTTGCTACTAACGGTATTTTTGTTATGAATGGTGTGACCCATGAGAGCTATAACCAAATTAATAATCAACCTGTCTTAATTTATCGAATTAAAGCAGAGCAGCAAAAAGAACTCGTAAATTTAACTCGAAAAACATCGTTAACAGCACTTATGTATAATGAAATAGCTGCAAAAGAAAGATTTAGCTATTTCAATGGAACGATAACGTTATCGGATAAAGATTATGTGAACTTCAATTCGGCTTATTACTTTAATGGTCAATTTATAATGACTCAAGCATATGGCTACATTAATAATCAGCGTTTTTTTAGCTCAAAAGTAATATTTAATGAAAAATCACTAATAATTCAAGCAAAAAGAATTTTAATTGAAGATGAAAAAGGAAAGCATTCCTTAATTGATTACTCATATACTCTATAAGTTAAGACGTACTTAACCCTCCCTTAAAAATATTTATATTTCTAACTATTAGTCTGCAGCGTATGCTTTTTAAAATTCTTATATGAAAAGAAAAAAGCATGAATATTTGTATAGATAACAACCGACATTTACGTAAGTTTTTCCACCAACATGCTTGTTACGAAGAAGCAATTATGTGCGATCTTCACGAGCGATTACCGCACTTATTAACGTTACATAATGGTAAAATAAAATCAGTACCTCATGCTTTTTTTTCTAAATCAAGAGTTTTAGAATACAAAATTATTGTAAAACCAGATGTTGCATTTAGAGTAGCTTTTACAGTGAAAGATGAAATACTGACAGTTATTTTCATTAGTGAGGTACTCATAAAAGCACATTTTTGTAAGTTGATAGCGAAAACAGATTTACTTGATTAAGAGGCTACGATGTCAAAGTTACATATTTCTCAGGTTGAATCAGGTTGTGAACGTTTTTTAAAGTCGATGCAGATTGGTGATGCATTTGAAGTACTGACTTTTAAAAAGGATCGTGGTTTTAAAGTATTAAAACACTCATCTACAGATTATGTGTTTAAACAGTTTGGCTACATTGATCAGAATATTATCTCTGAAGCTAGCGCATTGAAAAAACACATTAAAAAAGCCATTAAAATAGAATTTCCGAGAAGTAATATTGCATGGATTGAACATTTTCATGGTGTAGATTCGATTGATGAATTAAGTAAAAGTCAGCAAAAACAGTATCATTTATTTTAATAAGAAATGATATTTATTATTAATGATGTAATAAGGTATTACAGCAGTAGAAAAATTGCACTTGAGTATAAAATTTCTGATTTGTACTAAACATAAACAGGATATATAAATCGTTTTTTATTTCGATTGGAACGAATATGAATTACGACAAACTTATTGATGCTTTATTTACGCAAGGTTGGTTTGTCTGGGATGACTTTTTAACTCAGGATGAGGTTAAAGAACTTAAAGCTTGTATTCCAGAAGATTGGAGCCAAGCAGGTATTGGTCGAAACGATGAATACACAACCCGAAAGTCTATTCGAAGTGATAAAATTCAATGGTTGTCGGCTGAAATGGGAGAGCCTGTTACCGATTTCCTACAGCGAATGAATGAAATTCGCTCAGAAGTGAATCGTCATTTTTTCCTTGGATTATTTGAATATGAAGCGCATTTTGCCAAATATGAGCAAGGTGATTTTTATCAAAAACATTTAGATTGTTTCCGTGGTCAAGAAAATCGTAAATTGACAACGGTATTTTACCTAAATGATGATTGGCAACCAGAGCATGGTGGTCGTCTAAAAATGTATGATTTAGACGATAATGAATTAGCAACGTTAGATCCAAAAGCAGGGCGTTTAGTTGTATTCTTATCTGAAATGTTTCCTCATGAAGTGCTGCCAGCAACACAACGTCGTTTTAGTATTGCTGGTTGGTTTCGAACTAATGGTGTTACTGGAAATCAATTAGATATTTCTCGTTAATTAGTGATAAAAAGGAGCTTTATGGCTCCTTTTTGTATTTTCGATATGTAACATATTAGAATTTAATATTGAAATTTTGAATTAAGCTCGAAGCTATTCATATTGATTATATCTATGATTCTAAATAATAAGATATATAAATCAGAAAGACATTTTTTATATAAGAAAACCTGATTACCACTATTTAACAGCCACTGTTAAATTATCTCCTATACTTCAAGATATTGAAGTATAGGAGTGACGTTATG
>NZ_JADQAQ010000092.1 GCF_022129445.1 Photobacterium sp. Ph5
AGTTCAAAAAAATCCCCAAGCTGCAGCTTAGGGATTTGTGTATAAGAGACAGGCGATATTCGCTGCCTTTTCTATATGTCATTTATTAATGAAGATCAGTCGTGGTGATAACGACTATGTTCACGGCATGCTTTACAGCGAGGTTGTGCCGGATCTTGCTCTAAATCACTGTATTCAATTTCTTCTTCACAATCAGTACATAAACCATACATACCTAGTTTAAATGAACAGACTGCGGCATCTACTTTTTCAAGACGAATTGCAGTATCAAAAAGAGCAGGAATGAATGATGCTTTCGCCATCGTAATCAGGTCGTTAAGTTCTGCATCATTAATCTTTGCAGGATCAGTAACTAGGCTATTGAGCTGTATTTTATTTTTTAATTCTTCCGCTAGGGTTAAAAATTCTGTATTTAGCGGGCTCTGAAATTGTTGATAATTCATGTCTACCATTGCCGTAATGATTGATTCAATAGAGGAAATTAAACATCACTGTCATTAATTATGGGGATTGATATGAAACAAGAGAGCAGCGAAAAATCCCAATATCAGCATATACCTCAAGTTCTATTTTTAGTTTATTCGATATTTATTTTTGGGTTGTGATTTGAATCAAGTCTTGGTGTGAATTTATATCAATAACCCTATTTTTCTTCGGTTTTTGCTAAAAAAATTATCAGATAAAATGTTTTTGTAACAAATGAAAACAAAACATAACAAATGCAGCGTCTTCATAATGACACTGTCAATTATCTTATATAAGGAAGTAGAGATGGATCATGAATTTAAAGACCCGTATAGCGCGAAATATTTCTTTGGTTTGTTGTTAGTACTCGCTTTACCGACTTTACCTGCGATTCTGACTTCACTTGGGATTTTATTAAACTAGTTTGCTCTGTGATTAATTCGCTTTTTTGTCGGTTATTATTTGATTTATAAGTTTTAATCATCGCTATACTAAAGTTATCTCTTGCTTCAATATGGAGGTAGCAATGGATACAAGGAATAGCGTAGTAATGCGGCAGAATATCGATCTAAAAACAAGAGTTGTTTCATCGTTATATGTATTTGCAGGGGCAACGTGTGTTCTCTTAGGTGTGATAGGGATTTTTTTACCTCTGTTGCCCACAACCCCATTTTTGTTACTAGCCAGTGCGTGCTTTATGCGAGGCTCACCGCGTTTAAACCACTGGCTACGTCACCATCCTACCTTTGGGCCGATTTTAGATAATTGGTATCAACATCGTGCGGTCTCTTCTACGGTAAAGCGCCGTGGTAATATCATGATAGTGTGCAGTTTTACACTGTCTATTTTTCTTGTGCCGTTATGGTGGCATAAAGTGATGTTACTGGTTATGGCGATGACATTACTCTTCTTCTTTAATAGGTTGACAGTAATTGATAAGACTGTGGCTGGCGAGCTAGTTGCTGATAAACAGGAAAACCAATAAACTGCATCAATAATTCATGACAGATAATTCTGAGAACTATCTGTTGGAGTTGATGATATTGCCTGCGATTCAATAGGCATTTTATTTCTCGCTTGATATTTATCAGCATTGTGAAAGCACGGAAACGATTATGAACCAAGAAACAATTAACTTGATTAAAAATAGTATTCAATCAATTCAAGACTACCCTAAGCCGGGGATCTTATTCCGTGATGTAACCAGCCTGATGGAGCAACCTGAAGCGTACCGTGCAACAATTGCTATTCTTGCTGAAAAATATAAAGATCAAGGTATTACAAAAATCATCGGTACTGAAGCGCGTGGTTTTTTGTTCGGTGCACCATTGGCATTAGAATTAGGTGTGGGTTTTGTTCCTGTTCGTAAGCCAGGTAAATTACCTCGTGAAGTGATTGCTGAAAGCTACGAATTAGAATACGGCAAAGATACTCTAGAAATTCACAAAGATGCGATCAAACCGGGCGATCGTGTATTACTTGTTGATGATTTACTGGCAACAGGTGGCACCATTGAAGCGACAACAAATTTAGTGCGTCGTTTAGGTGGTATTGTCGATGATGCGGCATTTGTTATTAACTTGCCTGATATTGGCGGTGAAGCACGTTTGCAAGGTTTAGGTTTAAATGTTTATGCTATTTGTGACTTCCCTGGTCACTAAGTTTAAATAGATCAATGAGCAGTAAGTAAGCTTGATGTTTACTTACTGTTTATTTGCTTAATGATTGCTCTCTCAATTGTCTCTTCTCTCGCTCCAAAATACGCAATATGCTAGCATTAGCGCAAGTTTTACCATCAACACATCATGTCTTAGTATTTCTCTTATTTTCTACGAACTATTTGTTTTATTGGTATCTAAAATAAGGTTTAGATAATAATAGAAATAGAGGCGAGTGTATTTATAAGACGCTGTCTAGATAGAGTAAGGTAGTTATTAATGAGTTATCAGGTTCTGGCCCGTAAATGGCGTCCATCTCAGTTTTCTGATGTGGTTGGTCAGTCACATGTGTTGACAGCCTTAGGCAATGCGTTAACGCAAAATCGCCTTCATCATGCTTATTTGTTTAGCGGTACTCGTGGTGTGGGTAAAACAACCATTGCGCGCATTTTCGCCAAAGGACTGAATTGTGAAGAAGGGATCACGGCAACACCCTGTGGTAAATGTGCTACGTGTCGAGAAATTGACGAAGGGCGTTTTGTTGATTTATTAGAAATTGATGCGGCGTCTCGTACCAAAGTAGAAGATACTCGTGAACTGCTTGATAACGTTCAGTATAAGCCTGCTCGTGGGCGCTTTAAAGTGTACTTGATCGATGAAGTACATATGTTATCTCGCCACAGTTTCAATGCCTTACTTAAAACATTAGAAGAGCCACCGGAGTATGTTAAATTTATTTTAGCGACGACGGATCCACAAAAGCTTCCTGTTACGATTTTATCTCGTTGTTTGCAGTTCCATTTAAAGCATCTTGATCATCAACAAATTCAAGCGCAATTAGAAAAAGTACTCACTGAAGAAAAAGTCGAGTATGAAGTTAAGGCATTAGGTTTATTAGCGCGCGCCGCAGAAGGCAGTATGCGTGATGCGCTCAGTTTAACCGATCAAGCTATTGCTTTAGGAAATGGTCAAGTTGCGATAGATAATGTTGCAACAATGCTTGGTACATTAGACACAGATCAAGCGTTATTCTTACTTGAAGCTGTTGCGCAAGCTAATGCTAATGTTGCGATGAATAGCCTACAAGAACTTGCGAATATTGGTATTGAGTGGGATAGCTTACTACGTGAATTGGCTAGTCAATTACACCGTGTTGCTATGTATCAAGCATTACCGGCGAGTTTAGATGATGCGTTGCCAGATGCTGAGCGTATTAGCTTGTTGAGCCAATTGATGACGCCACAAGATGTACAATTATGTTATCAAATCGCGTTGCAAGGTCGTCAAGATTTAGGTTATGCCCCTGATGGTCGCACTGGACTTGAGATGGTGTTATTGCGCATGTTGGCATTTAGACCTGTTGTTTCATCAGGGATCCAACCACAATCGATCAATGTTCCTAACGCTCAACCTGTCACGACAGCACCAGCTGTAGCGTCTAACCCAACAGGATCACAACAAGGTGTCTCTCGTGTTCAAGCATTAAAAGCACAAATGCAAGCGGCACATACAGAGCCAACAGCTCAAGTCGCGCCACAACAGTCACCAGTACAACCTAATGTGGCGTCTAATCCAGAGAAGAATATGGCTCCAGCACAGCCAATGATCTCAGAGCCGCAAGTTGCACCTATTCAGCCAAGCGCTCAATCACAATCTGTTACGCCACAAGGTTCTCAAGACATTGCACCAAATGCATCACAATCGATGAATGTGGCAGAAGCATCAACGGTACAGACTGACACACCACGTTCTGGATCGGCGGCCAGTGGTTTATTGGCTGCGCGTAATAGATTACGCAGCCAGAAACAGCGTGGTCATGATGATGCACAGGTATCATCGGTAAAAAAGGCTCCAACGACGCCAGCTAAAAAAGTCGCAACTTCCGTATTAGATCGCGTTGCTAGTAAGCAAAAGGCGATGCCTACGAGTGCTTCACGTGCGATGCTGACGTCGGATCTTCCTGCCGAACAGAAAGAGAAAAAAGATCAAGAGTACCGTTGGAAACCGACAGCAAAACCTGATGTCGAAGAGGCTAAAAAAGTCGATGTTGCTCCACGTGTTTTAAAGAAAGCACTGGAGCACGAAAAAACGCCTGAAATGACAAAAATACTTGTCAATGAAGCGGCAAATCAGGATAGTTGGGCAAACTTAGTGACGCAGTTAGATGTGGGTAAATTAATCCAGCAGCTAGCATTGAACTCTTCTTTTGAGCAGCAAGGTGATCAAATCACATTGCATTTACGTGCATCACAACAGCATTTAAATGGTGAGCGTGCGAAAGAGCAATTATGTAGTGCATTAAGTTCCGTATTAGGACACCCTGTCATGTTGAATATCGTACTGGGTGAAGAAGGAAAAACACCGTTAGAATTACGTGAAGAGCTGTATCAGCATAAGTTGTTACAGGCAAAACAGAGCTTAGATAATGATCAAAATGTGATGTTTATTTGTCAGCGTTTTGCGGCTCAACTTGATGAAGACAGTGTTCGACCAATTTAAAGGTTTTTAACCAGACCAAGATAGAGAGAGAGAAGAGATATGTTTGGTAAAGGTGGCATGGGTAACATGATGAAGCAGGCGCAGCAGATGCAAGAGCGCATGCAGAAGATGCAAGAAGAAGTAGCAAACATGGAAGTAACTGGTGAATCAGGTGCTGGCCTTGTTAAAGTTACTATCACTGGTAGCCACAGTGTTCGTCGTGTTGAAATTGACGAAAGTCTAATGGAAGATGACAAAGACATGCTAGAAGATCTTATCGCAGCGGCATTTAACGATGCTGCTCGTCGTATCGAAGAAGCACAAAAAGAAAAAATGGCTTCAGTAACTGGCGGTATGAACCTACCTGCTGGCTTTAAACTGCCATTCTAATTAATGCGTACCAGTCACTTACTGGAGCATTTAATGGAAGCTTTACGCTGTCTACCGGGGGTTGGTCCTAAGTCAGCACAGCGTATGGCTTTTAGTTTGCTACAGCGTAATCGCCAAGGTGGTTTACAACTTGCAGATGCACTGAGTCAGGCCATGACTGAAATTGGACATTGCCGTGATTGTCGAACATTTACTGAAGATGATGTGTGTGCAATTTGTGAGAATCCTCGCCGCCAAGAAAACGGATTAATTTGTGTTGTTGAAAGCCCTGCGGATATTGTTGCAGTAGAAGCAACAGGACAATTTTCTGGCCGTTATTTTGTATTGATGGGGCACTTGTCACCACTTGATGGTATTGGACCTTCTGATATTGGTCTTGACCGTCTTGAAAATCGATTACAGCATGAAAATATCAGTGAAATAATTCTTGCAACTAACCCTACGGTTGAAGGGGAAGCCACAGCGCATTACATTGCTGAGTTATGTCATGAATATGATGTACCAGCGAGCCGTATTGCTCATGGTGTTCCTGTTGGTGGTGAGTTAGAGCTTGTTGATGGTACAACGCTATCGCACTCATTAGCAGGGCGTCAGCGTTTATAGTCTGCCGAGAATAAATAAAAACCGCGCTAATATAGCGCGGTTTTTTTGTTTGCCCAGCGAAGCTGGCAAACCCGTCAGGTTGGAAGAAACCTGA
>NZ_JADQAQ010000093.1 GCF_022129445.1 Photobacterium sp. Ph5
CATCTATAGGATCGTTCAACTGATCATTTTTGTCTTAACTGATCGGCATTAAGCATTTGTGCTGGCGTTTTTTCTTGGTCACTATTTAAGATGTTACTTAAACATGTCTAATAACCAGTAACTAACTGGATTATCAGGACATTGGTAAGGACCACATTCAAGGAACGTTGATACAACGTTGATCAACACAGCGATAATTGCCAAGATACAAACAAACTTACCAAATTTGTTCATTTGATAATTTTCGCTTGTCCATTCTTTATTCCAAAGCATTAGAAGTAGTGCTACGCCAGCGATTGCCATAGCAAAGATCACAAACGCCCATGTGTAGTAGTGCATACCAAGGATCGGACTACCAAAACCTGGTGTGCCAGGGATGACATGTAGTGATACTTGGCGAAGCGCTGTCGCTGCGCCAAATAGTGCACCGACTAGGATTACACCATAATGGCGTTGCTGAGTGCCATAGACGACATTAAGCATAAAGCCAAACATCACCATAACAAAACCAAGACGCTGTAATAAACACAGTGGACAAGGTAACTCATTCCAAGCGACTTGTAATACTGAACCCATTAGTAATACAAAAGTAATACCTAATAGGCCTAAGCTATTAAGAAGGGTTACATGTTTATTATTCATTCATCATCTCCCTTCTTATAATAAAATTGATAGCGAATCAGTTGCATGGTGATGAAACCAATACAAGCCAATAATTACCGATGCGGCAAAAAACGCATATCCTACATTTTTTTTACCAATGAAAGCGCTGACCATTGCAATCAAAAGTAATAGAAATATTAAACTCATCATAAGCTGATTTAACCTAAAGTGATTTGTTATTTTTAATTAAGTATCTGTATATATATCGTTATCTTAGTTGAGCATGTTTTTAGTAAAATAACTCTACACAGACAATTTTACGCTCTTAGGTCATCATGTTGTTAATATTATGTCAATTATTTTACTCTCGTAATGAGGATTTTTGATCTTCGTTGGTAATTATATAGTGCTTTTTTTGCCATCGGCAGCCTATCTACATCACATTCAGAAAAGCCCTGTTCGCGGAACCAATGTAAGCTTCGGGTTGTTAATACAAATAAGTGATTGAGGTTTTGTTGACGGGCTTGTTGGCATAACTCATTGAGTAGTAATACACCGCGATTATCATCCCTAAAGTCAGAATGAATTGCCACACAGGCCATTTCCGCCATTTTTTCTTCAGGAAAGGGGTAAAGTGCAGCACAACCTATAATTAAATTGTCACGTTCTACAATCGTAAATTGAGTAATTTCTTGCTCTAGTTGTTCGCGTGAACGTCTAACTAAAATTCCTTCTTGCTCTAATGGCTGGATCAGATCCAGAATGCCACCAATGTCATTAATATTGGCGCGCCGTACTTTTTCTGCACTCGCCATTACGATTTGAGTGCCGATACCATCAAGAGAAAAAAGTTCTTGAATTAATGCACCATCCTCTTTGTAGCTGATCAGGTGGCTACGAGGAACGCCTGCTCGGCAAGCACTAATGGCACCACGTAGGAAGCGCCCAGTGCCGCAGTCTTGCGCTCGCTGTACGACAAGTTTTTGATGGATATCATCGGCTTCGTTGGGCAGTAATTCAGAGATAATTTCATTGTTGTCACCAATAACGCCTTGTTCTGAGCAAAAACCAATAAGTTTGTCGGCTTTTAAACGGATAGCAACTTGGGTTGCAACTTCTTCTGAGGTGAGATTAAAGCACTCGCCCGTTACCGAACTTGCGATAGGACCAAGTAGTACAATTGACCCTTGAGCTAATTGGCGTTTAATTGCATCGGTATCAATACGGCGAATTTTTCCACTATGACAATAATCTACACCATCATCAACACCGAGAGGTTGGGCGATAATAAAGTTGCCACTAATGATATTAATTTGTGCGCCAGCCATTGGGGTATTATGGATCCCCATTGAAAAGCGAGCGGTGATATCTAGCTGAAGTTGTCCCGCAGCTTGCTTGGCAATTTCCAGCGAACGTTCATCAGTAATACGTATGCCTTTGTGATAAGGCGAATGGCAATCTTGCTCTGCTAGTAATGTACTGATTTGTGGACGAGCACCGTAGACAATAACGATTTGAATGCCTAGGCTATTAAGTAGTGCGATATCATTAACGATATTATCGAAATTGGGATCGGCAAATGCCTCTCCACCCACCATGATCACCATGGTTTTCCCAACATGTGCATTTAAGTATGGAGCTGATTGTCTGAATCCTTTGACCAGCGGTGTACTACGTCTTTTCACTATCTGACATCCATGTACAAAAAAGTTATATGGATAAAGTAAATTAATTTGTCAATTTGTACAGTATTTAAGTGATAGTATTTACAAGGATGTTATGGCAGTGATTCAAAACTAACATTTCGAATAATCTATGAAGCTGGATTATCTTAGTAGTTATTGTGGAGGTGGTAATTGGATAAAGTACAATCATCTAAAGTCAGTACTTCTCATCTGATGACAAAACGTTCACAAACCATTATTTTGATTTTGCTACTAGTTGGTGGTTTAGTGCTAACCAGTCTGTTTGTGTCAAAAAAATCATTATCTTCTTGGCTGAAGCCTCCTTCACCTGTAGGTATATATGGCTATTGGAAAGAGCATGATGTCGCGAGATATGCTGCAGAGAGTTTTGAGATCCGCCCACTTGGAATTTATCGAGATGGACGGTTAGTGACGACGCAATATAGCTGGGATGGTCAAACATTAAGTTATCAATTAGGTGAGCTGCATTATTCTTATCTTTATCTTAATAACACATTTATTCGTCATCAACCTGCTCATTACATTTCTACCTTTGTACGTACGTCACTACTACTCAATTAAATCAGTTTTAGTAGCTCATGGATGGAACTTTGCTTGAGTGCTATCTGTCTCAAGAGTTCAGCTATCTGTGGTGTGCCGCCGAGACAATGTTGGATCACGTGGTTAATTTGATGCTGGGGAACCCCTTCGCTGGTCAAATTTCTTATCCATTGGTATTCAATAGCATTGGGATCTAACAAGGTATCTTTGCCAACTTTAAGTGGTGATTGCATCTCTTTATATCCTTATGAGTGCGCTATTTTTATTATTAATTTGTAAGTTATTTACTTTTTATTACGATTTTATTAAATCGTTTATATGTGACAGGAATATGACATTGGATGAATTATCAATAATATAAATATCCACATTATTTAGATGAAAATGCAGACACTACAATGACATTTAGATACAAATGTGGCTTAAGATAATTACGTTATATCGCTATTGATTTGCTACTATTACTGGCAATCGACATGCATTCATCATGTTTGCGGTATATCGCTATCGCATTTTAAAATTTTTATAGGCTTATCTATCGTGTTACGTAAAGCAACAATCGCTATTATTATGTTTGGTTTAGTTGGTTGTGCATCGAATAATGATGTTACAAAACCGACTAATGAACAAACCGCAATTCAAAAAAATCCATTAGCTCATCAATATCTTGGTAACTATTTTTCACATGTATTAAATCGTGTATCAACGATAAAGTCAGATAAGCAGCGAGATTACACAACATTCGCCCCACAAGCAGAGATGGTGGTAACGCGCTCGCCATCAATGGCGCGTAAATATGGCCCGTTGTATAACCAACTTGAAAAATGGATCAGTACTGGTGGTGATCCAAGTACATTAGCAAATTACGGTATTGAAGCTGCGCAAATGGGTGGGGGGGATAATAAAGGTAACGTGATGTTTACTGGCTATTACTCACCAGTGATTGAGTTACGCCATACGCCGAACGCCACGTTCCGCTATCCTGTCTACGCGATGCCAAAATGCCAAGGTCGTTGCCCATCACGTGCTGAAATTTACAACGGTGCGTTGAAAGGTAAAGGCTTAGAGCTTGGTTATAGTAAATCGATGTTAGATATCTTTATGATGGAGGTACAAGGTAGTGGTTTTGTACATTATGAAGACAATGATCAGTTAGAATACTTTGGTTATAACGGTAAAAATGGTCATCGTTATGTGAGTATTGGTCGAGTATTAATTGATCGTGGTGAAGTACCGAAAGAAAAAATGTCGCTGAAAGCAATCCAAGAGTGGGTATCAACCCATAGTGATGCTGAAGTACGTGAGCTGTTAGAGCAAAACCCATCATTTGTTTTCTTTAAGCCATCAAAAAGCTTAGATGTTAAAGGCAGTGCGGGTATTCCATTGCTGGCGAATGCTGCAGTAGCGGCAGATCGAAAATATATTCCAATGGGCTCTGCGTTATTAGCTGAAGTACCAGAGCTTGATGCACAAGGTCATTGGACCGGTAAGCACGTTTTACGTTTACTATTGGCGTTAGATACCGGCGGTGCGGTGAAGAAAAACCACCTAGATCTTTACCATGGCATGGGTAAGCAGGCAGGTACTGATGCAGGGCACTATAAGCACTTTGGTCGTGTATGGCGTTTAGGCTTAAAAAATACAGCAACACAAGACCCTTGGTTAAAGCCATAGTCTCGTTATGCTAGATAGCATCGCAGCCAAATGAGCTTCATGCTAACAACTGGACAATTCTATTAAGAGTGCGTATAAAAACGCACTCTTTCTTTATCCATCAGATCAGTGAAGAAGTATTATGCGTGAACTTGATACCCCAGCATCCGACAGTTATAACCAACGTTTTGGCGGCACACGTCGTTTATACGGTAATAGTGAAGTAGACATTCTTCGTGCTGCACACGTGTGCGTGATTGGTATTGGCGGTGTTGGTTCATGGGCAGCAGAAGCGTTAGCACGTTCCGGTATTGGTGAACTTACCCTGATTGATATGGATGACGTGTGTGTGACGAATATTAATCGTCAAATTCATGCAATGACGGGGACCGTCGGTAAAAGTAAAATTGAAGTGATGGCTGAGCGCATTCACCTGATTAATCCAGAGTGTAAAGTGAATCTGATTGATGATTTTATTACGCCTGATAATCAAGCAGAATACTTATCAAAAGAGTTTGATTATGTTCTGGATGCGATTGATAGCATGAAGCCAAAAGCGGCACTGCTGTCATACTGTAAGAGTAATAAAATTAAAGTGATCACTACCGGTGGTGCTGGTGGTCAAATGGATCCAACGCAAATTCAGATCGCTGACTTAACTAAGACAATTCAAGATCCATTGGCGAAGAAGTTACGTGATACCTTGCGTCGCCATCATAACTTTCCGAAGAACCCAAAACGTAAGTTTGGCATTGATTGCGTGTTTTCAACCGAGCAATTGAAATACCCGCAAGCTGACGGCTCTGTATGTGCAGTGAAAGCAACGGCAGAAGGGCCTAAGCGTATGGACTGTGCGAGTGGTTTTGGCGCGGCAACCGTAGTGACGGCAACGTTTGGTTTTGTAGCGGTATCGCAAATATTGCGAAAGCTTATCGAGAAATATAAACAGTAATCGATTGATCGTTAAATGAAAAAGGCAGATCACATGATCTAATGCCGTTCGGATAAGTATCATCGTTTATACCTAAACGGATATTTGGATGGCACAAAGAGGACTGAACGTGGAAACGTTCGGTCCTTTCTTTTGTCCG
>NZ_JADQAQ010000094.1 GCF_022129445.1 Photobacterium sp. Ph5
GATATGAGCTAGCTAAGTCTCTTGAACACAATAACTTGTGATCAAGAGACAGGCTCAGACGCAGGCTTTTTAAATTGAAGTAAATATTAACGAGGCAGTGCGGGGAAATCCTTCTCATCCAGCAAGCTTGATAACATGATCAAACGATACTGTAATTGCTCTGGTGTATCAGCACACACGTTGATGTGCCCCATTTTACGTCCCGCTCGTTTTTCTTTACCGTACCAGTGTACATGGCAACCTTCTTGGGCATAAACCGCATCAGGAACGCTATCTAAACCTAAGATATTGATCATCGCACTTGGACGAGTTATTTGAGTACAACCAAGAGGAAAATCACATACCGCGCGTAAGTGGTTTTCAAACTGACATGTTTCTGCACCTTGTTGTGTCCAGTGACCTGAGTTATGGACCCGTGGTGCGATTTCGTTTACCAGTAGTTCGCCATCGAGATCGAAAAATTCGATAGCTAACACGCCGACATAATCAAGGCTATTAGCGACGGCACGGAACATGTTATCGGCTTGCGCTTGCAGTGGTGAGTCACCCACAATCGCAGTTGATAAACTTAGTACGCCATCAGTATGGACATTCTCAGTTAAGTTAAATACCTGAATATCACCACTGCGATTACGGGCACCAATCAATGATACTTCGCGTTGAAAAGGAATAAATTGCTCAGCAACAATAGCCTGATTAGGAGAATCAGCAATACATTGCGCCATTTCAGGCCAAATATCATCAATCTGTACGTTTTCTTTTAAGCGCCACTGCCCTTTACCGTCGTAGCCACCTAATGCACTTTTTAAAACCAGCGGTAACCCGATTTTTTCAATTGCAGTAAGAAGATCTGCACGTTCAGTGATTTCATGGTATTTAGCATTGCGCACGCCAGCATTATCCAATAACGCTTTTTCTAGACGACGATCGCCACCGGCTTTGATTGCTTCTGGCGTTGGGAAGAACTTCTCGCTGGCAGCACAAATATCTAAAATATTGTGAGGAATATGTTCAAACTCGGCAGTAATCGCATCAACGTCATTAATCGCTTCAACGAGCGAGTTCGACATTGCTTGTTGGGTAAGAGGATGAACCACTTTATCACTCTCTACATCATAAGCGATCACATTGATGTTAAGAGGAGCGCCAGCCAGTGCCATCATACGGGCAAGTTGGCCAGCACCAAGGACTAGCACATTATTCATTATGCATCCTCTGCTGGATTTGGGTTGCTTAATACCGTTTCTGTTTGCTCTTTGCGGAAAGCATCAATAGCGGCCAGAACTTGCTCATCTTGAGTGCCGATAATTTGTGCGGCTAAGAGACCTGCATTGGCAGCCCCAGCATCACCAATTGCTAAGGTACCAACAGCAATACCTTTAGGCATTTGAACGATAGAAAGCAATGAATCCATCCCTTTTAGTGCACGTGATTGCACTGGTACGCCTAATACAGGCACGCTAGTGAAAGCCGCTGTCATCCCCGGTAAGTGAGCAGCACCGCCAGCACCTGCGATGATCACTTTAATGCCACGCTCTTGTGCACTTTCAGCGTATTCGGCTAATAAATGTGGCGTGCGGTGAGCCGAAACGACCTTAGTCTCATAAGGAACATTGAAACGATCAAGCATCTCAGCCGCATGTTGCATGGTTGGCCAATCAGATTTTGAACCCATGATAATTCCAACTTTCATCTCATTCTCCTTCAGGTCATAACTTAACATCGTGTTGATTGCTGCATTATACGGTGATTTAGCCTAAAGGAAAACGTTTGCATCATGAATATTGACGGTTTTATAACCTAGCATGGAGTTGTGACTAAGGAGTAGGTAGAATGAAATTGAGAAAGTAAAACAACAATATTTGCTGAACAAATAATGAGGATACTGTGGAGAATTTTGCTCAAGTCGTCGCGGCCTTAAAGCAAGGTGAAGTGATCGGATACCCAACCGAAGCGGTGTTTGGTGTAGGCTGTGATCCGGATAATCAAGAGGCGGTTGAAAAACTATTAGCGATCAAACAACGCCCAGTTGAAAAGGGCTTAATTTTGATCGCGGCGAATTACGATCAGCTGCTGTCATATATTGATGAAAGCCAATTGACCGAACAACAAAAACAAACCGTGATGGCAACATGGCCAGGACCTGTGACTTGGGTAATGCCGACTAAGCCTAATGTTCCCTCGTTTTTAACGGGGAAATTTACCACGATTGCGGTACGTGTGAGTGATCATCCACTTGTGCAACGCTTATGCTTGGAGTTTGGTAAACCTATCACCTCAACCAGCGCAAATTTAACAGGTCAAGAGCCTGGCCGAACAGCGCAAGAAGTTGAACAACAGTTAGGGCATTGTTTAGCTGCAATCTTGCAAGGGGAAACAGGCGGACGTACCAATCCTTCCGAGATACGTGATGCGCTTAATGGCAATATCTTCCGTCAAGGGTAAGGGGTAAATAGTATGGATAGCCAAATAGATAAAAGTGCAGTTAAAGCCTTTTTGTTGGATTTACAAGATCGTATTTGCCAAGCATTAGAACAACAAGAAACAACCGTCGCGTTTGAACAAGACCAATGGCAGCGTGAAGAAGGTGGCGGTGGTCGTAGTCGTGTATTACGTGATGGCGAAATCTTCGAACAAGCGGGTGTGAATTTTTCTCATGTTTATGGTGCTGAAATGCCAGCTTCTGCAACAGCACATCGCCCAGAATTAGCAGGTCGTCGTTTTGAAGCGATGGGCGTATCATTGGTTATTCACCCTCGCAACCCTTATGTGCCTACCTCTCATGCCAATGTTCGCTTCTTCATCGCAGAAAAAGACGGTGAAGCACCGGTTTGGTGGTTTGGTGGTGGTTTTGATCTTACCCCTTTCTATCCTTTCGAAGAAGATTGCCAACACTGGCATGATACTGCCAAACAGTTGTGTGCGCCGTTTGGTGATGATGTTTATCAAGAACACAAAGCATGGTGTGATAAATACTTCTTCTTACCTCACCGTAATGAAACCCGCGGCGTAGGTGGTCTATTCTTTGATGATCTCAATCAATGGGGGTTTGATAAGAGTTTTGCTTATATGCAAGCGGTCGGTAATGGTTTCATCAATGCCTACATGCCGATAGTACAACAGCGTTATCATCTACCCTATGGTGAACGTGAACGGGAGTTTCAGTTATACCGTCGTGGACGCTATGTCGAATTTAATTTGGTTTATGATCGTGGCACATTGTTTGGCTTACAGAGTGGCGGAAGAACTGAATCTATTTTAATGTCGATGCCACCATTAGCGCGTTGGGAATACTGCTATGAACCAGAGCCTAATTCAGCAGAAGCGCGACTATATCAAGATTATTTAAAGCCACGAGAGTGGTAATCAATTATTGAGCTCAGATCACGGAGTGATAGAGCCTTCTTATATATAAAGAGAGAATTCGTATATGGATAAGTACGTCGTATTTGGTAACCCGATCGGACAAAGTAAATCTCCGTTCATTCATACCTTATTTGCTCGTCAAACGAGTCAACAGATGACATATACCAGTCAACTTGTTGCCATTGATGGTTTTGTACTAGCGGCAGACACGTTTTTTAATGATGGTGGTAAAGGTTGTAACATTACGGTGCCATTTAAAGAGCAAGCTTATCAATATGCGACCAAGCTAACTGAACGTGCTCGTTTGGCTGGTGCCGTAAATACACTTAAGAAATTGGATGACGGTTGTGTATTAGGTGATAACACTGATGGTGAAGGCCTTGTTCAAGATCTGATAAATCAACAGGTCGAATTAAAAGATCAACGTATCTTATTGTTAGGCGCCGGTGGTGCTGCTCGTGGTGTGATTTTACCATTATTAGCACAACAACCTAAACAATTGGTTATAGCCAACCGTACACTAAGCAAAGCACAACAACTGGCAGAGCTATTTTCTTCTTATGGTAATGTTGTTGCACTAGAGCAAGCCGAGCTCGAAAACCAAACCTTTGATGTGATCATCAATTCAACGTCAGCCAGCCTATCTGGGGATGTGCCAGCGATATCTCCAACGGTGATTGGTAAGAATACCACGTGCTATGACATGGTGTATGGCTCAGCAATAACCTCTTTTAATGGTTGGGCGAAAGAGCATGGCGCAGTAAAAGTGTTAGATGGGTTAGGAATGCTCGTTGGACAAGCGGCAGAAAGCTTTATGTTATGGCGCGGGCTTCGTCCGGGAGCTAAACAAGTACAACGTGAATTGCGCCGAACTTTACAAGAGTAAAAGTAATGAACCAAGATATTCTATTTTCAGATATTCAATCATGGGATGCTGTTCGACAAGCCGTTAACTTCCCAGCTCAGCAAGGCGGCGCACTGATCATCTGTTGGGTTACCTTAAACTGGCTACAACAGCACAGCGGTAAAGCCTTAAATAACGAAGCTGATATCCTCGCTGAATTTTCTTCAATGCGTTTTGATCTTGAAGAGTTGGCTGAAGTGATGATTGAAGATGAATCATTTGATGATGACGGTGATATCGTTATCGAGTAACAGTACATAATAAAGTAAGCCCTATCATAAGATGAGGCTTACCTTGTTATCTCTATTTATAGGTCGCAGAGATATTCATTCTTTAAAATGACATAATTATTGGCAGAGCGAGGTAAGAATGCTTTTTCTTTTTCCGTTAATGGGCGTGTTTGTTTAACAGGGCTACCAACATATAAAAAGCCCGACAGTAAACGTTTATTTGGTGGAACTAAACTTCCAGCACCAATGATGACATCATCTTCAATAATAGCCCCATCTAAAATAATCGCGCCCATCCCCACTAAAACACGATGACCTATTTGGCAACCATGTAACATCGCTTTATGTCCCACGGTTACATCATCGCCAATAATAAGAGGAAACCCCTTAGGGTGATCCTCACTAATACGGCTGACATGAAGCACTGTCCCATCTTGGATATTGGTGCGCTTACCGATAGTGATGTAGTTAACATCGCCACGGGCAGCAACTAAAGGCCAAATACTGCTGTCATCATCACAGCGAATATCCCCCACTAAAACGCAAGATGGATCAACATAGACATTATTTCCCTGTGTTGGATAAATATTTTTATAGCTGCGTAATGAGGAAGTCATAGTAATACCTGTGTTGGAGAAGGATTTTTAACCAAGAGTAACGAAAGAGACGTGTGAATTGTAGTCAATCAATAGCACTCTGATCGTTATTTGTTCGAGTGGTTGAATATGTCAGAATTATTTCAACTTAGCCCTTGCTAATGTGATCGAACTCTCTATACTACGACCCCACTGAGACGGACAACAGCGCAAGCGGTTACCGAGTTCAGTATTGTTCTTTAATAATTTGACCATGCAATCTGTGTGGGCACTCGTTGAAAAGTTAAGTCGAAAGATTT
>NZ_JADQAQ010000095.1 GCF_022129445.1 Photobacterium sp. Ph5
AGGATATGAGCTAGCTAAGTCTCTTGAACACAATGACTTGTGATCAAGAGACAGGTTCAACACAGCCTTTTTCTTTTCCCCTTGAAAAACAGCTTAGAACTGCCCTGTCATGGTTAAAATCTCCTGCCATTGCGCATCAGTAACTGGCATCACGCTTAAGCGACTGCCTTTTTTTACTAATGGCATCTCAGCCAAGGCTGGATTGGCTTTCATGCGTTTTAAGCTAACAAACCGTAAGTGGCGTTGGTACTCAATATCAACCATAAACCAGCGCGGGCTCTCTGGATCTGATTTCGGGTCAAAATACGGGCTTTCGGGATCAAACTGGAAGTGATCGGGATACGAGGCTTTCACCACCGTAGCGATCCCTACCACACCGACATCTTTACACGATGAATGATAAATGAAGACTTGATCGCCTAATTTCACCTCATCACGTAACATATTACGTGCCTGATAATTACGGACGCCTTCCCAAAGTGAAACTTTTTGTGATTTTAGGGTGTCTATAGAAAATGTATCTGGTTCGGTTTTAAATAACCAATAGGCCATATTGTTCTACCATTACTGCCAACTTCCTCATGAATTTGAGCCTACCATAGAGAGAATAAAATGACAGTTTCACGGTTACCCCTCGCCCTTATCTTTGCTGCATCCACTCTTACCGGCTGTGCAAGTTGGTTACCAAGCAGTTTTGGTGGCGATGACAGTAATAGTGCTTGGGTGGGTGAGTATCAAAGTCAGCCAGAAATGGGGTTAACGACTCTACTGAGTCTTAAAAACGATCACTCTGCGACAACCACATATCAATACACCAATGGCGATCCAAGCTTGGTCGAAAACGGGAATTGGCAAGCGCTGAATGACACGCAACTGCAAGTCAATATGACTTCGCACCATGGGCTTAATAGCGAACGTATTTATACGTTTTTACCAAATAAAATGCAGCTAACAGCAACCGAAGAAACGGTGAATGGTCAGAAATACCATATCGGTAATGATGGATTAGTATTGACCAAACAAGACTAAACGCCACTATCACTGTCGTGACTTAAGACATCGATTTATGCCACACTGCAAGGGTATTTGAGGTTAGGAGAAATAACCATGTCATGCCCTCGCTGTGGCTTTCAGCACAATTGTATTTGCAGTCTTGAGCCACACCTTCAGTGCCCCGCACACTTTGTGTTATTAACTCACCCTCGAGAGCTTAATAAAGATACCAACACAGGTAAGTTGCTAGTAAACAGCTTGCCCCATTGCCGCGTTGATGTATGGCAACGTACCGAGCCGCCAGCACACTTGCTAGCGCAACTGCGTGATCCTTGCTACCAAGCTTATCTGGTTTTCCCAAGCGATGAACAACATCCGAGTATCGAACTACCTCAAGCCCAAACTGACCAACCTATTCCCTTGTTTATTATTCTTGATGCCACCTGGCAAGAAGCGAAAAAAATGGTACGTAAAAGCCCTTCGCTTAGTGACTTGCCACGTTTAGCTTTAACGCCACAACAGGCTTCAAACTACGCCTTACGACGTAATCAACAAGACGGTAATTTATGTACCTGCGAAGTGGGTGTCTTACTACTTAATCAACTCCAGTTAACAACTGAAGCCGCACAATTAAGGCAATACTTCGATGCGTTTATTAATACTTTTCATGCCGATAAAAGTGGACATAAAAAGACGTATTAACAGATTCAATACCTTATATTTACTGTTTTAGTAAAATGAGTTTTCGTGCTTTCTTTTCTAATCGAATAAGCTCAAATTACACCCAATATTTAAACACTGTATTTTTAGTGAAGAAATAACATGAAAACGAAGATACTTGCCTTAACAGTGATTTTATCAACCTTGGGTCTCGCAGGCTGTGCAGCCAACCCTTACGGTAATGCTTACAATGTTAATGATGCACGCCAGATGCAGGAAGTATATTACGGCACCGTAACTCGTACCCAAGGGGTAACATTAAATGGTAACGGTAATGGCATTGGTACGCTGGCTGGCGGTGCCATTGGCGGTATTTTAGGATCTGGTGTCGGTGGTGGTACGGGTTCTGAAATTGCGGCAATTGGTGGTGCATTACTCGGTGGCTACTTAGGAAATGAAGCCGGTAATCAAGTCACTAAACGCAATGGCGTTAACTTAACCATCAAATTAGACAGTGGTCGTACAGTCTCTATCGTTCAGCAAGTTAATCCAAACGTTATGTTCCACGCCGGCGAACGTGTGCAAGTTAACATTTCTGATGATGGTACTTCGCGCGTCACCCCTGCTTAATTATTTCCTACGTTAAGTAACAACCAAAAGGCGCTAATTTAGCGCCTTTTCTTTGCTCGTTATCGGCATTGCCTCAGCATTTATCATCAACAACCAATATTGTTGGTATATTTATTGTTCCAGAATAATCTTTCGGCTTTTCAAACTGGGGACAAAAAGGAAGATTTTTAGCATAACCAATAGGATGTAAAACTAAGCAAATACCATTCGTTAACGCTGATTTGATTTGTTGTGAAAGCCAACGCCACCACCCTCCGGAAGAACCATCCTCAGCTGCCGACTCATCCTTTGGTAAATAAGCATACATTACATAACAACCACTTAATAAATTAGTCTTTGTACTATTATCTAATGGATTCAACGAAAATAAAGTTACTCCAGTACTAATACTATTAACTGTTATATTATCTTTAATGTACCATCTATCAGGAGATTGTAATGTTTTAACAATACCACTTTTAGATGACAGAGGATAACCATTCGCAATTTGAATACCATTAACAATTAATGGGTGACTAATATCTCCTCCTGTATCCGTTCCTTCAATCATAGCCTTCGCATTGACTGTTGCTACCGTTGATTTCAAGGTCCCAGCTAGTTGCTGTAAATCAGCTTTACGTGCATCTGATTGTATTTGCAAAAACCTAGGTACTGCCACTACTGCTAGAATGCCCAAAATAACAATAACAATCACTAACTCTATAAGAGTAAAACCGAATTTACGCTTCATGAATCCACCGCCAACCTCTTAGTAAATACCCAAGAGGAATAATAAAGCATTATTATAATTTAATATAAATAATGACGGTCTTTTATTACAAAAAACGATTAAAAAAATTATTAATATTCCATTTATTATTAATGAATCCTGAACGTATCATTTAAGTTTTAACTATACCTCTTAAAATGACACCGATTTTTTACTAAAAAAGCATTTTTTAATGCTATTAAGGAAAAATTAACCCTTAATAAGAAAAAAATAAACGCCGCATAAATGGCATTTAACCGCACAAAAAATGCATAACTATATTTTAATTATTCACTTTTCACCTTGATTTTGTGTGACAAATCTCATCATATGAGATTCTCAACCTACTGTTATTCAGTGTTATTTTAAAAAAAGACCTAACAACAGTAACTTATAAGCTGAAGTTATTCACGATAATCGCTGATCGAATAACGATACTGTTTGTCATTTTTAACACTAAAAATGGAACGTTTCATTCCGAAATTAACGTTTTTTTTTTACCAAAACAGTCGCATTATACGCTCCATCGAAAGGACGAAGAATTCACTCTCATATATAAGTCTTAATAACCAAGGTTTATATCTGAGTTATTTTTTAGTTTGTTCTCCCTACTAAAAAATAAAAACAATAACCTTAATGTTATTAATGAATTCACCATGGATTGGACCTTATTAAATATAACGATAACTACTTCCTTATTATTAGTAGTTATTACCTTCTAATCATAGGTGAATATATGTCATCAGATACTGGCACTAAAAAAATGGGCCTTGTCGGTTTAACTGTACTTGTTGCAGTTAACATGATGGGTTCCGGTATTATTATGCTACCAGCGAGCTTAGCTCAAGTTGGTGCTATTTCAATGTTATCTTGGGTTGTTACAGCATTAGGTGCAATGTGTATTGCTTACACGTTCGCTAAATGTGGTGCTTTTTGTAAACGTTCAGGCGGTATGTCAGCTTACGCTGAAGAAGCGCACGGCAAATCATCTTTCTTTATCTCTTCTTACACATACTACGTATGTTTAGTAATTAGTTGTGTAGCAATCGCCGTATCAGCAATTGGTTACATTAAGCCATTCATGCCTTGGTTAGATACGCCAGTACACACTTTCTTCGGTGTATGTGCAGTACTTATTCTAACTATGGTTGCTAACTTTGGTGGTCCTAAGATCACAGGTCAAATCTCAGCATTCACTGTTTGGGGTATTATTCTTCCTGTACTTGGTCTATCTATCATCGGTTGGTGGTGGTTCGATCCACAAACATTCATGAGCGCATGGAACCCACACCACGACACAACAATGCACTCAGTATCTTCAGGTATCGCACTAACTTTATGGGCATTCCTAGGTATTGAATCTGCTGGTGCTAACTCTGATGCTGTTGAAAACCCAGAGCGCAACGTTCCACTTGCAGTATTATTTGGTACAGGCTTCGCTGCGGTTATCTACATTGCATCTACTGGTGTTATCCAAGGTATTATTCCTAACGCAGAACTAGCAGCATCAACAGCGCCATTTGGTCTAGTATTCAGTCATATGTTCAACCCTACTGTTGGTAACATCGTTACTATCGCAGCAGTGGTAGCATGTATTGGTTCTCTACTAGGTTGGCAGTTCACTAACGCTCAAGTATCTAAAGCTGCGGCAGATGAAGGTCTATTCCCTAAAATCTTCGCTAAGACTAACAAAGCAGGTGCACCAATTGCAGGTATGCTTATTATGTTAGCCGCTGAGTTACTTCTAGCAGTGATGACTATCTCTCCAAACTTGATCAGTCAGTTCAACGCGCTATTGAACCTAGCAGTATTTATTAACATGGTACCTTACATCCTATCTATGACAGGTTTGGAAGTAATGCTTCGCAAGAACATGGTTACACCAAAACAATACCGCCTAGGCGCTGTTGTGGGTACATTAGCTGTTATCTACAGCATCTACGGTGTATACGCTTGTGGTGCAACAGCAGTATTCGGCGGTACCATCTTGACGCTATTCGGTTACATCTTCTACGGTTTCATCGCAGCACGTGATACTAAACCAGAAGTTAAAGCAAACTAATTAAGATTTAATAAATTCGATACTAAAGAAATTTATTAATAACCAGCTAGAACGGAAATGGGAATAAATAATAAATACACTGAAAATTAATATAGATATTAATAACAGTATTATTTATTCCCTTCTAAAAATATTAGGCAAGGCGTTTAATTACTTCATATAAATTATGTTGCGGTAAAACACATCTGCCATCAATTATTTTATTCAGGCGTTATTATGAACAACAATAATAGTACAAATAAAATGCGTGCTCTCG
>NZ_JADQAQ010000096.1:0-128 GCF_022129445.1 Photobacterium sp. Ph5
ATGGTAGTGTGGGGTCTCCCCATGTGAGAGTAGGACATCGCCAGGCTCAACTTTTAAAAGGCCATCCGAAAGGATGGCCTTTTTTCGTTTTAATACTTTTAAAGTTAGTTTACATCCATAAACTAGAC
>NZ_JADQAQ010000096.1:228-5232 GCF_022129445.1 Photobacterium sp. Ph5
CTACAGACCTACAGACCTACAGACCTACAGACCTACAGACCTACAGACCTACAGACCTACAGATTGGTATTTGTCATTTAATATCAAGGGGAGTACCACTGCAGTAGAGAGTTACTGCAGTGATAAGGGCGCCAATTATAAAATTTGATTTAGAATATGATCGGCTTTTACGCGGCGAATACGCGTGATAAGTTTTTTGACTTGAGCTGGGTAGCTATCAATTTTTTCAATTTGCTTATAACTACCTATGAGCTGTGTATGTTCAAGAATACAATCTAACTCTCGTTGCTGTTGCTCTGCGAGTAGTTGATTTTTGTCATGAATTAAAATGGCGTTTTCAAGATCAAGTTTCCAAGCCCGTGGATTCAAGTTGTTTCCTGTGACTAACATATAGCGGCGATCAACCCAAACGCCTTTTAAATGGAAGCTATTATTATCGTGTTTCCATAAATGGATCGCTAATTGACGATGTGCAATAGCGGCTTCATTATGCTTGGCAAAATTACGGAGATTGACTTCATATAAGTAAGGCAAGCCAGCAATGGTCTTAAAAGGCTCTGATGGCGGAATATAAAAGTCATTCGCGGTTTTATCTCCGACAACTATTGTGACCTTAACACCACGTTTCAGAGCTTTTTTTACTTCGCGACTTACCATTCTTGGAAAGTTGAAGTAGGGAGTACAAATTGTCAGCTCAGACTGTGCACTTGCAATCAGTGTACAAATATCCTGGTTAAGTTTATTTTTACGCTTACCTAAACCTATAAGAGGTGTTAGTCCTACCTCGTCATTTCCTATTTCATCTGGTTCAAAGTGGTAAGCAGCTTGTTGTAACTCTGAACGTAGATCTCGAATAGCCGTTTTCAATGACTTTGTATCGGGTCTTTCCGGCTGTGCGAGGCAGTTAACTGCATTACTAGCAACAAGTATAGTAGTAATGAACTGAGCCATGCTGTTAGCTAGCTTTTGATTTTTAATTACGTGGTAGCGGTCGTAACGGTAACGGTTATGTTGAGCGAGATACACATCATTTAAGCTTGCGCCGCTATAAATCACATTATCGTCAATAACAAAGCCTTTAAGATGCAGAACACCAAATACTTCCCTATTACGAACGGGTACGCCAAGCACATCAATCTTATGAAGGTATTTTTCTGCGTATTCACGATATAGCGCAGCATTACCATCGGACTGACTGGCACCAATTAAGCCTCGCTGAGCTCTATGCCAATCAACTAATACTTTTATATCAAGTTCGGGGTTGAGCTGCTTAGCTTCATACAGAGCGGTAAGCACACCTCTTCCTGCTTCATCATCTTGAAGATATAAAGCAACTAAGTAAATGCGTTCTTTAGCTGATTTTATTTCTTGATATAGACGCTCTCTAAACGAATTTGCATCAAAAAGAGTCTCTAAATTCTCGGGCTTGTGCGCAATACATGGCAGTTGTTCAATGAGCTGCCTGTTAGCAATAGCTGAATCCATTATCGCCTCGTTTACACGATCTATAAGTAGATGAATTTTGATTAAGGGATCAATTATACCAGAAAAAAAGCGAAGTCAATGTATCTAGTGTTTAGATATGTTTTTGCTCATGTTTTAAGAGGTAACCTAATTGATATATACCATTGGAATTAGATTTTTACCGCTATTGGCATAGCGCTGAAAACGTTGCTTTATATTATTGGGTAGGGTTTCACTATCAATGGTTTGAAACCCTGACTTTTGATAAAACACTTCTAATTCTTGGAAGGCGAAGCAATAACATGTTTGTCGGTTTATTTGACTTCGACATGCTTCAATGAGTTTATAAGCAATACCCTGTAAACGATATTCTGGGGCGACAAGCATTCCTGTTAGTAGTTGCATATTATCAATAGTTTTAAATCGTACTGATGCAATAATGCTATGGTTTGACTCAGCGACCCAGATTATTTCATCTCTCTTTGCTTTTCCTGAGGGATAGAATGACTTATAAATTTTATTAACTAAAGGTAAACGGATAGGATCAAGCTGACGATAAATAATTTGAGACATGGGAAAACACTGCGTTGTTGAATGGGATCAGGTAAAATACCTGCAATTCGTAGTTAGAAGTATAAAGATTTGGTTGTGTATTAACATGAAAGTTTTGCAAGAGAATGGTTTAGCGCCTTATCACACTTTTGGCATTAATGTTTCTGCTAAAAGTATTATTGAAGCGTCAAGTGCTGAAGATTTCCTAACGATCTGGCAAGACGACATGTATAAGGACAGCCCTAAATTAGTTGTGGGTCAGGGGAGTAATTTACTTTTTTGTGAAGATTACCAAGGTGTTATTGTTTTAAATCGCATCAAAGGTATAGCATTTACTGAAACTGAAAATTATGTGGATTTACATGTTGGTGGCGGTGAAGACTGGCATAAATTTGTTGCTTGGACGATCGAAAATGGTTTTAATGGTTTAGAAAACTTAGCGCTTATTCCTGGTTGTGTCGGATCTTCACCAATTCAGAATATTGGCGCTTATGGTGTCGAAATCAAAGATGTGTGTCATTATGTTGATGTACTAAATATCAATACCGGTATGGTCACGCGTCTTCCCGCCGTTGAATGCCGTTTTGGCTATCGTGACTCAATTTTCAAACACGAATTAAAAAATGATCACATCATTACAGCCGTTGGTTTTCGCTTAACAAAAGCTTGGCAACCTCAGATCAGCTATGGCCCATTAGCGAATTTTTCACTAGATACGGTAACAGCGAAAGAAATATTTGATGAAGTCTGCTCTATTCGTCGTGAAAAATTACCTGATCCTACTGTGATCGGTAATGCGGGTAGTTTTTTCAAAAATCCAATTATTTCGCTAAATGCTCGTGATGAACTTTTAGCTGAATACCCGAATATGCCAAGTTATTCTGTTGATGCTAAGCATTGTAAATTAGCGGCTGGTTGGTTAATTGATCAATGTGGTTTAAAAGGACATCAAATTGGTGGTGCTAAAATTCATCAGCAGCAAGCACTAGTATTAACAAATGTTGGTAATGCAACGGCGCATGATGTACTTCAGTTAGCGCAATGTGTTGTTGATACTGTAATGGCTAAATTTGGTGTCTCTCTCGAACACGAAGTGCGTTTTATGGCACAGAATGCAGAAACAAACCTCAACGAGATGTTGCAATGAAAGATCATACAGTACGTCTAGCTTTGATTGACTTACTCTCTGATGGTGAATTTCATTCAGGAGAGGTATTAGGGCAAGCTCTAGGTATGACTCGTGCTGCAATCGCAAAGCAAATTCAAGTGATTCAGCAATGGGGGCTTGATATATTTAGAGTACAAGGTAAAGGTTATTGCCTTGCATCAGCGATTGATTTACTCGATAAGTTAGAAATTTTAGCGAAGATCAATTGTCCTCATCTTGATTTAATTCCTGTCATAGATTCAACCAATCAATATCTTTTAGATAGAGTAGGGCAACTACCTAGCGGTAGTGTGTGTTTGGCTGAATATCAAGAAGCTGGCCGTGGACGACGTGGACGACAATGGATTTCGCCGTTTGGTAGTAATTTATATCTTTCTATTTATTGGCGCTTAGATGCAGGTATGGCGGCGGCAATGGGATTAAGTTTAGTCGTAGGTGTAGCGATTGCTGAAACCTTGCAGAAACTTGGCGCGCATGACGTTCGTGTTAAGTGGCCTAATGATATTTATTATCAGGATAAGAAACTTGCTGGCATTCTTGTTGAAATGACTGGTCAAGCAGGGGATGCTGCGCATTTAGTGATTGGGATGGGGCTAAATATTAATATGCCACTGTCAGAGAAAAATGAAATCACGCAAGCGTGGACAACATTATCGCAAGCTTGTGATAGCTTACCATCTAGAAATGTCTTAGCTGCAACATTGATCTCACACCTTGATCAAACACTCTCTGATTATGAAGTTCAAGGTTTAGTTGGCTTTGTGGATCGGTGGAACCAAATTGATAACTTTTTAAACCGCCCTGTAAAATTATTAATCGGTGAGCGAACCATTAAAGGTATTGCTCGCGGGATTGATGCTCAAGGGGCTTTATTATTGGAAACCGAAACGGGTATTACACCGTATATCGGTGGTGAAATCAGCCTTAGAGGTTGCTGATGCAATTATTAATTGAAGCAGGCAATACTTATGTCAAAGTTGCCGTACTTACTCAAGATGAACATATTGAACAAATTGGTAAATACCCAAGCCAAAAATTAGATCTTGTTTTACAGCCGTTACTTGAAGGTAATATTGAACGTATTGTTTTTGCAAGTGTAGGGCCGGTTGAGGTTGATAATACGATTCAACGTATTGCACAAATGGCCAATATTCCTGTTATTCAAGTAAAAACTGCACGTGAAGATTTCGGTGTTGTTAATGCATACTCAGAATATCAATACCTTGGTGTTGACCGTTGGCTCACACTTGTGGCTATCCATCAAAATTTTAAGCAACCTACGGTGATTGTTGATATAGGTACCGCATTAACGTTTGATGTGATGGATAGTAATGGAAAACATCTTGGTGGTTGGATTATGCCTGGTTATCAGTTAATGATGAAATCAGTGCTAGATAATACGACCAAGGTGTTTTCAGATAGTGAGCATAGTGAATCATTAACACTCGCAAATAACACTGCTGATGGTTTAAAAAATGGTTGTCGTGCTGCGTTGGTTGGGTTGATAGAGTTTGGTTTAAAACAAGCATCTACAGAATTGCATGAAGCACCTGCGGTTATTTTATGTGGTGGTGGTGTTCGTCACCTGCCAAAATCGTGGTGCAAACCTTTTTATCATCGATCAGAGTTAGTACTTGAAGGGTTGGGATTGTATGCAAAGCGCCGTTAATGCCCAAAATTACGACAGTTAAATAAAAAACAACAAAAAAAACACACTAGGGTATTGCAACAAAAATAATCATTATCTAGAATGCGCACCACTAACGCCGACTTAGCTCAGTAGGTAGAGCAACTGACTTGTAATCAGTAGGTCACCAGTT
>NZ_JADQAQ010000005.1:0-11221 GCF_022129445.1 Photobacterium sp. Ph5
ATTAGTTCAAAAAAATCCCCAAGCTGCAGCTTAGGGATTTGTGTATAAGAGACAGAGCAGAATGCTAGCCTTTGAGCTGTATTGATTAGTTATGTGACCTAAGGTGCTGCGTTTAATACATTTGTATCCGTTATGGTTAATGTTTTGCCATCACCATTAATAAATGAATGCATTTCTGATTGCATTTCACTTGTTACAGCAGCATCTGATGATGGATCGAGTAATGATGAATGGCTTCCTACGTTAAATAGCACCGCATTCCTCACTAGTGTGCCATTAATCGATGCGGTTGTTGGTACCAATTGCATCGTATTGAGTAGAGGTGTAGTGCCTGTAAACGGTGAATAAGGAACAGGGATTTCAGTGCCCGTTACTGTTGTTCCTGGTGGTGTGAGATTAGGGATAGTTTGATCATTTTGTACTTGGGTTAGGTAAACAGAAGTAGTGCTTGGCACTAATAACGAATGGTTAATAGGATCGACACTATCAAGCACTGTTTGTGCGGCATAAGCAAACTGTGTAAATGAGTCATAAATTGTGCTTAGCGTTGCTAATGAGGTTTCACTACCATCACTAATTAATCCCGCTTCATAACCTTGATAACAAAGTGGTATCGATGTATCACCACATTGGTTTTTAAAGTCAGCATTTGAGCTTGCTAAAATATTCCCTTTGATGAGATTGCCAAAGCTTCCTGAATTTAAGAGTAAGTAAGGGATCTCAGCGCCAGGATTTGCAAGTGCAAATTGATCAATCGCGAAGAGTTGATCTGCGGCGTCATTGCCAGTTGGACGATTTGTCACATTTGCCACATTAATCCCAGTCATTGCACCTAATGAATGACCAGTAAAGTTAACCTTTGCCTGAGGGTTTAACGTTGCTAGTACACCTAGATTTGCAAGTTGATCTGGTGCCGTTTGTGCCAAAGTACCTATTTGTACAAAGAGACGTGTAATTGATGCTTTTAGATTGATCACATCAATCGTACTTTGACGTAAATTATCACGGGCAACGGTTAGTGCACCGAGGTTTAAATAAATAGATGGATTGTCTGCTGCAGTAACACCACCGATACCTCGATCACCATGCAATGGAAGGTTTATCGCAAATATCGCTCGGCATTTATCGCCAATCAAACTATCAGCTAATCCAGTAGTAGTCAGAGTATCTTTACTGCTAGTTACACCATGCTGATAAATAGTGACGCTGTTAGATAAAGGAGTTTTACAGTTAGGATTATTAGGTAGTACTAATGTGTACTCGATTGAAGCGATTGAGCGCAGTTTAGGCACTGGGCTATAACGAGTGATCAGCCTTGCTTCATCTAATTGCTTACCATCAGGTAAGAGAATTTCAGCGCCAGTTAACGCGGTTAATACGCGTTGTTGTGCTGCGGGATCTGTTGCTACATTAGCAAAGTCTGTTGGATCGATATTTAGCTCTGCAATTTTTGTTTGAACGGCAAGCTTTTCGGCATCGGTACCATTTGCTAGTACGTATTGAATTTTAGCAAGGCTCGGCATACCACTTTGCCAAGGCGTATTTAAGAATTTATCTGGCTGCATATCTAGGAAATAGGGAAGGTGAATCGTACCTGTGAATATCTCACCCAAACCACCGAGTGTATTTCCTTTAGACGTTGGTCGATCAATATTAAATAGGGTGCTATCTAAGGTAGTTGTATCAATACTGCTGTCGATTGCCGTGCCTTTCCAAATATCGGACGGCTTACTATTTATCGCTAATGCTGTTGCGGATTTTGCTGCAAAAAGCACATCACCTACAGAGGCTGTGGTAAACCATGATGAGAAAATAATGCTGTCTTTATCAACCCCAACTTGTGTAAAAGCAGTTTCGGTTGCTTGGGTCACTGCCTGGGCTGGAAGTAAGGCTGGAGAGGGCGGTGTTGCCGTCGATTTTAATGTGGCGTATGAACTGCTGGTACCGACAGGATTATTTTTATCATCTTTTAGTATATTAGTGACAGCAAACATATAATTGCTAGCAGGATCTAAAGGCTTAAGTAAGACTGCTGTTAATGTGTCACCAGAGGCTTGAACAAGATAATCTTGCCCTTCAACCAGCTTTGTAGGCGCAGTGCTATCTGAGGTGTCAGTAGGATCGCCTGATTTTATTAGATAGAAACTTCCAGCCGCACTGTCTGGGTTTAATGGATTACCTTTAAAGTTGACAAGGATCGGTTGGCTTGTACTCCAACCATCGGTTGCACCCATAGCAACGACAGGATTAGAGATATCTGTTGGATCTGCTGCGGTACTCTCAATACTTAATGTGCCATCTTCCTGATCCATCGCTAAATAGGTCGGCGTTACAATAATTGGCGAACTTGGATTTGAGATAATATCAAAGTTGATTTTTGTTTCTGCATTTAGGCTGTCGGCAGTGTCTGGGTCAATCGTAGGGGCGCCTGTTGTTTTGCTGTCGCCACCACATCCGGTTAGTCCCAAGCTAGCAGCTATAATGATTGATAAAAAATGCTTGTTCATAGTATTCCTTACTTTCAATTCTTAGTTCAGTCTTGGGTTAAAAAATGTAATTAGCTTGCGCGGCACCGATGAAAGCATCGCTGGTTGCGGTGAAGCTATCTCCCGCTTCAGTAAATGTGCCGTCTTTGCCGTAGACATAACTAACACCTAGATCAAAACTTAATTGGTCGCTGTATTTATAGCTTGCTCCTGCGGAGTACCAGAAGCGGTCAGTATCTGGAATACTCAATGTTGCCTTACCGCCTTGCTCATCGTAAGCAAAGCCGGCACGTAAGGTGACTTGTGGATTAAGATTGTATGTACTACCAATAGCCCAGCGGAATGCATCGTCATATTTCTCTTCTTTCAATAAGCAGACACCGGGTAGTTGTCCCTCAAAGTTACATTCACTGCTGGTAGCTTTTAGCTCAGTAAACTCACTCCATTGGGTCCAAAAAATACTGTAGTGCAGTGCTAATTGATTATTGAGTTGATGAAAACCTGAAAACTCTGCAGTCGCTGGGAGTGGGGCCGCAAGTTTTGCATCAATGGTTGTACCACGGCGACTGGCGCCAAGAACTTGACCCGAGTAATCAGTAAATTCACCATCAAAATCAAGATCAACTTGTGAGCGATAAGCTAAGCCAAAACGGTTATTCTCATCAAGTTCAAAGAGGGTGCCAATATTCCAGCCAAATGCCCATGTCTCTCCTTCCATATTAATGGTTTTATCGCTGGGCTTGATTGCAGGATAAAACGGTAATGCATTTTGTCCATAGTGACGGTAAAGCTCAGCTTTTGCATAAACAGCACTAACACCAACACCGATACTCCATTGGTCATTGAGTTTATAGGCAATACTTGGGTTTAAGTTTATGGTGATAAGTGAGGTTTTACCTGCGGATGTTCCATCATAGAAATCATCAGGGTAATCGGTTGTTACCCCATAATTAGAGAATAAAGACATTCCCCAAGATAAACGGTCGTTAAGAGGTTGAACAAAGTAAGTTGAAGGCACAAATGCGAGAGGTGCGACATCTTCGGCGGTTTGTTCACCATTAGGAGCATCATGCGCAGTTACATCGATGTCTGGTAAGACAATACTTCCTTGTGCTGAAATAGCCATTTTATCGAATTTGGTCATGCTTGCAGGGTTACGAGCGAGAACTCCGGGGTTATCAGCAATAGCGGCTTCACCAGCAAATGCACGCCCTAAGCCTGTTGCTGATTGTTCTGAAACTTGGAAGCCTGCAGAGTAAGCCTGCGTTGAAACTAATGCTGAGGTTACGACAATGGTGAGATAACGTTTTTTTACGGACATTATACTGCCTCTCTATGTGTTGTTATTTAGCTTCTTATTCGTCCCTGAAAGGAAAAACAAAGATTAAGTACAAGAGTGAGTATAAGACTGGATTGCTGTAATGTTAATAAAATGTAACTTAAATTTTAATGTAACTTTCATGTATTTAACGCATTTTTATAGTAAGTGTTTTAAACGTTTAATTTAAAAATCAAGAAATAAAGAATGCATAAAAAAAAAGCTCATAAAAATATGAGCTTAGAGGTATTCATTGTGGTTTAGGTAGAATTAGTATTTAGTTGTTATCCATTTCTTCTGTTTGAGGAGCCATTAAAGGCCAACCACCTAATTTTTTCCATTTGTTAACTATTTCACAAAATAGCTCTGCGGTACGTTCTGTATCATAAAGTGCTGAGTGTGCTTCACGATTATCAAAAGGGATATTTGCCGTTTGACATGCTTTCGCTAATACCGTTTGACCAAATGCAAGCCCACTTAATGCGGCTGTATCAAAAGTTGCAAACGGGTGGAAAGGGTTACGTTTTAATTTTGCACGTTCAGATGCCGCCATAACAAAGCTGTGATCAAACGTTGCATTGTGCGCAACCATAATGGCGCGAGAACAATCAGAGGCTTTTTGTTCTTTACGGATCTGCTTATAGATCTCTTTTAAAGCGTGCTCTTCAGATACAGCACCACGTAATGGACTAAATGGATCACGGATCCCATTAAATTCCAAAGCTTCTTTATGTAAAATTGCGCCTTCAAAAGGGGATACATGGAAGTGGATTGTTGTTGCTGGCTTTAACCATCCATCTTCATCCATTTGTAATGTAACGGCGCAGATTTCAAGTAATGCATCTGTTTTAGCGTTAAATCCTGCGGTTTCTACATCAATGACGACGGGAAAGTAGCCGCGAAAGCGACTTTTTAATGTGTTGAATTCGTTATCTTGGCTCATAACACTGCTGTCAAAATAAAGGAATGGGCTATTATGTCAGATCCATCTCTTGATACCAATTTGATCTGATGTATAAACAAAAACTGTGAGGATCTTTTTTCTTAATGTGAAACGGGTTGTGAATCGTTAAAGCAATGAATGTTATGGTCGATATAAAGAGAAGTTTAATTTGTATCAATTAAAAGTCAGCCTTTATATTTCGAGACGTTAAATTAAGACATTTGGATAATGACATTTTTTATTTTCAAAAAATGGCCTAGGCCATTGTATTTATTTGTTTTATTGTTTTCATTGCCAAGTTGGGCTGGGAAGCAATATATCGCATCGCCTAATCAGTCACAGTGGAATGTTATTGTTGATACGCCGCTGGAGTGTCGTTTGTCACATCATATACCGGGTTATGGTGAAGGTGAGTTTGTAGCACGTTCTAGTAAAAAACAATCTGTTGCTTTTGAATTAAAAATGTATCGCCCGATGGGAGAAACACGAAACGTCCGTTTAACCTCTATGCCTGCACGTTGGATGCCCGGCGAGTCGGCTAATACGATCACACGATTGAAATTTTTTAAGCAGTTTGATGGTTATATTCAAGGAAAAACTGTGTGGAATATGCTTGCTGAATTAGAAGATGGACGAAATCCTACATTTACGTATCAAGATTGGCAGAGGCAAAATCGTTCATTAGATGTTGGACTATCTGCGGTTGCATTTCAAAAAGGTTATCAATCATTTAGCCAATGCCTGAGTAAGTTACTGCCGTATGGATTTGAAGATATTGCATTTTCTGTACTTCACTATAGTGAAAATAGCGATACATTAAATAAAATTTCACAGCAACGTCTTGCTCAAATTGCTGACTTTGTTCGTTATTCTGACGACATTGACTTGGTGCTAGTTGCTGCATTTAATGATTCGATTGCTGGTACTACGGAAAGCCAAGAGATGTCTGAGCGACGAGCTGAAAAGCTACGTCAGTATTTTCAATCGTTGGGGTTACCTGCTGATCGTGTTCAAGTGGAAGCATACGGTAAGCGACGCCCGATTGCGGATAATTCAACCCCGATGGGGCGAAATTTAAATCGGCGCGTTGTGATTTCATTAGGACAGAGTCCGATTTATTAAGGGTGATATCTGAAAGATAGTGGAATAAGGCTCGTTATTATCAAATGATATAACGAGCTTTATTTTTATTAATGTAGTTTAAAAGAAGTAATTAACTCGCAACTTGAATAGTTGTTAATGGCTTTGACTTGATTAGCTATAGCAGGGTTAGGATGTCGTTTTAAAAAGCTAATCAATGCAGATTGGCACCCCCCCAAAGAATTTATATAGCTATGGCATTGCGTTTGTTTGCACTGTGGGATCAATGCAATAACTTGTTCAGAGGCAAGTTGCAAATATTTTAACTCGTAGTCTGGATCGCCATGTTGTCGCCAAAAATTAGCAAGATTATGGCAAGAAACGACTTTCATCGTTAAGAGATCTGTTAGTTGCTCGATGTCAGTTGGATCTGCCGTGATTTCCTGAGCAATAGACAATGCGAGTTGATAATGAACAATAGACATCAAAGGGTTATTGTTAGTCTTAGCATCATCAGCCATTAAGGTGTGTCTTTCCCACTCTGAAATATCCATGTCATTATCCTTTGTAAAAGTGGTATTGCTTTGCGGTTAGAAAGCTTGTAACGCGCTAAGGTAGTTTATCTCAACTTGTTCCCAATCGACTAAGTGCCACCATGCGTCAATGTAATCAGGACGGACGTTTTGGTAACTCAAGTAGTAAGCATGTTCCCATACATCGAGCGCAAGAATTGGAGTGCCTTGTATTGTTACCGTATCCATTAACGGGTTGTATTGGTTCGGCGTTGCCGAGATCTCGAGTCGTCCATCTACGATAGAGATCCAAATAAACCCAGCACCAAAATGATTGGCAGCTAATGTTGAAAATGTCTCTTTGAACTTAGCAAAACTTTCAAAATGAGCATTAATTGCTTCTGCAAGTAAACCTGATGGATGGCGTACGCCTTCGGGTGACATACATTGCCAATAGAGGTTGTGATTATAGAAACCACCACCATTATTACGAATCGCAGCAGGATATTGAGAGATATTACTTAAAATGGTTTCAATGGGCTGGTCATTGAGATTCGTATTTTCAATCGCAGCGATAAACTTATCAAAATAACCTCGATGGTGTTTGCTATAGTGGATCTCAACAGTTCTAGCATCAAGATAAGGCTCTAATGCATCAAAAGCATAGGGTAATTTCGAAAATTGATGAGTCATAAACTATATCTAGTAAAAATGTTTACTAGATAATAATGATAACTATTATCACTATCAACCAGTGTTTTGTATGGATATTAATGATTTTTTAGCTGTAAAGTTATGAATTTGATGATTAGTTAACAAAGGATTTATGGTTTTTGGTTATGATTTACATTGTTTAGATAAGGATTTTCGTTATGAATAAAGTTGTTTTAATAGCTGTTGTTGTATTAGTTGCGATAGGTGTGGGTATTTTCAGTGTGAGTTCATTGACTGAGAAAGCAGCGAATGAGACGACAAAAAAAGTATTAAAAGAAGTCGTGAGTGCTGATTTAGCGCCTGTTGCAAAAGCTATTGGTAAATTAGAAGCGTGTGAATCTGGTGCTACCGCAGAGTTAGAAGCGCTAGGGCATACCGCAACGCCATTAGGTCGTAGCTTGGCTTATATTGCTTTAGCACAAAATAGTTACTTGATGGATGATAAAGATAAAGCGCGAGTGGAATTGCAGCAAGCGATTGATGCAAGTACAGATAAACCCTCAGCGGAAGAGCGTAATGAGATGTTTGACAAGTTGGGGGAAGGCGCAAAACAAATGGCAGAAAAGCGTAAAGCATACGGTTTTAAAGTAAATTGTGAACCACTTTAATTGCTGATAATAGAGACGAAAAAGGAGCGATTAAGCTCCTTTTTTATTGAATGAAATCTTTTATTAATCAGATATCTACCTTATCTTTGTACTCACAAAGGTCCTCGATTAGGCAGCTGCCACAGCGCGGCTTTCTCGCAATACAGGTATAGCGTCCATGTAAAATTAACCAATGGTGAACATCGACTTTAAATTCTTTTGGCACGACTTTTAAGAGCTTTTCTTCTACCTGATCAACATTTTTACCCATCGCAAATTTTGTACGGTTACAAACACGGAAAATATGGGTATCCACTGCAATCGTTGGCCATCCAAATGCTGTATTTAAAACAACGTTAGCTGTTTTGCGTCCAACCCCCGGTAGTGCTTCTAATGCTTCACGATTTTCGGGGATCTCGCCATTATGTTTATCTAAGAGAATACGACAGGTTTTAATGACATTTTCTGCTTTAGAATTAAATAACCCAATGGTTTTTATATATTCTTTAACGCCATCAACGCCTAAGTCGTAAATAGCTTGAGGGGTATTTGCGATAGGATAAAGTTTGTCGGTTGCTTTATTTACACTGACATCGGTAGCTTGCGCTGAAAGTAATACTGCAATCAGTAACTCGAAAGGCGTGCTCCAATGAAGCTCTGTTTCCGGGTGTGGGTTTTCAGCGCGTAAACGTTCAAGAATTTGGACGCGTTTTTGATTATTCATTTTCTATTCCAAATAAGGCTTATTGCAATATAAGTAGGGAATGACAGAGTGAGCATCTGTCGTTGCAATTAAGCATTTTACTATTCCATTATTTTGTCGCGATATGTAATAAAAAGAAACCCAATAAGCATGATACTTATTGGGTTTGAGCCTTAGTCTACGGTAGTAACGCGAGCACGTTCAACCGTTGGCTTTGATTCTTCTTTAGGCTGTTTTTGTTGACGGCGTTTATCAATCACATTTTTGGCAGCAATCATCAAACCGACACCAAGAAAGGCACCCGGTGGTAACATTGCAAGCAAGAACCCTGAATCAAAATGGAACACTTGGATTCGTAAAACTGATGCCCAGCTACCTAGTAGGCGATCAGCACCATCAAACAAGGTTCCTTTGCTCAATAATTCTCGCATTGCACCAAGAATGAATAGGGCAGATGTCATGCCTAAACCCATCCATAAACCATCGAGTACTGCTGGTAATGGTGCATTTTTAGAGGCAAAGGCTTCAGCGCGACCAATGATAATACAGTTAGTCACAATTAAGGCAATGAAGATACCTAATGATTTGTATAAGCCAAAAGTAAATGCATTCATCAATAACTGTACGCAGGTTACAAGTGAGGCAATGATCATTACAAATACTGGTATACGGATCTCAGAGGGCACCCAGTGACGAATTAAAGACACAATTAAGTTTGAGCCAATAAGTACTAAAGTCGTCGCAAGCCCCAAACCTAATGCATTTGTCACTGTTGATGAAACGGCGAGTAAAGGACAAAGACCAAGCAGTTGAACAACTGCTGGGTTGTTTGACCACAGGCCATTTGTCATCAATTCTTTATTAGTTGTCATATCACTCACCCGCACAATCAAGTGGTTGGTTGATGATTTTATCCTGGTTTTGATCCCAGTATAACGAAATGTTTTTCACTGCTTTGACGACTGCTCGTGGTGTTATGGTCGCACCTGTGAATTGATCAAACTCACCACCATCTTTACGCACTTTAAATGATGGGTCGTTATCACCGTTTACATGCTTACCATTAAAACCGTAAATCCAATTACTGACTGTAGTTTCAATTTTATCACCCAATCCTGGTGTTTCGTTTTGTTGTAATACACGAACACCAGTGATCACGCCTTTCATATTTAAGCCAACAATAATTTTAATTGCACCGCTGTAACCGTCAGGAGCAATACCTTCAATGGCAATACCAACAGGTTTATCATCTTTTTTAGCGATATAAGCCGGCATCGCATCGGTTGTACCTAAGCGTTTGTGATCTTTAACTAAAGTACAACTTTTGTAGAGTAAGTTATCGTGGCTCGCGACGGGAATAACTTGATTTAAAGTATCCAGTAACTGTAGTCGTTGTTGCTCTGCAATACGATCTTCCGTTAGGTAGTTAGTTAAGGCTACGAGTGCTGTCGCTAAACACGCAAAAATTGCAAGAATAGCACCGTTTTTTTTCATTGCATTAAACATGGCTGCTCTCTTAATTAGTGCCCGTATGTACGAGGACGAGTGTAGTAATCAATCAATGGTACACATAAGTTACCAAGTAAAACGGCAAAGGCTACACCATCAGGGAAGCCACCCCATGTGCGGATCAAATAAATCATGACACCGATAAAGCCACCAAAAATTAATCGGCCTTTTACTGTTGTTGAGGCTGTTACTGGATCGGTAGCAATAAAGAAAGCACCTAACATGGTTGCACCTGAGAATAGGTGGAACAAAGGAGATCCTGTTGTATCAGGGTGCACAATGTAAACAAGACTACTGATCACAAACAGTGACGTTAGCATAGCAACAGGGATATGCCATTGAATAACACGAAGCTTTAATAGGATTAACCCGCCAACAAGGAAGCCCATGTTTATCCATTCCCAGCCAATACCCGCAATTGCACCATAAACAGGTTTTGCCATCGTCTCAGCAGTAGTAAAGCCCGTATGTAACGATGTTTTTAAAGTATCTAGCGGTGTTGCCATTGTGTAACCATCAACTGACATTTTCAGTTGTGGGACACTAAAACCATCTTGAGTAAAGCCAGTAAAGATAGCATAAATGCTATCCATAAAGTTGGCAGGTTGTGCACTCAATGATGCTGGTGGTAACCAAGTTGTCATCTGTACTGGGAATGAAATTAGCAGTACGACATAAGCAATCATCGCGGGGTTAAAGAGGTTTTGTCCCATCCCGCCATAAAGGTGTTTTGCAATGACTATCGCAAAGAACACACCAATCACGGTTAACCACCAAGGTGCTAATGGTGGGATTGATAAACCAATTAATACGCCAGTAAGTAGGGCGGTATTATCTCTTAAATAAGGTACAACGGGACGCTTACGTAGTTTTACAACAATAGTTTCAAATATGATTGCAGAAATAGATGCTAGTAAAATTTGGATCAGAGTACCGAAACCAAAGAAGTAGCATTGAGCAATAACGCCAAATACCGAGCATAATATAACTGTACGCATAATAGCGCTGGTGCTACGGCGGTTATGGTCATGGGGTGAACTGGCAATATTAAACGCCACGATTAATCTTCCTCAATGTTTTGTTGTTCTTTGGCGGCTTGTTGTGCCGCTTTTCTTGCTTTAGCACGAGCCACAGCAGCAGCAACAGCGGTTTTTTTCGGATCAACGTCTTCTGCTTCAACTATAGGTTCAGGTGTTGATTCAGCTTGTGCCTCTGCCTGTTGTGCGGCTTTCCTTGCTTTAGCACGGGCCACGGCAGCAGCGACAGCGGCTTTTTTCGGATCAACGCTTTCTGTTTCTACCGCAGGTTCAGGTGTTGATTCAGCTTGTGCCTCTGCTTGTTGTGCGGCTTTTCTTGCTTTAGCACGAGC
>NZ_JADQAQ010000005.1:11321-144225 GCF_022129445.1 Photobacterium sp. Ph5
TCGGATCAACGTTTTCAGCTTCAACTTCAGGTTTTGATTCAGCTTGTGCCTCTGCTTGTTGTGCGGCTTTTCTTGCTTTAGCACGAGCGACGGCAGCAGCGACAGCGGCTTTTTTCGGATCAACGTTTTCAGCTTCAACTTCAGGTTTTGATTCAGCTTGTGCCTCTGCCTGTTGTGCGGCTTTTCTTGCTTTAGCACGGGCAACGGCAGCAGCAACAGCAGCTTTTTTCGGATCAACGTTTTCAGCTATAGGTTCAGGTGCTGATTCAGCTTGTGCCTCTGATTGTTGTGCGGCTTTTCTTGCTTTAGCGCGAGCCACGGCAGCAGCAACAGCGGCTTTCTTAGGATCAACGCTTTCAGTTTCAACTACAGGTTCAGTTGTTGATTCAGCTTGTGCCTCTGATTGTTGTGCGGCTTGTCTTGCTTTAGCACGAGCGACGGCGGCTGCGACAGCATCTTTTTTACTGTCATTTTCAGCAGCGGGTTGGTTACTTGCTGTAGCTTCTTTTTCAGCCTTACGTTCACGAGCTTGACGTTTACGCTCTTCACGTAATTTCGCCATTTCACTGTTATCTGGCAGGCTTTCTGAAGTTGCATCTTGTGCTGAAGCTGCTTGTTTTGCTTTTGCTTTTGCAATCGCTGCTGCAACAGCAGGTTTCACTTCAGTTGTATCTGCTTTAGCGGCTGCTGCTTGTTTGGCTTTTACGCGGGCAATAGCAGCAGCGACTGCATCATCACCCCCAGTTTTCGCCATTTCATCACGACGAGAATCAGCAGCTTTTTTAAAGCGGTTTTCACGCTCTGCTTTATCGCGTTCCATACGAGCTTGTTTGGCTTCAAAGCGCTGGCGAGCACGTTCAGCATTTATTTCATCTTGACTACGAGCCCAGATCTCGGCTTTGGCTTGGCGATAATATTGAACTAAAGGAATTTCACTTGGGCATACATACGCACAAGCACCGCATTCAATGCAGTCTTGTAAGTTGTATTCTTCGCATTTATCGTAGTTTTGATCTTTGGCATACCATTGTAATTGCTGTGGAAGTAATGATGATGGGCAAACATCCGCACAAGCAGAACAACGAATACATGCCATTTCATAGGTATGTAGTGGCAGCTCTTTACGTTTTGGAGCCAGAATACAGTTTGTTATTTTGGTAATTGGAACATTGGAGTGCGGGAGTGTAAATCCCATTAATGATCCACCAATGATCACTCGTGGATGTTTCTTATCTGCTTTATAGCCAAACTTGTCTAATAAATAGGCAATCGGCGTGCCTAGCATGGCAAAAACATTACCACGTTGTTTAAAGGCTTCACCCGTTAACGTTACAACACGCTCAATCAGTGGTTCACCGTCGATAATGGCGCGCTTAATCGCAAAAGCAGTACCTATGTTTTGCATGATAACGCCAACAGAAGTTGAACGTGACTGACTTGGTACTTCTCTGCCAGTTAGGATTTTCACTAACTGCTTTGAGCTACCTGATGGATATTTTGTTGGCACAACACGGATCAGAATGTTGTCTGCTTCGGTGACATGCTGTTCAAGGGCTTTAATTGCTTCAGGTTTGTTATCTTCAATACCGATGATTGTGAGCTTTGGGCTAATAATATGGCGAAGAATACGCACACCTTCGATCACTTCTTCAGCATAATCGCGCATCAGTCGATCATCGGCAGTAATGTATGGCTCACACTCGGCCGCGTTGATAATTAAAATATCGACATTACCTAAACCGCCTTGGAGTTTTCTTGCGGTAGGGAAACCTGCGCCACCTAATCCTGCAATACCACTTAAACGGATTGTTTCGATCAGTTCAGCTGGATCACGATCTTCATAATCTGTATAGGTTGTTTTCTCTCCCCAAGTATCAGTGTGATCGGGGTGAAGCACGATACATAAATCGCTTAAACCTGATGGATGAGCAGTGGTACGTTGCTCAATGGCTATTACTGTACCAGATGTGGGCGCATGAACAGGGACACACATTGCAATGTCGCCTTGTGTCAGAGCTTGACCTTTTTGTACTTTGTCACCAACGGCAACGATAATGTCGCCTTTAGAACCGATATGTTGTTTAAGCGGTAAAACGAGCTCTTGTGGAATGCCAGCACTCACGATAGGTGCTTGATTTGAGATTTTTTTATTTTCAGCGGGATGAATACCGCCATGGAAATCCCACAACTTACCTTGTTTAATTTGTTCAATGATAGATAGCATAACTACGACTCTACCTTTTCTGTACTCGATGCATCACTGATATTTACGACTGGAATTTGGTTTAGCTGCCATTTCCAGTTTTCAGGCGTTTCTTTTACTGGGATCATTTCGATACAGTCAGTAGGGCAGGGGGCAACACAGAGATCACAACCTGTACATTCGTCTTTGATGACTGTATGCATAGATTTAGTGCCGCCAACAATGGCATCGACAGGGCATGCCTGAATGCATTTAGTACAGCCAATACACATGTCTTCATGAATAAAAGCGACTTTTTTAATGCTTTTTTCTGCATCTGGAGCTGAATCAGGAACATCAACACCCATTAAGTCAGCTAATTTTTCTATGGTAACTTGACCGCCAGGAGGACACTTATTGATCACATCGCCATTGGCAATCGCTTCTGCATAAGGGCGACAGCCAGGATAACCACATTGACCACATTGGGTCTGTGGAAGAATATTGTCGATCTGTTCAACGATTGGATCGGCTTCAACTTTAAATTTAACCGAAGCAAAACCAAGAATTAGTCCGAAAATGGCAGCTAGAATAGCAACCGCAATGACTGCGATAAGGATCCCGCTCATTACAATTTCACCAATCCAGTAAAGCCCATAAATGCTAGAGACATAAGTCCAGCTGTGATCATTGCAATGGATGCACCTTTAAAGGGTTCTGGTACATCAGCTGCGGCAATGCGTTCACGCATAGAGGCAAATAAAACAAGCACAAGTGAGAACCCCACGGCAGCACCAAAACCATAAATCACGGATTCAATAAAGTTATGACGCTCATTTATGTTTAATAGGGCAACACCCAGCACAGCACAGTTAGTAGTAATAAGTGGTAGGAAAATACCTAATAAACGATAAAGCGTTGGGCTTGTTTTATGCACGACCATTTCTGTGAATTGCACAACAACGGCAATAACTAAAATAAAGCTAAGTGTGCGTAAGTACTGAATCCCTAATGGATCCAAAATGTAAGTTTCAACAAGATAGGCACACACAGAAGCAAGCGTTAGCACAAAGGTAGTTGCTAAGCCCATTCCAATAGCAGTTTCTAATTTTTTAGATACGCCCATAAAAGGGCATAAGCCTAAAAATTTAACGAGTACAAAGTTGTTAACCAACACAGTACCAATAAGTAATAGGAGGTATTCAGTCATACCGGCTTCATTATTATTGCAAGAGATCTAAACATTATCTGATTTTGTTGCCGTTATAACAACTCCTGAGGCGTAGGGTTTTAGCTATTATTGTGTTTTTCGTAAACACAGAACATGAAATATAAGTTTTTATCTTAATTATTACGTCATTCTTTCGCTGTGTGATCAAAAAACTGCCATTTCCATATAACGCGAAAGTTATCAGCATTTATTTTTGTGTGCATTAAATGTTACTTGTTTGTGTGTGCAAGCCTTAAAGCTTGTGATGATGAGTTAAGTTTTCGCAAAATATGTTTGGATAACTTGTAAAGCTGTTTTAAACCACGTTTTATGTCAGAGGACTTGTGATCATCATGCAAGATGATGACATCATTGAATGAGCATAGGATAGAAATGATGGATATTTTATTATTGAGTAACGGTAAAATTGCGGGCAATACTCATGTGATGGAATTTGCAGGTGATGCGATTGTTGAGCAGGTTAAGCGAACGGGCGCTAAGCATTTTCTTGTTATTCCTTATGCTGTGATTCGTTCAAGCCATGATGATCGTGTTGCTATGGTTCAAGCGACATTTGATCGTTTAGGTCTTGATTGTGTTGCTACTGGTATTCATCAAGCAACTGATCCTGTGAAAGCAATTGAAGAAGCCGAAGGGGTTATTGTTAGTGGTGGTAATACTTGGGTCTTAAATAAAAAACTTCATGACTTAGGTTTAGTTGGACCGCTACGTAAGGCGGTATTAGCGAAAGGTATTCCTTATATTGGTTGGAGTGCAGGTACCAATATTGGTTGTCCAACGATTCGTACCACTAACGATATGCCGATTGTCACTAGTGCAGTGCTAAGCTCACTTAACTTTGTTCCTTTCCAAATAAACCCGCATTATCTAGAAGCGTCAGTTGAAGGCCATATGGGAGAAACCCGTGATGAGCGTATTCAAGAGTTTTTAGAAGTGAATAAGCATGAGCCTGTTGTGGGTATCCCAGAAGGGACATGGCTGCAATTATTAGACGGGAAGTTAAGTTATCACACAGCTAATGGTAAGCCATTAAAATTATTCCATTATGGTGTTGAGCCTGTGTATTTTGAGGCAGGGCAAGATATTCAATTTATGATGGAATATAGCTGTTAAGACATCTGCTACATTGGATGAAAGAAAAGCCAGCATTCGCTGGTTTTTTTGTTTTAGTTATATATAAGCCTACATTTTACATATTTGCATTTAGATGCATATAAAATAAAGCTTGATTTTTAGGATAGTAGATTTGACCTGTGTTTTACTTAGTTACCCACAAAAACTGTGGATAAGTGTGTTGATTTCATCTTGTAAACTTATTTGATAGCGATGACTTGAGTTTATAGACTTTTTATATATAAGGGAGATGTACGATAAAAAGGTACTAATTTCAAACACTATTATTGACTAGATTGATACCTATATGTGTTATTGCTTAGTAAACAGACAAGATGAGGGGATATTTTTCAGTAAGTAAAAACATTGAACAGAATAGGGATAAGCTGTGGATGTAAAGACTAATATTTAATTGTTTGTGAAAAGTTAACGATATAAATCTGGAGTGTATCTTTTAGGGAGAAGCATAATACGTCTTACAACATAGTTGGTCAATTGTTCTAGATTCATTTTTATATGTTATTTTGATGTTTGGATAATAATTTCATAAAAAGAGATAAAAAAGATCAGATATTTTTTAACATTTTTTCTCGTTGTGAAATTCACTGTTTAATTATAAAACGTATAATAGATTAAATAATCAATGAGTTAGGTTTTTATTTTTACGATAGAAAGCATGTGTTTTCTGAAATTCAGAATGATACATAAGTCTAGATTATTTATTCTTTCTTTATATTCACACTGTCACTTTTACCTTGTCCATTATTCTCTTTATGATTCATTCCACATTAAGTTCCTGGATTCGAGTCAGGCCTTTAAACTTATGATTAAGATAAGGGTACTTAATGCTCTACACGTCAAATTTAGCTTAACGTTTTGCTTATAAGTTGAGTTAGCTTGTAACAATGTAATGTTGTTTTGCTTCAATATTAGTTAGTTAAGACCCAAAGGGGGCTATTTACAGACTGTTGTATATAGTTGTGGTCTTTTATTCTGTGAGTCATGTTTGGTGTTCAAGCTCTCAGTGTTTATGTAACTAATATTGGAGCTATTTTTTTATCTGCAATTTAGTTTCTTCATTTCAATGATTTCCAGTAGTTGACATTACTAATGGTCTATCCACAATGTAACCAGTAATTTATTGCTGGATATGTAATTTATGAGCGACTTATTTTCTCTTGCTTCTGAATATTCTCCGTCAGGTGATCAACCTACCGCTATTGCTCAATTGGTTGATGGTTTAGATTCAGGGCTTGCGCACCAAACGTTACTTGGCGTAACAGGTTCAGGTAAAACGTTTACCGTTGCTAATGTTATTGCTCAAGCTAATAGACCGACTCTGATCCTTGCGCCAAATAAAACATTAGCTGCGCAGTTATATGGTGAGATGAAAGAGTTCTTTCCAAATAGCGCCGTAGAATACTTTGTATCCTACTATGACTATTACCAGCCCGAAGCGTATGTGCCTACAACGGACACATTCATTGAAAAGGATGCGTCGGTTAATGCTCATATTGAGCAAATGCGACTATCAGCAACCAAAGCTTTAATGGAAAGACGCGATGTTATTATTATCGCTTCTGTGTCTGCGATTTATGGTTTGGGCGATCCTGATTCTTACTTAAAGATGATGTTGCATGTCAGACGTGGCGATTTCTTAGATCAACGAGACATTCTTCGCCGCCTAGCTGAATTGCAATATACCCGTAATGATATGGCTTTTGAGCGTGGTACTTTTCGCGTTCGAGGGGAAGTGATTGATATTTTCCCAGCAGAGTCTGAAAAAGAAGCGATCCGTCTTGAGTTATTTGATGATGAAGTGGAATGTATTTCATCTTTTGATCCATTAACGGGGAGTATTACGCATCGTGATATGCCACGTACTACTATTTATCCCAAAACGCACTACGTGACGCCACGAGAAAAAATCTTAGACGCGATTGAAGGGATAAAAAAAGAACTGGTTTCACGCAAAGAGCAGTTTTTAGATAACAATAAACTCGTAGAAGAGCAAAGAATTAGTCAGCGTACACAATTTGATATTGAGATGATGAATGAGCTAGGTTTCTGTTCAGGTATTGAAAACTACTCACGTTATCTTAGTGGGCGTGCTGAGGGTGAGCCACCACCAACACTGTTTGATTACTTACCTGCTGATGGCTTACTGATCATTGATGAATCACACGTGACGGTGTCTCAAATTGGCGCAATGTATCGTGGTGATCGTTCTCGCAAAGAAAACTTAGTCGAATATGGATTTCGTCTTCCTTCTGCGCTTGATAACCGACCGATGAAGTTTGAAGAATTTGAATCGTTAGCGCCTCAAACGATTTATGTTTCTGCAACACCAGGTAATTATGAGATTGAAAAGTCGGGGAATGATATCGCAGAGCAAGTAGTACGCCCAACGGGGTTACTTGATCCTGAAATTGAAGTACGTCCTGTTGGTACACAAGTGGACGATTTACTCTCTGAAATTCATATTAGAGAGAAAAAAGGTGAGCGTGTATTGGTTACAACTCTCACTAAGCGTATGGCAGAAGATCTCACTGAATACCTCACAGAGCATGGTGTGAAAGTGCGTTACTTGCACTCAGACATTGATACCGTAGAGCGTGTAGAAATTATTCGCGACTTACGATTAGGTGAGTTTGATGTATTAGTTGGTATTAACTTGTTGCGTGAAGGGCTAGATATGCCTGAAGTATCGTTGGTTGCGATTCTAGATGCAGATAAAGAAGGCTTCTTACGATCTGAACGTTCATTAATACAAACGATTGGTCGAGCAGCTCGTAACATTGAAGGTAGAGCCATTCTTTATGGTGATCGTATAACAGGCTCAATGGAGCGTGCTATTAACGAAACCCAACGCCGTCGTGAAAAACAAATTGAATATAACCTTGAGCACGGTATTACACCTCAGAAGTTGAACAAGAAAATCGGTGATATTCTTGAACTTGGTGCTTCGAGTTCTCGTGGTAAATCGCGAAATAAAGCGGCAGATCTTCACAAAGTGGCAGAAAGTAAAGGAACATATTCAGCGCTTTCTCCACAAGAGCTAGAATCACAAATACAAGTATTGGAAAAGCAAATGTATGACTTTGCACAAAACTTGGAATTTGAACAGGCGGCAGAAACGCGCGATAAGATCCATAAACTAAGACAGCAATTTATCGCCAATAGCTAATTGGTTATATGGCTACTTTTCTTATGAAGCTTGAATTTTAGGCAAAAAAAAGCCAACCGATAAATAGGTTCGGTTGGCGTCATTGTTTTAGTGAAAAAAATCCACAAACAACGTCAGTTGGCTAGGTTGACTCTTAACTTAAGAGTCACGTTATATAAAGCATGTAGTGTGCCAACTTTTTAAAATTGTATTTTTTTATACAATCCTGCGTGTTTCCTGCCTTTGAGTAGCACTTATTTATTTGTACTACAGCACAAATAAAAACAATAATTCGCAAAATGCGAATTAATTTGCAAACCAATATGAGATTATTGAAAAAAGAGAAATCTATCCCCCATATTTTTTTCTATTGATTACAATTAGTTTAAGGGGCTTGTTTTGGGAGGAGCAATGGAGAGCAGAATGCAGCAACGCCAAGTATTAATGGTTGAAGATACAGCGTCAGTTGCGGCCTTGTACAAATCTTACTTAAACCCTCTTGGACTTAATGTAAGCATTGTTGGTACAGGGAAGGAAGCACTGAGCTTTATTCAAGATATTATTCCTGATCTCATTTTATTAGATCTCCGTTTACCTGACATGACGGGAATGGAAGTGCTTGAACGTGTAAGAAAAGAGCATGGTAATGTTCCTGTTGTAATAATGACCGCACATGGTTCTATTGATATAGCTGTTGAAGCTATTCGTTATGGCGCACAAGATTTTTTAATCAAACCTTGTGAGGCAGATCGATTACGCATTACTGTAAACAAAGCACTTAAAGCCGAAAGTAAATCGAATACCAGTAATCAATCTAAACAATCTGATGGAGCACAATACCAAGGATTTATTGGTAATAGTTTACCGATGCAGGCGGTATACCGTGTTATTGAATCTGCTGCTTCAAGTAAAGCAACGGTATTTATCACGGGTGAAAGCGGTACGGGTAAAGAAGTGTGCGCAGAAGCGATCCATGCTGCAAGCCCACGCCATGACAAACCGTTTATAGCTCTAAACTGTGCTGCTATTCCTAAAGATTTAATTGAAAGTGAATTGTTTGGGCATGTCAAAGGTGCCTTCACTGGCGCATCAACAGAACGACAAGGTGCCGTTGAAATGGCACATAATGGTACGCTAATGCTTGATGAGCTCTGTGAAATGGATCTTGATTTGCAAAGTAAATTACTACGATTTATTCAAACAGGAACCTATCAAAAAGTTGGCTCCTCAAAAATGAGCAGTGTTGATGTCCGTTTTGTTTGTGCGACTAATCGAAATCCTTGGGAAGAAGTTCAAGAGGGGCGATTCAGAGAAGATCTTTACTACCGCTTACATGTTATTCCTATCTCTTTACCGCCGTTGCGAGAACGTGGCGGAGATATTATAGAGATTGCTCACGCACTACTAGGTTTGATGTCGTTAGAAGAAGGCAAAAGCTTTAGTCGTTTTTCTGAGCCAGTTTTGCGATTATTTGAGTCCTACTCTTGGCCTGGTAACGTTCGTGAATTGCAGAATGTGATCCGTAATATTGTTGTTTTAAATACTGATGATGAAGTCAAACTTGAAATGGTTCCACCACCTATTAATGCGATTAACGGCGTAGAAATTGCATCTTATCCCAAGGCTATACCTGAAAAAGTACAGAGAGAAAGCCTTGCTGATGAATCTATTTATTCACATGATCATCATAAAAATAAAATAGAGCCGCTCTGGGTTGTAGAAAAAAGAGCGATACAATGGGCGATTGATGCTTGCGATGGCAATATTCCAAGAGCTGCAGGCTTACTTGAAGTAAGTCCATCAACGATATATCGTAAATTGCAATCTTGGCAAGACACTAATGGCAGTGCTAGGGAGATGGATTAAATGGCAACAATGATAAATTCTGAGACAATTAAGCGCCTTGCTGATGAAGTTGGTGAGGATACTGTGTCATTGCTATTAAATGTTTTCAGTGATGAACTAGAACAGTATTCAAAACAATTGTCGGCACATCCTTCTGTTGATCAAATTGGCGAAATAAGTCATGCAATAAAAAGCAGCGCCGCCAGTTTTGGTGCGGATGATTTAGCATTAATGGCACAAGAATGTGAATATCGAGTAAAACAAGGACAAGATGATTGGATGATTGACCATTTGTCTGAATTTAGACAAATGGTCGAAGGTATGGTGGTTGAATATAAGCAATTAGCTGGAAGCAATGAGCTTATCAACCGCATGCTTTAACTTGTCTCGGTCATGTCGCCACTCATGATTACTGGATGCAAGATCTTCAATTTGTAGATTAAATTTATTATTTAAATCTGTATGAAGTTTATCCGTTAATATTGTGTCTATCTTGCGTCCATTCATTGCTCTTTCGCACCAATGTAGCATTGTCTCTAGTGGCATTTTACCTGCTGGACCATGCTCTTTATCTAGGTTAGTAATAAATACAATTTGCGCATTACTGTTTTTTAACGCGATACCTAAGTCACGTAACAGTAAGGTTGGCATAACGCTTGTTAAGAAACTACCAGGGCCGAGTAATATTAAATCAGCTTGATTAATAGCATTTAATGCTTCTTTTGTTGCTGGCACTGCTGGTTCAAGATAAAGGCGTTTAGGTATTTCTTGTAATTCATCAACACTGGTTTCACCATTTATAATCTCGCCACTGTAGGTTATTGCAGCAAGATCTGATGGATGCTCTGACATTGGAATGATCTGAGTTTCAACATTTAACATATCTCGGATCAGGTTAATGGCATCAAGTGGGCGAATCGAGAGGTTGTCTAATGCCGTTAGCATTAAATTACCTAGGTTATGACCATTCAGCTCACCATTACCTTTAAAACGGTATTCAAAAATCATCGAACCAATCGAGGGCTCTGTAATTAATTGATTGATACAGTTGCGCATATCGCCCCAAGCTATGCCGCCTTGGCAAGCCCTAATACGACCCGTTGAACCACCGTTATCTGTAGTTGCAACAATTCCCGTTACTTTTGAGCCGTAACAAGAAAGAGAGGATAAGATCCGTCCTAGGCCATGACCGCCACCGATAGCAACAATATTCTTTTTCAATTTATCTGCCTTAAGCATAGTGTTGGCTTTATTATATATTTATAAGCAATTAGGTTACCAAAGAAAGCATTCTGTTGCATTTGTTGCAGTGTAAATTATCTGTAATATCTCACATAAAAAAATTAGTGGCTTGTTTTGATCATACTCATTAAATAATCGTAAGTGTTTAAACAGGTTGGTTTATTAAGTAAATTCTGTTTATCTATGGTCGGTAGTGGCAATATTTCTAACCAGCGCTGACATAACCAACTGAGATTATTGAAGTCTTTGCATTTATAGAGTTCATCAAGATCAGGGAATTTTTCAAACATTTTCTTCAGCCGAATCGCAAGTAATTGTTGCTCTTTATTGATAGCGATCTCTTCCCAACAGGGTAGAGATGTTGTCTCTCCCCAAAATACACCATCTGTTGTTTGTTTTATCGACTGGATCTTAAAGTTATTATGGCCTGAAACGGTGAGTTTTATTAACGGAGACTCTCGATCTTGGTTGAAATCATCAATTGTGACACGGGTACCGATATGAAATAAATGTTGAGCTTCTTTTTTATCGCTATACATACAGATCCCCAACCCATCTTTTGATGCAAGTACCGCTTTTAAGGTTGGTGTCTGATCTACTGGTGAGATATAGATTTGCATCCGACCAGTAGGAAGAACATGGCGCTTTTGAAAAAGTAGCGGTAATACTTTAGCCATAATGAACTCCACAGTAAGATTTGCAATGCCTAGTTATATAGACAATGCAAAACTAATGCCGACTAAAAGTTCAGGCGTTCATCTGGCTTTGTCATTGACTTTATAATCTTTTTAATCAAACTGCGACGCTTCTTCATTTTATTTTAAATCAGTAAGACTTATTATTCATTGCAGTTTGAAAACCAATATTTGCAAATCACATTCTTCCTGTGTCATTTTTGACGCTCAATTATTGATAACGCAGTATCAGTCGGAAGCAGTTCTAAATGGCCTAATTCATCAAAATACCAACCTTTGATCAGTCCTTTATCACGCATGTCTATAAAACCATCAATGACTTGCTGTGCAGCATTTTGTGCTGAGTCTGCATCAATACCGTCTTCTCGTTGTAAATAGAGTGCAATATCTTCGATTGAAGCTGATTCCATTATATTTGCCATAATACCCTCACTTTTATTAGTAAATTGCGGCTTAAATTATTAACTAGTATTGTCGTGATCCTACTCGAAAGGTAGAATACAGACTGTTTTTTTCCGTTATTTGTCAAATATGGAAAAACTCTGATACTTTTATATATAAGAAATGCTGTTGTGTAATATTCTCTCAAGGATTGATTTGCTTTGCATAACTGCCATAACTCCGAGCATTTTTCACTAAGTTGCTAAGTGATGTTGGACGTTTATATATACGTTCAAAAGTTGATAGGTGATTAATGCCAGTGACGATTTGTCACCAGGGTTGATTTAGAAATGAATTGACCTCCCGTATTTGGAAAGGTGTTCCGTGGCGAAACAATTAGAAGATAGTTTCCATCGCAAGTTTTACTACTTGCGACTTTCAGTTACAGATGTCTGTAACTTCAAATGTACCTATTGCTTGCCAGATGGCTACCATCCAACAGAAAAGAAAAAACCTTCCTTTCTAACATTGGATGAAATTCAGCGAGTTGCTTCTGCGTTTGCAGAATGTGGAACCAGTAAAATACGTATCACCGGTGGTGAGCCGAGTTTACGTCGAGATTTTACTGAGATCATCAAGACTGTGGCTGAAATCCCTGGGATCAATAAAGTCGCGACAACCACTAATGGTTATCGTATGGCTAAACACGTCCACGAATGGCGTGATGCTGGCTTAACGCATATCAATGTAAGTGTTGATAGTCTTGATCCTAAGATGTTTTATCAAATTACCGGTGAGAATATGTTCCATCAGGTAATGGATGGCATTGATGCCGCTTTTGATGCTGGCTTTGAGCAAGTTAAAATCAATACGGTCCTCCTAAAAGATCTTAATTCACAAGAACTCCCTAAATTTTTAGAGTGGATTAAAACTCGTCCAATTCAATTACGTTTTATCGAATTGATGCAAACTGGCGAAATGGACAGTCTTTTTCAAAATCATCACCTTTCAGGGGTGAGTATTCGTAATCATTTGATCGCTAATGGTTGGCTACTGAAAATAAAAGGTAGTAATGACGGTCCAGCACAAGTTTTTTGTCACCCCGATTATATGGGCGAAATTGGCTTGATCATGCCTTACGAAAAGAATTTCTGTCAAAGTTGCAACCGTTTACGTATTTCTGCGAAAGGCAAGCTACATCTTTGTTTGTTTGGTGAACAAGGTGTTGAATTACGCGATTTACTTGCAAGTGATGATCAAAAAGAATCATTAATTGCACGTATTCAAGCAGGGCTAGGTGAAAAAGCGGTTAGCCATTTCTTGGATGAAGGTAAAACGGGTATGACGCCAAACCTAGCATCTATTGGCGGTTAATTCAGTCTACTTTTCCTAATTTTAGTGAGCTTAGTTGAGAAGACGTCTCAACTAAGCTTCGTATCGCTTCGTTGAGGAACGATTAAATAATGAACCAATTTACACATATTAATGCATCTGGTGAAGCTAACATGGTTGATGTTTCTGCTAAAGCGGAAACCGTTCGTGAAGCTCGTGCAGAAGCTTTTGTTCATATGGCAGCAGAAACGTTAGAGCTGATTGTATCAGGTCAGCATCATAAAGGTGATGTGTTCGCAACTGCGCGTATTGCTGGCATTCAAGCGGCAAAAAAAACCTGGGATCTGATCCCACTTTGTCATCCGCTACTCCTTTCGAAAGTAGAAGTACAGTTAGAAGCGATTCCTGCTGAAAACAAAGTGCGTATTGAGTCTTGTTGTAAGCTAGCGGGTAAGACTGGTGTGGAGATGGAAGCATTAACAGCAGCTTCTGTTGCTGCATTAACGATTTACGATATGTGTAAAGCGGTACAAAAAGATATGGTGATTAGCCAAGTGCGTCTGTTAGAAAAAACAGGCGGTAAATCAGGTCACTTTAAGGTAGAAGCATGATTAAGGTTCTCTTTTTTGCACAAGTGAAAGAACTTGTAGGTATTGATAGCCTTGAAGTTGATGCAATTTACTCTACTGCTGATACGTTGCGTGCGGCATTGGCAACACGTGGCGACAAATGGCAATTGGCATTAGAATCAGGCAAGTTACTTGTTGCTGTCAATCAAACTATTTGTTCACTAGATACGCCATTAACCGATGGTGATGAAGTAGCATTTTTTCCACCAGTAACAGGGGGATAAGTGATGATTTCTGTTCAGTTTGATGATTTCTCGGTTGCTGATGAATATGAAAAATTAGCGGAAGGCACTGAAGCTGGCGCTGTTGTAACTTTTATCGGTAAAGTACGTGACTTTAATCAAGGTGATGCCGTGACCGGGCTATCTTTAGAGCATTACCCTGGAATGACGGAAAAATCGCTTCAAGAGATCGTTGATCAAGCATGCCAACGTTGGCCATTGCTGAAAACACGAGTTATTCATCGTGTTGGTGATTTAGCATTGGGCGATCAAATTGTTTTTGTGGGTGTAACAAGTGCTCACCGTGGCGCTGCTTTTGAAGCGTGCGAGTTCATTATGGATTTTTTAAAAACCCGTGCGCCATTTTGGAAAAAAGAACAAACACCAGAGCAAAGTCGTTGGGTAGATGCTCGAGAAACAGATACTTCAGCTGCTGATCGCTGGAAATAAGCGCATAAATTAAAAGAAAAGGAGCCGAAAGGCTCCTTTTTTATTTATAAAATAGCAGATTATTCTAGGTTATTGCGATTTGTCACTCTTCTTGTTCTTATCACGTGGTATCACACTTGATGGAACGTAATTAGGGCGAAAACGTGATGGGCTTGGGCGTGACGCACAACCTACTGGTCTCATAGGATACTCTTAAAAATTAAATAGAGGGGTTATTCTTCAATCTTTGCTAAATAAAGCATAAATACTTTACATTAATAATATTACCCCTCTTTTTTATGTTTTGTATGTTAATAATGTAGATAAATATGTCGATATAATAAAAATATCTATCAGCATGATTGTTAATTGTTTTTAGTTATTTAAATAATCATAAAAGAAACTTTTATGGCAGATTAGAAGCGAATTGTGTAGATGTGTGCCATATTTTAATTGCGGTTAGTTATTAAATAGAAATTGATTGCTGGTGTTAGACCAAGTAGGAAAAGTGGTAATTGAGGTTCACTGGCATAGCTTGACAGCGGAGGGTTCAATGAAGCACAGACGCGTAACCAATAAAAAAATGAAGCAAATTATGCATGATATTGGTATGACAGATCAGCCCGAGGATGATGAGTCTCAATTGTTATTAGAGCAAAGAGAACAATCAGTAAATGTAGATAAACAATTGATTAAATTAGATAGCGAAAATAAGTAATTCCCATACAAATTTTGAACAAAAAAACATCGATAGTATCGGTGTTTTTTTTTGTCTGAAATTTAATTGTAAATAAAATGTTATTGTTTGGTGTTTATTGTTTGGTTTTTTGAGCTGATAATGTGATCTTGTGTGAATAATATAGCTGTTAATTGACCTATATAATAGTTATTTATAGTGTTATTTACTGTTAATTAAGAGTTTATGGAGATGAAAATTTGGAAGATAAGTTGTTATTAGTATTTATAACTTAACTATAACTAATTTATCAGCATAAAATCACTTTTAAATGTTAAAATATGGTAAAAATATTTATATTCTGGTAACGTTTTGAATAATTCTTCGGTTTGATTGGTCGGTTTTAAGGTAAAAGCTAACCAATGTAGCTACTTATAGATAGCCAGGTGAAGAACGTCACGGACGTAATAAACTGATGTATTGGAGTAATGCATGTACAAGAATAAAATCACACAGGCACTCATGATGAGTGCTAGTTTTGCTGTTGCCGCCACTTCTTTTTCCTCTTTTGCGGCACAAGTTCCTTCAGATGTAAAACTTGCAGATAAGCAAGAACTTGTTCGCGGTAATGGAACAGAGCCAGAATCGCTAGATCCTCAAAAAGTATCAGGTGTACCTGAATCAAATGTTATTCGCGATTTACTTGAAGGGTTAGTCAACCAAGATAGTAAAGGTAACTTAGTACCTGGTGCGGCGAAGTCGTGGGAAACTGCAGATAATAAAACGTGGATCTTCCACCTTCGTGAAGATGCAAAATGGTCTAATGGCGATCCTGTAACAGCTGAAGATTTTGTTTATACATGGCGTCGTTTAGCGGATCCAAAAACAGCATCTCCTTACGCGTCATATATTCAAATGACAACAATGGCAAACGCTGAGGATATTATTGCAGGGAAAAAACCAGCAGATACATTAGGTGTTGAAGCGGTTGATGCACATACTTTAAAAGTAACATTGGATAAGCCAGTATCTTACTTTGCATCGATGCTTGTTCACACTTCAATGAAACCAGTAAACCAAAAAACGGTTGAAAAGTTTGGTGATGATTGGACGAAAGTAGGTAATTACGTATCTAATGGCGCATACAAGTTAGATAAGTGGGTTGTTAACGAGCGTATTGTGTTAACTCGTAATGAAAATTACTGGGACAACAAAGATACGGTTATTAATAAAGTAACGTTTTTGCCAATTGAAAACCAAGTTGCAGCAATGAACCGCTTCTTAGCGGGTGAGTTAGATATGACGTATGAAATGCCAAACGAGCACTTTAAACGTCTGCAAAAAGAATACCCACAAGATGTGAAGGTAACGCCATATCTATGTTCGTACTACTACGAATTTAATATGACACGTAAACCTTTTGATGATGCAAACGTACGTAAAGCACTGTCATATGCGATTGATCGTGATGTACTGGCGAAGTTTATTGTAGGTAAAGGCGAAACGCCTGCTTACAACTTTACACCATTGGCAACCAATGGTTTAGATGTTGATATGCCTGAGTATTCGAAGCTTGATCAAAAGCAACGCTTAGCGAAAGCAAAAGAGCTATTGAAAGCGTCGGGTTATGATCAAAATAATCCTCTGAAATTTAGCCTGCTTTACAACACATCTGAAAACCACAAGAAAGTGGCTGTTGCGATAGCTTCCATGTGGAAAAAAGGCTTAGGTGTTACTGCGATGCTAGAAAACCAAGAATGGAAGAGCTACCTCGATGCTAAACGTCAGGGTAACTTTGATGTTTCACGTGCCGGTTGGTGTGGTGATTACAATGAAGCGTCAACATTCCTAGCAATTATGCGAAGTGATCACTCACAAAACTACCCGAAATATTCAAGTGCTGATTACGATAAAGCAATTGATGATGCGGTACTAGCAACAACAGATGCGCAGCGTTCTGCTGATTATAAACTGGCTGAATCAAAGCTTGCTGCAGATATGCCTATCATGCCTATTTATCACTATGTTAATGCTCGCTTGGTTAACCCTCAATTAGGTGGTTACCCAATGGAAAACCCTGAAGATAACATTTACTCAAAAGATATGTACTTCACAGCGAAATAATTCGCAATAAATAAAAATAATAATATGCAGCCTTCGGGAGTGAAGGCTGCTTTTGCACTCACAGCAATGACACGGTAGCGTTTATGTTTAAATTTATAGCTAAACGGATTTTAGAAGCCATACCGACCTTATTGGTATTGATCACGATTTCCTTTTTTTTGATGCGCTTTGCTCCTGGTAATCCTTTTTCAAGTGATCGTCCTCTTCCTCCTGAGGTTATGGCAAATATCGAAGCGAAATATGGTTTAGATAAACCAGTTTTAGAACAATACACCACTTATCTTGGCAATATTGTCCAAGGGGATTTTGGGCCTTCTTTTAAATATAAAGATTTCACTGTTAACGAGTTGGTGGCAAAAGCCTTACCTGTTTCAGCAAAAATTGGCTTTTTTGCCTTTATTTTTGCGTTGGTGATGGGGGTAACTGTTGGCACTATTGCAGCGTTGAAACAAAATACCTGGCTCGATTATACAATCATGTCTACTGCGATGGCGGGGGTGGTCATGCCGTCCTTCATTCTCGCACCTGTTCTTATCTACATATTCTCGATTAAGCTGCAGTGGCTACCTGCTGGTGGTTGGCAAGACGGTTCAACTAAATTCATTTTGTTACCAATGTTTGGTATGGCGTTGTTATATGTTGCCACGTTTGCCCGTATTACTCGTGGTAGCATGATTGAAACGTTAAACAGTAACTTCATTCGTACTGCGCGTGCGAAAGGCTTAAGTTATCCTTATATTGTCATTAAACATGCGTTAAAACCTGCACTTCTTCCTGTTGTTTCGTATATGGGACCTGCTTTTGTTGGCATCATTACAGGCTCTGTCGTTATCGAAACCATTTTTGGTTTACCGGGTATTGGTAAGTTATTCGTTAATGCAGCGTTTAACCGTGACTATTCTTTAGTACTTGGTATTACTATTTTGATTGGTTCATTAACCATTATCTTTAACGCCATTGTGGATATTGTTCTCGCAACAATTGATCCTAAGATCCGTTACTAAGAGGCTAATAATTATGATGTTAATGAAAAAAGATAGTGTAGAAGCCTTAGAGAACTTTTCAGAAAACTTGGAAATTGAAGGCCGTAGTTTATGGCAAGATGCGCGTGTGCGTTTCATGCGAAATAAAGCGGCAATGATTTCTTTAGCTATTTTATTCTTAATTACCTTTGCCGTTATTTTTGGCCCAATGTTTAGCCAATATGCGTTTGATGATACTGACTGGTATGCGTTACATGCCGCGCCATCATTCGGTGCTGAAGGACACTTTTTTGGTACTGATAGTTTGGGGCGGGATTTATATACTCGAACCCTTATTGGTGGGCGTATCTCACTGATGGTCGGGATTTTAGGTGCATTAGTCGCGGTGGTGATTGGTACGCTATATGGTGCAGCATCGGGATTCATTGGCGGTCGAACTGATCGCATTATGATGCGTATTCTAGAGATTTTATATTCAATCCCATTTATGTTTTTCGTGATTGTTTTAGTGACGTTTTTTGGTCGTAACATCATGTTGATCTTTATTGCGATTGGTGCCATTTCATGGCTCGACATGGCCCGTATTGTTCGCGGTCAAACCCTGTCTTTACGTGGCAAAGAGTTTATTGAAGCGGCACATGTTTGTGGCGTGAGTCGCTGGCGTATTATCACTCGTCATATTGTGCCTAACGTATTAGGTATTGTGGCGGTTTACTCAACATTACTTGTTCCGTCAATGATTCTGACTGAATCCTTTCTTAGCTTCCTTGGTTTAGGGGTACAAGAGCCGATGACTAGTTGGGGAGCACTGTTACAAGAAGGATCGCAAACAATGGAAGTGGCTATTTGGCAGTTGATATTCCCAGCAAGTTTCATGGTTGTGACATTGTTCTGTTTTAACTACGTGGGTGATGGTCTACGTGACGCATTAGATCCAAAAGATAGATAAGAGGGTGAAGCAAGGCAAGAAACAAAATGGTTAACAATAATAAAGTTTCCAATGCTTAGTTTCATTTATAAGGACGTAATATGAGCTTATTAGATGTAAAAGATCTGCGTGTCGAATTTACTACCCCAGATGGTATTGTTACTGCAGTTAATGACTTAAATTTCTCGCTGAACCTTGGTGAAACTTTGGGTATTGTGGGTGAATCAGGTTCAGGCAAAAGCCAAACTGTTTTTGCCATCATGGGTTTACTCGCTAAAAACGGTAAGATCAGTGGCAGTGCTAAATTTGAAGGCAATGAAATTTTAAACATGCCTGAAAAGGCGCTGAATAAAATTCGTGCAGAACAAATCGCGATGATTTTCCAAGACCCGATGACATCGCTAAATCCCTATATGAAAGTGAGCGATCAGCTCATGGAAGTATTAATGCTGCACAAAAATATGAGTAAGTCTGAAGCGTTTGAAGAGTCTGTTCGCATGTTAGATGCGGTTAAGATCCCTGAAGCACGTAAACGGATTAGCATGTACCCGCATGAATTTTCGGGCGGTATGCGCCAGCGTGTGATGATCGCAATGGCGCTATTGTGTCGTCCTAAGTTGTTGATTGCAGATGAACCGACAACAGCACTTGATGTAACTGTCCAAGCGCAGATCATGGAGTTACTCAATGATTTGAAGAAAGATTTCAATACTTCAATCATTATGATCACTCATGATCTTGGTGTCGTTGCTGGAAGTTGTGACAAGGTACTTGTGATGTACGCAGGTCGAACGATGGAATACGGTAAGATCAATGATATCTATTATCAGCCAAGCCATCCTTATACCGAAGGTTTATTACGCGCAATTCCTCGTTTAGATACTGAAGGGGAAGAGTTACCCACCATTCCTGGCAATCCGCCGAATTTATTACGTTTACCTACGGGGTGTCCATACCAAGATCGATGTCATCGTGTATCTGCACGTTGTAAACAAGAGTCACCTATCTTAACTCCGTTTGATGATGGTCGTTTACGTGCATGTTTTTCTGATATGGGGACGTGGTAATGACTACAGAAAAGAAATTATTGCTAGATGTGAATGATCTTAAAGTTCACTTTAACATTGCAGCTAAGTCAGCATGGCCATGGACACCACCACTTAAATTAAAAGCGGTTGATGGTATCAATATCCGTATTTATGAAGGTGAAACGCTGGGCGTTGTTGGTGAATCGGGCTGTGGTAAATCAACGTTTGCTCGAGCAGTGATTGGTTTGGTTGAGGCTACTGATGGGCAAGTTGTTTGGCTTGGGCAAGATTTGACGACATTGAAGCGGGAAGCATTACGTGAAAAACGTAAAGAAATTCAAATGATCTTTCAAGATCCATTGGCATCACTGAACCCACGTATGACGGTGGGTGAAATTATTGCCGAGCCGCTAAAAGCATTTTATCCAAAGCTTTCACCAGATGATGTGAAGCAGCAAGTACAAGCGATGATGACAAAAGTTGGTTTGTTACCTAATGTGATTAATCGTTATCCTCATGAATTCTCTGGTGGTCAGTGTCAGCGAATTGGTATTGCACGTGCGCTTATCTTAAAACCGAAAATGATCATTTGTGATGAGCCAGTATCTGCACTTGACGTTTCGATTCAGGCTCAAGTTGTTAACTTGCTTAAATCGTTACAAAAAGAGATGGGGCTTAGCTTGATCTTTATTGCTCATGATCTTTCTGTTGTAAAGCATATCTCTGATCGTGTGTTAGTGATGTATCTTGGTAATGCAGTAGAGATGGGAGAAAGTGATGCGTTATTTGCGGATCCTAAACACCCTTATACCAAAGCATTAATGTCGGCAGTACCGATTCCTGATCCAGAGTTAGAGCGTAATAAACATGTGGAGTTGCTAGAAGGAGATTTACCTTCACCGATGAATCCGCCTTCAGGCTGTGTATTTAGAACTCGTTGTCCAAATGCAACTTCGTTATGCGCAGAGCAAAAACCACAGCTACAAGGTGGCGATGTACATGCGGTATCGTGTCTTCATGTTGCTTAATAGCTGAGAAATAAATAAAACGCGGCTTTTGTATTGAACAGAAGCCGCTTTTAATGATTAATTACTAATATTTAGTTAGATGTTCAGTAAATTTTTATTCTTCTTGTTTTGATATAAAACATTGTCAGCGCGATTTAGCGCATAAGATAAGCTTTCATTTGTGGCAACCTCAACGCAACCAACCGTAATACTGGTATGGACCTTGTGCTCACAAAATCGACTATTGCTGATTGCAATAGATAGTCTATTCGCCATTTTCTTCGCTTTATCTAAGGTACATTGTGGCAATATCAGACAAAACTCATCGCCTCCTAGTCGAATACCTATATCCGCTTTACGACTTAAATGTGAAATATTATTGGCTATATGAGTCAGTGCCTTATCACCAATATCATGACCGTAGGTATCATTTATGGTTTTAAAATCATTAGCATCAATGATGATAATTGAAATAGCAATTTTCTTGTCTTGATATTCATTGATGAGTTTGGGCAGTATTTTTTCCATAATACGGCGATTAAATAGCCCCGTTAGAGAATCGCTGAATGCTTCTAACTGAAAGTGATTTTTTTGGAATCTATATTTTTTGAGTAGAGAATACATGTAATTTAATAAAAAAATAATCATTAATCCGATAATGATATTTTGCATTACGACACTTAGGAAAAACAAAATCGACAGGTGTGCGCAAATCGCGTTTTGATCGTCAATATCGACTTTCATTGTGAGGTAAGGACCTAACGCCGTTTTACTGCCTTGTAAGACATTAATCTGGCTGTCTTCTGCTTTGTTATTAAAAAACAAGGTGAGATAAGCCTTAAAATTACGAGGTAGAGTGATCGCACGGCGTAGTGATGCAATTGGAATATCTACACCAATATCACCAATTACTTGCTGATCTTTATAGACAGGTGATTTTAACGTGATCACTTTTTCATGGGTAATATAGTCTGTATAAGGTGCAGTAAAGTAAAAGCCTTCCTTATTCTGATATTGTTTGTTGGTATCTGAGCGATAGTGGGTATATAACGAAGTCGAAAAAAAATGTTTACGCGTATTAAAATCACTTACTGAATACTTGGTTGATAAATAGAAATACTTCGATGTATGCGAAATGTAGTAATAATTATACTTAATTGAATTTTGGTGTTGTTGGCTCCAGAGATCATCTAAAAAAGGGAAAAAATTGGTTTCCTTTTTTATCTCATCAGTCGGTTTACCTGCACCAATAAGACTACCGTTGAGTAGATTGCTTGCGTAGATATTACGGTTAAAGCCAAATTCATTCAGTTCAGGATAGTAATGCACATCAACTAAAGCAGAGGTCTGTGATGCTTGTAATCTGGTTATTTGCTTAGAAAAAGTACGCGCATAACGCTCATTACGATAAGCCAATGAAATAATACTTTTCTTTATTTGGTTTAGGTTACCTTGCACGTATTCTTTTGCAGCACTGATCTCTTGCTGTGTATTCATCACGACCAGAAAAGTCAGCAGTAATACATTGATGGATAAAACAATCATACGGTTTAATAGATAATGGCTTACGACAAAATGTTTGGTAAACCAATTTGCTTGTTGTTCTTCTAAAATACTGTGATTGTTGTTATTCATCAGTAGTAAACTCCTGACAAATACGGCTGAATGGCTGTGGTTTGCTATAAAGAAAACCTTGGTGATAATGAATTCCCATAGCAATTAAGCAGTCTGCCTGCTCTGCTGTTTCTACGCCTTCAGCAACTACTTCTACTTCAGCTTTCTCAGCAAAAGCGACGAGAGAGCTCACAATGGTATTCTTGTTATTACAATCGAGTTCATCAATGAATATTTTATCGATTTTAATCGTTGTTGCTTGTAGTTTTTGTAGTGCTAGAAAATCACAATAGCCATTGCCCACATCATCGAGTTTGATTTGAATCCCCATAGCATTAAGTTGCTGGCAAACTTGGCTAGCGAGTTCAATATCTTTAATTGGCGAGCGCTCCGTTAACTCAAACGCTATGTTATGTGCAGCAATTTTATAATGTTGTAGTGCTTCACGGGTGATCTGCACAAGCTCAGGATCTTGCAATACACTGGCACTTAAATTAATGCTGAAATAGAAAGGTAAAGGCTTGCCATGATGCAGAATTTCAAGCTTTCGAATATCTTTCGCAACAGTATTAATTAGTTGGAAAGTAAGAGGCGTGATTGCTCCATTTTCTTCACATTGTGGAATAAACTCATCTGGTAAGATCACTTTACCTTTTTTTGTTTCCCAGCGGATCAGGACTTCATAACCGCAAATTTGCTGTTTATCGGCATCAACAATCGCTTGGTAATAAGGCACCAGATGATTTTGTTTAATCGCATTTTCAATCAAGAACTTTATGATACTAGTACTGTGATAACGACGGTAACACAGGTAGATCAAGGCACTAGAAAACAGCGCAAGTAAAAAGAGTAAATAAGGCTTAATAATATTGCGATAAGTCTTAATTGCTTCAGGAGTCGCATAATATTTTAGCCATGCTTTATTATTTAACGACATGGATAAAATGGGTTTGACGATATGATTAACATCATTTGCGGTAATATCTTTTGAGAATATTTCGTTAGGTGAGCCTTTTCGATTGCCCGTAAATAATGCGGCATTATTGCCTTCAATAATTTGAATCCAACTATTTTTAGGCAATCCAGCAAGTAAAGGATTAACAGGCTGTTGAGCAATATCAACAATAACGTTGCCGCCTAAAATATGCTTTTTGTATTGGACAATCGACTTATTATTTTTCTTATTAGCAATGAGAATAATTTGCGGATCTAATTCGATAATTTGAAGAGGATGAGCATATAACGCATCGATATCACGGTGATCACTACATTTTAAACCGTTATTAGTAATAAGTTGAATTGATGCAATCTGAGGCGAGTAGTAACTGATTTTTTCAAGTTCAGCGATATCTTGAGCATCGCAGGTATAAGAAAGACTATATTGTAGGTTATCAAGTAGCACTGAAGTCTTTTTTACTTGATCGATATAGTCATAAAAACGTTGGTTTTCGAGAAACTTAAGATGAGTTTGGAATAGCTGAGTGCTGATTTGTTCCGATGACAAGGTAGCTAAAACGAGCACTATAGCCAAGCTAAGAAAGCCAACCGCACAATTAAAAAAAGTAAAAGAAAGACGTTTTAACTTTACGATCATGATACTCAACCAAGGTGTAGTGCTTTAAAGCGACAATATAAAGTTTGAAGTATTAATACGCTACTAAATAGCTCTGAAAAAATCTGAACATAAAATTTATGTGAGAGAAATTATTTTTATGTTTATTTATATAGTTATTTCCTCTGTTTTTATCACTCTCATTTGTTTTATTAATTTAATTGGTAGTACTAAGTTGCTTTGTGAATGGATTTAACTGTAACCAAAGTATATTTTTGTTTATGCATTTAAGTATTAAGGTTGACTGAAATTTAACAAACCTACTTGTAGATATTTTAATGGCGGCAAAGAATCTAAATATTAAAACATATTAATTTTTTGATTGGAGTGAGTTAAAAAGCTATATATATCAATGCATTTTTGATTAATTATTTTCATCATGCTTAATCATAATTAATAACTATCGGATACGAATTTTCCTGTGGCTAAATGTAGTCACTCGAAAGGCAAGGTGCTTTTAAGGAGCTCATCAAGCGCTTATCTGCACATCATCGCGAATCACGAATGTCAGAAGACATGCTTTGCCTTTCAAGCTACGACTAAAAAATTTACATAAAGGAAAATAGATATGAAATTCAATAAGACTCTTGTTGCTCTAGCTGCTGTTGCGTTCCCAATGATGGCTTCTGCTGCTACTTCAGGCGCTACAGGTACAACAGAAGTTCAAGGCGGCCAAGTACGTTTTGAAGGTGAAGTAGTTAATGCAGCTTGTGCAGTTGATAACGAGTCTCGTGACAAGCTAGTTCAAATGGGCCAAGTTCGTGTGGCTGACTTTGCTTCACCAGGTGATGAAGCGGGTGGTAACTCTTTCACGCTTTCTTTAGTAGATTGTGATACATCAGTTCAAACTACTGCTGCGATTAACTTCCAAGGTAATGTTGCTGCAACTGATACTCAAGCATTAGCAATTAATACCCTAGCGGGCTCAGCTAAAGGTGTAGGTATTCACCTTTACAATGAAGATGGTAGTGCAGTTACATTCAATGAAGCTTCGTCTTATTCGAAAGCTCTAATTGACGGTACTAACGTATTTAACTACCGCGCAACGTATGTATCAACTGATACGACAGTAGAGCCTGGCGTAGCAAACGCAGTAGCACAATTTACTGTTACTTACTCATAAGGGTTAAGTTGGCGTAAATATAGCTAACTAAGATAGGGTGCTTACCTTTATTCATCGTATTAAGGGTGAGCACTTTCTTATCAATAAGTAATAAGTAGGTTAGATGAAATATTACATATTAATATTATCGATTGTTACTTATTCTCATTTTGCATTTAGCAAAGATATGCCTGTAACTGCAGATGGAATTGTCAACATTGAAGGCATGGTGGTTAATCAAACCTGTGTGACTAATTATGATAACAACCATGAAGAAACCACTATATCGAAACATAATAATAATGATATAGATGACATTTTTAACTTTAATATTTTATTTGAAGAGTGCATTGCAGATATTAAAAAAAATATTGATTTAGGTTTTACTGGGATAAAAGACATCAAAGATGTGAATGCTTTTAAAGCCGGTAGTAACAAAAACGGCATTGCGATTGTTATTACTGATATTTACGGTAAACCATTCTTACCCAATACTAATAACCGTGTGGTATTGGATAAGAATAAAGAAAAAGTTGATATGGTTTTAAAATACAAAAGCACGCAAAAGAAAGTTGTCCCAAGCTCAACAAACAGTAAACTTTTAATTCGAGTTATCTATCCATGATGAAATTTAAAAAAAGAAAAGCAGTATTATTATTATCATTGCTTGCTCCAATTTGTTCTTATGCTGGTGGTGTTTCATTAGGAGCAACGCGGGTAATATTTAAAGAATCAAACTCACAGCAATCGTTAAATATTAATAATTCTGATCAAGATAACAAATTCTTAATTCAGTCATGGATTGAAAACGATAAAGGTGAAAAGACCAATGATTTCACCATTACACCGCCTTTATTTGTTGTTGATAAAAATACAGAAAATAAAATCAGGATCATTCGAGTTAAAAACAGCGCAGCGTTCGAACCTAAAAAAGAGCAAGTGTATTGGATCAATGTAAAAGCGATCCCACCAAAAGACGAAAAGAAGAAAAATACCTTGCAGCTGGCGATTGTCTCGCGGATCAAAATGTTCTATCGCCCTGATTATGTAGCGCATGCCGCAGGTATGGTGGACGTACCATTACAAGCCAAATATAAAGATAGTCGACATATTGAATTAGTGAATGACTCTATTTTCCATCAATCATTGATTAATGTGAAAACGGGAAAAAATAAGCCTGAAGCAATTATGTTAGCACCTAAATCAACCACAAGTTTTGATTGTAATGATTGTAAAAATACCAATCTGCAATATCAAAGCATTAATGATTATGGTGCGATTTCTGATAAGTTAACCTTGAAAGTAATGTAATGATGACACTACGACTAAATAAAGTAGCCTACTGCCTGTTATTATGTATGACGCAATCAACAGTCACGGTTAATGCTGAAACATTTGATGCCGCCTTTCTTTCTGAAGGTGATGGTGCAGCAGTGGATCTCTCTTCATTTAGTCGTAGTTCTATTTTACCTGGCCAATATATCTTTGATATTTACGTTAATGATAAATATTTAACCAATGAAGAGATTGTATTTAAAAATCATGATGACAGCATTGAACCTTGTCTTTCATTAGAGGAATTATCTTCATTAGGGTTAGATTTAACGAAGCTGGGTGAGCAACACTTTGATCTTAAAAGTTGTTTTTCTTATAAAGAAATTAACGATCTTGGCATTGACGTAGATACTTCAAAACAAGCCCTGTCTATTTCTATTCCTCAAGCATACCTTGATAAAAATGTGAGAGGATTCGTTGATCCTAGCCGTTGGGATAATGGTATTAATTCAGCATATATGAATTATCATTTATCTGGTCGTAATAGCCGTTATCAAGGCAATGCATCTAATAATTTATCTGCGAACGTATTACTCGGAGCTAATTTTAACGAGTGGCGTTACCGCGGTAGTCTTTTTGTTAGTGATATAACTGGCTCACCAGATGTCAATATTAGTAATAACTATATTTATAAAGTGATCCCAGCGATTGAATCGAAGCTGAAAGTGGGTGAGTTAAATTCCAGTGGCAGGGTATTCTCTTCTAATCGTTATGATGGGGTTCAGCTTGTAACTGATAAAAATTTAATGCCAGAAAGTCAGCAAGGTTTTGCCCCTGTGATTAAAGGGATCGCTAAATCGAATGCATTAGTCACTGTAAAACAAGGTAATAGCACCATTTATCAAACCTCGGTGCAGCCGGGTCCGTTTGTTATTGATGATCTTTATTCAACAGGATCAAGCGGTGACTTACATGTTGAAGTGAAAGAAGAAGATAATACAGTTAGCTCATTTATTGTCCCTTTTTCAACTTTACCGTCATTGCAACGTGCGGGTCACCTAGGTTACGAAATGAACCTTGGTAAATTGAAAGATGCGAATGATCTAAAAGACGGATTATTTTTAGACAGTAATTTTTATTACGGTTTCAATAACACGTTTACCGTGTATAACGCTGTGCAATTAAATACCAATTATCAAGCATTATCACTCGGTGTGGCAGCGAATATTGGTCAATTTGGTGCCTTTTCGATTAATACATCCTATGCAAAAAGTCAGTTTGAAAACAGTGATGCGGAAGGTGTGTCTACTAGTATTCTTTATTCTAAATCACTAACAAGCACAGGCATGAACGTAAGTTTAGCTGGTTACCGTTATTCATCAAAAGGGTTTTATGAGCTGTCGGATGTGATCCAAGAAAATAGTACTAAAGATCATATTAATAATAAAAAAGCCAAAGCAAATATTACTGTTAATCAATCACTAGGAAAATATGGCAGCTTATATACTAACTATTATAAGCAGTCTTATTGGGATGGCAGTAAAGAAAATAATTTCTTAATTGGTTATAACGCAACCATCAAGAACGTTACATTGGGTTTATCTTATTCTCAGGTTGACAATGATAGTCAATATTCAAACAGTGATAAGATGATTTCATTGAATGCATCGATTCCAATTAATTATATGGATGATAAAAATACATTATCAACCTCATATGTAAATTACAGTATGGATTCAGATTTAGATGGTCATGTTGCGCATCGTGCTTCGGTCTCTGGGGCGCTATTAGAAAATAAAGAGTTGCAATACTCAGCCTCAACCCGTGTTGATAGCCGTGATTTTTCGGGCAACGTGAATTTAAATTATTCCTCATCTCATGCGGAATATGATGTTGGTTACTCGAAAAATGGTGATAGCCAAACTATAAACTATTCCATGAAAGGCGGCATTATTCTCCATGAGGGGGGGATCACCTTTGGGCAAAACGTGGGTAACACCAGTGTATTAGTGTCTACGAATGGCGTGGCTAATGTACCGCTTTATAACCAACGTAATGTTGTTACAGATAGTCAGGGTTATGCCATTGTTTCTTATGCTCGTCCATATAAAGAAAATACGGTTGAGGTTGATGTTAACCACCTTGATGATAACTTGGAAATTGAAAAATCAGTGAAGAAAGCCGTACCAACTGATGGTGCGATTGCTCAATTAACCTTTGATATTAAGAAAGGTTATAAGGCCCTGATCAACGTTAAATATCAAGGGAAGTGGTTACCATTTGGCAGTTCGGTATTAGATAAAGACAATAACCAAGCATCCATTGTGGGTGATGAAGGTAAAATTTATTTATCTGGCTTGCAAGAGAAACAATCTTACCAAATTCAATGGGGACGTGATAAATCATGTCAATTAGATATTGAATTAAACGATCTTAAAGAAGGGCGTATTTATTATGGGCAGAAAGATTGTATCTAAACTTATTATGTTATTGGTCTTATTTTCATCGAATTGTTTTGCTTACGATGTTTTGATCAATATCAATGGCCGTATTATTGAGAATACATGTACGATATCTCCATTAGATCAAAATAAATTAGTGTCATTTGGCACAGTAGATAAAAAAGAATTTGGTTCAGTAGGGGATCAAATCAAAAGAACACCAATCACGATTAATTTTGAAAATTGCAGTGAAAGTATTCAGGCTGTGAAACTTAATTTAAAAGGTGATGCAGATAAAACGGATGTTAATACATTAAATATTAATGGTGATGCAGATATGGGTTTTAGCATTGCTTTTTTCACTCCAAATGATGAGCAGATAAAATTAAATGGTAGTAGTGAAGTTATTAATTTTGATTCTAGTGATAGTCAATCTATTACTTTTTCCGCTTCGTTAAAGAAAACAGAAACAGATGTTGCTGAAGGTGCTTTTTCTGCAACAGCGACATTAGAGGTTGAATATTTATAAAATGAAAAAAATACTATTATGTATATGTTTGTTTATATCTTGTCCTGTTTTAGCTAGTAATATTATTAACCACTCCGATGAGCAATTAGGTGCGATCCCATTACATATAGATCCATCGGCTAACTTTGCTGCATTAAAAGGTAAACCCATAAATGGCGTATATTCATATACTCAATCAACACTCGATGATCCTACTTTTAAGTGTTCAAATAATGATAAATGTATTGTTAAAGGATATCTAGCTCAGTTGTTAGGTGTTGCCGTACCTGGCATTAGTTACGTGGATGATGAAGGTAATAGTCATGCAGTGTATCCAACTAATGTAACGGGAATTGGTTTCTCTGTTAGTGCTATAGATGAAAAAACAGCTACTTATAAACCATTACAAGCAAATACTCCGTTAGTGATACATGAAGGGGCAACAAGTAAGTTAACTTTTAGTGTTAGGCTTATTTACATTTATACAGGGGATCCTATCAGTGCGGGAAGTCATATTATTTCAGGATTGCCAAATTTTGATGAAGTTGCGAGGCTCTATGCTGATACCAGTGATAGTAAAAATGAAAACGTGCCTGTTATTATTGGTAAAGGTGACGTTATCGTTAATGCACATTCTTGTGAGATTTCATCAGAGAAAGAATTTACGCTAGATCTTGGTGAGCACAATATTAACGAATTTCCTTCTGTTGGCTCATTGGCTGAAGGTAAAAGCCTATCAGTTCGGTTGAGTTGCAAGAATGAAACGGTTGTATCTGCTGTGATGACAGATCAATCATCTCCAGGTAACACATCTAATACTTTAACATTAACCGATACTTCAACAGCGAAAGGGGTTGGTATTCAGTTTTTCCACAAGGATGATCCTAAAGCGATTGTTTACGGGCCTGATAATAATACGGCTGATCAATCGAATAAATGGTATATAGCAACCGCAGATAAAGATGAAGATTTAATTGATGTGAATCTTACTGCGAAATATGTACGAACAGGCGATATCACTGTTGGGGAAGCATCAGGAATTGCGAGTGTCACATTTATTTATGAGTAACGTTTGGCTGTGATTAATGCGCAATTTTTTTATAAACAATGGGTTAAGCGAGAGATTAAAAGGAACGTATATGTTCCTTTTTTTCAAGGTATTTATAATTTTGAAAAAAGATCTATAAAAGGTATGGAGGTATTAGCACGAAAAAAGGTAAAGGGAAGATATTTGTCTCCAGCTGCTTTCTTATCTGAGATTGAAAGTTCTGAATTAATGAGTGAATTTACACAGTCTATTATTTATCAGTCGCTGACGTTACTTAATAATATCAACATATCTAATACGCTAGATATTAGTATTAATGTTCCCCCCTCATTAATTGAAGAGCAATCGTTTATTCAATTTATACAAACCAAGGTGGTGGGTTGCTATGATGCAGATAAATTTAATCTCATTTTAGAACTGACAGAAAGTTCTAGAATTACGAATAGAACCATATTCACCAAGAATATTAAGTTACTTCAAAAATATGGTCTTAAGTTTTATATCGACGATTTTGGCAAAGATTATTGTGACTTTGATACTTATTTTTCTGACTTAAAGATAAAAGATATAAAGATTGATAGGTCGATTGTTAATGGCTCGCAGAATACACTACAAGCCGTGATTAACTTTGCGGATACGCTTTCAGCTGATCTGATAGCAGAGGGGGTTGAAACTCGAGAGAAATCGCAAGAGTTACTTAAGCTGGGTATTAAACATCACCAAGGTTTTCTATATTCAAAACCATCAGTAATAGAAAAAGTAGCACTAAGTATTTAGTGCTTTTTTTGATTGTGTACGATTAAATTTTTAATATGATAAGACCTTTTTATAAGTTCCTTATCAAAAAGCGTGAACTCTATTCTATCATCGTATTTAAAAAATGGAGCGATATTTACTCCTCGATTCAACACATCTGTATTTAACGTTTCTCCTTTTAAGTGGTAGTTGATCATTTTTTCATTGAGTTTTATCAGCGCACTTTTAGTACCATAGTTTAAGTACAAACCACTATTATGCCGAATACTACCATCGGGAAAGTAATGGTATAGATCGTAGATACCATTCTTACATATAAACTTGAACTCACGTTCAGGTAGAACAATCTTTCCCTCAGCGGTATAAGCACATTGGTTTCCATTATAAAAAGCAGGAATTAGTAAATATAATGGAATGAAAAAAATAAAAATATTGATATATAAGAAAGTTTTATTATTCATTAGTAAAATAATTTATAGATATATTTAGATACCATAAAGCTGCATAAGATATTTATCATAGTAAGCATGCTCAATATAGTAAAGCTTAGTTTTGATATGGTTTTTATGGTGCTGTTATTTTCAATTATATCTTCACTGGTTGGGTCATGAATTGATTCCTGAGTATCTTTAAATGATGCATTAAATATATATCCAATAGTAGGTACAGTATTTATTGATAAGTTGCTATCAATATCATTAGCAAGAAAAATTTTTCTTATATTAGCAACTGCAACATTTAGGGAGCTCATACTTACTGATTTATATGGCCATCCAATATTAATCAGTTCCTTACGCGTTATTTCTTGATTTATATTGTGAGTAAAGTGTCCCATAATGTTTAATTCAGCCGTAGATAATTTAGATAGATCTATCTTTTTATTATATTTTTCAGAAATAATGATAATTGCTCGTTCATTTTTTGAAAAGGTGATATTAGCAGACATATTTATTCGCCATTGATTTGATGTAATATTATATAAGCTAAATTACTTATATTCTAGATGTGTGTATATAAAATTATAAAAAATATTGTATATATTATCCTTTGTAATTACATGTTTTTTAGTTGTTGTAAATGACTTTTTAACCAGATTTTTTTTGGTATTAACACTTATTAAATTTGATTTTTTGCTTTGTTAGTTTCTTTAATTTAGCTTTTTTTATTTTAATTTAAGTTAGCATTTGTTTGTAAAGTCTTGTTTTTGTTGGTTAATATTTTTTGTTTGATGGTTGTGTTCCCAGTTTAAAAGTGCTTTTAAAAAATGACGGCTTGTTCTGATTTTTCAATTCATTATTATTCATAACATATGAGTTAACCCTGTATCTTTCTCTTGTTAATGTTTATTCATAGGGGCACCTAGTCAGCATTAATAAGGTGTGAAAATAATTAATAAGAAGATATACGGAAAGCTTATGCCTTTGTTATCAACATTAGTAAGATTCATATTATCTTTATTGATATGTATAACTGGTTTATCTGTGCTTCCTGCACAAGCTAATATTACCGATGATTTGGTGGTAACAATAAGTGCACCAAAGAATTATGATGCAGGTTCATCAGTTAAATATACATTAACCATTAAAAATAATTCTGAAGTTACTACTTATAAAAATATAAAGTTAAATGCATCAATTGCAGATATCACTACGATGCTTGATTCCGGAGAAGAAGGTAATGCCTTTTCTTCTGTTTCTAATAAAGTCGATACTATTGGTGATAATAGTGATGCTGGTGTATTTAATACTTCTGGAAATCTAGCGTCGACAAATATTATTGTTGCTCCTTCTGAGTCAATTACTTATATCATTACAGCTAAGACTGTTGAAAATGCTATCGGCGATATTAATACCAGTGATCATGTTTCATTTAAAAAGGGTTTCTGGTTTAAAAAGGAATTAGATGCGGTTGTCACTCAATATCTACAGCCAGATCTTTCTATTACTAAAACCGTTGCTAATACGGCATATCAAACAGGGAAGAAAATTACCTATACTGTTGTGGTTGAAAATGCTGCTCATGCAGGTACTGCACGTCATTATCATGTGATTGATACGCTTTCATCTATCCAGTCACAAGCGGCAAATAATAATATCGACGACAATAATAACTGGTCACATACCGATGAAGATAAGTCTAACCCATTTACAACGTGGGATATTGCTGTTGCTGTTGAAAACGGTGCTGACTCTTCATTATCTTCTCCTCTTAAAGATACTGATCTTGATGACACAGTGACATTACCTGCAAAGGGTAAAATTACCTATACAGTGACAGCGACAACAACAACTGTTGCTATTGCAGAGATCAGTAATAAAGCGCTGTTGCTTGATGCAAAAAAACAACAAATTGCTGAAACGGCATTAGTGAATACAAATACCCAGCTTGTAAATACGACACAGAATACGAAAAGAGTGATTGAAAGTGAGTATTCACCGGGTAACGAAATCACTTATAAATTAAGAGTTAAAAATACAGATAAGCATAAGTTTGCTAATAACATCAGTTTATTAGATAAGCTGATGACATGTCCTACCACTACGCAATCGACAGGTGCAGATGAGGCGCCATTTGAGTATTGGTATATCGACAGTATTGATGCAGAAAATACTGCTAAAGGTACTGATGCAGGTGTTGCTGCGAATAACCCGTCGGCACATCGAACGGATAACATTAACTTTGTGGTCGATTTAGCGCCAAATTCTTATATCGAATATACGATCAAAGCAAAAGTGAAAGACACCACGATTGGACATATTCAAGATTCTAATGCTTGTGGTGATGACTTTGATGAATCTGGCTCTGGTATTGATATGCCAAAGGGTAAGATCCAAATTAAGAAATCGGTAGATCAAGACAAGTTCACTCCGGGTGAAGATATTACTTATACCATTGAAGTAAAAAACCCATCGAATGGTTTGTTACTTGATATTCCTGTGGTTGATAAATTAAATGAAATCACGGCAGAGAATGCTGACGGTAAGATGGTATATCCATTTGTTGAAGGGAGTATTCGTGTAACTACAGATCAAGGTAAACATTCAAACCCTGATGTTAATGGTGATTTAAATAAAAATCCTATTGATGTAAAAGCAACTATTTTTCCGAATGAGTCGGTGAAATACATTGTTACCGCTAAAACCAAGCAAGACATTGTCGGTGTTATCTCTAATACGGCTTATGCAGGTGAAGGAACACAACAAGGTAAATCGACTGTTATTACTACGCCTCGTTTAGAAAATTTAAACATAGAGAAGCATGTTAAAGGTGCAAATAGTGATGGATGGCGTGCGTACGGTTATAAGGATGATGAGTTTACTTACACCATTAAAGTCACGAACCCAGCACCTGCGGGCTTTGCTCAAAATGTCACAGTGACGGATGCTATATCTCAAATAAAAGCAGAGTTACTTGAAAAAGCGGGTGAAGAAGTACCTGTATTCACGTCATGGACAGTATCTACAGCTACTGACGGTGGGGCGGAAGTTGTTACAGCGCCTGAAAATAATAAAGATTTAGAGAGTGTTATTAATGTTCCAGCTGATAGTTCGGTAACATTTACTGTAACTGCCAATATTGACCCACGTCGTAAAGATCACGTGATTTGGGGCAAGTTTACTAACCAAGCACAAGCTAAATTGGCACGTACAGGCGAAGTTATCAAAACAGCTAACGTTGATGTTGTTCCTGCTGAACCTCGTTTACGTTTGCGTAAGTTAGTGTCGAACAGTGTTTATACGGTTGGACAACCACTTGAGTACACCATTGATATTCAAAATTATGATCGTGATGGTTATGTGAATGATGGTCGTGTATCTGATTCAATTTCATCATTGAGTATTTTTGATCAATGGAAAGTTTGGTGGGAAGTCATTGATGATGAAAAGAACCCTGCAACCACTGATCGTGGACAAGGAACAGAACTATTTGGTTACCCAACCACAGAAGCAAGTGCGAGTGAAAGTACCAAAGATATTAATAATGCTCGCTTTGATTTAGCACCGCATCAAACATTACGTATTCATGTAAAAGGCTTAGTGTCTGAAAAGGCAGTTGGTAAAGGTAAGATCACTAACGTTGTAACTGCAACGGATAATGCAGGTGATCATTTTGATGCCTCTGTTGATGTCAATGAAGATAATACATCGGTCAATAGCATTAGTATCTACAAATACGGTGATCCTGACTTTAAACGTTATCACCCAGGTGACAAGTACACTTGGACGGTACGTGTTGTAAATAACAGTGCGAATGCTGTCGACAATGTTGTAGTGAACGACAAGATCATCGGTATAGATGTTTTGCTAGCTAATAACGGCGACAACAAGTATGCCGATATTACTGGTACACCTTACCGTTCATGGACGATTACCAAGCAAGTTGGTGAGGGAAGTGAAGAACATTTTTCTGATGATGTTGATTTACATAATGAATTGAAATTGGCGAAAAAAGGTGAGGCTGGCGACAATGCAACTTACCGAATTACGGCCATTATTAAAGATAATGTCGTTGATGAGTGGTTAAACAACGTCGCAGATGTGACTTACCTTACCCTGAGAAATGGCAAGATGGAGCCAATCACGGCATACGCTAAAGCTTCTGTACAGCGTGCGTCTACAGGTGGTGATGTCACTCGTCATTTGAATGAAACACAGTATATTCCTGGTAAAACAAAAATCGTTTATACCATCACGGCATCTTCAAACTTAGGCTATATGAACAATAAAGCTATTTTGGAGAACCTTGAAGGTCTAACGGTTAAAACCATTAATAAAGATGGTACAACTTCAGAAGGTAACCCGTTTGATCATGGCTCTGGCCCTGAATTCACCGTATCAGTAGAGAAGTCAGAAGTAACAGGACACGACGTACCATCGACTTCTACTGATGGCACGTTAGACGGCACTGTTGCTGATAATAAAAATATTGATACGACTATTGATGTCGCGCCAAAAGATAAAGTGATTTATACCGTTACAGGTACGGTACGTGACGATGCTGTTGGTGATATTACTTTTAATAACGATCCTGACTTAGTGGTTGAACCTTATGAGTCGAAATTAGAAATTGAAAAGAAGGTTGATCAGAAAAGCTATGAACCAGGTAAACCATTACATTACACCTTAACCGTTAAAAACACGGGTAAAGCCCATGCCTTTGATGTACATGTTAAGGATCTACTTGCTGACGTGAAAGTGCTAGATGTTAATGGTAATCAAGCGCCTGCGTTCTCGTCTGTGACAACAACTGATAAATACAGCGGTGAATATAAAACATGGTATTTCGCAGGTCACTATGACAAAACTGGCAGCATTAATACAACGGATACCATTATTCCTTTAGGTGGTACTGCTGTTTATAGCGTTAATGCTGTTGTTAACAAAGATGCGGTTGGCCCAATTACCAATGCCTTAGATGTAAATGGTAATACCACCGAAGTGGTTACTAACCCTGTTACTGCAAAATACATTGCTAACAAGACGATTGTTGCTTACTACGATGACGAGAAAAATAAACTGCCGGATCTTAAAGGTTATATGCCGGGTGGTTACATTGAGTATCAGGTGACGGTTACTAACCAAAGCACTGCGAATATTGATGATTTATCGATAAAAGACGATCTATCTACTATCACAGCAAAAACCGTAGATGGTGGAGAAGAGCCTGTTTTTGATGATGTATTGATTGACTATGCTTTTGTTCGTCAAGATGCATTTAGTAAAGTGGCAGGCTTTGCATCTTCAACTCAAGTACTTGATACAAAAGTTGATATTGGCCCTGAAAATGCGGTGACGTTTAATATTAAAGCGCATATTAAGCCTACCATTGTTGGTACTTTCCAAAATGAGGCAAATATTGGAGACAGGCTACACCCTAAATCTCCTATCTCTAAGATGCTACCAGCTAATGTTGAGCTAACGAAAATTGTTATGGATAGTGCAGGTAAGGAAATAAAGACTTACCAACCAGGCCAAAAAATCCAATACAAAATTGAGTTATCAAATAAAGGCTACGGTACGAGTTACACTGTGGCATTGAAAGATGAGCTAAGTAAATTACTTACCAACGTAGCTGAATTATCAGGTGACGGTAAGCAAGATCCAACAGCTACTCCTTTCAGTCATTGGATTGTTCATGAGCCTGTATTTGATGGTGGTATTACAACAATCCCACTGACAACTGGGCAGAATGATATTAAAGCTAAGGCTGTGCTTGCACCTAAAGTTGGCAAAATAACGATTTTAGTGGATGCAACCATTAGCGATGATGCATTGGGGGATATTACCAATACCGCAGTGTTTGGTAAGAAGAGTGATGATGCTGTATTAACACCTGAGCCTAAAGATATTAGAGCGTCAAAAAATGTGATTGAACTTGATGGTAAGCCGTTTACATCGAATAGCTATTATCTTCCAGGACAAAAAGCGACATATGAAATTAAAGTTAAAAATAGTTCAAATAACTGGGCAAATGACATCACAGTTAAAGACGTTGTATCACATGTAAACGTTGATGTAGCGGGCGATAAGAATGAGCCAGCTTATAGCAACTATCGCATTACTTATCGTGTTGAAGGTGGTGTATCTTGTTTGCCTGATACCTTTGTACCTGTAAATACGCCTTTAGATAATAAGCAGCTTGATACTGAACTGGATATTGCACCACAACAAACCGTGTACTTTACCGTTGAAGCAATGATTAAAGATACTGCGGTTGGTGTGATTGAACCTAACCATGCATTTGTTAATGATTTAGACAACACATCGCAGGAGATCCCACCGCAAAACAGTGACTTTGTTATTCATAAAAAGGTGGCAGATGAAGATAAAACCTTCACGCCAGGGCAAGAGATCAACTACACCATCACAGTAGAAAATACAGGTGACGCGTGGCTGAATGATTTACCGATCAAAGATGAATTGACAGCGATTACAGCTGATATTGCTCATGATGCGACATCATCTACGACAGGCTCGGCTTTTAGCTCAGTATCAGTTGAAGCGAAAGCTACTGATGGTTCATTTGTTACAAGCAATGCTTCAGACAACATTGACGCTGTGGCTGATATTAAACCGAAAGGCTCTGTGACATTCACAGTGACTGCTGTCGTTGCAGATAACGTTATTGGTGAAATTGATAATACCGCTTATGCAGGAAGTGATAATACGCCTTCTGAAAAGGTCACTATCACGCCTAAGCAAGGTGATTTTGAGTTAACTAAAACAGCAGATACTGAGACATATGTAACCGGTCAAGAAGTAACGTACAGTGTGACGTTAAGCAATAGTAGTGATGCTTGGATTTCTGATATTTCTCTTCAAGATCAAGTATCAAAGATTGTTGCTGACTCTCATGCTGGGGTAAAAGCACCTGCATTTGACGCATCTAGTATTAACTTTACTTGGGCATCAGAAGGTGCAATTAAGAGCTTTGTCGATGTTAACTCTGTGAATGAATCAGCGACGGTATCTTTAGCGCCAAAAGGCAAAGTGATCTTTACCATTAAGGCGAAAGTAGCTGACAACATTGTCGGTGACATTACCAATGAAGCGATAGCCAATGATAAAACTGCAGATGTAACAATTACACCAAAAGTAAGTGAATTCGATATTCATAAAGCAGCGGATATTGAAACATTTGTACCGGGACAAGTTGTTACCTACACCGTTACCGTAAATAACACAGGCGGCACTTGGTTAGATGATCTTCCAATTAAGGATGATCTAAAAGCAATCCAAACGGATGTAATTGGAACTTCAGGCAGTAAAGAGAAAGGCAATGCCTTTAGTGCAATTGAAGTAACAGCATCTGCAACGCCAGATTCAACAGTTACTAACACAGCAGCCGATACTATTGATGCAACGGCTGACATTAAGCCGCAAGGCAGTGTGACATTTACGGTTAAAGCAACGGTTGCCGCGAATGTTATTGGCAATATCGATAACACAGCCTATGCAGGTAATGACAACACACCATCAGAGACGGTGACAATTACACCAGAATCAGGTGATTTTACGTTAACGAAAACGGCCGATATTGCTGAGTTCGTGACAGGTCAGGAAGTGACTTATGTGGTGACACTTGAAAATAGCAGTGATAGCTGGATCACTGATATTCAGTTGTCAGATAAAGTCTCTAAGATCATGGCTCTATCTCACGATGGTAATGATGAAAATGCATTTGAATCGTCAAGTATTAGCTATGAGTGGCATGTAAAAGGCACAGATAAAAGCTATATCGAATCTGATCTTGCTAATGAATCAGCGGTAGTGAATCTTGCGCCAAAAGGTATTGTTGATCTAACAATCAAAGCGAAAGTCGCTGAAAACGTGGTTGGCGATATTACCAATGTCGCAACGGCAAATGATAAAACGGCAGAGGTAACGATTGATCCTAAGCGTGGTGACTTTACTATTACTAAATCGGTTAATAAGGCAACCTTTGTGCCGGGTAAACCAGTCACTTATACAGTAACAGTAAAAAATACTGGTGGTACATGGTTAGATAACTTCCCGATTAAAGATGATCTAAAAGCGATTGAAGCTGATATCGCACATAGCGCGAGTTCACCCGTTAAAGGTGTGGCATTTAACACTGTATCAGTAGTAGCTAAAGCATCTGATGGCTCATCTGTAACCAATAGCGTTACTGACAATATTGATGCTATTGCAGATATTAAACCTGACGGTGACGTTACTTTTACGGTTGAGGCTACTGTTGCTGATAACGTGATTGGCGCAATTGATAACACCGCTTATGCAGGTGAAGAAAATACGCCATCTGAAACGGTAACTATCACGCCAGAGCAAGGGGACTTTGCGTTAACTAAGAGCGCTGATACTGATACCTTTATTCAAGGTCAGAAGATCACTTACACAGTGACATTGTCAAATGATTCTGATAGTTGGGTAACGGATGTACTGCTAAAAGATGAAGTATCGAAAATCGAAGCACTTGATCCAACAGGCACAAAAGTAGCTGCGTTTGATCCTGCCACGATTAAGGTTTCAGCAACATCTGAAGGTAGCCTTGATAGCTTTGTTGATATCAATACAGCTAGTGAATCGGCAACGGTAAGTCTTGCGCCACATGGCAAAGTGCACTTTGACATTGAGGCGAATGTTGCCAGCAATATTGTTGGGGATATTACTAACGTGGCAATGGCGGGAAATAAATCTGCTGAAGCGACAATTACCCCAACGCAAGGTGAATTTACGCTAGAGAAAGCCGTAAACAAACCAACGTTTGTACCTAATGACACCATGACGTACAGCCTAACTCTGAAGAATAATTCAGAAGCATGGGTAACAAATGTAAAAGTGACTGATGCATTTAATACCATTACAACTGAACTTGCAGGTCATCGAACAGGATTAGCTTTTGATAAATCATCAATCAAAGTGACATCTGGCAAGATCACTGCTGGTGAAGGTTATGTGAAACCTAATCCTGATGGTAGTGCATCTGCATTAGTGGATTTAGCACCAAACAGTGAAGCGGTGATAACAGTGGATGCCCAGGTTGCAAGCGATGTTGTCGGTAATATTGCCAATACTGCCTATGCGAATGATCAAGCATCGAATGAAGTGGTGATCACGCCTGAAGCATCTGAAATCACGATAGAGAAAACAGCTGATATTAGCGAGTTTGTTCCGGGTCAAACCGTGAATTACACAGTGACAGTGAATAACACCAAAGCGAGTTGGGCAACAGGCGTTAATATCAAAGATGAAGTGTCTAAAATTGAAGCTGAAATTGCTGGTGGTACGCCAACGTCACCATTAACAGGCAGTGCTTTTGATGCTAATTCGATTGTGACGAAAATTGTTGACTTAGGTGATAGCAAAGTTGTTAAGCAAGAAAGCAATGAAAGTATCATTTTAGATATCGCGCCTAACGCTTCAGTGGTGGTAAATATTGCTGCGAATGTGAATAAGAACGTGATTGGTTCTATTACCAATATCGCTCATGCGATTGATAATAATGGTGACGACCATAATGCTGAAGTGACAATCGAACCTATTGAAGGTGCAGTAATTTTAACTAAAGAAGCTATCTACGCGACTTATAAGAACGGTGGTGAAGTAGGTTTTGATATTAAAGTTGAAAATACAGGTGCAGGTTTTGCCGCTAATGTGACGCTTGAAGATTTAATCAGCAAGATAGAAGCAACAACAAACTTAGGTCAGCCAACCCCCGCATTAACACATTGGAAAGTGAGTTATGTCGCTGGTGATGAAAACACCAAAGTGATGGATGTTGCTTTAAACAAGCTAAAACAAAACTTACCTGAAGATAAAGACGTGAATGTGGTGATGGATATTGCACCGCAAGATACAGTGACATTCACCGTAATGGGTACTGCTGCTGATGACATTGTTGATGATATTACTAATACCGCGAGCATGACATTTGGTGAGAACAAACAGGATGCAACGGCAACTGTTAAGCCTGAGCAAACCAATTTTGAAGCAACCAAAGCGAGCGTTGAATCGTATTACACCATCAATAAGGATGTGAGCTTTGAGCTAAGTATCACCAACACATCGAACAATATTATCAATGACATGGTGGTTAATGATGATATGAGTGGAATAAAGGTGAAATATCGCGATGGTTCAATAGGTCCCGCTTTTGTAAAAGATAGCACTAAGTTTGTTGTAGAAACCGTTCCACAAGGCGCACAGGTTCAAGCGCAAACAGAGAGTCAGTTCTTGGTTGATCTACTACCTAAGCAAACTATTACTTTTAAAGTAACAGGTAAGGTTGTAGATAGTGCTAATGGCATGATTCAAAATGTCGCGCAGGTAAATGATCAAGATGTACCAAGTAATTTTGTCCCACCATTGGAGCCTGAAATTACAGGTACGATTGTTACGACAACGGATTACGATGATGACAATGTAGGTGAAGACGAAAATATCTATGTACCGGGTGGAACCGTGGTTTACACCATCACGCTAGAAAACAACACTGATGCGTTTGCTAACAATGTTGGCTTTATGAGTGAGTTCTCAAAGGTTAGTTCAGAAGATTATAACGGTCGTCAAATTCATGCTTATACCGATTGGAAGATCGCAACCAAAGCAACAGGTACGGAGCGTGGTACTACAGTAGGTAGTTACACTGATGGTAAAGATGTACAAACGGGATTACACATCGCACCACACAGTAAAGTGGTTTATACCTTTACCACTCAAGTTGATAAGAACCTTGTTAATGTTATCGACTATGCTGCGTTTTACATTGATAGAAAAGTGATAGGGCATATTGATGTACATAACTTGTCGGTTACTAAGCTTGAGTCTGAAGTGAAACCTATGCTGCCAGAGTACGATTTGAAGCTGACAAAAACAGCATCAAAAGCAACGGCACAAGTCGGTGATGTCGTTGAATACGAAGTGATGGTAGAAAACGACAACAAAGCGAATTTCTACGATGTATCAGTTGTTGACCATTACCCAGCAGGTTTCCAATATGTGACGGGTTCAACCCAAATCGTGCATAGTGGTCCTGATGGTGAGTTTGATACCAAAGATGATCAATCACTAAGCCAAGAGCCTGTGATGTCAGGACAATTAACCTTTAGAAAGGTTAACCTGAAATCAAACGAGAAAGTGCGTGTCCGTTACCTTATGCGTGTTAGTACCGGGGTGACATTTGGTAAATATGTGAATACCGCCGTTGCGCAGATCCGTGGTGAAGATAAATCGAATGTCGATAAAGCCGTGGTGGAAATTGAAGCGGATAAGTTATTTGATACCGCATCTATCATAGGTAAAGTATTTGAAGACTTAAATGGCGATGGTTTCCAAGCCGATGCAACTGCCAAAGGCATTACTGTAAAAATAGACTTACCGAAAGGGGATTATGTTGCCAATTCAACAACCTTAATGCGTGACGGTAAAACGACAGTAGTGAGTGATGCAAAACAAGCAGCGCCTATTAACCGTGGTATTACAGTTAAAACGTTGATGGGCCAATCGCAAAACCGAACCTTGAAGCAAAGTAATAAAGCTGTGATCCGTTTTAAAACGACAACAGCTACACCGTTTGCCTTTAGCGTAACAACAAGCAATGGTACTCATGTTCATTTTGGAACTGATAGTAAGATCACGCGCACATTAACGGGTGATACCAAACAAGGACTTTCAGCAGAGAACCTCAATGTGACACGTAATCTATACCAAGCGAAAACAGGTTATGTTTGGGAGATCGTAATTGAAAACTTGGGTATCTATGAAGATGGTATTCCTGGGGTTCGCTTAATTACCACTGAAGGGATTAAGATCGAAACCGATCAATTTGGTCGTTACCATATTCCAGATCAGTGGGTGAAAGATAAGAAAGGTAAGAACTTCCTTGTGAAAGTTGATACTGATTCTTTACCAACAGGAATGAAAGTGATCAGTGAAAACCCGAAAGTACAGCGTATAACACCGAATGCACTGGCTAAGTTTAACTTTAGTGTTCAAACCAAACATTAATTAGTTAGACGATGAATCAAAGGCTGATGAATTCTCATCAGCCTTTTTTTATATCAAAGAGTCGCTTCCATATCTATTAATATAACGAACACTGGTTCATCATTTATCTTGCCATGAATAACAGTGCGCGTATTAATCAATCTATTGCTGTTGTTCTATATCCCTAGATGTATTTCACTATGTGCTTTAATGAGTATAAAGACCTATCTATGAGAGGTTAAATATTTGATAGGTTAATTGATACAGCGAAGTCATTTTCATTTTTTGAAATTACAGTAAGAGATAATAATAACCATGATTTTTAGATGGAAATAACAAGGAGAAGTGAAAATATTACAGTTATTGGAGTTTTAATATTGTTCTGAAAGTTGGGTTCAAAACGCTTTGTTATTATAAAAATATACGATATCTGGCTTTAATTGTATGATTTTAAACGTTTATGTTTTTTTATATTAAGGTGATTAAATTCTGCTTCTCTTCATTTTTCATGATGATTTTATCTTTTCCTGTCTTTTATATTAATTGACGTAAACAGTGTTTTTTTCTCTGAAATTCAAAATCAAAATATTTCAATGTTTATGAGTTAACCCTTTTAAGAGCAATTGTTAGCCTGTCTACATATTAATTATGTATCCATTTTGTTCACAGATAACACCTATATGTCGTGTTCAAAATTAAGGAAGTAAAGACAGAAGAATTGCTATTCACCCGACTGAATATTGATTCTTTTATATCAGGCGTGGTTGCCAAAAGAGGTTAAAGTGAAACAGTTTAAACTAAGTAAAATAACACTATTAATCATTACGGCGTTGCCTTTAATTGCTCAAGCTCAATCTGTAAATACGTCAGAAAACTCATCAACAATCGATTCTGAGCTGATATTAATTAGCTCAGAATCTACCGATGTTAAAACCGATATTCACACACAGAAAGATAACTCCCGCATATATTTAGATGAAGGTGCGATCTGGGCTACCCGGGACATTACCAAATTTTCACCTGTGCTTAATATTGATCTCAGTGATGAGGTTGAAGTTGAACACAATAAAGTGACAGATAGCCTTCGATTTAATATCCAAACTAATTACTCTCATTACATTAAGCGTTGGCAGCTTGCGGTATACCGTGGCAAAGATCGCCATTTATCTCAGCCATTAAAAGTGCTGACTGGTGATGAACTGAGTAATGATTTTGATATTGAATGGGACGGAAAAACTGAAACGAACTATCAGTTTAAAGCTGGGGAGCAACTGATCTTTAGGCTCAAGGTTTGGGATAAAGATAATAATATGGATGTATCGACACTCGGTGTTACCGATTTGGTTCATGCTGATAAACAAGTGGAAATCGATAAACTTGATAATGATGACAACAATGAAAAGCGCACTTATGGTCGTGCAACATTGATGCGTCATAACATTCCCACGTCTTCAGGCATGGCAAAAATGATGGGCACGGGGCTAAAGGGCGTTGATACTGTCACCATTGGTGAAGATGAATACACGGTGGAAGATGGCAAATTATATGTAGAAAAGTATTTGCCAACAGATGCCTACATGTTCCCAGTGAAAGTGAAATATGACGATGGCAAAGAGCGTGACTACCAGCTATTTGTTCGTATTCCTGATACTTACTATGCTCAAGCTGGTTTAGTGGATCTGTATTTTGGTAAAAACCATGTTTCCGGTAATAAAGATGTGCTGGGCGTGGATGATCAATACCAAGGTGATATTTATAACCGAGGTCGCTTAGCCTATTTCGGTCAAGGTAAGTTTGGCGACAAGCTTCAGGTTGTTGCCCATGTTGATACCAAAGAATCAGCGTTAAAAGATATGTTCAAACATCCGTTTGCCGCAGACGACACAACGGTATTTGATATCTTAGACGATGACGACGAAATGTATTACGGCAACTATGGTGATGAAGCCAATATTGAAAAAGTCGTTAATACAAAAGGTAAAGTCTATCTGGATGTGCAATATGACAAATCCAGTGCCATGTGGGGTAATTTCAATACTGGGTTAACTGGTACTGAAAATGCAGACTACAGCCGTAGCTTATATGGTTTTAAAGGGGATTATCGTACGCGTCAAACCACGTCATTTGGTGATGATCGTCTTGCTGTCACCGCTTTTGCTTCACAGGCCGATACGCTTTCTTCACATGATGAATTCTTAGGTACTGGTGGTAGCTTATACAGCACTCGTCACGGTGAAATTGTACCTGGCAGCGACAAAGTCACTCTCGTTGTGCGTAACAGTAAAACAGGTGTTGTGGAAAGCCGTAAAACCTTGCAATCGGGTCGTGATTACACCATTAACCCGTTCCAAGGTCGTATTGTACTGAATAAACCATTAAGTCAGCAGTCACAATCTGGTGGTGATGGAGTATTAGATTCATCAACCAATAACGATCTCGAAAACTACTTATCGGTTGATTATGAATATGTGCCAAACGGTAGCGAAGCACTAGAGCAAATGACTACGGGTGGACGTGTTAAAGGCTGGCTTACTGATAACATTGCCCTTGGTAGTACCTATGTTCAAGAGCAAAAAGATAATCAGAATTATCAATTATCAGGGGCTGACTTAACCTTAAAAGCCACTGAAGGGAGCTATTTAACGGCGGAATTTTCTCACTCTGAAGGGCAGCAAACTGACAGTAATTATTTGTCAAAAGATGGTGGTTTAAGCTTCGATAAAATTGAAAACACCGATCCAAGCGCAAAACGTCAAGGTGATATGATCCAAGTACATGCAGTCGCGAGTTTGTACGATCTTATGCCTGATACCTTTGGTGCTGTCGGTAACGATATTGAAGCTTGGTATCGTGATAAAGATTTAGGTTATTCCTATGCCAGCCAAGACGATAACTTGGCACAGTTAGCTTATGGCTCGAAGCTACGTTTGCAGTTTGGCGATCGAACACAATTAACTACTCGATTTGATCATTTAGATGAGCAAGACAGCAGCGGTAAAACAGTTACTGATACCGAACGTGTTGAAGTTGAAGGTCAATACCGAATTACCGATCATTTAAAAATTGCCACAGCTGGTCGTCATGTCAATGAGCTTAATAATGACGATCAGCAAAGCTCTGGTGATTTGGTAGGCGTTCGTGCCGATTATGAATTTAACGATGACAATAGTGTTTACGTTAAAGGGCAGAAAACCGTTAATGCTAGTCAGAGTTTTGATCAGGACGATAGCGTAGCTGTTGGGGCTGAGTTTGCACTGAATGATGATTGGACGCTATCCGGTGAATATGCCACGGGTGATCGCGGCGATTCACTGCAAGCGAAAGTGGATTACCAAGTTAACGATTACTACTCTACTTACGCGAGTTATATCCAAGAAGATTACGATAACGAAAACAATATTGTCTTTGGTCAGAAAGCGGATCTCACCGATACCTTGTCGTTCTATCAAGAAAATCAGTTTGTGGATGATAACAATGGCAAAGGTAAAGTGAACTCGTTTGGCTTTGATTATGATGTTAATGATGACGTTGACGCAGGTATTGCCTTTGAAAAGAGTAACTTAAAAAGCACAGATAATGGTGATATTGAGCGAAGTGGGATTAGTGTTTATACCTCGGTTGATAAAGACGATTACAGCTTAAAGAATAAAGTGGAATACCGTGTCGATAAAGGTGATAGCAAAGTCACTCAATTTGTTACCACTAACCGTTATGTTCATCACCTTAGCGATGAATACACCTTGTTTGGTAAGTTTAATTACTCGAAATCTAAAGATGAAACCAAAAACGAAGTCGTTGAACGCTACACAGAAAGTAGTGTGGGTTTAGCTTATCGTCCTATTTTTAATGATCGCTTGAACTTCTTAACTCGTTACACCTATTTAGAAGATTACGATCAAACTGACCGTTCCAAAGAGCAAGATACCAATAATGAGAAGAGCCATATTGTTGAAGGTGAAACGATTTATTCGGTTAATGCCCATGTTGATCTTGGTTTGAAAGGGGCTTACAAGAAAAAATCTGAGCTTTATAAACGTAAAGACACTAGTGATGTGCCCGTAAAGAACGAGATCTTCCTAACTGGTGTCAGTGCCAGCTATAAAGTGATGAAAGACTGGGATGTATCTGGTGAGTATCACTGGAAAAAAGATCGTGTGACCGATGATTTAGAGCAAGGTGCATTAGTGTCTGTGAATAAACATATTAATGATAATGTGAAAATTGGTGTGGGTTATAACTTTTCTAAATTTGATGATGATTTAGTACATAACGATGATTACAACGCGAAAGGCGTCTTCATTAACTTAGTAGGTAAATTCTAATGAAAAAATCACTCTTCGTATTATGTTTATTAGCGTTATTGAGTGGTTGCTCAACGGATACTTATGTTAGCCAAGAAAACATCAATAAGTTTGATGATCTCACTGTGAAGAAGTTTTTAATTGCAGAGCTTAAGCCGAAAACAATAGCGGAAGATAAGAAGATATACTTGTCTTTGATCTCGCATTTTGACTTTGATAAAGCGGTTTTAAAACCACAAGACATTAAAGAGTTAGATGACTTTATAGCTAAAATCCAGTCACTTTCAGGTGATATATTAATTGCAGGTCATACCGACTATCAAGGTAGTGATAGCTATAATGAAGCTTTATCGCTGCGTCGCTCACATGCGATTGAAAGCTATTTAAAAGCGCGAATTGATGAAAGTCATTATCATTTTGAAGTGAAATATTTTGGCGAGAAGAATCCCATCGTGAAAGGGCACAGCTTAAAAGCCAATGCATTGAACCGTCGTGGTTTGGTGATGTTCACGGAAGTCTAATCGATAAATTCGAGATAAAGAAAAGGCGAGAAAGGTAACCCTTCTCGCCTTTTTAATTCCGTTTGTAGCGAAATTATAGCTTGTCAGTTAGCTTAACAGCATCACCAATGTAGTTTGCTGGTGTTAGCTCTTTTAGACGTGCTTTTTCGTGTTCAGGCAGTTCAAGACCATCGATGAATACACGCATACCTTCGCCATCAACACGCTTACCACGAGTTAGCTCTTTTAGCTTCTCGTATGGCTTCTCGATACCGTAACGACGCATTACTGTTTGTACTGGCTCTGCTAGTACTTCCCAGTTTTTATCAAGCTCTGCTGCTAATGCATCGGCGTTGACCTCTAGCTTGCTAATACCTTTCAGTGTTGATGTGTAAGCAATAATTGCATAACCACAACCAACACCTAGGTTACGAAGTACTGTTGAGTCAGTTAGGTCGCGCTGCCAGCGAGAAACAGGTAGTTTTTGTGCTAGGTGGCTAAAGATAGCATTCGCTAGGCCCAGGTTACCTTCAGAGTTTTCAAAGTCGATTGGGTTAACTTTGTGCGGCATTGTTGATGAACCGATTTCACCCGCAATTGTCTTCTGCTTGAAGTGACCTAGTGCAATGTAGCCCCAAACGTCACGGTCGAAGTCTAGAAGGATTGTGTTGAAACGTGCGAATGCATCGAATAGTTCTGCGATGTAATCGTGTGGTTCAATCTGCGTTGTGTAAGGGTTCCAAGTGATACCTAGAGAAGTCACGAACTCTTCACTGTACTGGTGCCAATCGATTTCAGGGTAAGCTGAAAGGTGAGCGTTATAGTTACCTACCGCACCGTTGATCTTACCAAGAATTTCAACGTTTTCGATTTGCTTGTATTGACGTTCCATGCGGTACGCCACGTTCGCCATTTCTTTACCCATTGTAGATGGAGACGCTGGCTGACCGTGAGTACGAGTAAGCATTGGAATATCACGGAATTGATTTGCTAGATCTTTGATCGAATCAATCACGTTACGTACTTCTGGAAGCATTACTTTTTCACGTGCTTCAGTTAGCATAAGTGCGTGAGAAAGGTTGTTAATATCTTCTGAAGTACATGCAAAGTGGATGAATTCGTTAACCGCGTGAAGCTCTGGTAACTCAGCAACTTTTTCTTTTAGGAAGTACTCAACCGCTTTAACGTCGTGGTTTGTTGTACGTTCAATCGTTTTAATGCGTAACGCATCTTCTTCACTAAACTCAGCTGCAACACGATCTAAGAATGCGTTAGCTTCAGGGCTGAATGCAGGAACTTCCACAATAGCATCAGTAGCGGCTAATTTTTGTAACCAACGGATTTCAACGATTGTGCGGTACTTTAGCAGACCAAATTCACTAAAAATGCTGCGTAGTGCGCTTGTTTTACTTCCGTATCGGCCATCTACTGGGGAAACAGCAGTCAATGCTGACAGTTCCATATTGGGTCTCTCCTGATATATAAGGGTTAAAACAATTTGTTCATCTAGCTAGGGGGTTAGCCAAAGCTAGATGTTATGAATATTTACATCGTCGCTTTTAGTTTCGAGCAAGCAAGATTTTTGCTTGCTCGATCATTTGTTTACGACCAAACAAGAGGTGGCGACGTTTACCACCGACTTGACGCCAAAGTACCGCACCACGAACAGCTGCAAGTAACAACGCACGCACTTTATGTTGTACGTGAGATTGTTGTAGCTGCGCAGGTGTGCCTGATACCTGAATACGAGGGCCAAGAGGGCTAATAATATCAAGGTAAACGCTCGCGATATTACTTAGCATCTGCTCGTCAAGTAGCTCGAAATGATCACGTTGACGTTTAAGCATATCAATACGATCCCCAAGCTGTGACATGCTATCTCGACGGCTTTCCAACTTACGTTCTAGTGCCATTACGCTGACTAAGTAGCGAGTAATTTCGCTACCTGACGTGCTATTGTCGATATCACGTACCATGGACTCTAAGCCCATACGTAGGTTTTCTTCATTTCCATATACAGCAATGGTATTGTTTGGTGTTGTCTCAACAATACTATTTAATGTTGCGGCTAGAATATCGTTGTCACAGCTACCATTTTTGGCAACTTCCTGTACTAGTTTTACCGCTTGGCAAATACCAGCAAAAGCGATTGTTCGGTCATAAACAGTGTAAGCCACGGGTGAAAACTCCTTTAAATTCGCTCTTCAATAATGCCGCCACCTAGGCAGATTTCACCGTTGTAGAATACCGCGGATTGACCTGGAGTAACTGCAATTTGAGGCTCATCAAAAATCACTTTAATGGTTTCATCATCCATTGGAATGATGGTGCAAGGAATGTCTTGCTGGCGGTAACGTGTTTTCACGGTACAAGCCATCGTTTCACGAATTGGTTGACGATCAACCCAGTGTAATTGCTTCGCAATCAAACCGTTTGATTTAAGGCGCGGGTGATCTTTACCTTGGCCCACAATCAATAGGTTGTTTTTAACATCTTTATCAACCACATACCAAGCATCTTCGTGACCATTACCACCTTTTTGACCACCAATGTGTAAGCCTTTACGTTGGCCTAGCGTGTGGTACATCAAGCCTTGGTGTTCACCAATTTCTTTACCTTCGTCAGCAGTAACAATTTTACCTGGCTGAGCGGGTAGATATTTACCTAAAAATTCAGTGAACTTACGCTCACCGATAAAACAGATACCTGTTGAATCTTTTTTCTTCGCTGTAATTAAGCCTTGCTCTTCCGCAATGCGACGAACTTCTGGTTTCTCTAGTTCACCAACAGGGAATAAGCTACGTGCGATCTGCTCGTGACTTAATGTGTACAAGAAGTAGCTTTGGTCTTTGTTATTATCTACACCACGTAACATTTGTGGTTTGTCACCTTCCGTAGTTGGGAAGCTACGACGGGTGTAGTGACCCATAGCAATGTAATCAGCTTCAAGTACTTCGTCTGCAAATTCAAGGAATGCCTTAAATTTGATTTCCTTGTTACATAGAATATCTGGGTTTGGTGTACGACCGGCTTTGTATTCAGCTAGGAAGTACTCGAAAACGTTATCCCAGTATTCTGCTGCAAAGTTAATGGTGTGCAGAGGAATACCCAGCTTGTCACATACAGCTTGTGCATCAGCGAGATCTTCTGCAGCAGAGCAGTATTCGTCGTTATCGTCTTCTTCCCAGTTTTTCATGAATAAGCCTTCAACGTTATAACCCTGTTGAAGGAGCAGGTAAGCGGATACCGATGAATCTACGCCGCCGGACATGCCGACAATGACTTTCTTTTGGCTGTTATCTGACATATTTCTCTTCAGTCGCTAATTTAGTGTTAAGGGCGTAATTCTAACAGAAAGCATTGAGCTGAAACAGATCGAGAGCAGAATCACACTTCAATAAATAAGTGACATAACTTTGTGTGTTAGGTGTAAACTAAAACACCCTCAAAAAAACACTTTAAATACAATAAGTAATGATAAAAGTCACCAATAAAAAAGAGGGTGTATGTTTAGATTTAAACCCAACGCAAACGTTTGCTATTTGTTTGGATGATAATAGATATAGTGATGAATGTGTAGTTTTTTTAGTAGGAAAGAGTGTTTTACATTTTGAATAATAATTTGTGTGTTCCTTTTTATAAAAGAAACACACAGATCAAACGCAGAGTTAGACTGGGGACGTTGTTGTAAGGGGGACTTCACGCCATTCACCTGGGGCTAAATCATCAACCGTCCATTGTGCCATTTGATAGCGAATTAGACGCAATGTTGGATAACCGATATGGGCAGTCATACGACGAACTTGGCGATTACGCCCTTCTTTTAATGTAATAGCAAGCCAGGTTGTTGGAATGTTTTTACGTTCACGAATCGGCGGATTGCGATCCCATACTGTGGGGGACTCAATGACTTCGACACCAGCGGGTAATGTCATACCATCTTTTAATTCTACGCCATCACGTAAAGCTTGTAGATCAGCTTCAGCAGGTATGCCTTCAACTTGTACCCAATATACTTTTGCTTGCTTTGATTTAGGTTGAGTTAACCGTGCTTGTAAAACACCATCATTGGTTAGAACTAATAAACCTTCACTGTCTTTATCTAAGCGCCCAGCAGGGTAAACATCTTTTACTGGAATGAAATCTGCGAGGGTGCTATCGCCCGGTTCGCCCGAAAATTGAGTCAGAGTATTAAAGGGTTTGTTAAATAAAATGATCTTTTGTGGGCCGCGAGATCGTTTCGGTTTATTTAATTTTCTTGATGCCCTGCGCTCATTATTGGCACGTTTAGGTTGACGAATCGTGGTATTTGGCTTCATAAATACTGCCGTAATGGAGATTTGTAATATAGACAGGCCTATTATACGCGAAAATAACACAATTGGCGTGTCGTTAAAATTTCAAGTATGATTTGCTCGCATCTTACAAAAAGATAACAAATGGACGCTAGGAGATTAAAATGGATAGTAAAGTAGTTGTACCAGTTGAAGGTCAGAAAATTACCCTAGATTCTGATGGCAAATTGGTCGTTCCTAACAACCCAGTCATTCCTTATATTGAAGGTGATGGTATTGGTGTTGATGTAAGCCCTGCAATGATTAAAGTTGTAGATGCAGCTGTAAAGAAAGCCTATGCTGGCGATCGTAAAATTGAGTGGATGGAAATCTACACAGGTGAGAAGTCGACGCAAATTTACGGTGAAGATGCTTGGTTACCTCAAGAAACATTAGACTTTATCCGTGACTATAAAGTAGCGATTAAAGGCCCACTGACAACGCCTGTTGGCGGTGGTATTCGCTCACTGAATGTAGCATTACGCCAAGAGCTAGATTTATACATCTGTGCTCGTCCTGTTCGCTACTTTGATGGTGTTCCAAGCCCACTTAAGCAACCAGAGCTAACTGACATGGTTATTTACCGTGAAAACTCTGAAGATATCTATGCGGGTGTTGAATTCCAAGCAGGTACTGCTGAAGCGGATAAAGTGATTAAATTCCTACAAGAAGAAATGGGTGCAACTAAAATCCGTTTCCCACAACAATGTGGTGTAGGTATCAAACCTGTATCTGAAGAAGGTACTAAGCGTTTAGTTCGTGCTGCAATTCAATACACAATCGATAACGATCGTGACTCACTAACATTGGTACACAAAGGTAACATCATGAAGTTCACCGAAGGTGCCTTCAAAGATTGGGGTTACGAAGTTGCACTACAAGAGTTTGGTGCTGAACTACTTGATGGCGGCCCATGGATGACTTTAAAGAATCCAAATACGGGTAAAGAAATCGTCGTTAAAGATTGTATTGCTGATGCATTCTTGCAGCAAATTCTACTTCGTCCTGCTGAGTACGATGTAATTGCAACAATGAACCTTAACGGTGACTACGTATCTGATGCACTAGCGGCACAGGTTGGTGGTATCGGTATTGCACCTGGCGCTAACATCGGTGATGGTATTGCACTGTTTGAAGCAACGCACGGTACTGCACCTAAGTACGCAGGCCAGGATAAAGTAAACCCTGGTTCACTGATCCTTTCTGCTGAAATGATGCTGCGTCACCTAGGTTGGGTTGAAGCTGCAGATCTAATTATCAGTTCAATGGAAGCGGCAATTAGCAATAAAACAGTAACTTATGATTTTGAGCGTTTAATGGATGGCGCAACACTACGTAAGTGTTCTGAATTTGCTGATGATATGATTGAACAAATGTAATTGACTCCTTGCATTATAGATATGAGCCCAGCATTGCTGGGCTTTTTTGTGTGCAATTAGTACAGCTTGTCTGCTAATCAAGCATTTAGATGAATAGTTCGTGCTGAAGATCTCAAAGGTGATATTTGACCATAATTCAATGGTTTTCATCGTTAATTATTTCGCATATGATAAAAATAAAGAGAGGTAATTGTTAATAATATGTTTGAATTTTACTTGTGGTAGGGATTTTTTGATTATTCACTATTTATTCAAAAGTATTGAGTAATATTCGTTTCTACATCACAAGGTTAGCGAATAATCATGCGATAGGCGTACTTTTAATGTTCATTGAGTCAGTTGGCCATAGACAAGTAAACACATTATTATTATTGTTTATTAGTAATGCTGTAGATGTTGAGATAGAAGGGAATATCAAGAAAAATTAAAGGCGAGCGGTACTCACCTTTATTATACACAATGTGGTAGATACAAGATTACTTAGCTTCATCACCTTCAGCGAGGACGATTTCGCTAGCATGATAGCCTTTAGGGCCAGTTTGCACTTCATAGTTAACTTGTTGTCCTGCCTTAAGTGTTCTGTATCCTTCCATCTGGATTGTAGAGTAGTGGGCGAAGATATCATCTTCTCCATCCTCAGGGCAGATGAAACCAAATCCTTTGGCGTTATTGAACCATTTCACTGTACCTGTTGCCATGCTATTACATCCCTCTTGCATTCAACTTCCATTTGGCATTAGTTATATACCAATATATTTGATAATTTGCATACTAATGCGTTTTGATGCAGATTATATCTACTACAGGTAACACTTTAGTAAAAAGAGCAAGTCAGTCAAGTGTTCTTTGTAACATTTTGATAAAATCTTTTTTGTTGGCTTCGCTATAGCCAGCTTGTGAACTAATGAACTAAGATGAAACTATGAGTAAGTTATACGAATGGATTAGCCCTGACTCCGATATTTTAGAAGAGGAAGAGATTCAGGTTAAGCCACCATCGATGTACAAAGTAATTTTAAATAATGATGATTACACCCCGATGGATTTTGTGATAGAAGTGTTACAAACTTTCTTCTCCATGGATCTGGAGAAAGCTGCTCAGTTAATGCTCGCTGTGCATTATGAAGGTAAAGCTATTTGTGGAACTTTCACGGCAGAAGTAGCAGAAACAAAAGTAGCGCAAGTAATGATGTACGCACGCGAACATGAACATCCGCTGTTGTGTACTATGGAAAAAGCATAATCTTTTTCCGGCACGCCATTTTTAGTGGTTTTTAGGGGAGGTGCCTTATGCTAAACAAAGAACTTGAAGCGAGCCTAAACGGTGCATTTGCCCGTGCGCGAGAAAAGCGCCATGAGTTTATGACTGTAGAACATCTATTGATGGCTCTATTAGATAATGTAGCAGCTCAAGAGGCTTTATTAGCGTGCCGCGCTGATTTAGACCAATTGCGTCGTGAACTTGATTCCTTTATTGAACAAACTACGCCATTAATTCCGGTTGATGATGAAAGCCGTGAAACACAACCTACGCTAAGTTTTCAGCGTGTCTTACAACGTGCCGTTTTCCATGTTCAGTCATCCGGACGTAGTGAAGTTACGGGTGCTAATGTTCTTGTTGCTATTTTTAGTGAACAAGAGTCTCACGCCGCTTACCTATTAAAGAAAAGTGATATTAGTCGCCTAGACGTTGTTAATTTTATCTCGCATGGCACTGTTAAAGACAGTGATAATGATGATGTTAATTCATCAGATATGGGAAATAGCGAAGAACAGCGCGCAGAAGCGAGCTCTGAAGATAAGCTAGAGAACTTTGCAACTAACCTTAACCATCTTGCAAAAGCTGGCGGTATTGATCCATTAATTGGGCGAGATAAAGAGTTAGAGCGTACCGTTCAAGTGTTATGCCGTCGTCGTAAAAATAACCCACTATTGGTTGGTGAAGCTGGAGTCGGTAAAACAGCGATAGCAGAAGGGTTAGCATGGCGTATTGTTGAAGGACAGGTGCCAGAGATTATCAAAGATTGTGTGATCTACTCTCTTGATATTGGCTCGCTACTCGCGGGAACTAAATATCGTGGTGACTTTGAAAAACGTTTTAAAGGTATTTTAAAGCAGTTAGAAAAAGAAGATCATGCCGTGCTATTTATCGATGAGATCCACACTATTATTGGTGCCGGTGCTGCATCGGGTGGTCAAGTTGATGCTGCGAACTTAATTAAGCCGTTACTAAGCAGTGGCAAGTTACGTTGCATGGGGTCAACGACCTATCAAGAGTACAGCAATATTTTTGAGAAAGAGCGTGCACTTTCACGCCGTTTCCAAAAAATTGATGTGATTGAACCATCTCTTGATGATACAACCAAGATCTTAATGGGCTTGAAGCCGAAATATGAAGCACACCATGAAGTACGTTTTACTAATAAAGCAATTCGTGCAGCAGTAGAGTTATCGGCAAAATATATCAATGAACGCCATTTACCAGATAAAGCGATTGATGTGATTGATGAAGCGGGAGCTCGTTGTCGTCTAGCTCCAGCTAACCGTCGTAAGAAAACGGTGAACGTAGGTGATATTGAAGCCATGATTGCTAAAATGGCACGTATTCCTGAGAAGTCGATTTCATCGAGCGATCGTGATGTACTTCAGCATCTTGATGACAAATTGAAGATGCTAGTCTTCGGTCAAGATAATGCAATTGATGTACTTACTGAAGCAATTAAGCTCAGTCGTGCAGGTTTAGGAGCTGAGAATAAACCGGTAGGTTCTTTCTTGTTTGCAGGCCCTACAGGTGTTGGTAAAACAGAAGTGACTGTTCAGCTTGCACGTACGTTAGGCATTGAGCTGTTACGTTTTGATATGTCAGAGTATATGGAGCGTCATACTGTTAGCCGTTTAATCGGTGCTCCTCCTGGTTATGTGGGTTATGACCAAGGTGGTTTATTAACGGACGCCGTGATTAAAAATCCACACTCAGTAGTACTACTGGATGAGATTGAAAAAGCACACCCTGATGTATTTAATCTACTACTGCAGGTAATGGATAATGGTACGTTAACAGATAATAATGGTCGTAAAGCGGATTTCCGTAATGTGATTTTTGTGATGACGACCAATGCGGGTGTTACCGAGACAGTACGTAAATCTATTGGCCTTATACAACAAGACCATAGCCATGATGCGATGACTGAAATCAAACGTGTATTTACACCTGAATTCAGAAACCGTTTAGACAATATCATTTGGTTTAACCACCTAGAGAAAGATGTTATTGGTCAAGTGGTAGATAAGTTTATTGTTGAACTGCAAGCCCAACTTGATGCGCGTGGTGTATCGATGGAAGTCTCTGAGCGCGCACGTAACTGGATGTCAGATAAAGGTTATGATAAATCAATGGGTGCTCGTCCGATGGCTCGTGTGATTCAAGATAACTTGAAAAAGCCGCTGGCGAATGAATTACTGTTTGGTTGTTTAGTGAATGGTGGTTCTGTACGTGTTGACTTTATTAATGATGAGCTTGATTTCCAATTCAGTAGTGAGATGGAACCTGCGCATTAGTGATTAAATGCGATAAAACTAGAACGCCGCAGACTATATAAGTCTGCGGCGTTTTTTTATCTACGCAAAAAGATTATTTGATAGATAAAATAAAACCCAGCAATTAGCTGGGTTTCACTGCATCGTTAATTTTGAAAGAAAATTAACGTGCGCGGAAGACGATGCGACCTTTAGTTAGATCGTAAGGAGTCAGTTCCACAGTTACTTTGTCACCAGTAAGAATACGGATGTAGTTTTTACGCATCTTACCAGAGATGTGAGCAGTAACTACGTGACCGTTTTCCAGCTCAACACGGAACATTGTATTAGGTAGTGTATCTAGTACAGTACCTGCCATTTCAATTACGTCTTCTTTTGCCATTGAATCCTCTTAGGCTACCAGCCATTCATCTTGATCGGGCTGGATAATGCCTCGAAACTGTTTAAGTGTAAAGTTTAGGTGGTAATTTTACCCTTGCCAGTTGTCTTTGTCAGCTTTTGTTCGCGATTAATACGTATTTTCTACGTAAATTGACTTTTGTTTGATGTGTTCAGTTTGTATTGCTTTAGATTTAAGCAAACTTATTGCCATATACCATCAATAAGTTTTTGATGAGGGGAAAAACGTGTTTTGTAATTCATAGCCTTACAAGCATCGATTTGAAACCCTGGATATAGCCACTGACGCTTTGATTGACGACAGAACTCGATTTGAAAAAGTACACACAAGGTTCCGAGTGAAAGAGAATGCTCTGGCTCAAAAAAGCTATACACAGCACTTAATGCGTCAGGAAATACATCTGTGACTGCAATGGCGATAAGTTTGTCATCTTCATAAACATGCAAAAATGCGGTTGCCATCCAAGGTGCAGTTACAAATTCAAAAAATTGCTCTTTATTAGCTGGAAACATGGAGCCTGTAGAGTGACGAATACGGATGTATTTTTCATATAATGTAAACCAGTTTTCATCTAGCTTTGTTTTAAATTCGAAGCGCAGATTTCGCATTTGAGCTTGTTGACGCTTTTGACTTCTTGATGGTGTGAATCCTTGGCAATCAATACGTAAAGGGGTGCAGGCTGAACAAGCAATACACATAGGCTTATAAATGGCACGGCTACTGCGACGGTAACCTGAAGCTATTAATAAATCGTAGCCTTCGGGTGATAGCCACTGTGGCTCAATAACTACCCCTAATCGCTCTGTTTCATTAGGTAAGTAGCTGCAATTAGATTCTGGTGTTAGACCAATTTGTAGTGATAACTGATTCATTGGTTAGGCCTGTGCAACCGGTAAAACGTGAGAAAGATAGGTTTCTACTGGCAGTATAATATCTCGCTGCTGGTAAAGATGGTCTAAAAATAGCGAACGCTCAAAGGTTTCTGCGCCTAAGGATTCAAGGTGTGGGTTCATCATTTGGCAATCAATTAATGTACCACCAACCTCAGAGAAATAACGACAAAACTGCCATAGTGCAATTTTAGATGCATTATCAGCCAATGAAAACATCGACTCACCACAAAAAACAGTTCCTATTTCAACACCATAAAAACCACCTACTAGTTTTTCATTAGACCAAACCTCTACAGAGTGACAAATACCTAACGTATGTAGTCTTTGATAGGCTGAAATCATTTCTTCGGTGATCCACGTTTGTTCAGGCCCACGGCAACTTGCACAGTGGTGAATCACATCATGGCATGCTTTATTGATTGTAATGGTATAGCCTGATTTGCGGAAAAACTTTTTCAGGCTTTTACTTGGCATAAAAGCATGTGGATGAAAAACGCCACGAGGGGTAGGGCTCCACCAAAGAAGAGGTTCACCTTCAGAAAACCAAGGAAAAATACCTTCACGATAGGCGGTTTGTAAGCGTTTTGGGCTGAGATCACCTCCCATAGCCAGTAACCCATTAGGCTCTGATAAGGCGTTTGATGGGTGAGGGAATTGGTAAGCGTTGCTATCGATCTCTGGTAAATAAATAGTCATACTTTACTGATAGTAGTGGTAAATCTTAAATGATTATATCGCAGTTGATAGTGAGATGAGACAGATAATAAAAAGGCGATACACTCAGGTATCGCCTTTATTTATTTTTAGCTCTTACAGTACTTAAATACGATTACACAATTCTGCGTAACGACCGTTTTGTGCCAGTAATGCTTGGTGTTTACCGCGTTCGATGATTTCCCCTTCATCCATTAAACAGATTTGATCCATTTGATCGAGTCCAACTAATCGGTGGGTGATAAAGAGTACGGTTTTATCTTTTGCATGTTCGAGTAACAAGGCTAATATTTGTTGCTCAGTTCGGCGATCAAGACCTTCTGTTGGCTCATCCATTAGTAGGATAGGCGCATCATGAAGCAGTGCGCGAGCGATACCTAAGCGGCGTCTTTCACCACCAGAGATTTGACGTCCGCCTTCACCTAACCAAGTATCTAACCCTTTATCTTCAAGTAGGGGAGATAGGCCGACTTGAATTAATGCTTCTGTAAATTCAGCATCAGTGCCGTTAGGTTTCGCTAACACAAGGTTTTCACGCAATGAACCGTTGAAGATATCAACACGTTGGCTAACCACGGTAATTGCTTTACGTAGAGCGCCTTCACTCCATGCAGGAAGTGGTTTGCCATCAATTGAAATTTGACCTTGCTGAGGATCCCAACTACGCGTGAGCAGTTGAAGTAAGGTTGATTTACCACAACCTGTTCGCCCTAGTAATGCCAGTTTTTCACCTTGTTTTAAGTCTATTGATACATTCTTCACAACAGTCTGAGTGCTACCGTAGTAGGTGTAGCTGACATTTTCAATCTTCAGCTCACCTTGTGCATCACAGTGGTAACCGTTTGGATCAAAGACCGTATCTGGCGTAGCTTCAATGATTTCATTTAAGCGTTTTGCTGACGTTATGGTTTGTCCTAGGTATTGGAAAGCACCAGCAACGGGCATCATCATCTCAAAGCTTGCCATGGTTGCAAATGCGACCATAGCTACAAATGGATCGGGCGCATGGCCACCAATACCATCAGCAGCAATCCATAGAATGACCACTAAGGTCCAGCCTGTAGCTGCCATCAACATACCATTCGCAATACCTGTTAAACTCGCCATTTTGCGTTGAGCTGCAAGCAGTTGGTCTTGCTCTGCTTCTGCTTGTTGGCGGTAACGAGGTTCTGCATTAAACAGCAAGAGTTCTGCATGGCCTTGCAACCAATCTAGTAGTTTTATACGGTAGTTCGCTTTTGCAACTGTCAGTTGTTCACCGTTACGTTTACCTAAGCGGTAAAAGATAATAGGTAATATAAACATTAATGAGAGTAATATCCCACCAAGTGTTAAGCCTATCTTTGGATCAAACCATGATAAAAATGCGGTAATCGCAGCAATACCCAGTACGCCAATCACTAAAGGACTAACCAATCTTAGATAGATGTGATCCATCGCATCAACATCAGCAACTAAACGGTTCAGCAAATCAGCATCACGTAGGTTCGCTTGACGACCTGGGATCAGTGGTGTGAGCTTTCTAAAGAAAAATAAACGTAGATCGGCAAGGAGCTTAAACGTTGCATTGTGGCTAACAACGCGTTCCCCCCAGCGACCGGCTGTACGTGCCATAGAGAAACCACGAACACCTGCACCGGGTAGCATGTAATTGAATGTTTCTCTGGCTATGGTTAAACCTGCAACAGCAGAAGCGGCAATAAACCATCCCGATAAAGTTAATAGACTTATAGCGGCAAGAATTGTAGCTAAACCTAAGAGCATACCGAGTGTTAAGCCAAACCAATGCTTACGGTAAAGTTTTAGGTAAGGGATTAAATCACGCATCGAGATCCCTCTTATCTGTATGACTTAGCATATCTGCCAGTAAGCCATGTTGACTAATTTCTATGAACGAACCGTTTTGAACAAGTTTGCCATTCTCCATTACAAGAACACGATCCATTGCATGTAATTGATCTAAACGGTGGCTAACCATTAATGTGGTGTGTTGCTCAACAGCACGACCTAAACTTTCAAGGACTAAGCGTTCACTGTTAGCATCAAGGCTGGCTGTGGGTTCATCTAAAATCCAAAACGCACCCTGTTGTAACATCGCACGAGCAACAGCAATACGCTGCGCTTGACCTACAGATAAACCACCAGAACGATCACCCACATGATGTTGATAACCTTTTTCTAAGCGATTAATGAATTCGTCAGCGTAAGCTTCTTTTGCAACTTGAGTCACTTTTGTTTGTTCCGCTAACTGATCACCCAATGTGATGTTTTCATAAATCGTACCGTGAACAAGTAACGGGTTTTGACCAACCCAGCTAATTGCTTGACGCCATTCACTATGGTTAAGCTCTTTTAATTCCACATCATTAACTTTGATACTGCCACGGTAGGGAAGGAAACCCAGTAATGCATTTAGCAAACTGGTTTTACCTGCTCCACTAGGCCCAACCAATGCCACATGCTCATTGACATTAATATTAAATGTCAGTGGACCTGCAAGCTTTTGACCTTCAGGGCTGAGTACTTCTAAATCAGTAACAGAAATTTGAATTTTTTCAGGATTCACTAATGCTTTTGAACCATCCGTCATTTCGTCTGCTTCAATATTAAGAAACTCAACGATAGACTCTGCAGCACCAATAGCTTGTGCCTTTGCATGATAGAAAGTACCAAGATCACGTAGCGGTTGATAAAACTCAGGTGCAAGCACCAGAATGAACAAACCAGTAAATAAAGTAATAGGAATACCGTAGTTACCGAAATTTAATTCACCGATAAAAGCAAAACCGAAGTAAACCGCAACAATAGCAACAGAAATAGCAGAGAAGAACTCTAATACTGCTGAAGATAAGAAAGCAAGACGAAGGACTTCCATTGTACGTTTACGAAGTACGTGTGAAGCTGCATGAAGATTTTCTGCTTCAGCCTCTGCACGATCAAATAAACGTAGGGTAGAGAGTCCTTGAAGGCGATCGTAAAAGTGACCGGATAAGCGTTGTAATGCCTTAAAGTTTCGACGGTTAGCATCTGCAGCACCTAAGCCAACCAGTGCCATGAATAAAGGAACAAGTGGTGCGGTGAGTAAGAAAATTAACCCTGCAGCCCAGTTTAGAGGGAAAACGACAAATAAAATGACGACAGGAATAAGAACGGATAACGACATCTGGGGTAGATAACGTGCAAAGAAATCTTGCATTTCTTCTACTTGTTCTAGGACAAGGCTTGCCCATGTTCCTGCAGGTTTTCCTTTAATATAAGCGGGGCCCAAACTTTGTAGGCGATTAAGAATTAATTGGCGTATATGTAAGCGTATTTGTTCGCCACAACGGTAGCCAAAAATTTCTCTCCCCCAACTACATAGAGCACGCAAACCGATAATGGCAAATAAACCAATAAATTGATTAATAAGAGAGTATTTATCAGCATGTTCAATAATTAGTTGATGCAGAATGCTTGCAAGTAACGCCGCTTGTCCAACAAGTAGTAAACCAGACAAAAAGCCTAATCCAATACTTAGCATAAGCCAGCGTTTTGCTAACTTGCTTTGAGATTTAAGCCACTTGGTTAAATCGCGCTGTAATTGTTTATCCATATAAGGGTTTCATTACGGTATTAACGGTGGGTAGCTCATAGTTAAATGGTGAGCATACATTTAACTATGAGATAAACAAACCGCCACTTATTTAAGTTGCGGTTTGGACACTTACTGATTATTGAGCGTCAAGGTAACGTTCAGCATCAAGTGCAGCCATACAGCCTGTACCTGCTGATGTGATTGCTTGGCGGTAGTTATGATCCATAACATCACCTGCGGCAAAAATGCCTTCAATGCTTGTTTGTGTAGCATTACCATTTAAGCCTGACTGTACTTTAATATAGCCATTTTCCATATCTAATTGACCTTCGAAAATAGCAGTATTTGGCTGGTGGCCAATCGCAATGAACACACCCATAACATCTAACTCTTCTGTTTCGCTAGATTGGGTGTTTTTAAGACGAAGACCAGTAACACCCATATCATCACCAAGTACTTCATCTAAAGTGCGATCTGTATGAAGGATGATATTGCCATTAGCGACTTTATCCATTAGACGATCAATCAGGATTTTTTCTGAGCGGAAAGAATCACGACGGTGGATAAGGTGGACTTCAGCTGCAATATTTGACAGGTAAAGTGCTTCTTCAACGGCAGTATTGCCACCACCAACAACTGCGACTTTCTGGTTACGGTAAAAGAAACCATCACAAGTTGCACATGCAGAAACGCCACGGCCTTTGAATGCTTCTTCTGATTCTAAACCAATGTATTTTGCTGAAGCTCCTGTTGAGATAATTAGCGCATTACATGTATAAGTATTACTTTCACCTTTTAATAAAAAAGGACGCTGGCTGAAATCTGTTTCAACGATGTAATCGGTAATAATTTCAGTATTGAATTTTTCTGCGTGTGCTTTCATGCGATCCATTAGCGCAGGACCAGTTAGATCATCAGCATCACCAGGCCAGTTTTCAACTTCTGTCGTTGTGGTTAATTGACCACCTTGCTGCATACCAGTGATCATCACTGGTTTTAAGTTTGCACGTGCAGCATATACCGCCGCGGTGTAACCCGCAGGACCAGAACCAAGGATGAGTAGTTCACAATGTTTTACGTTACTCATTTCTTCTCCAGGCTGAATGAGATTATTGTTATTGAGAATTGATTGTAGGTAAATTGAAGACGTAAAGGAAGAGTCGAATTAAGAATAGCTTGTTGCTAATTAGTGGTTATATATGACAAAAAAAAGTTAACTAGAGACAAATAGGTTAATAAATAAAACGTTATATAGATCACAAAAAAACACGAAAGAAAATGAATTAGTAAAAAAGTTAAAATTGCAAAATCAGATCATATTTTTATCACGTCATTTTTTTATTATTAATTGTTTTGTTTTTAACCTTACGAGGCGTGTTAAATTTACAAGATAAAAAGTAACATGTTCTTAACGTGTTGATTTGTAGTTTTAATTTATCTGTATTTCTGAGAAGTGGAATAAGAAAACGTAAACAAAGATCCTTTGATTATAAAATGTTTGACTATAGATTAGTCACTTTTATATGGTTAATTATTCATATGATAGTGCTCTTTATTTCAAATGATATGAAGTCAAAGATACATGTTTTAGGTGTTTTTTACGCATTTTCGTAGTGATTAATACGTCTATTGCTGCTGTTTTACTTTGACAATCATTTCTTATCTGGTAAAAATTTCTATAACTACAGAGATAAGCGCACCCTATATTATAGGGTGAGTGGATGATAAATATTCAATTTTTAGCATGCGACAAAAATATTATAGGTCTTTTTGGGCAAGGAACATGAGTAAGATAGTGAATCATAAAGCTCAAATTGCCACGAAAATAATGTCAGATAGTCAATTTGTCTACGTTATACGTCAATTTATAGGTGATCATGAACTATTAATTTTGACTTATGGCGTATTTGATTCTAAAAATAGATAAAATGTAGTATATTTTTTTGCAAGGAAGTAAGAAGGTGGAATAAAAAATGGTAGATACCAAAAAGAAACCATCCAAGGAATTGGATCGCATTGACCGTAATATTTTGAATGAACTTCAAAAAGACGGCAGAATTTCAAATGTTGAGCTATCTAAGCGTGTTGGTTTATCTCCAACACCTTGTCTTGAGCGTGTACGTCGTTTAGAACGTCAAGGTTATATTAGTGGTTATACGGCATTGCTTAACCCACAGTTTCTCGATGCTTCATTATTAGTGTTTGTAGAAATCACGCTAAACCGTGGTGCGCCAGATGTATTTGAACAGTTTAATAAATCAGTTCAAGAGCTCGAAGATATTCAAGAATGTCATCTTGTTTCTGGTGATTTTGACTACTTATTGAAAACACGTGTATCTGATATGTCAGCGTACCGTAAGCTTCTTGGTGAAACATTATTGCGTCTACCGGGTGTTAATGACACGCGTACGTACGTTGTAATGGAAGAAGTTAAACAGTCAAATAATCTAGTAATTAAAACACGATAAGTGTATTGCTGGATATAAGCAGAATAAATAAACGAGCGGCTATTTAGCCGCTCGTTTTGTTTGTACGATATGTAATTGATTCATTGTGATGGTTAATTGGACAAACAGTGAATCAAATTGACATAGTGATGAATTTTTTTATCTATTAAGCGTCTACAATAGGTATCTCATATGAACTATTTGTACCTTGTTATCTGGGACGAGTGAAAATTTTTATTAAAAACTTTATCGGTACACAGACAATGTGCGCATTTAGTATAGAATAGTGGCATTGAGATAATGACATTGTATTTCTGATATTTGGCTAAGCTTTATAGCGTATTTGGCTGTAGAGATTAGTATTATTCGATGAATGTCTTAGATTTCTGGCAAATTTTTGAGTTTTATAGAGACATCGGAGTTATCCTTGAGGAAGATTAAAGGTAAAAAACTGTCCCAGATGCGTTTGTCAGGTACACAACGCATTATTGAAGGTTTTTTAATCATCAGTATTTTAGCTGCTATTTATATTATGGTGGCATTGGTAACATTTAACCCTGCAGATCCATCATGGTCACAAACTGCTTGGGAAGGGGTTGTTCAGAATAAAGCTGGCGCGTTTGGCGCTTTAGTCGCTGATACTTTCTTCTTCAGTTTTGGCTCATTAGCCTATGTATTTCCTGCCTTGATAGTCTTACTTGGCTATTATTTATTTCGTCGCCGTTCAAAAAGTTTATCTCACGATTATATGGTTTACGGCACTCGTCTTTTAGGCCTAATTTTATTGCTGTTAACGAGCTGTGGTCTTGCTGATTTAAACTTTGATGATATTTGGTACTTTTCATCTGGTGGGGTAGTGGGAGATGTTGTTTCAAATATCTCAATGCCGCTGCTTAATGTACTCGGCACAACATTAGTCCTTATGTTTATTTGGGCTATTGGTTTTACGTTGTTCTCGGGTATTTCATGGACATCCATTGTTGATACATTAGGTGAGAAGACACTTGCTTCGTTAACTTGGTTTCTAAATAAATTTCGTTCAGATAAGCATGAGGTTATGCGACCTTTTGCAACTGAAATTCCTGATGAATCAGAAATGCCTTACATGGCACACATAGATGACGTTGATGATGAAGACGACCCGTTATTGTCATCTTATGTTAATAACAATCCATCAGAGAATAATGCAAAAGAAGTAGAATCTTCACCTTACAAGATTGTTCGACCGAATTCTGATATGGCACGAGATCCATTGTTAGAAACGAGTCAACCTGTCATTAGTCAACCAGTTGTAAATCAGCCAGTGGCACAACCGCAAGCTGCAGTTCAACAACCAATGGTAAGTCAGCCAGCGGCACAACCGCAACCAGCTGTTCAACAACCAGTGGTAAGTCAGCCAGCTGAACAATCACAACCAGTTGTTCAACAACTAGCGGCACAACCGCAAACTGCTGTTCAACAATCCGCCGTAAGTCAGCCTGTTCAACAGCAACAAGAGACAGTTCAGCAGCCAGCTACTCAGCCTCGTGGTCTTTCGATTGAAGATTTAGAACGCGAACTAGATAAAAATGAAGATTTTACTGTTCCAGTGGATGAGTATACGCAAAGTGCAATTGAAGCGGCTGAATCAGCAGTAACCGCTGCTCCTGCTTACCATTCTTCACAGCAGAATGTTGCTGAACTAACTCAACCCGTAGAATCTATGGCTGCTCAACAGACAACACCTGTAGCGCCACAAGCTGTCGCTCCACAACTAACAACATCACAGCCAGTTCCTGGAAGTGATATTGAAATTGGTGTGCAAGATGGTATGTCTGAACTAGAGCGTGGTGAAGCGGTTGAGTTAACACCAGAGCAAAAAGAAAAAGCTGATCAGGAAGCGTTTTTACAAAACATTCGTGATTTACAAAAAGAACAAGCGCATTTGGCTGGATTAGATAATCCGTTTTTAATGCAAACAGAAGTTGATCTTCCGGCTCCAACGTCACCAATGCCGACATTAGATTTATTGCAACCTGCTCGTCGCACTGTTGAGCCAGCTTCTGAAGAAGAGCTGCAAGCGACAGCAGCGCTAATTGAATCTAAGTTAGTTGATTATAAAATTAAAGCGCAGGTGAAAGGGATTTATCCGGGTCCAGTTATTACCCGCTTTGAATTAGATTTAGCGCCAGGTGTGAAAGTCAGTCGCATCTCTGGTTTAGCAAAAGACTTAGCGCGTGCGTTGTCTGTGATGGCTGTACGTGTAGTTGAGGCTATTCCGGGTAAACCATATATTGGTTTAGAACTGCCAAACAAGGGTCGAGAAACGGTATACATGTCTGAAGTGGTCGCCAGTGAGCGTTTTCAGAATATGGATGGTCCATTACCGATTGTTTTAGGTAGCGATATCGCTGGTGAAGCTGTTGTGGCTGATCTAAGTAAAATGCCACACTTATTGGTTGCGGGTACAACGGGATCGGGTAAATCAGTTGGTGTAAACGTCATGATCTTAAGCTTACTATATAAGTGTAAGCCTGAAGATTGTCGCTTTATTATGATCGATCCAAAGATGTTGGAGTTATCTATTTATGAAGGTATACCGCATCTATTAACGGAAGTTGTGACTGATATGAAAGATGCAGGTAATGCCCTGCGTTGGTGTGTCGGGGAAATGGAACGTCGTTATAAGCTAATGGCGAAATGTGGAGTACGTAACGTAGCGGGCTTTAATGCTAAGTTAGAGGAAGCAGCGGCGGCGGGTTACCCTATTCATGATCCATTATGGCAACCAGGCGATACTATGGATGAATACCCACCATTACTTGAGAAAATGCCAAGTATTGTAGTGATCATTGATGAATTTGCTGACTTGATGATGGTTGTAGGTAAGAAAGTTGAAGAACTTATCGCACGTCTTGCTCAAAAAGCACGTGCGGCAGGTATCCACTTAGTACTTGCTACTCAGCGTCCATCTGTGGATGTTATTACCGGCTTAATTAAAGCAAATATTCCTACGCGTATGGCATTTACCGTATCAACGAAAACAGACTCACGTACCATTCTTGATCAAGGTGGTGCAGAATCCTTGCTTGGTATGGGTGATATGCTGTATTTACCACCAGGTCAAAGCCATACAACACGTGTTCACGGTGCATTTGCATCGGATGATGATGTACATAACGTGGTGAATGATTGGAAAGCGCGTGGTAAACCACAATATATTGAAAGTATTTTAAGCTCAGATCAAGGTTCAGAGAGCCTTCTACCAGGTGAAACATCAACCGGAGGTGATGATGATATCGATCAACTCTTTGATGAAGTGGCTGCATTTGTAACTGAAACACGTCGCGCATCAGTATCGGGTGTTCAACGACGCTTTAAAATTGGTTATAACCGTGCAGCACGCATTGTTGAGCAATTAGAAGCACATGGCATTGTTAGTCCACCAGGGCACAATTCAAACCGAGAAGTACTTGCACCAGCGCCTGTACAGATCCACGATTAATGAATAAACCGACACCTTGCTGTCAGTAAACTTATAGCGTAATTTAAACCGCTGCTCATAATATGTTCGGCGGTTTACTTTAATAGAGGTTAGCGAATATGATGAAAAAGTTATGGCTAGGTATGTTAGTTGCCGTTCCAATGCTTGCAACAACAAGCGTTTGGGCTACAACACCACAACAAGCATTAAGCAGCCGACTTGATAAAGTGAATGCCTTTAGCGCTAACTTTACTCAAAAAGTGATTAGCCCCGATGGTGAAACTTTGGTTGATGGGACTGGCGATTTATCCATTAAGCGTCCTAATCTATTTCGTTGGGATACCAAAACACCGGATGAAAGCTTATTAGTGTCGGATGGTAAAACGGTATGGTATTACAGCCCATTCGTTGAGCAAGTTACAGCGATGTGGCTAAAAGATGCGACAGCACAAACGCCGTTTGTTCTATTGACACGTAATAATGAAAAGGACTGGTCGCGTTATAATGTTAAGCAATTAGCTGATACATTTACATTAACGCCGAAAGATAAAACGGCTTCAATGGATAAGTTTATTGTAACTGTATCTAAAGATGGTCAAGTGCGTAATTTCTCTGTCGTTGAGACAGACGGACAACGGAGTAATTACACCTTATCTAAATTTACACGTACTACGCCAGCGACAGACTTATTCAAGTTTACGCCACCGAAAGGGGTAGAACTGGACGACCAACGTCAATGAATAAAACAATCTATATGATGCTATGAGTTAGCGTGTATGTATTGTTAATCTAAATTGTATAGGTGGCTGTTAGCCACCTTTTTCTGTTTATGGGAGTGGTTATTTTGAATAACTTCAGCCTTGATTTTTCTTCTGATTTCAGACCGCTAGCCGCAAGAATGCGACCTCGAACAGTAGAAGAATATATCGGTCAGCAACATATCTTGGGACAAGGAAAACCCTTACGTCGAGCCTTAGAAGGCGGACAACTACATTCAATGATTTTGTGGGGTCCACCGGGTACAGGAAAAACGACATTAGCAGAAGTCGCTGCACATTATGCCAACGCTGAAGTAGAGCGCGTGTCTGCTGTAACATCAGGTATTAAAGATATTCGAGCTGCGATTGATAAGGCTCGTGATAATAAAATGGCAGGGCGTCGCACTATTTTATTTGTTGATGAGGTGCATCGTTTTAATAAAAGTCAGCAAGATGCGTTTTTACCGCATATTGAAGATGGTACTGTAACCTTTATTGGTGCAACGACGGAAAACCCATCGTTTGAACTTAATAACGCATTACTCTCTCGAGCTCGTGTTTATAAGTTAAAGTCACTTGAGGATGATGAGATCTTACAAGTGATTGAACAAGCATTAACAGATAAAGAGCGAGGTGTAACTGAAACGAATTTACACTTTGCGGATGATATTAAGGAAAAATTAGCTGAGTTTGTTCGTGGTGACGCTCGTATGTCTTTAAATTATCTTGAGCAGCTTATTGATATGGCTGAAGAAGATGATAAAGGCATTAAGCAAATAACGGTCGAATTATTGGCGGAAGTCACAGGCGAAAAGGTTGCGCGCTTTGATAACAAAGGTGATCTTTGGTACGACATGATCTCGGCAGTGCATAAATCAATTCGAGGTTCTAATCCTGATGGCGCTTTGTATTGGTTTGCACGTATGCTCCAAGCTGGCTGTGATCCTTTATATGTAGCTCGTCGTCTACTGGCAATTGCTTCAGAAGATATTGGGAATGCTGATCCTCGCGCGATGCAAGTCGCGGTTTCTGCGTGGGATTGTTATACCCGTGTTGGCGCTTATGAAGGTGAGCGAGCTATAGCACAAGCGATTGTGTACCTAGCTTGTGCGGCGAAAAGTAATGCAGTTTATGTGGCGTTTAATCTTGCCAAAGCTGATGCTCGTGAGTTTCCAGACTTTGAAGTGCCTCATCATTTACGAAACGCACCAACGAAGTTAATGAAAGAGTTGGGCTACGGTGAGGGCTATCGTTATGCCCATGATGAAGGTGGCGCTTATGCTGCTGGTGAAGTGTATCTACCACGTGAAATTCGTGATCGGGTTTATTACCAGCCATCAAACCGCGGTTTAGAAATGAAAATATCCGAAAAGTTGGATTATCTTGCTTCATTAGATGCAAAAAGCCCGTTAAAGCGCTACCAATAATAAGGCTTTTTGGGTATCGTTAAACCACTGGCAGTTCCATAAGAGAACTGCCTTCCTAATTACAGACTATTTTGATAAAAATCGTCTAAATAACGTGCATTTCAGAATATTAAGAGCACAGGATTAGCATGCTAGATTCTAAATTACTTCGAACAGAGCTGGATGAAACAGCTGAAAAACTCGCGCGTCGTGGTTTTAACCTTGATGTAGAAACTTTACGTAACCTTGAAGAGAAGCGTAAATCCCTTCAAGTGAAGACAGAAGAGCTTCAAGCTCAACGTAACTCGCGATCGAAGTCGATTGGTCAGGCAAAAGCGAAAGGTGATCACGAAGAAGCCGAGCGTATTATGGCTGAAGTGGGTAACCTAGGTTCTGAGCTTGATGACGCGAAAAAAGCGTTAGCTGAGTTACAAGCAGAGCTTGATGTTATTACACAATCTGTACCAAACATCCCAGATGATTCTGTACCTGTTGGTAAAGATGAATCTGAAAACGTAGAAATTTCTCGTTGGGGTGAGCCAAAAGCTTACGACTTCGATGTGAAAGATCACGTAGATCTTGGTGAAATGGCGGGTGGTCTTGATTTTGCTAGTGCTGTAAAAATTACCGGTGCACGCTTTATCGTTATGAAAGGTCAATTTGCGCGTTTACACCGTGCAATTGCACAGTTTATGCTTGATCTTCATACCGAAGAGCACGGCTACACAGAAATGTATGTACCGTACCTAGTAAATGCAGATAGCTTATTTGGCACCGGTCAGCTTCCGAAGTTCGGTGAAGACTTGTTCCATACACAGCCTTTAACTGAAAAAGTAAATGACGAAGAGCCTCGCGTTCTATCATTGATCCCAACTGCTGAAGTGCCAGTAACAAACATGATGCGTGATACCATCACTGATGAAGCCGATCTTCCAGTTAAGATGACTGCTCATACTCCATGTTTCCGTTCTGAAGCTGGCTCTTACGGTCGTGATACTCGTGGTCTTATTCGTATGCACCAGTTCGATAAAGTTGAACTTGTACAAATTACGAAACCTGAAGATTCAATGGCGGCATTAGAAGAACTAACAGGTCACGCTGAGAAAGTACTTCAGCTTTTAGAGCTTCCATACCGTAAAGTGATTCTTTGTACTGGCGATATGGGCTTTGGCTCATGTAAAACCTACGATCTTGAAGTATGGGTTCCTGCTCAAGAAACATACCGTGAAATTTCTTCTTGTTCTAACATGTGGGATTTCCAAGCTCGTCGTATGCAAGCACGTTTCCGCCGTAAAGGTGAGAAGAAGCCTGAGCTTCTACATACACTAAACGGTTCTGGTCTTGCGGTTGGCCGTACTATGGTTGCTATTTTAGAAAATAACCAGCAAGCAGATGGTCGTATCGAGATTCCAGAAGTACTTCGTAAGTACATGAATGGCATGACTCATATCGGTTAATTATTGATATAATAATATAAACCCAGCAATGCGCTGGGTTTTTTTATGCCTGTTTATTGTGGTCTAGGTTAATGGTGCATGTTGTTATGTTAGGGATTGTGATAGGAAGATCGTCAGCAATATCATTGATAATAAGATCAAAGAACTGGAAAATAGTGTCTGATATCTGAATAGAATAAAGATAAAGATCTTCTTTAAGTTTATTTTTATCTTGGTTATTAAACTTAATTTCTAGAAAATTTTGCATGAGCTTTTCGATTGGCCAAACTGGTGGTGTTTGTTGGCTTATCATCGATATTTGTCCAAGTCTTCGTTGGATCATTTTTACATGCATTTCTAATTCTCGCGTATAGCTTTTACTTTCTAACGGGTAATGTTCAATCGTCCACCGGAATCGGTTTAAATTATCTAGCGCATTTAATGTGACAGGCCAAGCGGCTTGGTAATGTTCGAAAGTGGTATCTTTTTCAGCCGTGAGTAAACTAGAGCTAATAACATCATCAATAAGATACATGATATGCCGAATAATTCTTCCATGTACGGCTTGGCTGCGTTGTAGAGAGTAGCTGTGGTAATCCGCAAATAAACGCTGTATTTCTTGTCTCAATATCCGAAACATTGGTTTGTGATTGGTATCAGCTTGATGAATTAACATTGAGAGTGTTTCTTTTAAGGTATGTCTTTTATTCTTAACAGATTCATGGAAGTTATTATTTTTATTGTTATTCACAATTTTTTGATGGCAATAGCGGCGATGATAACGAATAAATTGTATCAGTTGCCTAAGCTGCATTATTTGGTCAAATTGCAGTTGTAATTGTGCGTTGTTTTTCTTTGTTTTCCAAGTGATATATCCAATAGTTAATAGTGAAATAATTGCAGCTATGATCAACCACATAAATAGCCCTTTAATTACTCTTATTATTTTAGTGAATAAGCAAGGGGTATGCCGTTAGTGTTTATTTATTAAAACAATTAGTTACTGTTTTAATGACAATATTTGATGGGCAAATTTGGTTCAAGTGCACTAAATAAGTGCGAAGAAATAAAAAAGGCGCCATGATGAGGCGCCTTATATAAATAAACTAGATGAATTAGGATTCTTGTTTTAGAGGGTGAAAGTTAACTTCTTCATCTTTAGCCGCAGCTTTAGGATCATTGAAGCGTTCAATATCAAGCTCGTTTTCACTCTTAGCGACAATACATGTCACTACAGAGTCACCAGTAATGTTGACAGCAGTACGGATCATATCAAGCAGGCGGTCAACACCCATGATGATTGCAATACCTTCAACTGGAAGACCAACTTGGTTTAGTACCATGGCCAGCATGATTAAGCCGACACCAGGAACACCCGCTGTACCAATAGAGGCAAGTGTTGCAGTGACAATAACGGCAATGTAGTCACCCATGCTTAGGTCAATGTTGAACGCTTGAGCAATAAATACTGTCGCGACACCTTGCATGATAGCTGTGCCATCCATATTAATGGTTGCACCTAGCGGTACTGTAAATGAAGCAATCTTGTTATTGACACCAAGACGTTTGGTTGCTGTTTCCATCGTAACTGGAATTGTTGCATTTGATGATGCTGTTGAGAAAGCAAACATCACCGCATCTTCCATTTTCTTTAGGAAAGTAATAGGGCTTAGACCGGTAAAGATCTTTAGCATCGCGCTGTATGTTACTAAACCGTGGATCAGTAAAGCGGCAACAAGCACTAAGAAGTAGTTAATCAGGTTAAAGATTGCATCTAGCCCTAATCCTGTAAATAGCTTAGCCATTAGGAAGAACACACCGAATGGTGCAATGTTCATTAGTAATGCAACAAGCTTCATGATTACTTCATTAAGATCTTTGAATACTTCAGCGATACGTTCACCAGGTTTACCCGCAGCACTAATTGCGATACCGAATAATACGGCAAAGACAATGATTTGAAGAGTATTACCATTTGCCATAGAACTTATTGGGTTAGTTGGGAACATGCCCACAATAACGCTACCTAGCGTTGGCGCTTCTTTTGCAGCAAATGTTGTTGCTGCGCTTAGATCTGCACCTGCACCTGGTTGGAATACATTTGCAAGGAAGAGTGCGAGGGTAATAGCAATGGCAGTCGTTGCAAGATAAAACAAGACTGTTTTACCACCTAGGCGGCCTAATGTTGCGATATCTTTTAATGAACTAGTACCACAAACCAGCGATACAAAAACGAGAGGCACTACAAGCATCTTTAAGCTGGCAATGAAAATTTTGCCACCAACATCGAATAAACCATTAACGATGTATTCGTGGATAAAAGAGATATCAGCTAAAAAGGTGCGAATTAAAAATCCTGTTAGAATACCCAGTACCATACCGAGGATCACTCGGGAGGTGAGGGACATTTTTTTCTTTGTCGTTGACATTGAATTTTCCTTATAATTATTCACTCTGTCCATCTATATATCAGAGCACAAAGAGACTATCAGGACTTCAATGTTTCAACCAAAGTAAAAATACGATCAAATATTAACTATATGGTTGATGTCACGTTTTTTATATTTCGGTAAAGTTAAATAGAAGCAATATTAACTACTTGTTAACATTTTAATAGTTTTTATATCGGGTTGGTCACGATTTCATCTTAAGTATTTCTTTGGTAAATAGACGGCGCTAATTCTCATAGTATAAGGAAATGTTACTACTTCAGAGTATTTAGCTATTTTGCTAATGATTCACTTGTAACTTAAAGTGATTTCCCCTGTGGCGTTGTGAATATATATTCTAAATATATGAATTTAAATATTTCAGGTATAAAAAAGGGCACAAATTTTGTGCCCTCTATATATAAATGAAGTGTAAATTACATTACACGCATACCAGGCTGTGCACCTTCATGTGGCTCTAGGATCCAAAGATCTTTACCACCAGGGCCTGCTGCTAGGATCATGCCTTCAGACATGCCGAACTTCATTTTTCGAGGTTTAAGGTTAGCAACCATAACTGTCATTTTGCCCACTAACTCTTCTGGTGTGTAAGCAGACTTAATACCAGAGAATACTTGGCGCATTTCACCGCCAATATCTAATTGGAATTTAAGTAGTTTGTTTGCCTTTGGAACTTCTTCACAAGAAACGATCTTAGCGATACGCATATCCACTTTTGCAAAATCGTCAAATTCGATTTCAGCTTCAATCGGCTCATCAGTTAAAGGGCTTGCAGGTTTTGCTGCCGCTTCAGCCGCTGCCTTATCTGCTGCCGCTTCTTCTTTAGATGATTCAACCATCGCAGCAACGTGTGCAGGATCGATACGGTTAAATAATGCTTTAAACTTCGTTACTTCGTGCGCAGTCAGCGGCTTGGCAATTGTTTCCCAAGTTAGTGTTTCGTTTAGGAATGCTTCACTACGCTCAGTCAGTTTTGGCATGACTGGCTTCAGGTAAGCCATTAGCACGCGGAATAGGTTGATACCTACAGTACAAATTTCTTGTAACTCTTGGTCTTTACCTTCTTGCTTCGCAACAACCCAAGGTGCTTTTTCATCAACATATTGGTTTGCTTTATCTGCAAGTGCTGTGATTTCACGAATTGCGCGACCGTATTCACGGCTTTCGTATAGTTCACCGATACGATCAGCGGCTTCAACGAATTCTGCATATAGCTCAGGTTCAACGAAATTATCAGATAACTTGCCATCGAAACGTTTAGCGATGAAGCCTGCATTACGAGATGCAAGGTTAACAATCTTGTTTACTACGTCACTGTTAACACGTTGCGTGAAATCTTCTAGATTTAAATCTAGATCATCAATACGGCTGTTTAGTTTAGCAGCGTAATAGTAGCGTAGACACTCTGGATCTAGGTGTTTTAGGTAAGTTCCTGCTTTGATGAACGTACCTTTAGACTTAGACATTTTCGCACCATTTACTGTTACGTAACCGTGTACGAATACATTGTTTGGTTTACGGAAACCCGCACCATCTAGCATTGCAGGCCAGAATAGGCTGTGGAAGTAAACAATGTCTTTACCAATGAAGTGGTATAGCTCTGTTGAGCTATCTTTATTCCAGAACTCATCGAAGTTTAGATCGTCGCGCTTGTCACAGAGGTTTTTAAATGAACCCATGTAACCAATTGGCGCATCTAGCCATACATAGAAGTATTTGCCTGTCTCACCTGGAATTTCAAAGCCGAAGTAAGGAGCGTCACGAGAAATATCCCACTGTTGCAGGCCTGACTCAAACCACTCTTGCATTTTGTTTGATGTTTCGTCTTGAAGTGCACCAGATTTAGTCCATTCTTTTAACATGCTTTCAAATTGAGGCAAGTCAAAGAAGAAGTGCTCTGAATCTTTCATTACTGGTGTAGCACCAGATACAGCAGATTTAGGGTTGATCAAATCTGTTGGGCTGTAAGTTTCGCCACAGTTATCACAGTTGTCACCGTATTGGTCTTCAGCTTTACACTTAGGGCATGTACCTTTTACGAAACGATCCGGTAGAAACATTTCTTTCTCAGGGTCAAAAAGCTGAGAAATAGTACGGCTAGTGATAAAACCTTTTTCTTTTAGCTGAGTGTACACAAAAGACGCCAGTTCACGGTTTTCCGGTGAATGCGTACTGTGGTAGTTGCTAAAATCAATATCGAAGCCAGCAAAATCAGCTTGGTGCTCTTTGCTCACTTCGGCAATCATTTGCTCAGGTTCCATACCCATCTGCTGGGCCTTAAGCATGATTGGAGTACCGTGTGCATCGTCTGCACAGATGAAATGAACTTCGTTGCCGCGAAGGCGCTGGTAGCGCACCCAAATATCCGCTTGTACATGCTCAAGCATGTGACCTAAGTGGATAGAACCGTTAGCATACGGAAGGGCACAGGTAACCAGAATTTTTCTTGGATTGGCAGCCATAATTACTTATTTCGCTCATGATGGGTAAAAAACGTAGCTGTAAATACTACCTGATGGTTGCCGTTATTCCTAGCATCAGATACGGTTTTATCCGCTTAAAAGCTTGTGAAATAGGGCAGTTTTCATGCTTTGGTGGTAGCATTAAGTAAAACAAGTAAAATTAGCGTAGCAACAAGCTTTTAAATGACGAACTAAAGGTTAAGTTGTTGCTCGTTTGATAATAGATTATGTGGAGCGTTAACTTATGACTAACGGTGTGACTCATCGTTTTCAGAATGTTGCTGATATATGCCAATGGCTAAATCACTTTGAGCATTCTCTTCTTAATTCAGAATGGGCAGATGTGCCTAATGTTGTTTCAATCTCTGCCGATGGTTTAATTACGATCACCATACCTTTTGCTGCGGCTAAATTGGTTAATGAACTCGAAGAATGGATTGCCAGCGAGCAACATAACGGTGTAATTCCCTTAAGTGCAACCTTTAGTGTTCGTGCAAAAGTTGCCACCTTAGCGGTTGAGAATAAACAACCTTTACGCGGTGTGAAAAATATTATCGTAGTGAGCTCTGCAAAGGGCGGGGTCGGTAAATCAACAACTTCAGTTAATTTAGCTTTAGGTCTTCAACAACAAGGGGCTAAAGTTGGGTTACTTGATGCTGATATTTACGGCCCATCAGTACCTATGATGTTAGGAACGATGGATCAAAAACCACAGTCTCCTGATGGTAAAATGATGATGCCTATTGAATCTTGTGGTTTATATACTAATTCTGTGGGGTATTTGGTGCCTGCTGAAAGTGCAACGATTTGGCGTGGGCCTATGGCATCTAAAGCGTTAGCGCAAATTATCAGTGAGACATGGTGGCCCGATCTTGATTACCTTGTTATTGATATGCCACCAGGTACGGGTGACATTCAACTGACGTTATCGCAACAAATACCTGTTACAGGCGCTTTGGTTGTAACTACACCACAAGATTTAGCACTAGCTGATGCTATTAAAGGGATCAGTATGTTTAATAAAGTGGATGTGCCTGTATTGGGTATTGTTGAGAATATGAGTTATCACGTTTGTAGTCATTGTGGACATCATGAGCATATTTTTGGCACTGGTGGTGCTGTGAAAATGGCGCAAGATTACTCTGTTCCGTTACTCGCTCAATTACCACTTGATATTAAAGTACGCCAAGATATTGATAACGGTAAGCCAACCGTGGCGGCATCGCCTAATTCTGAGCAAGCGGTGGCTTACATTGATTTAGCTGCGACAGTGGCTAGTCGCTTATACTGGCAAGGTGAAATAGCTGCAGAGCAGATTACAATTCGTACTATGTAACAATAATATGAGACGGCTTTTGTCCGTTTTCTATTAAAATGTGTCGGATGTCTCATTTTTATTGGCATCTGACATAACAACTGCTTATAATCAGGCGGTTTAATTATTTATCTCGCCACGTGATCTAACAGGTGCCTTCTGATATGTCTGAAAATTCACACCAATGCGTTATTATTGGTATTGCAGGTGCTTCTGCATCCGGTAAAAGTCTGATTGCCAGTACTGTATATAAAGAGCTAAAAGAAAAAGTAGGCGATCATCAGATCGGTGTTATTACGGAAGATTGTTATTACAACGATCAAAGTCACCTGACCATGGATGAGCGGGTCAAAACTAACTACGATCACCCTAACGCCCTTGACCATGATTTACTTTGTGATCATCTAGAGCAGTTAATAAAAGGTGAAGCTGTAGAAGTTCCACAATATAGCTACAGTGAACATACTCGTTTAAAAGAGACGACGCTATTAACACCTAAGAAGGTGATTATTTTAGAAGGTATTCTTTTACTTACCGATCCTCGTCTGCGAGATTTAATGCATGCAAGTGTATTTATGGATACACCGCTAGATATTTGTTTACTTCGTCGTTTACAACGTGATGTTGCAGAGCGTGGTCGTACAATGGAATCTGTGCTTGTTCAGTATCAAAAGACGGTACGCCCTATGTTTATGCAATTTATTGAACCGTCAAAACAATATGCTGATATTATCGTTCCTCGCGGTGGTAAAAACCGTATTGCAATCGACGTACTGAAAGCGCATATAGCGAAGTTATTACGTTCTTAAATTTTCATAAGGCTGGCTTTTGCTAGCCTTATTTTTATCTTTCGGGAAACCCTGTTAAGATTTGCCTACACAGGTATTATTGATAATACGTGTGTTTTGTTATTCAGGAGAAAGCTCAAATGAGACTTTGTGACAAGGATATCAAGGCGTACCTTGATGAAGGAAAAATCAATATCGAGCCACGTCCAGCCGATGACTGTATTAGTGGTTTAACTGTTGATGTGACCCTTGGTAATAACTTCCGTATTTTTAATGATCATGGTGCACCCTTTATCGATCTTTCAGGAAAGAAAGAAGATGTAGCAACGCAACTTGATAAAGTTATGAGTGATGAAATTGTTGTTGAGGAAGGAGAAGCTTTTTTCCTTCATCCAGGACAACTTGCTTTAGCAGTAACTCATGAATCAGTAACATTACCTGCCAATATCGTAGGTTGGTTGGATGGACGATCATCATTAGCGCGTTTAGGTCTAATGGTACACGTTACTGCACACCGTATCGATCCAGGTTGGTCTGGTCGTATCGTACTTGAATTTTATAATTCAGGTCGCTTACCACTGGCATTACGTCCACATATGCCAATTGGTGCGTTAAGTTTTGAAACCTTATCTGGTGAAGCTGAAAAACCGTATAATAAACGTGTTGACGCTAAATATAAATATCAGCAAGGTGCAGTAGCAAGCCGTATTAATGAAGATGATAAAGAGAGTTAATTTCAGTCTTCAATAATTTGTATTTTAAGAGGCAATCCATCGTGATTGCCTTTTTGTTATGTGTGATATTTTATTACCTGATAGTACTACTATGATGTTTAGGGTCGAAACTATCATTATAAATCATTGTCATAACGCAGAGCTTAATATTATTAAGCTTATATTTTAATTGTTTATATTTCTTATGCAGACTCCTAATCGTGATAATGGGTGCTATGGAAAGAGGGTAGTATGAAAAAATTACTGTATGTTTTAATCGGTATTATTATCGTCGTTGTACTTGGGATCACAGCCCTTGCCACGTTAGTAAATCCCAATCAGTTTAAAGCTGTGATTGCAGAGCAAGTAAAAAAGCAAACAGGGCGTGAATTGGATATTCGCGGCGATATTAACTGGCGTTTTTTCCCAACATTAGGTTTAAGTGTGGGGGAAACAACGTTAAATAACCCTCAAGGCTTTGCTCAACCAAACCTAATTCAATTTAAGCAGGCAGAGTTGTCTGTTTCAGTATTGCCGCTTTTATCTCATGAGCTTGATATTGGGAAAGTACGTTTAGATGGTGCGCATGTTTTTGTTCAAACACTGAAAGATGGTCGTAGTAATTTAGATGGCCTAACTGAAAAGTCATCAGTGAAGGAAGTGAATGACTCTACATCATCAAAAGCTAATAAAGATGCTGTTAGTAATGTTCAGGATGAGCAGTCAACTGCATCAAAGGTAAAGGCACAGCCATGGAAAATATCTCTTGCAGGGGTTGAACTTATCAATGCTAGTGTTGATATTATTAATGACAAAACCGCATCGAATATTGCGTTAAATAAGGTGAATTTCACCTTAGATAAGCTGACACCAAATACATGGACGAAAGCGACATTTGATATTTCGGGAAGTGCAAATGCGCTTAAATTTGCGGCTAAAGGCAGTACCGAGTTGAATTTGTCTTCTGCATATCAATTAGCGGAATTAAAAAATTTAGATTTATCTCTTATTGCACAAGATGGAAAAACTGAGATAAAACAAGCTCAAGTAACGTTGGATCATTTTAAGTATGGTCAATGGGCAACGGTTAATCTAAATATAGATGGCCAATTACCAGAGTTGGCTTTTGTTACCAAAGGGAAAACCCAGTTTAAATTATCGTCTGATAGAAATATTCTGACTTTAGAGAACCTATCAATAGATAATGCATTGTCAGGCAAAGCGTTACCTCGCCCTAAGATGCAGGTAAACATTAAAACCAATGCTAGTTATGATTTAACGACAAAAACAGCGACGTTATCAAAACTCAATGTGAATGCTGATGAACTAGCGTTAATGGGAGATGTATCATTTATCAACCATGATGTTCCCGTTATCCGTTTTAACTTATCTAGCGACAATATTAATGTTGATAACTGGCTTAACAAGCAGCATGGACAGGTTTCACCTAAAAAGCCTGCAGGATCAGATCAAGCTGTAAACAACGCATCAACCGAAATCGCTGCGTCAACGCCACAACAAACATCTTCACAATCGGTATCAAATACTCCTCCTGCAATACAAGAGCCGGATCTTTCAGGATTAAAAGGTATTGATGTTGACGGAACGATAATGGCGAAAAGGTTCACTATTTCACAGGCACATTTGTCTGATGTGAAATTGTCGGTTGTCATTAAAAATGGGATTGCAAAGCTAAATTCGTTTACGGCAAATTTATATAAAGGCACAGTGAGTGTATCTGCACAATTGAATGTAAATACACCTTTAGCTAGCTATCAATTACATAATCAAATAAAGGGTGTTGAAATCCAGCCATTATTGGAAGATGTTGCTAATAATAAGCAGTTAGCTGGACGTGCAAATATTATTGTTAATCTTGCAGGTAAAGGCTTATCTTCACAACATTTGAAAAATAACAGTACAGGTACGATTAATGTGAATCTAACCGACGGCGCTGTTTATGGTGTGAATATATCGGAGATGATCCGTTCGGCAAAAGCCCGTTTAAAAGGTGAGAAGTTAGCAGATAGTCAGAAGCAAAAGAAAACCGATTTCTCTTCTTTAACGGCATTGCTGCAATTAGGGCAAGGCCAAGCAAAGATCGATAATCTTCATCTAGTTTCACCATTACTTGATATTAATGGTAGTGGTACGACTAATTTAAATAATGAGTCATTAAACTTTTCTGTTGATACTGCTATTGTAGCAAGTGGTAAAGGTCTAGATGAATTGAAAGGTATTACCGTTCCTATTAGAATAAAAGGCACATGGCAGCAGCCTAAATATCAATTAGATTTAAAAAACCTCTTTAAGCAAAATAGTGGATTAGAGCAGAAAGCGAAGAAAGAGCTAAACCGTGGTCTTGAAAAGTTATTAGGTGATAAAGCCAAAGACGAAAAGATTAAAAATGTAGCGGATCAATTGCTTAAAGGTTTGTTTAACTAACAATATTTCCTATGTTGGTCACGTTATTACTGAAAAGGTTTGCTTATTAAGGCAAGCCTTTTCTATTTTATATGTTTTTGATACTAAAAAGTAAATGGCGACTTTTTAGTAAGAAAGTGAGCAGTAATTACTGTAACTTGATAAATGAATGACGCCATATGATGGATTATGATAGATAAACCGACGTCGACAGATGAAAAGACGACCTTGATGTCAAAAGTAATGGCGATTGTTACTTTTGTGGTCGATAAAATAAAAGCCTTGCCTCCTATTGATCACTTGATCCGTGCTGCGGATCGTTTTAATGATCGTTTGGGGAGTCAGTTTGGTGCAGCTATCACTTATTTCTCTTTTTTATCCCTTATCCCTATTTTAATGGTGTTGTTTGCAGCTGCTGGTTTTATATTGGCCTCTAATGCCTCATTACTAAATAGCATTATTGATAAAATAGTTGCAGGTGTTACTGATCCAAGCTTAGCAACGACATTAAAAAACACTGTTAATATTGCGATTAGTCAGCGTACAACTGTCGGTTTAAGTGGTTTAGCTATTGCTTTGTATTCTGGTATTAGTTGGATGGGGAATTTACGTGAAGCCATTCGAGCACAAACCCGTGATGTATGGGAACGTAAACCAGAAGACAAAGATCATTTTTTACTGCAATATGTGAAAGATTTTGTCGCACTGACTGGATTGGTGGGCGCATTAATTTTTACCGTTGTGCTAACGTCAGTTGCCGGCTCAGCCCAAGCAACGATTGTTAATGCGTTAGGTTTAGAAAATATTACTTGGCTACGCCCCGTTCTTACCGCAACAGCTTTAACGATATCAATCTGTGCTAATTACCTTATGTTCTTATGGATCTTTTGGATGTTACCAAAGCGTCGTTTTAATCGCTGGGCACTGATGAAAGGAACACTACTTGCAGCGATAGGTTTTGAAGCGATTAAGTTTGCTATGACGTTCATGTTGCCTAAATTAGCAAGTTCACCATCAGGTGCGGCGTTTGGTTCAATTATAGGTCTAATGGCATTTTTCTATTTCTTTGCGCGTCTAACGTTATTTTGTGCCGCTTGGATCGCGACTGCAAATGAACACCGGGTATTATCAGCTAACGATGCTGAAAATTAATAAACAGTGTTAGAAAAGAGGGATGACAATTATTGTCATCCCTTTTTTTGTGCAGAAAGCTCTAGATCCGTTAGGAATTGACTGATTTTATTACATTCGATGTCAATAAAAGGTTCAATGACTTTATGACGGATCAAAGCGTAACTAATGACAGATATAGCCATCGTTATAAAGGCATTGATACCAATAGAGAGTAAGATAATACTAACAATTGCAATGTATGCGATAGCGTAACCTAGTACTTGATTTTCATTATGCTGAAGTGGGGTTTCGCAATGTTCGCAGTTAAAATACAGTACTTCTTTATTCAGTGCTGGAACTGTGGTTTTTTGCTGACAGCAAGGACAAGTTTTTTTCATTATTATTACCTCTAAATAGACTTACAACGCTTGATATGCGAGCTACATCCATGTCTATATCAGTGACGTTTATACTACTGAAGGTACATATTCTATTTGACCGAGCAATGTAAATTTTTTGTTTATACATGGTTAACTGAGTACTATGTTAGTAGTTTATTTGTTGAAATAGCAATAAAATTTCACATTTACAAACAATGAAATACGAAGGAGTGTATGTGGATTCAATAACGCAAGCAGCATTAGGCGCATCTGTTGCAGCGGTTGTGGCTGGACGTCACTGTAAACCAAAAACCTTATTGGCAGGAGCTGCTTTAGGTACCTTGCCTGATCTGGATGTATTAATTAGCTATGGTGACCCTATTTCAGATACGGTGAAACATCGTGGTTTTAGCCATTCACTTTTTGTGTTGCTTCCGTTTTCTTTATTATTTACTGCATTGTGGTACCGTTTTAGACTTACAGTATTATCATTTAGTCGATTATGGTTTTTGATAGCAGCATGCTTGATCACCCACCCATTATTAGATTCGTTTACGACTTATGGTACGCAGCTTTTTTGGCCTTTAGATGTCAGTGTAGCAATATCCAGTATCTTTATTATCGATCCACTTTATACCTTACCTTTACTAGTAATGCTCACTGCGAGCCTTATGTGGCGGGAGAAAATGGCTAAGTTGTGTGGTATTGGGTTGTTAATGTCGAGTTTATATCTAGTATGGTCTGTCGCGGCTTATTCGATAATAAATCAGCGTGTTCATGATGAAGTTAAAGATACGCCTTTAGCCAATAAACCGATATTTATTAGTCCAACACCGTTTAATACTGTGTTGTGGCGGATCATTATTTTAGATGATAATAAATACTATGAAGGTTTTTCTTCATTATTAGATAGTAAAAAGAATGGCAACTATCCGATGCAATGGGCTCAGCGAGAGCGGGGGTATTGGCAACTTGAGCAAACCTCAGAACATGTTAATGATCTTGTTAAGTTTTCGAGTAATTTCATTCAATATCAGATCATTGATGATCAATTAGTGGTAACAGATTTACGGTTAGGGTTAATTGAGTACTTACCATTTCGATTTGTGGTTGCGAAACGATCACCTCAAAAAGATTGGCAATTAGTTACCCCGATTAAAATAGAAGAGAGAAAGGTTAAACCAAAGCACCTTCCTGCTTTATGGTTACGTTTATTGGGGAATCAAGATGTGAATGCTGATCTTTGTCATATCAATGAGTGTCCCAATTTAACTGTTACTAAAAAGTGATAAATCTGTTTTTTTTTATGCTTGCTAATGTGTGTGTTTAGTAATGGTGGAAGGCTTTTTTCGCTGTGGGTATCACAGAGATGAAAGCCTATTATTTAACCCATTTAGACTGTGATTACTATCAATAAATAATAAGCGAAATACTGCCACCTTATCCTTAGAGATTGATTTTTATAATATTGATTAACAGGGAGATGGGTATGTTGTACCTTGAGTTTATATTTTTACTGGTTGTGCTTTATGCTGGTAGTCGGTTCGGTGGTATTGGTCTTGGAGTGGTATCTGGTTTAGGTTTGTTGGTGGAAGTATTTATTTTCCGTATGCCGCCAACATCACCACCGATTACCGTTATGCTTATTATCCTTGCTGTTGTGACTTGTGCATCGATTTTAGAAGCGGCTGGTGGTTTAAAATACATGTTACAAGTAGCAGAACGGATTCTACGTAGTAACCCCAAGCGCGTTACAATAGTCGGCCCACTTGTTACGTATGTAATGACGTTTATGCTAGGGACAGGGCATGCGGTTTACTCGATTATGCCTATTATCGGTGATGTCGCATTAAAAAATGGTATTCGACCAGAGCGCCCAATGGCTGCGTCTTCTGTTGCATCTCAACTTGCGATTACGGCAAGTCCAATCTCAGCGGCTGTTGTGTATTATCTTGCTCAACTATCAGGTATTAATGATTCAATTAGTTTACTATCAATTTTGATGGTGACGATACCCGCAACTTTAGGCGGTACAATATTATTATCACTATACAGTCTACGCCGTGGTAAAGAATTAGCCGATGATCCTGAATATCAACGTCGTTTACAAGATCCTGTATGGCGAGATCAAATCCTTCATACAACCTCGACATCGTTGAATGAAACATTACCTAAATCAGCGATGCATGCTGTTATGTTGTTCATTGTTGCACTAATTACGATTGTCATTGTTGCAATGGTGCCTGAAATTAGAACCATTGGGGATGCTAAACCTATTTCAATGTCGTTAATTATCCAAATGATGATGTTGGGCTTTGGTGGTTTGATCTTATTAGTGACGCGTACCAATGTGCAAAAAGTACCAGAAGGCGTGGTATTTAAGTCAGGTATGGTTGCGGCAATCGCTATTTTTGGTATCGCGTGGATGAGTGATACTTACTTTCAGTATGCAATGCCGTCGTTTAAATCGGGTATTACCGAAATGGTTCAAGGCTATCCTTGGACATTTGCATTAGCGTTATTTACTGTTTCTGTTGTCGTTAACTCACAGGCTGCAACGGCACGTATGATGTTACCAGTGGGCTTAGCAATGGGATTAAGCCCAGCTTTATTGATTGGTTTAATGCCTGCAACGTATGGATATTTCTTCATTCCTAATTATCCATCAGACATTGCAACGGTTAATTTCGATGTCACAGGTACAACTAAAATTGGTAAATGGTACTTCAACCATAGTTTTATGGTACCTGGTTTAATCGGTGTTATATCTGCGTGTTGTATTGGTTACTTGTTAGCTCAAGTTATTATTTAATACGATGGAGAATAATAAAAAAGGCACGATGTGCCTTTTTTATTTTATACCATTCGATTAGTCATCAGCTTGCTTTTTGGTTGGATCTTCCGGCGTTTCATAAGGCCAATAATGATGACCGATGCGAATAAGCACTGTTGCTGCAGCTAAAACAAATGCGGCTAATGATAGCCAAATAATGAAAGTACCATCTAACTCTTTCATACCCAATGTGATGTAGCGAGCAATCGCCATGATTGCAATATAAATAGGATAACGAACTGGAATTTTACCATTGGCAACAAATTGTTGAACCATGGCCAATATTTCCAAGTAAATGAACATTAAAAGGATGTCTGTTAGTAAAATATTTCTTTCGACAATGACATGTATAAATTCATTAAACATGGCAACGACGGTTGAAAGAGTTATCCCAACCAAAAGAATCGCTTCTAAGATATGAAATATTTTAAGAAAAGGTTTACTAAACGCTTTCGGTAAATGGGAAGGCATAATTGCTCCAAAAATAGCATTAATGACTGATAAGCATGCGGCTATTATATGAAGCTATAGACTCTGTGATAGTAAAAAATGTAAAAAGCAATCCGGTTGTTTGTTATTTAGCCATTAAAAGTAAGGTTTATTACCTTTAATGGCTTATCGTCATTTACCAATCAATACCTTTACGTGCTTTTATACCGCTTTCGAATGCATGTTTAACATTACGCACTTCTGATACAGTATCGGCAATTTCAAGTAATTGACGGTGTGCAGCACGGCCTGTGATGATCACCGATTGTGTGACTGGTCGCTTTTCTATAGCTTCTATAACATCATCTAGAGCAACGTAATCATAGCTGACCATATAAGTCAGTTCATCGAGTAATACAACATCATAGCTATCATCTGCTAACATAGCCTTACATTGTTGCCATGTTTCTTGCGCAGCGATGGTATCAGCGTCTTTATTTTGCGTCTCCCACGTAAAACCAGTAGCCATTACGGCAAAGTTGACACCGTGTTGTTCTAGCAAATTACGCTCGCCACAATCCCATGTCCCTTTTATAAATTGACCGACGCCACAGTGCTGACCATGACCGACAGCTCGTGTAATCATGCCAAATCCTGAGGTGGATTTACCTTTACCATTGCCAGTGATGACCAGAACCAGTCCTTTTTCTTGCTGGGCGGCATCAATACGAGCATCGACTTGCTCTTTTAATTTTTGTTGGCGCGCTTTATAGCGATCATCCTTGTTGGTTGTAACTGTCATCTGAAATCCTTAAAAATGATAATGAGTCGCGAAGGCTAATAATGTCAGGTATCCCGCTATCTCTGCAAGTTGCTGCGTTGCTCCTAAACAATCCCCAGTGTATCCACCAAGTTGCTGGTTGAACCAATAACCACAGCTTTGACGTACAAGTGTTGTTGTGACAAGGCAACCCAAGACGAGAGATAGTGGTAATATTGTAAGAATCAATACGGCTGTTGTTAGTAGTATTCCAATATCAAATAAAGACTGCTGATTGGCTAAAGGTTTAACTTTACTATCTTGATCTGCGCGAACATAAGGGTAAGAGAATATAAGGCTAGCGGCTGCGACTCGACTTATACAATGAATGACAATGAAAGCATAAACAGGGAAGTAGAGGCTTATGTTAGCCAATGAGACTAATGTTACCCATTTTAAACCTAATGCCATTACTAGTGCTGAAGCGCCATAAGTCCCCAAGCGAGAATCTTTCATTATATTGAGCTTCGACTCAATCGTCCAACCACCACCAAAGCCGTCAAATACATCAGCTAGTCCATCTTCATGGAAAGCTCCCGTGATTAAGATACCTGAAATCATTGCTATACCAATAGCAATTGTAGGGGGAAAAAGCAGAATAAATATTAGATATATTAAGCTACATATTACTCCTACAATAAGACCAATAACACCAAAGTAGCGATTGGCATGATTTAATCGCTCAGTGCTAAATGGAGTATTGATTGGAATAGGAATACGGGTAAAAAACGCTAATGCTACTAAAAATAGCTGCCATTGATATCGATAGCCATTTTCCGTTAGTGATGCTTTGCTCTGGGTTTGATGTTCGGTACTCACACAGTAACTCCTGCATCATCAAAACTCGCCATATCATTGTAAAAGGCACAAGCAGCTTTGATTAAAGGTAGGGCTAGTACTGCGCCAGTTCCTTCACCTAAGCGCAAGCCTAAGTTAAGTAATGGTGAGGCATTGAGATGTTGAAGCATACGGTGATGCCCAGCTTCTTCTGAATGGTGACAGAAAACAAGATAATCAATCACATTCGGGTTGATTGCAACAGCCAGTAAGGCGGCAGCAGTAACAATGAAGCCATCGACCAATATAATCATACGGTTTTCAGCCGCTTGCAGTATACCGCCTGTGATTTGCGCAATTTCAAATCCACCGACAGCAGATAACACTCTTAGAGGATCGCCTGTCGCGCTAAAGTGAAGTTTACAGGCAAGACGAATAAGCGCTAATTTTTTTTGATATTGGCTGTCATCAATGCCCGTACCGTGCCCAGTGCAAGCATCTGCAGGAAGGTTTAGCAATAATGCCATAATTGCAGCAGCACTACTGGTATTGCCGATCCCCATCTCACCAAAAGCAACAAGGTTTGTACCAGATTGATTAAGTGATTCAACAACACTTGCTCCAGCAGATATTCCTCGTTGTACGGTATCAAGTGACATTGCATCTTGAATAGTGAAATCTTGTGTTCCTTTACCTAATGATTGCTTGATTAAATTTGGATGGTCATCAACATCACCTAAAATACCAGCATCAACAATTTTAAGCGCCATATTATTGCTACGGCAAAAACAGTTCGCTGCCGCACCGCCGGCTAAAAAATTATGGACCATTTGGGTGGTGACTTCTGCGGGCGCAATACTTATTCCATGTTGTGAAATGCCATGATCTGCCGCGAAAATAAGGAGGTGAGGATTATCGATGGTCAGTGTATCGCTTTGTTGTATTAATGCGAGTTGTTCAGCAAGTGGTTCTAATTGGCCTAACGCACCAATGGGCTTCGTTTTATTATCAATGCGTTTTTTAATGTGGATAGATTGAGTTTTATCTACAGATGAAATGTTAAACACAGTGCGAATCCTTTGCCGAATGTTTGAAATATTAATCACTTAATACAGTGATTGTTTCAGAAAACAGAGCATAAAGGGAGTCGAATGAGCAAAACAAACGTAAAATATGATCTACAGGTAGAAAAAAGCCCACCTTGTAAGTGGGCTTATTAATATATCTTAGCCTAGTACGTCAGAAGCAACTTTATAGGTTGGATCTTCAAGAACGTTAACTTCAACCAAACTTCCTGCTTTTTTCAGCAGCTTACTACACTCAGGACTTAAGTGACGCAAATGAATGGTTTTATTACGATTAGCATAACGTTCTGCAATCGTATCAATCGCTTCGATAGCGGAATGATCGGCAACACGTGATTTAGCAAAATCAATGATCACTTCTTTTGGATCATTTTGAGCATCAAATAACTCAAGGAAATGTGATACTGAACCAAAGAAAAGTGGACCATTTACTTGGTAAACTTTTGCGCCATTATCATCGATGTAGCTTGCCGCATAAATTTCTTTAGCGTGATTCCAAGCGAACACGAGTGCTGAGTAAATCACACCGACAAGTACTGCAACCGCAAGATCTGCAATTACGGTAACGCTAGTTACTAAGATAATGGTAAAGAAATCGTGCTTAGGTACTTTGCGCATCATTTTGAAGCTTGCCCATTCAAACGTCCCGATCACAACCATGAACATTACGCCAACAAGTGCAGCAAGCGGGATCATTTCAATAAATGATGAACCGAATAAGATAAACAGTAAAAGACCAATAGCAGCTGTAATACCGGATAAACGACCACGACCACCAGAGTTAATATTGATCATGGATTGACCAATCATCGCACAACCGCCCATCGCCCCGAATACTGAACAAGTAACGTTTGCAACACCTTGACCAACACATTCACGGTTACCATGACCACGCGTATTTGTCATTTCATCAATAACAGTTAGCGTTAGTAATGATTCGATTAAACCAACCGCAGCAAGGATTAATGAGTAAGGTAAAATAATTTTTAGGGTTTCGAGGTTAAAGCCAACATCAGGTAAAGCGAATGTTGGTAAAGAGCCTGCCAGTGTTGCATTTGCGTCACCACTCATGGTGCGAACAAAATCGACGACAGTGCGAGAGTCTAAACCTAAAATATGAACTAATGCTGTAACAGTTAAAATGGCAACAAGTGAAGAGGGAACTGCTTTAGTTAGTTTTGGTAAAAAATGGATGATAAACATGGTTAACGCAACTAAGCCTAACATGATGTAAAGCTGTGTGCCGTGCATCCATTCTAAGCCACCATCAAGAGACGGAACTTTAAACTGACCTAACTGAGCTAAGAAAATTACAATCGCAAGACCGTTAACAAAACCGATCATGACAGGGTGAGGTACCATTCGAATAAATTTACCGAGACGAAACACCCCCGCAAGGATCTGAAGTAAACCTGCAAGCATGACGGCAGCAAAAAGATATTGAATACCGTGCTGGGCAACAAGGCTAACCATCACCACGGCCATTGCACCTGTAGCACCTGAAATCATACCTGGGCGACCACCTAAAACGGCAGTAATTAAACCGACAATAAAGGCTGCGTATAAGCCAACCATCGGGTCTACGCCAGCAACGAATGCGAAAGCAACGGCTTCAGGTACCAGTGCAAGTGCAACGGTTAAACCTGAAAGTACATCGTTCTTGACGGATTGATGAGTTTTTTGGGGAAAATCTAACATGTTAGTTGAGGATTCTTCTATTATTTGCTGTATTTAAAGCGCATTTTGGTTAACAGAATGCTACAGAAAGTTGTAATTAGCTTCAACTTTTGTTGGCTAATAACGGCATTTACTCCGCTTACAAGTAAAAAATTAGAGCTATATGTAATTATTAAACATAAAGTGCGCTGGTTTTGACTCATAATTAGATAATAAAAAAGCCATGCAAGAGCATGGCTTTTTCATTGCTAAACTTAACTTTTAGTCAAAAGAAGGTTTAGTCATTGGTGCTGCAGCACTGTTTGTTGCTGTTTGGCTACCCGCTGCACGTGTATTAGTACGTTCGCGTAATGGTGCCGCTTGAACAACAGAGCCTGAAACATGTTCTTCAGGTGCTGGCGCTTTTGTCATTGCAGAAGCTGCATGGAAACCACGAGGTGATGTTGCCATTACAGCTGTTGCTACAGCAGGTAAATCAATAACCTGAGTTGCAGGTGATTTTATCTCAACTGTCTCTTGTGTTTCGATTTCCGGTGCTGTTACTTCTTCAACAATAACAGGTTGCTCGATCACTTGCTCAGCAGCAGGTTCTGACTTCATTTCCACTGTTGTTTCTTCTGCTGTATAGCGTGGGAAGACTTTACCCATCGCTAATTCAGGAATTGCAACACCAGAAAGTTGTGTCGTTTCAACTGCAATTACTTCTGATTTTGCTTCTACAACTGGTGTATTAATGATGATGTCATTTGTTTCAACATCATCAATTACATCAGCAATATCGGCTTTATCTTCTGTGATGTTTTGCTCAACAGTTGCTTCAACGGCTGGCTTGATACGAGACCAAACTTTACCCATTGCCATTTCAGGAATTGCTACACCTGAAGTTGGACGAACTGTTTTTGGTTTTTCAACGATAGAAACAACATTGACCATCTCGCTAATGCTATCAGTTGATTGATTAGCTGCCAGTTCAATGGCGTTTGCTTCTTCATTAGTAACAAAGTCAGACTTCTCGACACGTGTATCACGCATACGACGACGACGTTGACCACTTGCACGTAAATGACGTGGTGAGCGACGATTACGACGTTGAGTGCCTTCTTGTTCTGCGTTGTCACTTTGCTCGTCAGTCAAACCCTGAATTTGTTCAGGTTTGTCTTGTGCTTCTTTAGCAATGCTAGTGCCTAACGCCATTAATGGTGATGGTGTCTGTTCAACAGCTTCAACGTTTTCTACAGTATTAACAGCAATATTTTGTTGTTCAACTGACTTTTCAACATTATCTGTGATACGTACTTTTTTACGAAGTTGGCGACGCTGGCGACGTTGCTTCACTTTTACCGCTTTTTCTTCGTTGTCACGTTGAGTATCAGCAGGTTGTTCAGTTGCTGCTTTTGCTGTTTGCTCGTTTTGTTGTTGACGTTGCTGCTTTTGCGCTTGAATTTCTTCTTTACGAGACTGACGCTTTTGCTCTTTCGCTTCATCGTTATTACGGTTTTGGCGAGGTGCTTTTGCAGCCTTGTCGTTTTGCTGTTGACGGTCTTGACGGTTTTTGTCATTACGGTCATTGCGGCGACGATTTTGGCGTTGCTCGTTATTACGCTCTTGACGTTCGTCATTGTTTTCAACATCGTTGTTATCTTGTCGATTATTACGACGGTTGTTATCTCGATTGTTGTCACGGTTATTACGACGGTTGTCAGAACGATCGTTGCGACGGGTATTGTTGCGACGATTATTCTGATTGTTGCTTTGCTCTGCTTTTGCTTCAACAGGCTTCTCTTGTTGCTGTTCAGGGCTACCTGAGAAGAATGATGCTAATACAGAGAAGAAGCGACTAAGTAAACCAGGCTTTTGTGGCGTTGTTGCTGTTGGCTTCGCCGTTGCTTTCGGAGCCGGTTTAGCTGTCGGTTTTGCAACAGGTGCTGGTTGTTTTGGCGCTGTGAAACCTTGAAGTACTGGCTCTTCACGCTTTTTGATTACGCGCTCAGGTTGTGGTGCTTCAATTGCCTCTGCTTCTTTTAGTGCTTCTAACGTTTTAGGGATATGGTATGAAAGTGTATCTTGCTCTTCACCTTCACGAATACGCAGTACTTCAAAGTGCGGCGTTTCCATATCAGAGTTAGGAACGATGACAACACGTACACCGTGGTACTTTTCAATGTGTTGAACTGAACGACGTTTTTCGTTTAGAAGGTACGAGGCTACAGGCACAGGTACAATAGCAAGTACTTGTGAGCTGTTATCTTTCAGTGCTTCTTCTTCGATCAGACGTAAAATTGATAGCGATAGTGATTCATTATCACGAACAACACCAGTACCAGTACAACGAGGACAAACGTGGTGGCTTGCTTCTGCAAGAGAAGGGCTTAGACGCTGACGTGACATTTCAAGTAGACCGAAACGCGAGATTCGACCGATCTGAACACGTGCGCGATCCATACGAACAGCTTCACGTAAACGGTTTTCAACTTCGCGTTGGTGGCGAACAGGCGTCATATCAATAAAATCGATAACAACCAGACCACCTAAGTCACGTAGACGCAATTGACGTGCAATTTCATCTGCCGCTTCTAAGTTTGTCTGTAATGCCGTTTCTTCAATATCGCCGCCCTTTGTAGCACGAGCTGAGTTGATATCGATAGACGTTAACGCTTCTGTTGGGTCAATAACAACAGAACCACCTGAAGGTAAACGAACTTCGCGCTGGAACGCAGAGTCAATTTGGCTTTCGATTTGGTAGTGGCTAAATAGTGGAACTTCACCTTCGTAACGCTTAACACGAGATAAGAAATCAGGACGAACCAATTTAATATGATCACGTGCGCGGTCGAAAATTTTCGGGCTATCGATCAGAATTTCACCGATGTCACGACGTAAATAATCGCGGATAGCACGAGCAATCACGTTACTTTCTTGGTGGATAAGAAACGGTGCTGATTGTGAATCGGCTGCTTCTTTTACTGCATTCCAATGGTTAAGTAGAACGTTTAAATCCCACTCAAGCTCTTCACCTGATTTCCCCACACCAGCTGTACGAACGATTAGACCCATACCTTGCGGTAGGTCTAATGTACTTAGTGCTGCTTTAAGTTGGGTGCGCTCTTCACCTTCGATACGACGAGAAATACCGCCAGCACGAGGATTATTAGGCATTAAAACAAGGTAACTACCTGCTAGAGAGATAAAAGTAGTAAGGGCTGCGCCTTTGTTTCCGCGTTCTTCTTTATCAACTTGAACGATAACTTCTTGGCCTTCTTTTAGGACTTCCTTGATATTAGGACGACCTTGGTAAGAATAATTGGCAGGGAAGTAATCTTTCGCAACTTCTTTAAGAGGAAGGAAACCATGACGCTCTGCACCATAGTCAACGAACGCTGCTTCCAGGCTTGGTTCGATGCGTGTGATGCGGCCTTTGTATATATTTGCTTTTTTAGATTCGTGACCAGGGCTTTCGATATCAAGATCAAATAGCTTTTGGCCATCAACTAATGCGACGCGCAACTCTTCCTTCTGAGTTGCGTTAATCAACATTCTTTTCATTATATTGTACTCATTTATTGTCGTTGTATTAGTACGCTAGTTACATCTATTTTTTGATGGCGCCGGACTCCAAGTCTGATGTACGGTTGCAACCTCACGGTTGGAATGCAGGAGTGCTTTTTGGCCACACTTATCAGCCAACTGTATGTGAGATGGTTAGATCTAAAAAATACAGCTGGTATCACCACATTGAAGTGGTTGTATCTGTCACATCAAAAAAAAATGTAATTTGACGCACTAAAAAAAACTCCGATAACCCTAACGTCTTACGCCATTTGCTGCGTTTATTATCTGAGTTGTATAAAAAATAGCCATAAAGATGATCATGTGCTCATCTTGTCAGTGAAGTAGACAAAAAAACCTACCTCAGCACACAATGATAGCAGGCTCACTTTTTTGCGGCAATCTGCTTTATTTGCGTGATACAATCAAACCCATGACAGAAGATAAACCTAAAGTGCAATTCATCGACATTAGCGATGACTTTGCAGGCCAGCGGATTGATAACTTTCTCCGCGCGAGGCTTAAAAACGTACCAAAAAGTATGATTTACCGCATTTTGCGTAAAGGCGAGGTGCGAGTAAACAAAAAACGTATTAAACCTGAATATAAATTGCAGGATGGTGATCTAGTACGCGTACCGCCGGTTTTTGTTCCTGAAAAAGAAGAACAAGCACCGGTAAGCACCAAGTTGAATAAGGTTGCGGAATTAGAACATTGCATCATCTACGAAGATGATCATATGTTAATTCTGAATAAACCATCAGGAACGGCTGTTCATGGTGGCAGTGGCTTAAAGTTTGGCGCGATTGAAGCGTTACGAGCCTTACGTCCTGATGCGCGATTTTTAGAACTGGTTCACCGTATTGACCGTGATACCTCGGGCATTTTGTTAGTGGCAAAGAAGCGTTCAGCTCTTCGTCAACTGCAAGAGCAATTTAGAAATAAAACGGTGCAGAAATATTACTTCGCTTTAGTAATGGGAGAATGGAAAGCGAATTGCAGAAAAGTCACTGCACCGTTGTTAAAAAATGAAGTAAATAGCATTGTGCGCGTTAACCCGCAAGGTAAAGCGTCTGATACGCGTTTTAAAGTATTAGAGCGCTTCCCACAGGCGACATTAGTACAAGCTAGCCCTGTTACAGGGCGTACACACCAGATCCGTGTGCATTGTCAGTATGAAGGCAATCCTATTGCTTGGGATGATCGTTATGGTGATCCACGTTTTGATGCTTACACCAAAAAAACAGGTTTAGGGCGTTTGTTCCTTCATGCTGCAAATATCAAATTTACGCATCCTAGTACGGGTGAAGCGATGGATATTAGCGCGCCAATGGAACCGGTTTTAGAACGTTGTTTGGAAAAGCTACGTCAAATGTAATCAAAGTGAAAGGCGAGGAAATAGTCTCGCCTTTTGTTTGCACTAATGTTAGTGACGTAAGTCTTATAAGACAGAAATGCCCTCATTAGCTAACATCTCAGTTAATGCAATTAAAGGTAATCCTACGAGCGTGTTAGGATCGCGCCCTTCAAGTTTTTCAAATAGTGCTATTCCTAACCCTTCACTTTTAAAACTCCCAGCACAATATAAAGGTTGTTCTTTTCTCACATAATTCTCAATTTGTTGTGGCGTTAGTGTTTTAAAGTGAACATGGAATGGCTCACAAATAACCTGTGTTGATTGTGTTTTTGCATTGTAAACACATAACCCTGTGTAAAAGGTTATGGTTTTGCCACTCGCAGCTTGCAATTGTCTGCAAGCATTTTCTTCTGTATGAGGTTTACCTAATATTTTTCCATCGATAATACAGACTTGATCCGATCCTATAATAAGAGAATCAGGATAGATGTTGGCGCAAGCTTTGGCTTTTAATTGTGCAAGTCGACAGACTAATTCTTGGGCTGACTCTGTGGGTAATGCCGTCTCATCAGTTTCAGGGCTTGCTGTCTCAAAAGGGATAGCTAACTTTTCGAGTAGCATTTTTCTAAAAGGCGAGGTTGATGCCAGTAATAATGGTTGTGTCATAACAATGTTCTACGTATTTAGAGTGAATTTTAATAGAACAATGATATAGGAAGTTTCGCTATGATTGCTGTAACTTTTATTCGCATAATATTGAATTGATATTGTTGTATTACGGTTGTTTCATTCTACGATTCGGTGTATGTTCCCGCACAATTGTTAGATGCCCAATTAAAATAATGACAATACCCATATTACTGAAATGTTCGTGGGTTATTGGTATGACAAGTGCTGTACTAATACCATTTATTAGTTGGTTTTTACGCTAGGTTGGGTGTTATTTCATCGATTGTTATGATGCTATCAAGTGATTGAGTAGCAGACATTTATAATTTTATTACGGAGATGCGGTGTTGAAGCGTTTTGTAATTTTCATCACAGCATGAGAATTGGTCAAAAGCTGTTAAATCACACACATTTCCTTTGACTCAAACAGACTATAAGGCTAATATTCGCGCCCTATGCAAAAGGTAAAATTGCCGCTAAAGGTAGATCCAGTACGCACAGCACAAAAAAGACTCGATTATGATGGCATCATCAAAGCCGATCTTTTGTCTCGCTTAGCTGAATCAACCCAGAGCGTAATAAGTGATGCAAACGTCAACTTGTCTTTTGACCTTGACCAACGTCGTATTCCTTTCATCCGCGGTATCGCAGATGTAGACGTGATGTTGACCTGTCAGCGATGTCAGGGAGAATTTCCACACCATATTCATGTGGAATTCTGTTATAGTCCGGTTCGCAACGAAGAAGCCGTAGATGAGTTACCGGAAGCCTATGAGCCGACAATCGTCGACGAAAATGGCGAGATCAACTTGATTCAACTCGTTGAAGACGAATTGATTCTGGAATTACCACAAGTCGCAATGCACGACGATGCTGATTGTAAAATTGGCTCGAAGAACATGTCTTTTGGTGAGATCCCCGTTGCTGATGAGCGTCCGAATCCGTTTGCAGTATTGAAAAATCTTAAGAGTTAAATTTAACAGGAGTAGGGTTAATGGCCGTACAAAAGAGCAAAAAATCACGTGCAGCACGTGGTATGCGTCGTTCACACGATGCCCTAACTACAGCAGCAGTTTCTGTAGATAAAGCATCTGGTGAGACTCACCTACGTCACCACGTGACAGCTGACGGTTTCTACCGTGGCCGCAAGGTTATCAACAAGTAAGGTTGAACCTTGATGGGTCTTACCGTTGCACTTGATGCAATGGGCGGGGATTTCGGTCCTCAAGTAACAGTGCCTGCCGCCGTGCAGGCACTGTTGCATTCGCCTGAGCTCAAACTGATTCTTTTTGGTGATCTAAGTGCAATCACTGCGCAGTTAACTCTCCTCAATAAGCTTAATCATCCTCGGCTGACTATCGTGCATTGCGATACCGTTATCGCCAACGAAACCCGTCCATCACAAGCCCTTCGACATAGTAAAGGTTCATCTATGCGTATGGCATTAGATGCGGTTGCTGCAGGTCAAGCGGATGCATGTGTAAGCGCAGGTAATACTGGCGCACTCATGGCATTATCACGTTTTGTATTGAAGCAACTTCCGGGTGTTGAACGTCCTGCATTAATTTCAGCTATCCCTAATCGTGGTGACAATCCAACCTGGTTGCTTGATCTTGGCGCGAATGTGTCTTGTGATGCAGATACCTTATTTCAGTTTGCTGTTATGGGCTCTGTTCTGGCAGAACAAACCTTGGGTACTACGCCACGTGTTGCATTATTAAATATCGGTGAAGAAGAGATCAAAGGTAATGATTTGGTCAAACGTTGTGCAGAGATGTTGATCCAATCTCCTGATATTAATTATGTTGGTTACGTTGAAGGACATCAGCTTTATTCCGATAAAGCAGATGTGATCGTGTGTGATGGTTTCGTCGGTAATGTGAGTTTGAAGACAAGTGAAGGGGTCGCAAACTTATTTATTGAACGGATAAAGCACGCAATAGGTAGAAACCCAATTCGACGTATTATTGCTAAATGGCTGTTTAGTGAGCTATTTGAAGGCTTACAACAGTTGAACCCCGACCAGTATAACGGTGCAAGTCTGTTAGGATTGCGCGGTATTGTGGTTAAAAGCCATGGAAGTGCTGATACTGTCGCTTTCGCTCATGCGATAAGTGAAGCGGTTTACGAAGTTAAACGACAAATACCGAATAAAATCAGTGACCGTTTAGAAGAGGTCCTACTCGAGAGGCACTATTAGTCTTCATGTATAGCAAAATTCTAGGAACTGGCAGCTACCTGCCACAACAAGTACGCTCAAACGCGGACTTAGAAAAAATGGTAGAAACAACCGATGAGTGGATTGTGACACGAACAGGTATTCGTGAGCGTCGTATTTCGTCTGAAGATGAAACCGTTGCCGTGATGGGGTACCAAGCTTCGTTAAAGGCAATTGAGATGGCGGGCATCGATAAAGAAGATATCGATTTGATCATTGTTGCCACCTCTAGCGCCAGCCATTCATTCCCATCATCAGCTTGCCAAGTGCAAGGTATGCTAGATATTAAGGGCTGTCCTGCATTTGATTTATCAGCAGCATGTACAGGTTTTGTTTACGCGTTAAGTGTTGCAGATCAACATATCAAAACGGGTATGGCGAAAAATGTACTTGTTATCGGCTCTGATGCACTGTCTCATAGCTGTGATCCTGAAGATCGCTCAACCATTATTCTATTTGGTGATGCGGCAGGGGCCGTTGTGATCGGTGCAAGTGAAGAACCAGGTATTATTTCAACGCATTTATATGCTGATGGTCATTTTGGTGGTTTATTGAGTCTAGCTGTGCCAGAGCATGGTAAAGATTTTGATGCTAACAAGTGGCTTTACATGGCAGGTAACGAAGTGTTTAAAGTAGCGGTAACACAGTTATCTAACTTAGTAAAAAACACTCTTGCCGAAAATAATATGGATAAATCAGAGCTTGATTGGCTAGTTCCTCATCAAGCAAATATGCGTATTATCTCAGCGACAGCGAAAAAGTTATCAATGTCGATGGATCAAGTTGTAGTTACACTTGATCGTCATGGCAATACATCAGCAGCAACAGTACCAACAGCATTGGATGAAGCTGTGCGTGATGGCCGTATTCAACGTGGTCAAACATTATTATTAGAAGCGTTTGGTGGCGGGTTTACTTGGGGCTCCGCATTAGTGAAATTTTAATCTATTGATTAAAAGTTATGCATTGCTTTTATTTTTAGTGCATTAAAACTAATAAAAGATATATTAGTTTTAATGCATATTAATCGACTAATGATTAGTCAATAAAGAAGGATTCTCGAATGTCTAAGTTCGCGATTGTTTTCCCAGGTCAGGGCTCTCAAACCGTTGGTATGCTAGCCGAGTTAGTAGAACAATTTGATGTGGTTAAAGAAACGTTCTCTGAGGCATCTGATGCACTTGGTTACGACCTTTGGTCGCTGGTTCAAAACGGCCCAGTAGAAGATTTAAATCAAACACAACGCACTCAGCCAGCATTGTTAACAGCATCTGTTGCGATTTGGCGTGTATGGCAGCAGCAAGGTGGTGAGCAACCAACGCTACTTGCTGGTCACAGCCTTGGTGAATACTCTGCACTAGTATGTGCAGGTGTTATCGATTTTAAAGCTGCGGTAAAACTGGTTGAACTTCGTGGTCAACTAATGCAAGAAGCAGTACCGGCTGGTGTTGGTGCTATGTCTGCAATTATCGGTCTTGATAACGACGCAATTGCGAAAGCCTGTGAAGAAGCGGCTCAAGGTGAAGTATGTTCTCCTGTGAACTTCAATTCACCGGGTCAGGTTGTTATTGCGGGTAATAAAGAAGCGGTAGAGCGTGCAAACGTACTATGTAAAGAAGCGGGCGCTAAGCGTGCATTGCCTCTTCCTGTTTCTGTGCCCTCTCACTGCGCATTGATGAAACCTGCTGCGGATAAACTTGCAGTAGCACTAGAAGCTATCGAATTTAATGCACCGTCTGTACCTGTTATTAACAATGCTGACGTGGCAACAGAAACTGATCCTGCAGCTATTAAGCTTGCACTTGTTAAGCAGTTATACAGCCCAGTACGTTGGACTGAATCTGTTGAGCGCATGGCTGCAGAAGGTATCGAAGAATTATTAGAAATGGGGCCAGGTAAAGTATTAACTGGCCTAACTAAGCGTATTGATCGCGCACTTAGCGGTGCTGCTGTTAATGATATTGCTTCATTAGAAGCAGCAATGACTAAGTAGTCATTAAGCTTTAAAGAGGATTTACAATGAGCCTGGAAGGTAAAGTTGCACTAGTTACAGGTGCAAGCCGCGGTATTGGTCGCGCAATTGCTGAAATTTTAGCAGAGCGTGGCGCAACAGTTATCGGTACTGCGACATCTGAAAGTGGTGCTGAAGCTATCAGTGCGTATCTTGGTGATAAAGGTAAAGGTCTTGCTCTTAACGTGACATCACCTGAGTCGATTGAATCAGTTTTAGCGCAGATTAAAGCAGATTTTGGCGATGTTGACATTTTAGTGAACAATGCTGGTATCACTCGTGATAATCTATTGATGCGTATGAAAGATGATGAGTGGCAAGATATTCTTGATACCAACTTAACATCTATCTTCCGCCTTTCTAAAGCAGTACTGCGTGCAATGATGAAAAAGCGTAATGGCCGTATCATCAGCATCGGTTCTGTTGTCGGCACTATGGGTAATGCGGGTCAAACCAACTACGCAGCAGCAAAAGCTGGCCTATTAGGTTTCACTAAATCAATGGCACGCGAAGTAGCTTCTCGTGGTATTACTGTTAATGCAGTGGCTCCTGGTTTTATCGAAACCGATATGACTAAAGCACTGAATGATGATCAACGAGCAGCCACACTTGCAAATGTACCTGCTGGTCGTTTAGGTGATCCGCGTGAAATTGCAGCAGCTGTTGCATTTTTAGCCTCTGATGATGCTGCTTACGTAACGGGCGAAACTTTGCACGTTAACGGCGGTATGTACATGATTTAATCAAAAGATTTGCAATACTTAATGACGCAAGTCAAACTGGTCTAGTTTTATGATAAAATCGTGGTTTGACCAGCACTATGAGTGTTGCAACTTTTGTCGTAATGAATAAACTACAGCAAATCGCATTAGCGAATTCTTGTTAAGGAAATATATTAGTATGAGCAACATCGAAGAACGCGTAAAAAAAATCATCGTTGAGCAACTTGGCGTAGACGAAGCTGAAGTTAAAAACGAATCATCTTTCGTTGACGATCTAGGTGCAGACTCACTAGATACAGTTGAACTAGTAATGGCTCTTGAAGAAGAATTCGATACAGAGATTCCAGACGAAGAAGCTGAAAAAATTACTACTGTTCAAGCTGCTATCGATTACGTAAACAGCGCACAGTAATATAAAAATTAATATATCCAGGCGGTCTTTATGACCGCCTGTTTTTTTTCAATTCCTGTTTTATCCTCAATTCCCGGAGAAATTAATCGTGTCTAAGCGTCGTGTAGTTGTAACTGGCATGGGTATGCTTACCCCGGTTGGTAATTCTGTTGAATCTTCTTGGAAAGCTTTACAGTCTGGCACTAGTGGTATTAGTACTATCCAACATTTTGATGCAAGCGCATTTGCTACTCAATTTGCCGGCATGATCAAAGACTTCAATTGCGAAGATTACATGTCTAAGAAAGATGCACGTAAAATGGATTTATTTATCCAATATGGCGTTGCAGCTGGCGTACAAGCTTTCAAAGATTCTGGTATTGAAGTTACTGAAGAAAATGCACCACGTATTGGTGTTGCTATCGGTTCTGGTATTGGTGGTTTAGGTTTAATTGAAGCTGGCCATCAAGCTTTTATGGAAAAAGGTCCGCGCAAAATTAGCCCGTTCTTTGTTCCTTCTACAATTGTAAATATGATCGCTGGCCACATGTCTATCATGTACGGTCTTCGTGGTCCAAATATCGCGATTTCTACTGCGTGCACAACAGGCCTTCATAACATTGGCCATGCTGCACGTATGATTGCTTACGGTGATGCAGATGCAATGGTTGCTGGTGGTGCAGAAAAAGCATCAACAGAATTAGGCATGGGTGGCTTTGCTGCTGCTAAAGCATTATCTACGCGTAACGATGATCCACAAGCAGCTTCTCGTCCATGGGACAAAGACCGTGATGGTTTCGTGTTAGGTGATGGTGCGGGTGTGATTGTATTAGAAGAATACGAGCATGCTAAAGCACGTGGCGCTAAGATTTATGCTGAGCTTGTTGGTTTTGGTATGAGTGGTGACGCTTACCATATGACTTCACCAAGTGCTGATGGTTCAGGTGGTGCGTTAGCAATGGAAGCATGTATTCGTGATGCGGGTATTAATGCTGATCAAATTGGTTACATCAACGCACATGGCACATCAACACCTGCTGGTGATGTTGCTGAAACATTAGGTATTAAGCGTGCTATGGGTAGTGCGGTTGATAACGTAATGGTGTCATCAACCAAATCTATGACTGGTCACTTACTTGGTGCAGCAGGTTCTGTTGAATCAATTATCACGATTCTAAGCCTTGTTGATCAAGTGGTTCCGCCAACAATTAACTTGGAAAATCCAGGTGAAGGTTGTGATCTTGACTATGTTCCAGGTGAAGCACGTCAAGCAAACCTAGAGTACGCATTGTGTAACTCATTTGGCTTTGGTGGAACTAACGGTTCTCTACTATTTAAGAAAATGTAGTCATATTTGTCTCTAAATAGCATCAGGAAAATCGCGTGATAACCTGATATGATTAACAGCCCGATATCTTTATTGATATCGGGCTGTTTTTTATAATAAAAAGGATAATAGATGGCGTTTATTAACAGTCAGAAGCAACGAGAGTTAGTAATAACTGATCGTGCTACACAGTATGGCGATGGCTGTTTTTCGACAATAGGCGTTAAACAAGGAAAGTTGTTGTTATGGCCATTTCATCTTGAGCGTTTACAACAAACGCTACGCAGATTAGCGATTAATGAACCTGATTGGGAACAAGTATTTCTGCAGGCTGAACAGTTCGCGGCGACATTTACAGATCGTGGTGGAGTGAAAATATTAATAAGCCGAGGCAGTGGCGGTAGGGGTTATAGCTCTACAGGTTGTGATGATACGACAGTTATTTTTAGTACGTTTTATTGGCCTGATCATTATCATCAATGGCAACAACAAGGTATTGTACTTGGTATTTGTCAGCAACGAATCGGTTATAGCCCAATGCTTGCGGGTATGAAGCACTTAAATCGTTTAGAGCAGGTGCTTTTAAAACAAGAAGTCGAACAAAATCAGTGGTTAGATGCTCTGGTGCTCAATACCAACCAGCATGTTATTGAAACAACGGCATCTAATATTTTCTGGCGAAAAGGCACTTGTGTATTTACGCCTGATTTAACCGGATCTGGGGTTGAAGGTGTGATGCGACGACATGTCATGACATTGCTTTCAACTTTACCCTATACGTTAGAATTTGGTGATTATTCATTGGCTGATTTGCTTTGTGCTGATGAAGTCTTTATAACCAATGCGTTAATGGAGTTAGTACCAATAAAGGCGATTGACTCTAACTATTTTCAAGAACAGTCACTACTCGACGTATTAAAAAAGAGGCTATATACGTGTTAAAGAAGTTGATGCTTATTGTTTTGATTCTTGCTGCAATGGTGGCAGGAGCTGCTGGCTGGGCATATATTCAAGTTAAAAATGAGTTAGTACAGCCCGTGATTAACTCAGAGCAGGTAATGTTAACAGTTAAACCAGGGACATCGTTTAGAGGGTTAATTAATCAACTTGTGCAAGATAAAGTGATCAAAGCATCACAATGGACGCGCTGGGTCGGAAAATTAGATCCATCTTTAACGGATATAAAGGCTGGCACTTACGGTGTAGAACCAAACAAAACATTGAAAGAAGTACTGGCATTGATTGCTTCTGGTAAGGAATTTCAGTATTCGATTACCTTGGTTGAAGGTGAGCGTTTTAGTGATTGGTTAAAACAAATTCAAGCTGAGCCCGAGTTAAAGCATGTTACGGATGGCATGACAGAGCCACAAATTGCAAAAGCGATTGGTATTGATAATGTGAAAATTGAAGGTTACTTATTGCCTGATACTTATCATTATACAGCGGGTACAACGGATATTGCGGTATTAAAACGTGCTTACTTAGCAATGAATAAAGAGTTAGCGGCAGCATGGGAGTTACGTGAGAAAGATTTGCCTTTAAAAGATCCTTATCAAGTATTGATCATGGCTTCTATTATTGAAAAAGAAACTGCCGTACCAACAGAACGAGGTTTGGTTGCTTCTGTGTTTATGAATCGTTTACGTAAGGGAATGCCTTTACAAACGGATCCAACGGTTATTTATGGCATGGGTGATAAATATGACGGCAATATTCGTAAAAAAGATCTTAGAACGCCAACACCTTATAACACTTATACCATGAAAGGTTTGCCACCAACGCCGATAGCAATGCCAAGTAAAGCGTCAGTATTTGCAGCCGTTAATCCTGATACAAGCAATTACTATTACTTCGTTGCTGATGGTAAAGGTGGGCATAAATTCTCTACAACTTTGGTTGAGCATAACCGAGCGGTTCGTGCATACCTAAAAACATTAAGAAAACAGTCACAATGATCGGTAAATTTATTGTCATCGAAGGCCTTGAAGGGGCTGGTAAAAGTACAGCGATTAAGCAAGTTATCGCGACATTGGCACAGCATGGTATTCATGAGCCTACATCGACACGAGAACCGGGTGGTACACCGCTGGCAGAGCAAATGCGCGCACTTGTTAAAGAAGGGCATCCTGATGAGCCGTTAACTGATATGGCTGAATTATTGCTTCTTTACGCTGCACGTATTCAATTGGTTGATAACGTCATTAAACCAGCACTGAATCAAGGCAAGTGGGTGGTTGGCGATCGTCATGATATGTCTTCTCAAGCTTACCAAGGCGGTGGCCGTGGTTTTAATAAGGCGTTGATGGAAAATCTACGTGATACGGTACTTGGTGATTTTCGTCCTGATTTAACGATTTATATGGATATTGATCCTGAGCTGGGGTTACAACGAGCCCGTGGTCGTGGCGCGTTAGATCGTATTGAGCAAATGAATGTCGATTTTTTCCATCGTGCTCGTGCGCGTTTTCTTGAATTATCAGAAAATCAGCCAAACGTTATTATTATTGATGCTAGCCAGAGTTTGGAAAAAGTTACTGAAGATCTACAGTCTGCGCTGAAAGCGTGGTTGGAGCAGCAATAATATGTTGTATCCGTGGCAAGAATCGTTATGGCAGAATTGGCAACAGTTGTTAGAGCAAAAGCGGCTTCACCATGCCATTTTATTGTTAGCGGTAAAAGGTAGTGGCCGTGATGTACTAGCACACCAGTTAGCTAAAACGGTATTGTGCCAAAACAATGAAATAGAACCGTGTGGTGTTTGTCATAGCTGTAAATTGTTTGAAGCTCAAAGTCATCCTGATTTTCATGTTATTAAACCTGAACAAGAAGGAAAACAAATCGGTGTTGATGTGGTACGGCAATGTAACCGCTGGGCAACGGAAACCTCTCATTTAAATGGTCAGCGTGTGATTTTAATTGAACATGCTGATGCAATGGGTGAGGCGGGAGCAAACGCGATATTGAAAACCCTTGAAGAGCCACCACAAGGTTGTCAATTTATTTTAACGGCGCAAAGCTTAGATAGTTTACTACCTACTATTGTTAGTCGTTGTAATAAATGGCGTTTACCCGTACCAATAGAATCGAGTGTAAAGCAGTGGGTTGAGCATAAATTAATGCAGTCTATTAAAGTGGAATCTATCCGCCTTAATAGTGGAGCTCCGTTGTCAACTTTAGCATTTATTGAAAGTGGTATGGATATTCGTCATGCTAATTTGATAAAAGCCTTTGCTGAATTTTTACAGCCACCGAATATTGGTATTTATGATGTCGCTACTATGTGTACTACCGATGGTATTGTGACGCTCAAATGGTTGAGCTATTTTTTGGTCGACTGTATTAAGTATCAACAAGGTGTGAGTAGTAGCTTTGTACATAATGAATCTTTAACTGCGGTACAACAGGTGGCGACACAGGTTTCGAGTGCCTTGTTACTTGAGCAATCAAGAAAAATTAATACGTTATACCGCAAATTAGAGCTGCATACAGGACTGAATATTGAGCTATTAGTTGTAGAGTGGCTAACTGGCTTTATTCAAGATTAAGCGTAGTATTGAGCTTTGTATTTATAATTAGATAAGTCATATTTAGAGATTAAGAGGAACGCCCGTGTTAGTTGATTCACATTGTCATCTCGACAAACTTGATTACGATAAGTTACATACAGGGATTGATGATGTACTTAATAAAGCAAAAGAAAGAGGCGTCGAGTACTTTCTTTCTGTTGGTGTAACGTTGGCTGCTTTTCCTAAGATGATGGAAATGATCGCTCCTTACGAAAATGTATTTGCTTCTTGTGGTATCCATCCTTTGGATGTTGAGTCGGGCTATAACTACGAACAGTTTAAGGCTTTTGCTCAACATGAAAGAGTCGTGGCGATCGGTGAAACAGGGTTAGATTACCATTATCAGCCTGATACGGCAGAGCTTCAACAAGAGATCTTTCGTCAACAGGTTCGTGTTGCGGTTGAATTAAATAAGCCACTCATTATCCATACGCGTATGGCACGTGAAGATACAATGCGCATTCTTCGTGAAGAAGGGGCAGAAAAATGTGGTGGTGTTTTACACTGTTTCACCGAATCACTTGAAATGGCATTAGATGCGATTGAACTTGGTTTTTATATTTCGATTTCAGGGATTGTCACATTCAATACAGCAAGCGATTTGAAAAACGTGGTGAGCCAATTGCCATTGGATCGTTTGTTAGTTGAAACGGATTCACCGTTCCTTGCACCAATTCCATACCGAGGAAAGCAAAATCAGCCTGCGTATACACGTGAAGTTGCTCAATATATTGCGTTGCTAAAAGGCGTTTCCGTTGAAGAGGTTGAACAAGCAACCACTGAAAATTTCTTTACGCTATTTTCTTTAGCAAAGAAATAATATTGATATATTGGTAGTAAAAAAAGAGAAGCGCTGTCTTCTCTTTTTTTTTAAAACAAAGATGGAAGTCAATATACAGAAATCATTAACGCTAATTATTACAAAAGTTACAAATGTAACTTAATTTGTATGTTGAGTATAAAATGAAACTCAATTAATAATGTTTATATTGATATAAATGAGTTAAATATTTTTCGTGTTTTAAATATTACATATATTTAACTAATTATATTTGGTTAATATATTGTATCTATTTGGTTTTTTATTTGTCATTAAAACCAAATAAAAAGTGATTTTTTATCTTTATTACTAGTGGCTTAGTCGTTTTATTTAAATTAATGTGATCAATGTTCTATATTTTCGATGTGATTTACGTATATTCTAGCGAAATCGGTCAAAAACGCGCAATATTGATTATTGGGGATGCTTTCAGGGAATGTTTTAATCAATTTATCATTACAAGATGTTAAAGATAAATTGATTAAAGTAGACAGCATATTATATAACTCCCTAATTATACTAATTAAATTAATGAGATATTTCAGGTGTTTCTGTGAGTGCTAATGACATTCTGCAGTTGTACATTTGGATATATAAAGGGTAAAAATTATGTCGAATGGCAATCAGTCTTCAGCTGAAAAGATCCTTGAAGGGGTTGGCGGAGCAGGAAATATAAAATTCTTCACTTGCTGTGCAACGCGCTTACGTTTTGAATTAAATGATAATTCTATTGTTGATAAAGCAGCATTAGACGCGATTCCTGAAGTAATGGGGTGTATTCCTCAAAGTGGTGATCGCTACCAAATTGTTGTCGGTGGTGGTGTTGCGACTATGCATAGTGCAATACAGCAATTATTAGAAAATCAAGCGGGTAGCGGCACAACAAGCACGAATGAAGCGAAAGCTGATAATGCATCAAATGATGATATCAAAGCTTCTATGCGCTCTAGTGGTGTACGAGGAAAAGTCGCGTGGGTTGATGGTTTTTTTGAATACCTTTCAGATTCGTTCCGTCCAATTTTAGGTATTTTATTAGGTGCGTCGTTAATTATTGCGCTTTGTGCAGTATTAGATGCCCTTCATATTGTTGATTTTAGGGGTGATAAGGCTGCTGGTTGGGTTTTTGTTGACTCAATGTGGCACTCAGTATTTTACTTCTTGCCGATTATGGTTGCTTATAACGCCTCTAAAAAACTGAAGGTTGATCCTTGGTTAGGTGCAGCAATCATGGGCGCTCTAATGACGCCTGATTTTCAAAAACTAACCTCACTTGCATCAACAACATCGATTAAAGATACGACCTTAGGGACTGTTTCTCATGTTGCCCATGTGTTTGGTTTACCAATGCAGCTTAATGATTACTCTGGTAACGTTTTCGTACCGTTAATCATGGTGGCTATTTTGGCCTTAGTGTATCGTTTTTTAAAGAAAATCATTCCTGATAACCTACACATGGTATTTGTACCTTTCCTTTCATTGATCATCATGATTCCGCTAACTGCGTTCTTGATTGGTCCACTAGGGGTATGGATCGGTACGTATTTAGGTCTTGGTTTAGCTTGGTTAAATACGCATGCACCATTTGTGTTCGCAATTCTTATTCCATTACTGTACCCATTCCTTGTTCCATTAGGATTACACTGGCCATTAAATGCGTTGATGTTAATGAATATTCAAACGCTCGGTTATGACTTCATTCAAGGGCCTATGGGTGTTTGGAACTTTGCATGTTTTGGTGCAACTGCGGGTGTACTACTGATTTCACTGCGTGAGAAAGATCAAACAATGCGTCAGACGGCTTCTGGTGCGTTGGCTGCAGGTTTATTTGGTGGTATATCAGAGCCATCTTTGTATGGTATTCATTTACGCTTTAAGAAAGTATACCCACGTTTACTTGCTGGTTGTTTAGCTGGTGGTGTAACGTTAGCAATTCTTAGTTCTATGTACGGAAGTGTTAAAACTCAAGCATTTGCATTTACGTCACTATTAACTATTCCAGTATTCCACCCAATGTGGGTATATGCTGTATCTATTGCAGTTGCCTTTATTGTGCCAATGGTACTTATTTTCTTCTTTGACTACCGTACACCAGAAGAGAAAGCTGCCCATAAAGAATAAGTTTCATAGTATTCTTTTAATACTCATAATCCCGTAATGACTGTTACGGGATTTTTTTCATTAAAATACATATATATCAATATGTTGGTTTGTGCGTCTATTGTTTTTTGTGAGGGGAATCTTTAGCTTAAATTATATTGAAATAGCTAGCTATTATAGAACGGTGCTTCTCTTGAGTTCAAACTCGTGATATTTAGCTTATATTTGAAGTTACTCAATTATAGAGTCAATAGCATATTAAATACAAAAAAGTGCTGGATATGTGTAACCGCTATATCAATATTGCTTAGATCAATGATCTTAATAAAAAGTGGTATTTAATTCCGATTTTTTAATTTATAAATTATCATGCATTTCGATTAAAATAAGAATAAATAAACGAAATACTAAACTTATATTACACTTACGTAACAACTGCTATTAATTTCACTTGCGTTACATTGGTTACATAAGTTACCTTTTAGAAATTAAATTGTGGTTATTAATGGTTTTGATTAAATTAAAATCATTAACAATCAACAACTTGCCTTTATATTTCCTATATTTAATATATGTATTTCAATGTGATCTATATTATATATTTTGAATGTCTTATTACTCTCTATTAGTAAGTATGACAGTCATCAAGTTATATTAATTATCGAAATTTATACTTACACCGAAATAACAAGGAATGAATACTAACATTATGGCTACGGGGGTATGTCGTTAGTGTTTATGTTATTTCAGATAAATAGAGTACTCAGGAGCTAAATGTTCACTATCACAATCAATTACCTTGGTAATTTGAGCTTGTCTCGTGTGAGTGTTCATTACTACGCTTAATGAAGTAATAAAAATAATGGTTAAAAAGACAAATAAAGTCTGAATTATTTTTGATACAAGTTTAGATCCCATATCGAGGAGATAAGGTAATGAAAGCCTTCTTTAGTAAACTATCGCAAGCAGTAATGCTACCGATAGCACTATTACCAGCTGCTGGTATTATGCTTGGTCTTGGTGGTAGCTTTACCAACCAAAGCATGATTGATGCGTACAACATTGGTATTTTGCAAGACGGAACACTTTTAAATAGTTTCTTACAGGTTATGACCGCAGCGGGCGGTATCGTTTTTGCAAACTTACCATTAATGTTCGCATTAGCAATTGCTATTGGTTTTGCGCGTGCTGAAAAAGGTGCAGCAGCACTAGCAGCAACTATTTCATACTTAGTAATGAACGTTGCGATTGCGAAAACGCTTTCTGTTGCTGGCATGGTCGATACAACTAACAACACTGTTGTGTTAATGGGTAACCATTACGCTGGTGTGTTAGCTGATGTATTAGGTATTCAAAATACGCTAAGTATGGGTGTGTTTGGTGGTCTGATCGCTGGTGGTATTACTGTTATTCTGCATAACAAATACCATGACGTTAAATTACCAGAATTCCTAGGTTTCTTCGGTGGAGCGCGTTTCGTTCCTATCGTAAGTGCATTCTCTGCATTGTTCTACGGTATTGCGCTAGTATTCGTATGGCCTTACATTGGTGCTGCATTCGGTACTATCGGTGCTACACTGGGTGAAATGACTGCATCTGGTCATGGTTACATTGCATCATTCATCTTCGGTATCATTGAGCGTGCGCTTATCCCTGTTGGTCTACACCACGTATTCTATCTTCCACTATGGCAGACAGAGATCGGCGGTACAGCTGAAATCGCAGGTCAGGTTTATAAAGGTACACAAAACATCTTCTTTGGCTCTCTAGCTAATGGCGATTACTCTCAGTTCTCTTCAACTAACTTCATGACAGGTAAATTCCCATTCATGATGTTCGGTCTACCTGCTGCTGCATACGCAATGTACACACTAGCTGATAAAGAGAATAAGAAAGAAGTAGGTGGTCTATTGTTCTCTGTTGCGTTAACAGCGTTCCTAACAGGTATTACAGAGCCAATTGAATTTACATTCCTATTCCTATCTGCACCGCTTTACTACTTCATCCACGTGCCACTAGCAGGTCTATCATTCATGATCATGGACTTACTAAACGTGAAAGTAGGTATGACGTTCAGTGGTGGTTTCATCGACTTCGCACTATTCGGTATGCTTCCTGGCCTAACGGGTACTGAGAACCATTGGTACTACATCCCACTACTAGGTCTAATTTACGGTCCTGTATACTTCTTGTTGTTCCGCTGGTTCATCGTGAAGTTCGATATTAAGACGCCTGGTCGTAAGGGTAGTGCTGTAGCGGTTGTTCGTAAGAAAGATTATCAAGAAGCAAAAGCGGGCGGTGCTAACGACAGCCAAGTTGATGAGATGATCGAAGCGCTAGGTGGTAAAGATAACATCGTTGACGTTGATGCATGTATTACACGTCTACGTATCACAGTTAAAGATGGTGACTTGGTTAAAGACAACAAGTACTGGACTGAAAACCTAGGTGCGAAAGGCTTAGTGAAAGTAGGCGGTACGGGTATCCAAGCTATCTACGGTGCACAAGCGGCTGGCTTTAAAGCACAAATTAACTCGAAACTAGGTAAGTAATTAGTGATGAGTAGCTTTTCGTTAAAATATAGGCGTGTCGGTACATTTATGATTGATATGGCCATCGTGCAGATGTTTGCAATGATTGCCAAAGATATCTTCCTTGGTGTGATTGGTTATATCACCAATGGCACAGGGGTCACGTTATCGCTTAACGATATGATGGCGCTACCAGTGTTGTTACTGTTAATTATTGGCATCATGGCGTTATTCATCGGTGTCTTTATGGGCTATCACTGGTTGTGTTACCGCTTACTAGGTACTTCATTATCACGTGCGTTGTTAAGCGTGAAAGTGATATCTAATGACGATGAACTACTCACTAAGCAACGTTACTTAAAACGTGAGTTTGATAAGATTTATCTTTGTATTGCCACACTGGGTTTGTACCCCCTATACGCTGGTGTGCAATACCTTACCTTTACCAATCCACCTTGGCATGACAAGAAAAATCATACTAATGTGGTAGAGCGTTAAAAATGGAAACCGCAGCAAAAGCTGCGGTTTTTTTATATCTGTATTTATGGAGAATTAGAGAGATAAGAAAAATAGAATAAAGACAGGAACAAGCAAGCTAAGAATAAAGCCGCTCACAATGGCAATCGGTACACAACGCACGCCACCCGTGTTTTGGATCACTGGTAAAGTAAAGTCCATTGCTGTAGCTCCTGCATAACCAATTGCAGTATTAGGATAGCGATGAATAAGTAGTGGGATCAGCATAAGCGCAAGTATTTCACGTAGTAGCTCATTAAGAAAAGCGGCACCACCAAATACACTGCCTAAACCGTCACCAATCAAAATACCGGCTAGCGAATACCAACCAAATCCCGAAGCCATAGCTAAACCGTGAGTAATGGGAATATCAAGAATTAGTGCTGCGATGATCCCACCAATAAACGAAGTCACGATGATCACTGCCGCAATAATGATGCCTTTTTTGTTTAGCACGATTTGTTTGAGTGTCATACCACTGTTACGCAGTTGGATCCCAATAAAGAAAAGCAGAAGAAGTAGAATCGCTTCACTGGCCTGATCAACCCATGATAAATCGACATTCAGTAATAGGCCGATTATCAACCCTGCAGCAACGACAAAAACCAACTTAATCGATTCCATCATCATTTTTGTCATTGGTAAATGATGGTGTCCATCAATCGTTTGGGTTGGCCATAAACGGTCTAAAAAGGGTAATGCTGCTAGGTTACATACACTGATTGCGATGAAAAATGTTGTGGTGTAGATAAGAATTTGGTTTAAGTTTTGGCTGAGATTATCTAGCGCAGCTAAGCTTAATCCCATTAATGTCAAAATTACTAAGACTAAGCGGCTAGTTTGAGCATTAATAAAGTCAAGATGCTTTTTATTATGAAGAGGGATGAGGTAGCCAATGATTAGCGGCAAAAAGATAAGTAAAATCCCAGACAACATATTAGTCCTTAAATATATTCAGAGAGTAGGTGATTTATTCGCTAGATGATTTGGTTATGTAACACAAGGTAACCAGCAAAAATGAATTCAGTTGTTTACATTTTTAACAGAAAGTTAATGTAACATAGTGATAAAGAAGGAGTATATAGTCGAGTAGGAATTGCTGAAAGGAGATATTCCCATCACCTTCTTTTTTCTAGTTGAAAAGTGATGGGTATGAGATCAAAATCCACTTTCACGGACGACGTTTTTCACTCGTTGGTTAAATTCGTGAGTAGGTAAGTTCGTTAATTCATACATGACTTCCGCTCCTACAAGATCAAGCTCAACATCATTTTCGTCAATAGCATCATCGTTATTTTTAAATAACAATAAGTGGTGTGCCATACGTGCAATATCAAGATAACTCAATGTATCGTTATTATTACCATAAGGCTGTCGTTTATTAGAGGCGATTTCAAGATAGTCATTATCAAATCCCCATTCTTTTAATACGATCAAACTTGTTTTTTTACAGGTTTCTTGGAAGATATATTTCGCAATATCAATATCTAGATAATTATCGTTTTCAATATAATTCAGATATTCGTAGATTAAACTGAAGACACCAATATCGGCCAGTAATCCTGTTAATAATGCTTTTTCTGGTTCTATTTTTAAGGGCTTTTCGCTGTGCTTTATTAAGCTTTGACAAATGAGTGCCATCGTACCAGCAAATTGACGTGATCGAATCGCACTTTGACTGAGTAATTGATTACATGCCAGATTTTCAGTTTGTACTTTTCGTAATTCAGTAATTGCTTGGGCGGTGGCAATATCGCGTACCCGTAACAGCCCAAGACGAGAGACCGCAGTAAGAAGATCGTTACAGATAACATTACGTCGGTTAAACAATACTGTATTTGATGTTCTAATAATGGTTGCGGTTAAGGCTGGATCATCAAGCAATAAATCAGCCACGTCATGAATAGTCGTTTCATCATCATTACATAATTGATGGAGCTTTATTAGCACATCAGGAATAGGAGGAAGCTCCAGCTTATTTTGCTGCGCAGATTGCTTTACTAAGTTACAAAACTCAGACTCTAACGCTTTTATTTGATGATCACGGCTATGTTTTAACCAAAAAAAAGATAAATGTGACATGTAAAACTAATATTATAAAACAATAACGAAATTCTATCGTTTCATAACTTTATCGAGTAGTTAGTCAGGTAATTTCTTTGAAGTGAGTAGCTTATAAATTAAAAATAAATGACATTAATCCCATTAATGGTTCAAATTTTTATCTTGAAGTAACTTAATTAAAAAACGAATGGCCAGGTGGGGTGTTTTCTGATGAATCAGCATTTGCTTATATTTTACTTCTATTGGTAGTACTTCTAACCAGCGTTGACAGACCCATGTCATATCATCAAATAATGGGGTTGGGTATAAATTCCCTATCTCCGGTTGAGAAGAATAAAGCTGTTTTAGTCGTTGAGCTAAGCATTGGTTACTTGTCGTTGTTTGAGAGGGAGCCCAATTGTTATAAGGCATACATTCAGCCACTAAAAGTTTATCATCCTCAATCTTAATTTGTTCTATTTTTAAAAGATCGATACCTTCTACTGTAACCCCTAATAAATCTCCTTCGAGTCGGTTAAAGTCTATGATTTTAACGTGCGTACTTAATGCGGGAACATCTTTAACTTCACTGTGTTCTCGTTCGCTATCTATCATGGCCATGACAAACCCTTTTTTATAAATAAGAGCTTCTTTCACCATACGAATATGATGGGCTTGCGCAATCTTTAGCTGAGTCCTTCCATCTGGAAGAATGTGGTTTGCGTTTGGAAACAATGGGATTTTTTTCATGGCTCCAGCGTATACTCTTATTACTGTAAATATCTTAAAGATAGTCGTCACTGATAATAATGATGATAGATATGCAATTCATTATTGATTCTTGCGTGATAAATGCTGCAAATCTAGTTTGATTACATTATTTTTCGACAAAAAATATGCGAGTAATCTCATATTTGCTTGCTACTTATTTAATCCGTAATGGGTAAAAGCATACAATTGCTTTGTCGAATAATTAACAATCTAATCTGTTGTTTGGCTAGGTTATTTGACGTGTTTGGAATAATTGATTATTACCGCATTATGGAGAATTAGTTGTGACATCACCAAAGGAAGATTATTTAAATTATTTAAACAAATTCGGAGAACAAGAAAAGCGATCCATGTTTGGGGGGACCGGGGTATTTATAGATGGTGCGATGTTTGCGATCGTAACGCCAGCTTCTATGTATATTCGAGGTGGCGAAAAACTGGATCCTGAGTTAATAAAATTAGGTTGTGCGAAATTTAAACATATTAAGAAAAGCAAAACGGCTACAGTTAATTATTACGAAATAAGAGATCTTTTAGAAAAAGACCCGCAGGTTTGTAATCAATTAGTCGCTAAATCGATTGAGTTTTCATGTAAAGATAAGGCATTTAAGCAGTCTGGTGCTAATAAACGTTTGCGTGATTTACCCAATATGCGATTAACGCTTGAAAGAATGGTGAAACGAACAGGTGTATTAGATGTACCTACTTTTCTAGAGTTGGGTGCTGTTAATGTTTATCGTAAAGTATGCGAACACCATGGAGAAGAAGTCAATCGTAATTTGTTATGGATTTTTGCGGGGGCAGTCAAAGGTTGTCACTGGCAATTATTAACTGACGAGTATAAATCAGGCTTGCTTGAGCAATACCGTAGTATGGCTAATTAGTTGACACTATTCGGGGACTCGCATTTATAGCTGAGCCCCGATCATTTTCTTGTTATGCTTGCTACTAGATTTTTAATGTGGCGGTATTATGCAACTATCTAACCTTTCTGGTTCTGTACTTTCTGGCTTACATTGCTTTCTTATAGCAGCTGAACAAATGAGCTTCACACGTGCGGCTGAAGCTTTATTTTTAACTCAAAGTGCGGTTAGCCATAAAATAAAAAATCTTGAAGAAGCATTAGGCGTCCAGCTTTTTATTCGTCAGCCCCGCAAACTCATACTTACTGATGAGGGATTTCGTTTAAAACAAGTGCTCGCCGCTAACTTTGGTGATATAGCACACGAAATTCGTGATTTGAAAAATGTTGAACTGAGCGGTGACATCAATATTTCTGTACCGCCAACCTTTGCTCAAACTTGGTTATTACCCCGCTTAAAGTCTTTTATTGATCTCTACCCAATGTTACGTATTCATTTACGTACTCGTAATGAACTTGTCGATTTTCAAACGGAAAGTTTTGATTGCGCAATTTATTTTGGCAAAGGGGAATATCAAGGTTTGCATTCGTGTAAATTAATGGATGAAGCGATGCAGCCAGTGTGTAGTCATGATTATGCTATTGCAAATGATCTTTATGATAATCCAGAAGGTCTAATGGAATGTTTATTGCTCCATGATGCTGCGCCGTGGGCAAGAGCGGGACGTAATGATGAGTGGCAATTATGGGCTGAACAATACGGTACGCAATTACCTGAATCTGAATGTACATTTGATCGTTCAGATCTGGCTTTACAAGCGGCTGAATGTGGGATTGGTATTGCAATGGGGAGGCATTCATTTATTGCTGAAAGGTTAGTAGAAAAACGGTTAGTTACGCCTTTTGATATGATGGCACTATCACCATTTAGTTATTATGTTGTATGTCGGCATAACATGCAAAATACCCCTAAAATAAAAGCCTTTAGTGATTGGTTATTCAGTGAGATTGGTTAAGATTAGCTGAGTGTTATTTTTACAATCAATATCATAAAGAAAAATGCCGCTAAATTTTTTATATTTAGCGGCACTATTTATTAATCTAGCACTTCATTTCCTGAGACTTTACCTTGCTCAAAATCAGACAGATTTTGCAGCGTAGTTTCAGCAATATTGCCCAAAGCTTCTTCCGTTAAAAAGGCTTGGTGTCCTGTGAAAAGTACGTTGTGGCAAGATGATAAACGACGGAATACATCATCTTGAATTACATCATTCGACTTATCTTGGAAGAATAAATCTTTTTCATTTTCATACACATCAACACCCAACGCACCAATTCGTTGTGATTTCAACGCTTCAATAGCATCACTTGATTTAATTAAACCACCACGGCTGGTATTAATGATCATTACGCCATCTTTCATTTTGTCAAAGGCGTGTTGATTTAACATATGATAGTTTTCCTTCGACATCGGACAGTGCAGAGTAATAACATCCGATAAACGATAGATTTCATCAAGACTGGTATAAGTTACCCCTAATTCAATCGCAGCGGGATTTGGGTATGGGTCAAAGGCAAGAATATTCATGCCAAAGCCTTTTAAAATACGAATCGTCGCTAAACCAATTTTGCCTGTACCTACGACACCGACGGTTTTACCATGGAAGTTGTATCCTGTTAAACCATCAAGTGAAAAATTTGCATCGCGTGTACGTTGGTAAGCACGATGAATATGGCGATTAAGGCTCAACATTAAGCCTAAGGTATGTTCTGCAATAGACTCAGGAGAATAAGCGGGAACACGTACAATTTGTAGACCCAGTTTTTTAGCTTCCTCTAAATCAACAAGATCGTAGCCAGCACATCGCATTGCAATGACTTTTACACCTTGCTTGGCTAAGCACTTTAAGACAGGCGCACTAAGATCATCATTAACAAATGCACAAACAGCATCAAACCCTTCACTCATTTTCGCTGTTTGTAGGTTCAGCGGGAAATCGAAGTAAGTAATATCATGATTAAAGGATTTATTTACTTTAGAAAAAGATTCTTGGTCGTACTTTTTTGAGCTAAATAGAGCTATTTTCATCAGACTAAATTACCTTATTTATTCATTGTTATATTTTGTGCTGTTAATACCATATCAAAATACTCTGGTATTGATAGGAAAAGTATTAAAAAGAGACATTGCAAAGATGATCTGATTTCTTTGTTATCAGTGAGTTCTAGTTGACGTCAGCCCTTTAAAAAGTTGATGATATAGTCATATATTTGCACTTAAATTTATTAATCAGGATTCAATATGTTGTTGAAGAACGTTGTAGCAGGAGCGGGTGCGGTTGCCGTGATCCTTTGTTGGCCATTAGCCACAGGACAAATAGGTCAAAGTTTATACATGGGGGCGATTAAAAATTATCACAGCCCTTATATGACCATTACGAATCAAAGTTTTGAGCGCGGTTATCTTTCTTCTGATGCAGTCTCGCGTATTGAATTAAAAGATACCTTAAAAACAACATTTGAAGAGGAAGGCTTACCAACTACGTGGTTAGTTAAGCATCATATTAAAAACGGATTTTTAGGTGTTAAGTCGAGCAGTGAATTAGAAATTGATAAACAAGTCGCGCCATTGATCAGTAGTATTTGGGGTGAAAATGTTCAACCGATCACCTTAGTGACCGATTCATCTTTGACGGGAAATACCGATTTTACGATGACGATTAATCCGATTAACTATGATCAGTCGGGCGCATTTATAAAAAGCCAAGCTTTTGTATTAACTGGTAGTGCAAATGCTGATGGTGCAGGTGATTTTAACTATACGTTACCCTCTTTAGATGTGAAAACAGACAGTGGTGAAACGATGCAAGTGAATGCCTTTGAAGGTAAAGGTAGTGGTCAAATGCAGGGTAACTTCTGGATTGGTGATCAGACATTCAACTTAGGTAAAGCAAATTTTGCATCGGCAGATAATCAGCATCATGTTGAGTTAGAAGGCATGAGTGTGATGATGAAAAATGCGTTAAGTCAGCCAAAAGACGAGAAGTCACCAACAGAAGAAACGCAGCAAGTAACAAATACGAATAATATTTCAATTAAGAAAATTGTGACGCTTGATGGTCAGCAATATACAGATTTTAATTTTGCACTAGCACTCAAAGATCTTAATTATAAAGCGATTAGCCGTTTAGCGGTAATGGAAGAATCTACTACGGTAGAGCAACAACAAGCGCAAATGAAAGATGCAATGCTGGCGCTGGATCTATTAGTTGCAAAAGGCGCTACTGTTGATTTATCTGATTTGAGCATGATGACACAGCAGGGGAAAGTGAATGCATCACTTTTACTTGAACTTAAACCGGGTTTAGCACGTGCATCAGAGAATCTAGCTGCATTACCTAATATATTGATGGGTAATATTAATATTGTAATGCCGAAAGCCTTTGTTGCTAATGAGCCATTATTAGTAGCAAAAGTACCTGAGCTATTACAACAGAAAATCATTACAGAAGATCAAGATAGCTATAAATTAACTGTAAAAGTGGAAGGCTCACAGCTTGTCTTTGGTTCAGGTCTGAAAATCCCGCTAGCGATGCTCTCTATGTTGATGATGCATTAATAATAAACATTTGCTTAATGGAAAAGCGTCTCTCATTTTGAGGCGCTTTTTAGATCAGTGTATTAAATGTGAGTCAAATCCCCTTAAGTGTTGATAAAAATACAAATTCTAATTTAGTAATTTTGAAGAAATAGACTTTACTTGTATTAGGGGACAGGTTTTTAGCTATCAATAATAATCATAAAGCTTGTCAGGTGAATATACTCAAAGGTAATTTTGGGGGATACATGGAATCATTAAAAGTAAAAGATTATATGAATGTCCGCCCAGTGACATTTAGTGAATCAATGTCATTATCTGTAGCACTCGACAAGTTGCTGACAGCGAAGCAAATTGGTGGGCCTGTTATCAATGAATACAAGCAGGTTATCGGTTTTTTATCTGAGCAAGATATGATCCATAAATTATTGAAAGTTGGCTATCATTGTCAAGACTCTCATACTGTGAAAGATTGTATGCGAGCTGATGTATTAACAGTATCGAGTGATGATTCAATTATTGAATTAGCACAAATTATGACAGGGCAAAAACCGAAGATTTACCCTGTGGTTGATAATGGACAATTACTGGGTGTAATAACGCGTCGGGATGTGCTTACTGCTATCAGTACTCAAATAGGGGATAGCTTTAAACATCCACTTTAATACTATATATTTAAGTTTTAATTGATTATGTAAAGGCGCTAATTAGCGCCTTTATTTTTTGGCTGTAATATGGATATTCAAGCCATTAAAGAAGGTATAGAGGTTTCAGTGAAGCAGCTCTCATCAACAGAAGTACCAGAAAATCAACAAGCAAAATTTGTTACAGGCTCACCAATGCGGCACATTGTTGTAATGTCAGGAACTGGAGCAATTGGTTTGATGGCGCTGTTTTTGGTTGACTTATTAGACATGTTTTTCATTAGCCTATTGGGTGAAGTTGAACTGGCTGCAGCTATTGGTTTTGCTGGTACGTTAGTCTTCTTTTCTACCTCTATATCGATAGGGACATCAATTGCAGCTGGCGCACTTGTCTCGCGTGCTTTAGGTAAAAATGATCGAGAACAAGCCAAAAGCATGGCGACGAATGTCATGTTGTTTGCTGTCTTTATTAGTATTGTAATGGTTGCAGCTATGCTGTGGAACTTGCCTCTATTACTTGATGCAATTGGTGCAAAAGGGCATGTCGCAGAGGCCGCTAGTCAATATTTGATTATTCTATTGCCAAGCGCACCGTTAATGGCGGTATCTATGGCTGCAGGCGCTGCAATGCGTGGTGTGGGTGATGCTCGTCGTTCAATGATGGCAACACTGATTGGCGGTGGTGTGAATGCAGTACTTGATCCATTATTTATTTTTGGTTTTTCAATGGGGATGCAAGGAGCTGCGATATCTTCAGTTATTGCACGCCTAGCTGTGACCATTTTCTCGTTATATGTTGTTATTTATAAACATAAATTATTAGCAAAACCTGATTTTTCTCAGTTTAAACTGGCGATGCCAACCATTGCTAAAATTGCGTTTCCTGCTATTTTAACCAATACCGCGACGCCTATTGGTAATGCGGTCGTTACCAGTAATATCGCACAATTTGGCGAGAGCTTTGTGGCAGGTTATGCCGTTATCGGGCGTATTATGCCAGTCTGCTTTGCTTTAGTTTTTTCGTTATCAGGTGCCGTTGGCCCTATTATTGGGCAAAACTTTGGTGCTGAACGCTGGGATCGTATTCAACAAATTCTACGTGATGCAATGCTCTTTACTGCAGTGTATTGTGTTTTCGTGTCTATCGTTCTATGGCTAGGACAAAATCAGCTCATTGCTATCTTTAGTTTAACTGGAGATGCAGCAGAAATTGTCGGTGTGTTTTGTACCTTCATTGCGGTGACCTTTATTTTTAATGGTGCACTCTTTGTTGCCAATGCAGCATTCAACAACCTCAATCGTCCAACATGGTCAACAGCATTGAACATGGGGAAAGCAACAATAGGTACGATCCCTTTTGTACTTATTGGAGGACATCTTGCAGGTGCGAGTGGGGTATTAATCGGTCAAGCGGTTGGCTCTGTTGTCTTTGGTTTACTGGGTTTTTACTTAGTATTAAAACAAGTGAAGAAAATGGGCTTAGCGCATGAACATCAAGATGTGGCTGATAATGAAATATTAACGCCATCTGTGCCAGTAACACCGTTCTGCTCATCTCGTACTTATATGGGAACCGAAGGGGTACTAGAAGAAGCACTGAATAGTGAACACCTTGATGATACAAAAAATGAAACAAATAAAAAATAAACATGCCCTACATCACATCTTGTTTGTATTTGTGATTGAGGTTTTATTTTAGTCTTTTTTGTTTCATTAAGTTGATAAAACTGTCGAGTTTATCAACCGCATTTTCTGCAAAAAAACTTAAATTTCACCGCTTTATTGATCTAACGCGGTGAAATTAGCCAATTAGCATTACAAAATAACCTTACATCTAATCATGATTTTATATCAAAATATTCAGCGTTCTTACGCTAAGTATTAGAGACGGATATCTTGATTAAGCCACTCAACTTCATCTTTTACTTTAGGAATAAAAAGGTGACGGCGTAGTTATTGTTAAGGGAATAATGCTATATGCGTCAAAGTCTTCGTTACATCATACCGATCTTGTTGCCTTTAATTGTTTTATTGTTACCTGCTTCTGTGTTCCCCATTGAAGGGCTAACCGTGATTCAGCAACGTGTTATTGCTATCTTTTTATTAGCTGCGTTGTGCTGGGTACTCGAACCTATCCCGATCTATGCTACTTCTGTTGTGATCATCGTCTTAGAACTGTTACTACTCTCTAATAAGGGATTGTTCCTATTTCGTATTGATCACGGTCAGCCACATTTTGGCGAACTACTTGATTACAACTCCATTATGGCAACGTTTGCTAGTCCTATTATTATGCTATTTTTGGGTGGTTTCTTTCTTGCGATGGCGGCAACCAAATACCGTTTAGATGTAAACTTAGCGCGAGTATTACTGAAACCTTTTGGGCATCAACCTAAATATGTGATGTTTGGTTTAATGCTGATCACTGCTATTTTTTCAATGTTTATGTCAAATACCGCCACGACAGCGATGATGCTTTCGATCTTAGCGCCAGTAATAGCACTTTTTGGTGCGAAAGATCCGGGTAAAATTGCGTTTGCATTATGTGTACCTGTCGCTGCCAATATTGGTGGTATTGGCACGCCAATTGGCACACCACCTAATGCGATAGCACTTAAATATTTATCAGAAGATAACATGATCACTTTTGGCGAATGGATGTTCTTTGGTGTGCCATTTGTTGCGGTGTTATTGGTTTTTTCATGGTTCTTAATTAATGCGATTTATCCAGCCAAGCAAGAAAAAATTGAATTAACTATCCAAGGTAAGTTTCTTAAAACACCAAAAGCAATCACGGTTTATGTGACTTTTGCACTTACGATAGTGTTGTGGTTAATGGGGTCAGCCCATGGCATGAATTCTTATACCGTGGCACTCATTCCTGTCGCGGTTTTCTCGTTAACCGGCATTATTAATAAAGAAGATTTGAAGAAAATTTCTTGGGATGTGCTGTGGTTAGTTTCAGGTGGTATTGCACTGGGCTTAGCGCTTGATAAAACGGGGCTGGCTCAGTTGGTGGTTAATAGTATTCCGTTTGATAGTTTCTCACCATACTTAGTTCTGGTAGGCGCGGCAATGTTGTGTCTAGTGATGGCGAATTTTATGTCCCATACCGCGACTGCTAACTTACTGATGCCAATTATGGCTGCACTGGGTATGTCAATGTCATCACTTATCCCACTTGGCGGTGAAGTGACATTGATTCTCGTGGTGACGTTTGCCGCATCGCTGGGGATGTCGCTACCAATCAGTACACCACCCAATGCATTAGCTCATGCGACAGGCCATGTTGAAAGTCATCAAATGGCTAAAGTGGGTGTGATTATTGGTGTAGTCGGTGTGGTACTTAGCTTTGCCATGATTTGGTTATTGCATTTGATTGACCATATTTAAGTATGAATACAATCACTTTCAGACAAGGACACGGTTATGGTTCAACCAAAAGCCTTAAAGCGAATTATTGATACGTATTTTCGCGATTCTGAACGTACGATGTCTGTTACATCGGGTACGCAAGTGCTACGCCAGAATGACTATAACGATAAACTTTACTGGGTTAAACGTGGTGAGTTGTCGGGGTATCTTAGAAATAAAGAGAATGGTCTAAGTGCAAAAGTTTTTGTTGTTAAAGAAGGAATGTTCTTTGGCGTACATAGTTTTTTTGCACAAACATTAATGGCATCGACGACTGTGGTAGCAGAAAAAGACAGTGAAATTGCTTGGATTGATTTGCTAACACCAGTGGAAGAGCCAGAAAAGTACGGTTCTTTAGCGGAGCAGTTCATGCCTGTGATGGTACATGAACTCGCACGCCGGCAAATGCTTACTGGTATGGAAGCGCTTGAAAAAGAAAAAGCACTGCAAAAGCTTTATGCCACAGAGCAAATGACAACCCTTGGACAACTTGCGGCGGGTATTGCACATGAACTGAATAATGCGATTGGTGTGATCAGCAGTAAAACAGAAAATATTCAGACCGACATTGTTGATTTTGTTTCAGCAAGCAAACCCGAAATGCTGGCGTTTATGCTTCAAGGAATTAATGTTGGGCAAACGACGGGATCGCAACAAGTGCGAGAGCGGGCCAAGGTGTTAATGAAGCAACATAATCTGTCTCGTGATCACGCTAAAACGTTAGCGAAAGCCATTCCTCAAGGTGACGTTCCTAAGCAATGGTTTATTCAGCTAGATGAAGCATTACGTTATTGGGATTATGGCCGTGATTTACGTGATATGCGTTTAGCTGCTAAACATTCTGCCAGTATCGTAAAATCAGTAAAGCAATTAGGGGGCAGTGATCATGCGCGTCAACCCGATGTGGACGTTAATGAAACCTTGCATAAATCATTAGCCTTACTGCAAAGCAATTTACGCCCAGTAGAAGTAATATTACGACCCGCGATATTGCCACCGGTTAACGCAAGCTCAACAGAGCTAGTGCAGGTTTGGGTTAATCTTATTAAAAATGCCTGTGATGCGATGGAGAAAACAACATCACCGAAAATTGAAATTGTAACTCGGTATGTAAAGCACAGAATTTTGGTCACTATTACTAATAATGGGCCGATGATTGATGAACCAACAAGGCGCAAAATATTTCAACCCAGTTTTACGACCAAGAAAGGCGGGCTATCGTTCGGTTTAGGCTTGGGCTTATCAATTGTACAACGGATCATACAAAGTTATGACGGCACGGTAGTGGTGAAAAGTGATGAAGAACGTACGACGTTTAGGATCAAACTACCGACACTCTGAGGGATGAGTTATGGAAAAAATAGTCGTTATCTGTGTTGATGATCAACCAGAAGTATTGAATGCGGTATTAAAAGATCTGTCACCATTACAATCGGCTTTTATTATAGAAGAGTGTGATTCAGGTGATGAAGCTTTGGCTGTGATGGATGAGTTAGATGCTGAAGGACATTATATTGGTGTGGTGATTTCAGATCATATAATGCCGGGTAAAAATGGCGTAGAGCTACTGACTGATGTGACCAACGATAGCCGTTTTATCAAAACTAAAAAAGTTTTACTGACAGGGCAAGCTACTCATCAAGATACTATTGCTGCGATTAACCAAGCACGTATTGAAAGTTACTTTGAAAAGCCGTGGGATGCAGACACGCTCGTAAATTGCGTTAGAACACTGTTGACTGAATACATTTTCGATATGGGGTTCGATTATCAAGCGTGGGGTGAGGCACTAGACAATACAACAGTATTACGTCGATTACGTTAATATGTTTTTATTGTGTTATTTGATTATAAAGCCAAGCGATAAAAGTTTGGCTTTTTTTGTTGACCTTAGACATTACTCCAAGGTTTATATTTAGCAATAGATAATCAAAGCACTCAAGGAGAACGATTATGTGTGCTCAATGTAATAATAAAAAACCGCATGTACATGCTGCAAAACCAACAGCGGTAACAAAAGTGACAGTTACCGTTGAATCTTGCGAATCCTCGACGTGTTGTTCATCAACACCAGCTGATAGTGTACAAAAACACACAGAAGGTTGTGGAGAATCTGATACCGACGGCCCTGCTTCCTGTTGCTCTTCTAATAATGACAAAGTACTTAATGCAGCAAAGCTATCAACAATAGATGCCATTCATCCAAATACAAAACAATCTGCTTTTACGGTATCTTCTGTAAGTGCAACAAGCATTGACAGCACATCTAATCACGCTCATTCAACGCACGTAGCGTCAGAACATCAGCATTTAAAACATGACCATTCAAGTCATTCATCTTCAGTAAAAAGTTGTTGTTCAGCGTCAACCTCATCAAAAGAACAAGATCAAGCGATTGAAGCGTCTTTAGCACAATCGGCTCATGGTCAAACATTTAGTTGGAAAGTTGTTGGCATGGACTGTCCAAGCTGTGCGGCTAAATTAGAAAAATCTATTTCAAGTCTTGCTGAAGTTGAAGCTGCAAAAGTTATGTTTGCGACTGAAAAGTTAATCGTTAATATGCAGGAAAATCAGCAAGCTGATAACGATAAATTAAAAACAATAATTGAAGATAAAGCAAAAGCCACAGGTTTTACCCTAGTGTCTAATGCCGCTGCTGCTGAAGCTTTACCAAAAAAATCGTTTATTCAACAACATCTTGAAGTCATCGTAATTTCAGCGATGATGTTTGTGTCTTTCCTCATCAACCAAGTTTCTCATTCATGGGGATTAGCCGCATTTACTTTAACCACAATTGTTGGCTTAGTGCCGATTGTGAAAAAAGCCATTAGCTTAGGTAAATCGGGTTCACCATTTTCGATTGAAACATTAATGAGTATTGCGGCTATTGGTGCACTTTACTTAGGTGAAACTGCAGAAGCAGCAATGGTGATTTTACTGTTTTTAATTGGTGAGCAATTAGAAGGGTATGCCGCATCACGAGCGCGAAGTGGTGTAAAAGCGTTAATGGACTTGGTGCCTGAAGATGCCAATGTCGTGCTGCCAAATGGTGAGAAGAAAAAAGTTCCAGCAAGCGAATTAAAACCTGGTGATGTAATTGAAGTGGTACCCGGCGAGCGTTTACCTGCTGACGGCCAAGTTTTAGATGTCGTTGCGAGTTTTGATGAAAGCGCACTAACAGGGGAATCGGTACCTGTTGAACGAACACCAGGCCAGAAAGTCATGGCTGGTAGCATGGCATCAGACAAAGTGGTTCGATTAACGATTGTGTCTGCGCAAGGTGAAAATGCGATCGACCGTATTCTTCATCTCATTGAAGATGCAGAATCACGTAAAGCACCGCTAGAGCGTTTTATTGATAAATTCAGCCGTTGGTACACTCCGGCAATGATGCTACTAGCAACACTTGTTATCATTATTCCGCCGCTTGTATTTGGTCAATCATGGGATGAGTGGATTTATAAAGGTCTAGCGCTATTACTTATTGCCTGTCCTTGTGCACTTGTTATTTCAACGCCAGCAGCGATCACTTCAGGTTTAGCGGCAGCAGCGCGTCGCGGTGCATTAATCAAAGGTGGTGCTGCCTTAGAACAACTTGGTCATGTTGAAACTGTCGCGTTTGATAAAACAGGTACGCTAACTGAAGGTAAACCTGTAGTGACGGACTTAATTAGCTGGGATAACAATCCTGATCAATTATTACGTCAAGCTGCAGCCGTTGAGTCAGGCTCGTTACACCCATTAGCAACCGCAGTAGTGAATTTAGCGTTAGAAAAATCATTACCTGTGGTCGAAGCTGAAAATCGCGAAGCATTAGCAGGACGTGGTATTCAAGGTGTTACCGAAGGCGATAACTTTATGTTATGTGCTGCCGATCGCCTACCAGAGCAAATTGTGCTAACTGATAACCAGCAACAGCAAGCGTTAGATCTAGAAAGTGAAGGTAAAACGTTGGTGGTAGCCGTTCGTAATCAGCAAGCTGTGGGCTTAGTTGCATGGCGTGATAATTTACGCAGTGATGCTTTAGAGGCGATCACTCAGCTGAAAAGCATTGGCGTAAATTCAGTGATGCTAACGGGTGATAACCCACGTGCTGCAGTTGCAATTGCTAAAGAGATCAATATTGATTTCCGCGCAGGGCTATTACCTGAAGACAAAGTGACAGAGGTTCGCAAGTTAAGTGAGTTACATTCTGTTGCCATGGTGGGTGATGGTATTAACGATGCACCAGCAATGAAAACAGCAACAATTGGTGTTGCGATGGGCGGTGGTACAGATGTAGCACTAGAAACTGCCGATGCAGCCATTACCCATAACCGTGTTTCTGAACTGCCAGTGATGATTGAATTATCTCGTGCAACATTGAGCAATATTCGTCAAAACATCAGCTTAGCATTAGGTTTAAAAGCAGTGTTCCTTGTCACAACCTTATTTGGTTTCACAGGACTTTGGGTTGCAGTACTTGCTGACAGTGGTGCAACAGCGTTAGTAACACTGAATGCATTACGTTTATTACGCTTTAAACCGCAAAGCGAAAAGTAAAAACTAATCGCTCTGAGCATTAGTGATTAGTTTAAACGGCATGATACGAACAATGATGTATTGTTTGTCATGCCGTTTTTTTCGCTATGAGGCAGGAAAACAGAGTAAAGAGTACATGCGTGAGAAAACGAATTTTGTGATTCCGGCAATAAGATATCGTTTACGTGTGATTAAAATCAGACTTTTGTGTAACAAATTTTTCAATTGCTTTTTATTGGTGTGATAACGCTCACTAAAAGTAATTGAATCATTGGTTATTGTTACCACGTGTTTTTGATAGAGCATGTTGCAGTATGTTTGACTCTTTCTATCAAAAAATTGATTAAAATAGTAATAACTCATAAGAATCACTCTGAACCTACAACAGAGCTGTTTAAATTAAAGGGTAACATTATGTCTGATAATAAAGTCTTCCACTTAGGTGTTAATAAAGCTGATCTTAATGGTGCAGAATTAGCGATTATTCCCGGTGATCCTGCACGTGTTGAGAAAATTGCAAACTTAATGGATAACCCTGAGTTTTTAGCAAGCTCTCGTGAATACACCGTATTTCGCGCTAAATTAGACGGTAAATCAGTAGTTGTGTGTTCAACGGGTATCGGTGGTCCATCAACCTCTATTGCTGTTGAAGAATTAGCACAGTTAGGTGTAACAACCTTCCTACGTGTGGGTACAACAGGTGCAATTCAGCCTAACATCAACCCAGGCGACATGATTGTAACGACAGGCTCTGTACGTTTAGATGGTGCAAGTCTGCATTTCGCCCCAATGGAATTCCCAGCTGTTGCTGATTTCAACGTAGCAACAGCGATGAAGCAAGCATGTGATGAAGCGAATGCCGTTGTACACACGGGTGTGACTGCATCAAGTGATACGTTTTACCCAGGTCAAGAGCGTTACGACACATTCTCAGGTCGCGTAGTTCGTCGTTTCCAAGGCTCAATGAAAGAGTGGCAAGAAATGGGCGTGCTTAACTTTGAAATGGAATCAGCAACGCTATTAACTATGTGTGCAAGCTCTGGCTTACGTGCGGGTTGTGTAGCTGGCGTTATTATTAACCGTACGCAAAAAGAGATCCCAGATCACGCAACGCTAAAAGAAACAGAAGCGAAATCAATTAAGATCGTGGTAGAAGCAGCACGTAAAATGCTAGCTGAATAAGATTTAATTATTTAAAGGATATATGAGAAAGCCGCTCTTCGGAGCGGCTTTTTATTTGAGATAAATGATTAATCAAGACGTTGATTGAATAGCATTAGTTTAGCTTTAATAAATAAGCAGTTTGATGAGTCGTTATTACTAAAGTGATATTTGAAATTTGTTTCGCTATTAAATCTATCTAAATAATAATCAGCTAGTGGATCATATTTACTACTGTTAATCCAAGTGTAAAACTTGCCTAACTCGTAACTGACTTTGCGGCTGAAATCTGAACGTGGTGATAGAAGAGATGCATACTCTAAATCTACTATATTCATGGATTGAAGATTATCTTTTATTTCATAGATGAGAGGTACAAGTGCTTTTTTGTAATCTTCAAACATTATTTCAAGTTCTTGCTGATGTATATCATTTTCAAAAATTGTGATCAGATTGGAAATAACATCATTGTAGTAATCATTGTTAAGTCTTTTGGTTGATTCGATTTTTAAAATATATAATTGTTCAATGAAATTATCTTTAGTCTCAATGCGTTGCAGTGATAACTTTTTCTTGAAATCATCATATAACGTATTAATTTTTTTAGAAATTACATCTAAGTAGTTGTATCTGGTAATAAGAAATAGCATGAGCTCTTTTGAATTAAGGTTCATAACTAAATCATCTTCATCTAATTTATTACTATATAGATGGACGGTAAGTTCTCCTTCATTGGAGTAGCTATCAAATGGCCAGCTTGCAAATCTTTTAGAAGTCGATTGGTTAAGGTTTACAGGGTGAGCTCCGAATGACGCTCTTATCGATTTAAAGTAACTGTTATCATCTTCATCAAATATTCGTTGTGAAAAGCAGATTCTCTCTCCCGAGAAAGGTACTGTTTTGGGATTTATAAATACACGATGCAGTTGTGCTATAGACTCAGAAACAAGATCGATTGATGATATTAGAGAGAACATCTGCATGACACGAACATCAATATTTTCATCTAGTTCTGGAGCGTGCTACAAGTGTCTTATTGATACGGTCAACCAATCCATACAAGAGCAAATTAAATTCCAGTGGTTCTTTCCATTGTTATTACTATACCTGATTACCACTATTTAACAGCTACTGTTAAATTATCTCCTATACTTCAAAATATTGAAGTATAGGAGTGACGTTATGCCTAAGAATTCAATCCAATTTCAGAAAGGCTTTTCTATACCCGAATTTATGCAAATGTATGGGACAGAAATGCAATGTAGAGAGCGTTTATTTAATATTCGATGGAAAAATGGTTACGTTTGCCCTAACTGTGCTTCTAAAAGTTATTGTGAACTTAAATCACGGTCATTATATCAATGTAATAAGTGTCACCATCAGACATCATTGACGGCAGGTACTTTATTTTCTCATTCAAAATTACCGTTAACTACTTGGTTTTTAGCTATTTATCTCATCACGCAAGATAAAAACAGTATTTCAGCATTAGAGCTAAAGCGTAAATTAGGGGTTTCTTATAACGCAGCATGGCGAATAAAACATAAGCTCATGCAAGTGATGAAAGAGCATGATGATAATCGAAAGTTAGGCAATATCGTGCAATTGGATGATGCATATATTGGAGGTAAACAAAAAGGAAAGCGAGGACGTGGTGCCAAAGGTAAAACACCTTT
>NZ_JADQAQ010000097.1 GCF_022129445.1 Photobacterium sp. Ph5
AAGCTGGTGACGAAGGTAAACTATTCGGTTCTATCGGTACTCGTGACATCGCTGATGCAGTAACTGCAGCTGGCGTAGCACTTGTTAAGAGCGAAGTACGTCTACCTGAAGGTGCACTACGTACTACTGGCGAATTCGAAGTTAGCGTTCAGCTAAATTCAGATGTATTCGCAACTGTTAAACTAAACGTTGTTGCTGCAGAGTAATTGCTTTTAGCTTTAATAGAAAAAACCAGCCTTCGGGCTGGTTTTTTTATGTCTAAAATTTGAGTGAGAAAAGATTTTAGCGTTAATTAACGGCTTAACTACATACTGTAGATCAGGCTAACAATGGTACTCGAATCGAAGTTCTTCATATTGTTCGGTACCCAAGTGTAATAGGTGTAGTTAAAGCCAACACTCAATGCGATGTTATCAGTGATGGAATTGGTCAGTGATAAATCGTTTTGGATCGTGGTGTTACTTTTACCTGCGACAATATTAGTTTTATTTTCAAAAGAGAGTGTTTTTAGCGGTTTCCATGTCATGGTTATTGAGCTTTGTAATACCCCTTCATTCACCACTTCTGGTTTAACAATATCATCATCAATTTCATCAAGGTTGGGATCTTGGTGACGAAAGCCTGGGCCAATATCAATTAAAGTTTGGAATGTTTCATAGCTAAAGAGACGATAACCGATACCGGCAGAAGCTAATGAGTCAACGTAATACGGACCATAGCGATCATCAATATAGCTACCATTGGCATATAAGTAATAGCCATCACGGATCAGCATTTGCGATTTTAAATTAGCTGAAATTTTACGTTTATCTTCTTCACCATTTTTTTTTGCCATTAGCAGACTAGTATCAGCATTGGTTTTATAGCGGCCTTTGATATATTGCAGATCATAGTTAGCATTTAGCGTTTGTGAATCTGAATTGCCGGCAAGTGCTGTAAATCCAAGCCCCACCTCACTGGTAAAGTGAGAGGGCGAGACATCTTCCTCGATATCTTGATCGTCAGCAGCATAGGCTGCAGTATTGGCAAGCAGCAATAATGTCAGTAGGTATCTTGCCAAAGTTCCTCCCACGGCAGGTGTCGTAAATTGAGTGTTATCGATGATAAGCATTATGCGCCCGCATTCTAACCCAAATTTGTCAGCTTTTGGTTAGGAATCGTTACGCTTGACTATCAGTTAATTTAAAAAGGCGCATAATTAAATAACCTGCAGGTTTGGTGATGAGTCGTAAGTTTATGACTGCTCAGATCCGAATGTATGGGGTATACTACTATGCTTCATTCTTGTTCTTGGCTAATACGCAATTTCTATGGCAGATAATAGTAAACCGAAAAAACCAAAAGATAATCAAATGGACTCCATTAAGATGCCGCCTCACTCTTTAGAGGCTGAGCAATCTGTTCTTGGTGGTTTGATGTTGGATAACGAAAAGTGGGATATGGTGGCTGAAAAAGTCGTTGCCAATGATTTCTACAGTCGTCCACACCGGATTATTTTTCAGGCGACAGCGGCACTATTAGAGGCGGGTCAGCCGCTAGACTTGATCACCCTGTCTGAAAACCTTGAGCAATCAAGCACACTTGATGATGTAGGCGGTTTTGCTTACTTAGCTGAACTGGCAAAAAATACGCCATCAGCGGCAAATATCTTAGCGTATGCTGATATTGTCCGTGAGCGTGCACTTATTCGTGACATGATTGGTGTGGCAAATGAAATTGCCGATGCCGGTTATGATCCACAGGGCCGTACCAGTGAAGACTTACTGGATATGGCTGAAAGTAAAGTCTTTGCGATTGCAGAGCAACGTACCAACGATAAAGAAGGTCCACAAAGCGTTGATACGATCTTAGAAAAGACCTTAGAACGTATCGAGATTCTATACCAGTCGCCGCAAGATGGTGTTACAGGTGTATCGACAGGTTTTACCGATCTCAATAAAAAAACAGCCGGCCTTCAAGGCTCCGACTTAATCATTGTTGCGGCACGTCCATCGATGGGTAAAACCACCTTTGCGATGAACTTATGTGAAAACGCAGCAATGGAGCAGGAAAAACCTGTACTTATTTTCTCGTTAGAGATGCCAGCTGAACAGATCATGATGCGTATGTTGGCGTCACTTTCGCGTGTTGACCAAACTAAAATTCGTACCGGTCAACTCGATGATGAAGACTGGGCACGTATTTCATCAACAATGGGTATTCTGATGGAAAAGAAGAATATGTTCATTGATGATAGTTCGGGCTTAACACCAACGGAAGTCCGTTCTCGTGCCCGTCGTATTGCCCGCGATAACGGCGGTATTAGTATGATCATGATTGACTACTTGCAATTAATGCGAGTACCGGGTCTGCAAGATAACCGTACATTAGAGATCGCTGAGATTTCCCGCTCGTTAAAAGCACTGGCAAAAGAATTAAACGTACCGGTTGTTGCCTTGTCGCAGCTTAACCGATCATTGGAGCAACGTGCTGATAAACGCCCTGTTAACTCAGACTTACGTGAGTCAGGTGCGATCGAGCAGGATGCCGATTTAATCATGTTTATTTATCGTGATGAGGTTTATCACGAAGATAGCGCCCTGAAAGGGATCGCTGAAATCATCTTAGGTAAGCAACGTAATGGTCCTATCGGTACTGTACGTTTAACCTTCCAAGGCCAGTTTTCTCGCTTTGATAACTATGCTGGCCCTGCCTACGATGAAGAGTAAGTGTAAGAATATTATTTAGGATTTTGGATGAAAGCTGCAACCGCGCATATAGATACTGACGCTTTAGCTCATAATTTGAGTGTGATCCGTCAACACGCACCAACCAGTAAAATTTTAGCGGTCGTTAAAGCGAATGCTTATGGGCATGGCTTACTTCGTGTTGCTCAAACGCTTACGAATGTTGACGCTTATGGGGTTGCGCGTATTGAAGAAGCATTAATTTTACGCGCTGGTGGGGTCGTAAAACCTATTTTATTATTAGAAGGTTTTTATGCGCCTAGCGATCTTCCAGTATTAGTGACCAATAATATTCATACCGTGGTTCACTCGATTGAGCAATTGGAAGCATTAGAACAAGCTGAACTTGATAGCCCTGTACAAGTTTGGGTGAAAATTGATACTGGTATGCACCGTTTAGGTGTTCGCCCTGAAGATCTGACGGATTTCATGGCGCGTTTAAATAACTGTGAAAATGTCGCAAAGCCATTACGCTTTATTAGTCACTTTGGTAATGCTGATGACTTAAGCTCTGATATTACTTTAAAGCAGTTAGATACCTTTTTAGAGTTAACGCAAGACTATCAAGGTGAACGTTCATTAGCCGCATCAGCTGGTATTTTAGCGTGGCCTGATAGCCAGTTAGAATGGATTCGCCCTGGCATCATTATGTATGGAGTTTCCCCTTTTGATGCACCAGAACGTTTTGCTTCAACTTATGATTTAAAACCCGCAATGACATTAACGTCTAGCCTTATTGCTGTACGTGATGTTAAGAAAGGGGAGCAAGTTGGCTATGGCGGTATTTGGACCAGTGAGCGAGATACCAAAGTCGGTGTGATTGCGATTGGTTATGGCGATGGTTATCCTCGTACTGCTCCTAACGGTACGCCAGTGCTTGTCAATGGTCGTATTGTTCCTATGGCCGGGCGTGTTTCTATGGACATGCTAACGGTGGATTTAGGGCCTGATGCGCAAGATAAAGTGGGCGATACAGCCACATTATGGGGCGAAGGGTTACCGGCTGAAATTGTGGCAGAGCACATTGGTACTATTGCCTATGAATTGGTGACTAAATTAACACCACGGGTTGCGATGGCATACACGTGATGAATTAAACATTGGACGATGAGTTTTAATGGAAGAAAGAAAATTAAAAGCCGTAGCGTATGCTGCGGCTTTGTTGGTTTCAGCGGATATTCATGCTGAAAATGAACCACTTGATATTGATGGATCAGCAACGGTAGAAAATAAGGATTCAGAGGTTGCTGCAGTACCTTTTATGTTTTCTACCGATAGCATGGGGTTGTCTATTGGTGCCGCAGGTGTTGTCAAAAAAGCAGGGCAACCACAAGCTTCACTATTAGTGGCTGGATTGGTGACAGATAAAGGCACATGGATGACGTATCTGGGGGCTTATAATTACGCGTTATCAGCCGACAGCCGCTGGCTATTTGGGGCTGAGCTTTACAGTGGTGATTATAAAGATTTTAATTACTATGTAGGAAAAGCGACCCAAAATGATTCCCATCTTGATGATAGGATCATTGCCGATGCGCAAGAGTCACTGCATCAACTGAGTGCGCGTTATATTTTGCCTATTGGACAAGGTAAGCACGATCCTATTCAATCTGCGCTTTATCCTAACCGCCAATTAACAGGTTATACGCCATGGGAAAGCGGCGTATCGTCAATAGATTTTCGCCCGTTCTATCAATCTCGCCAGTTTGCTAAAAACACACCGATCCCGCCTTCTAATTTTTCACATAATGACAGTGTCTGGGGGCTAGAAACTCGGTTTGAATGGAACAACCAAAACAATAGTGCCAATCCAACTCAAGGCAGTAAAAGTCAATTTAAGCTGACGTATGCGCCTGATATCTCAGAGCAAACAAGTTGGTGGAAATGGGAAATCAACCAAAGCTGGTATTGGAATTTAGGAAAACTCGATAACGTATTTGATCAGCAAGTCTTGGCGTTTAATGTTTATACCGCCGATACCCCAAGTTGGAATACAACGGATTCGAAACATGGTTATCATCGTCCACCTGAATATGCAGGAGTAAAACTGGGGGGCTTATATCGCTTGCGGAGTTTTCAAACGGGGCGATATGTAGGGCGATCTGCAATCAGCTACAGCGCAGAATATCGCGTGATGCCAGAGTGGCAACCACTGAATGAATGGCCTGTTTTTAATTGGTACAACGTGCCTTGGTGGCAGTGGGTAGCATTTGCTGATGTTGGTCGTGTTGCGGATAGTTACAATCTCTCTGAGCTGCATTCAGACATGAAATGGAGCGCAGGTGGTGCGGTACGTTTTCAAGTCGAAGGTGTTGTCGTCCGAACAGAAATGGCGTGGGGCAGTGAAGAAAGTACCTTTAGGGTGATGGTCAATCAACCTTTCTAGTATTAAATATAAAGCACTTACGCTTTTTCATTGGGCGTAAGTGCTTAATTATATGGTCCGCCTCATCCTAAGCCGTTAGGCTTAGGGTAGGCTTTC
>NZ_JADQAQ010000098.1 GCF_022129445.1 Photobacterium sp. Ph5
CACCACCGATGCCAGAGAAATTATTAACCTTGGCTGAGTCTCGCTGGTAATCAGGAAACAAAAAGTCACCAATTTGACTATAACCCTCTAGTAAAATTGAATTCGACTCTCGCAACCAAGAAGAATTTCTATAAATAAGGGAAAACATTTCATCCGAATATTTTTGTTTTCTGTTTTTATTGATGAAATCATAAAACATCTCTTTACTTTTAAAATTAGTTATAATTTTAGATAAAAACTCTTTTCCTGGAAATTGAAACTCGTTATTATATTTTATATTTACAGCACCATTAACGACTTTATAATCCACAACCACACTGAAATCATTATGTTTATCCGTACCAAGGTACATTGGAATATTATATATAACACTTATATTTTCAGAATAAGAAAAAGTTGGAATAAATAAAAATAAAACATAAAAAAATCGCATCATCATCTCTAATTTATGACTAGACATAAAATATATATTCTTAAATATAATAAATTAAAAGACTACGTTGAATTTGAAAATTACATCAGAAGATTTAATTAGTAAATAAATAAGAAGTCAGCAGCTTTTTTTAGGGAGTTATATCGCAGAATTACAGGTATTATTACATACATTAGCATTAATTTATAAAATAAAGGAAAAATGTAAAGTAATATCACCACCGATACCAGAGAATATATTAATAATATCTGAGTTTCGGTGGTGATAATAATAATGCTACTAACTAAACTGATAGCTGATAGCTACCGATATCGCCGTTCCATTATTCTTCACAGAGACAAGGCGAGTAGATCCCGTATAGTATTCTTTCGGTACGTAATGCTCTTGAAGCCATGCTCCAGTAACTGTCCATTTATTATTGAATTTATAGCTTGTTCCCAGACGGTATCGCTTATCTTTACCACCTAAACTATCAATCACTTCATCCTCACTATAGCCAGCCATAAATAACCAATCACCCCATTGGTAACTGCTCGATAATGCGACACGTTTGCTATTTCTCTCTCCTACAAGTAAACCAAATGGGTCATTGTATTCGCTGTAATGAATACCTTTTCCTTCCCACATAGTTTCACTGACAGAAACATTTATTGTCCATGCTTCGGTCGGTAACCAAGAAAAATAAAAACTCGTTTGAGCAGGGAGATCAAAGTTAGCCTGATGATCGCCAAAATTACTGCCATATTGATGTTTTACCGCAAAACTTAAATCAGATCTTGGTTTCCAAGTTAGACTCAGCGATCCTGCCCAACCGTTTTCATTACCTTCCCATCGGCTATGTTTATCACGACCAAATTGTCGACGATTTTGCTCTAACTCATACTCGGCATGCATGTATTCGACACTTGCTGCAATGCTCAATGTTCCCCAGCGGTACGCTAATGTCGGTACAGCAGATAACACAATTGGACTAACCCGTGTTTCATAAAATAATGGAAGAAAACTCGAACCAATAGCAGGAACAGAAATATCAGCCGCAATTCGACTATAAAGACCAAATCCAGCATAAAAATTATGACTTAATGGCGATGATATAAAGAATGATGGTATTGGATGTTTCTTTTCATACTCAGACACCTTACCAAATATTTCATAATCTGATGTCACGCTATATTGTGTAATCGCAGCGGTGATCTCTTTAGATTCCAACTGGGTGATACTTGAAGGTGCAAGTGCAAGTACACTTGCATCCAATGCAATAGCACCATTAGCCGCTGCTAGCGCAGTATTCGTTGCTGATGATTCAGAAAAACTTAATCCTGTCGCAAATATTGATGAAGAAAAGAGTAACGGAAAAAGTGAGATAATTGAGCGAGACAAAGATATTCCTTTAATACAAATATGCACTAAATGATTCAAACTAACATAGTGAAACACTGGAGTACGTTTTTTGAAAATATAATATTCACTTTAAAGTGAACATAATTAAGTAAATATAGAAACAACTTATCTATATCACATCAGGTTTAACGTATTAAAAAAAATAAGTAATAAAATGTAACTTTAAAATATTTCAATACATTAGATTACCTGATTAACGGCTAAATAAAGCTAACATGAATATTTTGCTCTGATCTCAGTAATGATTGAGTACAAATTTCAATCAATGCTTAAAGGTAAAAGAGAATTTAATCTATGACAGTAAAATAGAACAATAAGGTAAATGATCATTTCTTCACTCTCTATTCTTCTTCACAATGACGAAAACCACTTATCTTTCATAGCGACCACTCATAACACTATTTTACCCATATCTGATTGGGAATGGAGATCGTCGATAAACGCCTATCCAATCAATTTGGTCGTGATTCAACGCTAAAAATCACATGCACACAGCACCAATTTACCCAAATAAGTTTTATTATCCCCAACGCACAATAAGTACAGCAAATCACATAAAAGGTAAGCTTGGATGTTAACTGCTCTTGTCATTGATGATAAACATTTTGCCCGTGAAGAGCTGGCAGAACTATTGGAAGAAACAGGCTATGCTACGGTGATTGGTGAAGCGCCAAACGCTATCATTGGGCTAAAGAAAATCAATGAGCTAAAGCCGGTCTTTGTTGATATTCAAATGCCACAAGTAACAGGTATTGAACTATTAAGCATGCTCGACCCTGAAACTATGCCCTATGTGGTGTTTGTGACCGCTTACGATCACTATGCTATTCAAGCGTTTGAAGAGAATGCTTTTGATTATTTATTGAAGCCGGTTAATCCAAGTCGTTTAACCAAAACAGTGAGTCGTCTACATAAAGTGATACAGCAATCAACGCCTCAACAAGCCATCTCCGCTATTGCACCGAATAAGCTCGATCAAATTCCCTGTATAGGTCATAACCGTATTGTGATTCTTACCACTGACACCGTGGAATGTGCCTATAGTGATATCAGTGGCGTGCAAGTTCGTTCCAATAATCAAACCGCCAGCACACAGCTCACCTTAAAAACATTAGAAGAAAAAACACCGTTGGTACGTTGTCATCGCCAGTATTTGGTGAATATAAAAATGATCAATGAAATTAAACTATTAGAAAATGGATTAGCTGAAATTATCACAAAAACAGGGTATGAACTTCCCGTTAGCCGTCGCTACCTTTCAGTACTTAAAAAGCTATTAGGTATTTTTTAACTATTTAACATCGTACGATTATCTGTTTAGCTGAGGCTGACTAAATGAAGTGATGAGAGATCAGCAGATTTCAGCATGAAACAGATAATAAAAAGGCCACTATTTCTAGCGGCCTTTAAGGGATCTCCCACAATTTGTTCCAAATCATGCGATCATGTATATCTTCAATTCTTCTTCTAACCACACCTAAGTGATGTGCTTTTTCTAACTCTTTTTTAGTTGTTTTTTGTCTATTTATCATTATTAACCCAAGCATTATTTTCTTTAGTCGCTAATAATTTTCCGACAATATCTCTCAATTCAATTTTGACAGTAAAAAACGGAGCGTATGAAGAAGATGATACTTTCGCACCTCTTAAACATTTCATAAAAACAGTTTCAGATTTGATTATTTTATCTAAATCATTAATGTACATAATATTATATACTGACATTTATATTTCCTATTTATTTTAAGTTATTACTATGATTATTATTTAAGTATTATCTAAACTTCATAGAGAAATAATAGAAACAAATAGAATAATGATAAAAGCAATATTTTTAGTGTTCGATAATGAGCAGCAATAAAATGCTACCATTTAGAAGGTCTTATAAAGCAACGACATTTGAAGCTTGAAGACCCTTTTGACCTTGTTCGACATCAAAAGAAACCTTTTGACCATCCATCAATGTCTTAAAGCCTTCAGAAACAATAGCTTGAAAATGTACAAATACATCTGCACCGCCATTGTCTTGGGTAATAAAACCAAAGCCTTTATCTTCGTTAAACCATTTTACTAAACCAGTATTTTTATTAGACATAATGTGTCCCTTAAATAAATTCATAAAATATCGCAAATGCGAAGTACTAAGAGTCTGAATTATCGATGTGACTAAGAAGCTAAGGGAAACACAGAGGATGGCAACAATAACGAAGATATTCTGAGGGTTTTACTTTTACTTGATGTTTCATTAATAACTCTGAACAACAGAGCCATTACAGTAGAGCACTAAATCAATAGGCTGTATATATTTATTTTATAAAAATCATAAAATAAAACTCAAGCGCATGATTTAAAACACCTTTATTACTTGAAATTATTTTTATATCTATTATTTAAATAACCTGTAGAATAACCCACGCAAAACAGCGATTAATTAAATATTCCATCAAAAGCTTCTCTTTTTCTCTTCCATTTAATTCATCACATCTATTCTGCAATATCTTTTCTTCATTACTGAGTTAGATGATTGTCTTTGCACTACACCTCTAATATAGCGAGATTATGATGCGTAAATCTGGAAAGAAACCTGGAAAAAAAATAAGAAAAAATGCTTTTGAAGATCGATTTGCTCTTATCGTTGAAGACTACCATAAAGCCAAAGAAGTACTGGATTCCTTAATAGTAGGAACAACTGAACATAACAAACAACAGACGATTTGTAATAACCTTTTTGCAAGTGCAGAGCGCTGTATCAAATCAGGATCATAATCAAAATTAACTATCCTTAATTGTTACTATCTTTCAAAGCAGTAAGCTTCCTATCCACTCTCTTACAGCGTTTCAACATTAGACTGACTTTTACTTTTGAGTGCCGACACCATGAAATTAATGACTTTTCGATCTGAATGTATTTGCGGTACAGCGACTATCCCAGCCTTTTTGTCAAAGCTTGGTGTCAAAATTCACAAAGTAGAAATAGCTAATGAACCTTCAAAAAAGGCCAAACAGCGCATGGGTGCAAAAGGTGTTTACACGATAGAAGTACAAGATAACCACACGTTAGAAAGCTTACGAGAGCTAATGACGAAAGAGGTTGAGCAGGAAGGTATGTTTTTAAATCTACACAAAAGCTACCAGACATTAAATCTTGGTATGTCGCCAGATGAAAGACATTTCAACAGCTAGTGCGAAATTTATCTCTTAAACATTACCTGCTCAATCAAGCCAATCTCTACGTTTATTCATATTCCAAATAACGAATAAAATTTAAGGGTGTAGTGGTCAATAAATACTGGCCACAGTTTTAGAGGTTAACCAATATAATCGTT
>NZ_JADQAQ010000099.1 GCF_022129445.1 Photobacterium sp. Ph5
TCTGAACTGCACGCTTCATAGCGCGACGGAACATAACACGACGCTCTAGCTGAGACGAAATGCTGTCTGCTACTAGTTGACCGTCTAGTTCTGGCTTACGTACTTCAGCGATGTTGATCTGAGCTGGAACGCCCGCGATCTTCGCAACTGCTGCACGTAGTTTCTCTACGTCTTCACCTTTCTTACCGATAACTACGCCTGGACGAGCAGTGTGAATAGTCACACGAATGCTCTTAGCAGGACGCTCGATAACGATGCGTGATAGAGATGCTTTTGCTAGTTCCTTAGTAAGGAACTGGCGTACCTTGAAATCGCCGTCTAGGTTGTCAGCGAACTCTTGGCTGTTAGCAAACCAAGTGGTATTCCAAGGCTTAACGATGCCTAAACGAATACCATTAGGATGTACTTTCTGACCCATTGCTTTCTCTCCTAGTCTCTTAGCGGTCTGCTACAACAACAGTGATGTGGCTAGAACGCTTCAAGATGCGATCGGCACGGCCTTTAGCACGAGGCATAATACGCTTCATGGTAGGACCTTCGTCAACGAAGATTTTAGCAACATTAAGATCATCAATGTCTGCGCCTTCGTTGTGTTCTGCGTTAGCGATAGCTGACTCTAAAACTTTCTTGATTAAATCAGCAGCTTTTTTGTTGCTGAAGTTAAGAATTTCTAGAGCTTGAGCAACTGGCTTACCGCGCAGTTGATCTGCAACCAAACGAGCTTTTTGCGGCGAAATGCGAGCAAAGCGATGTTTAGCGATAGCTTCCATTACCTACTCCTTAGCGCTTTTTAGCTTTCTTATCCGCAGCATGGCCACGGTAAGTACGTGTTGGTGCAAATTCGCCTAGCTTGTGACCGATCATTTCTTCAGAAACGAAAACAGGTACGTGCTGACGACCATTATGGACAGCGATGGTCAAACCGATCATCTGAGGGATGATCATTGAGCGACGGGACCAAGTCTTAACAGGCTTTTTGTCACCGCTTTCCAACGCTTTCTCTACCTTCTTCAGCAAGTGTAGGTCAATAAATGGACCTTTCTTGAGAGAACGTGGCATGGCGTATCCTCTTTATAATTACTTGTTACGACGACGTACGATGTACTTGTCGGTACGCTTGTTCTTACGAGTCTTGTAACCCTTAGTTGGAACACCCCAAGGTGTTACTGGGTGACGACCGCCTGATGTACGACCTTCACCACCACCGTGTGGGTGATCAACTGGGTTCATTACAACACCACGTACAGTTGGACGAACACCGCGCCAACGTGAAGCACCAGCTTTACCTAGCTCACGTAGCATGTGTTCTGCATTACCAACTTCACCTAGAGTCGCACGACCTTCAGCAAGAACTTTACGCATTTCACCAGAACGTAGACGTAGAGTCACATATGTGCCTGCACGTGCAATGATCTGAGCGTATGCACCAGCTGAACGAGCCAGCTGAGCACCTTTACCAGGCTTAAGTTCAACACAGTGTACTGTTGAACCTACTGGGATGTTGCGCATTGGTAATGTGTTACCAACTTTAATAGCAGCATCTTGACCAGACTGGATAACATCACCAGCTTGTAGACCTTTAGGTGCAATAATGTAGCGGCGCTCACCGTCTGCGTACAGAACTAGAGCAATGTTTGCGCTACGGTTTGGATCGTATTCTAGGCGCTCAACTTTCGCTGGGATGCCATCTTTAGTACGTTTGAAATCGATTAGACGGTAATGTTGTTTATTACCACCACCGATGTGACGTACAGTGATACGACCGTTATTGTTACGACCACCAGTCTTAGAGTTTTTCTCTAGAAGTGGTGCGTACGGCTTACCCTTATGCAGGTCAGAGTTAACCACTTTAACTACGTGGCGACGACCTGGGGAAGTCGGCTTACATTTTACAATAGCCATTCTTCTTTGCTCCTAGCCTTACTCTGCACTACCAGCGAAGTCGATGTCTTGACCTTCTTTCAAGATAACATACGCTTTCTTCACGTCTGAACGACGGCCTTGGCGCATACCTTGACGTTTGGTCTTACCCTTAGTGATAAGAGTATTTACAGACTTAACTTCAACCTCGAACAGTTTTTCAACTGCTGCTTTGATCTCTTTCTTAGTTGCATTCAATGCTACTTTGAAAACGATAGTATTAGCGTTTTCTGCAGCCATTGATGCTTTTTCAGAAATGTGCGGAGCACGTAGAACTTTTAAAATACGCTCTTCAGTGATCATGCTAGCATCTCCTCAACTGCTTTAACTGCTGCTGCAGTCATTACAATTTTATCGAAAGCGATCAAGCTAACTGGATCGATTGCCGCTGCGTCACGTACGTCTACTTTGTAAAGGTTACGTGCTGCAAGGAATAGATTCTCATCTAGCTCGCCAGTTACGATTAGTGCATCAGTTAGCTCAAGCTCTTTAAGCTTAGCTACTAGTGCTTTTGTCTTTGGTGCTTCTAGAGTGAAGTTATCAACAACGATTAAACGCTCTTGACGAACTAACTCAGAAAGAATGCTCTTCATAGCACCGCGGTACATTTTCTTGTTTACTTTTTGGCTGTGATCCTGAGGACGAGCAGCGAAAGTAACACCACCAGAACGCCATAGCGGACTGCGGATTGTACCTGCACGAGCGCGACCAGTACCCTTCTGGCGCCATGGCTTAGCGCCACCACCAGAAACGTCTGAACGAGTCTTCTGAGCACGTGTACCCTGACGAGCACCTGCTGCAAAAGCAACAACTACTTGGTGTACAAGCGCTTCATTGAAATCACGCCCAAAAGTAGTTTCGGAGACAGTTAGCGCGTCAGCGCCTTTGACTACCAATTCCATTACTAACTCCTCGACGTTACGCTTTAACAGCTGGTTTAACGATCACGTTGCCGCCTGTTGAGCCCGGTACTGCACCTTTAATAAGAAGCAGATTGCGCTCAGCGTCAACACGTACGATCTCTAGGTTTTGAGTCGTTACACGCTCAGCACCCATGTGACCAGCCATTTTCTTGCCTTTAAATACGCGACCTGGAGTTTGACATTGGCCAATTGAACCCGGTGCACGGTGAGACAAGGAGTTACCATGGGTCATATCTTGAGTACGGAAGTTCCAGCGCTTAACAGCACCTTGGAAACCCTTACCTTTAGATGTACCAGTAACGTCTACTTTTTTAATATCGTTGAATAGTTCAACACTTAGCTCAGCGCCAACTGCAAACTCTTCACTGTTTTCTAGACGGAATTCCCAAAGACCGCGACCAGCTTCAACACCTGCTTTCGCAAAGTGACCTGCTTCTGGCTTAGATACGCGGCTAGCTTTCTTAGTTCCAGCTGTTACTTGAATAGCGTTGTAACCGTCAGTTTCTACAGATTTAACCTGAGTAACGCGGTTGTTTTCAACTTCAACAACAGTAACTGGAATAGAAATGCCATCTTCGGTAAAGATGCGGGTCATGCCCACTTTACGACCGATTAGACCAATCATTCTCTTATCTCCCCTTAACCTAGGCTGATCTGTACGTCAACGCCAGCAGCTAGATCTAGACGCATAAGAGCATCAACAGTTTTGTCTGTAGGCTCAACGATGTCGATAAGGCGCTTGTGAGTACGGATTTCGTACTGATCACGTGCGTCCTTATTAACGTGAGGAGAAATAAGAACAGTGAAGCGCTCTTTGCGAGTAGGAAGAGGGATTGGACCCTTAACCTGTGCGCCAGTACGCTTAGCTGTTTCAACGATTTCCGCAGTTGACTGATCGATCAAACGGTGATCGAACGCCTTTAAGCGGATACGAATACGTTGGTTCTGCATTAGACAGAGCTCCAAATAAAAATTACACAAACAATATCGCCACTCACACTCGTAAAGACGAGGGAATGTCGATTGATTTATGTGAACGTAGCATCCCATTCGGATGCATTGTCAGTCAATTTAATGACTGCGAACATAAGTCAGAGTATTCATTATGAAATAAACCCGGCATAGCCTGCAGTAGATTTCTCCTCAATGCTTATTGGTTCACAACTGCACTTACAAGACTAACTCTCGGGCAGTGACAGGCATTATACAGATCACATTATTGAAAACAAGCTTTGTTTGATTATTAAACACAAATAATTAGTAAAGCTTTAATTTTCAATATATTACCCTGTACCCTGCTCTGTATTCTATACCGAAATTACTTCGATATCCTATCTACGTAATAAATAACAACATAACATATCTAATATTGACGTTTGATATACGTTATTCGAACGTTGTTATCCGCTACACAATGGATGCAAACAAGAATAGATGGATTTTAAGCAATAAAAAAGGGAGCCTAAGCTCCCTTTTCTGTACGTAAGTACTAAATGTTATTAAGCAACGATAGTTGCAACAACACCAGCACCAACTGTACGGCCACCTTCACGG
>NZ_JADQAQ010000100.1 GCF_022129445.1 Photobacterium sp. Ph5
CTTCACCTGACATGATCCGTTCATGGTCTTTTGGTGAAGTTAAAAAGCCAGAAACAATCAACTATCGTACCTTCAAGCCTGAGCGTGACGGTCTTTTCTGTGCACGTATCTTTGGCCCAGTAAAAGACTACGAGTGTCTTTGTGGCAAGTACAAGCGCCTGAAGCACCGTGGTGTGATCTGTGAAAAATGTGGTGTTGAAGTTACTCAGACTAAAGTACGCCGTGAGCGTATGGGTCACATTGAGCTTGCTTCACCTGTTGCCCACATCTGGTTCTTAAAGTCACTGCCATCTCGTATCGGTTTGTTAATGGACATGCCTCTACGTGATATCGAGCGTGTACTTTACTTTGAATCATACGTAGTTATTGAACCTGGTATGACCAACCTTGAGCGTAGCCAGCTGCTTTCTGAAGAGCAGTACTTGGATGCACTTGAAGAGTGGGGCGACGAGTTCGACGCTAAGATGGGCGCAGAAGCGGTTAAAGCACTTTTAGGCAACATGGACCTAAATGCTGAAATCGAAAATATGCGTGAAGAGTTAGAAGAAACTAACTCTGAAACTAAGCGTAAGAAGCTAACTAAGCGTCTTAAGCTAGTTGAAGCTTTCCTACAGTCAGGTAACAACCCAGAGTGGATGATCCTGTCCGTACTGCCAGTTCTACCGCCGGATCTTCGTCCGTTGGTACCACTAGACGGCGGCCGTTTCGCGACTTCAGATCTGAACGATCTATACCGTCGTGTTATTAACCGTAACAACCGTCTAAAGCGTCTTTTAGACCTGGCTGCTCCTGATATCATCGTACGTAACGAAAAGCGTATGCTTCAGGAATCTGTTGATGCATTGCTAGATAACGGTCGTCGTGGCCGCGCTATCACTGGCTCTAACAAGCGTCCTCTGAAATCTCTTGCTGATATGATCAAGGGTAAACAAGGTCGTTTCCGTCAGAACCTTCTTGGTAAGCGTGTAGACTACTCAGGTCGTTCTGTTATCACAGTAGGTCCATACCTACGTCTGCATCAGTGTGGTCTTCCTAAGAAGATGGCACTAGAGCTATTTAAGCCATTCATCTACGGTAAGTTAGAGACTCGTGGTCTTGCTACGACAATCAAAGCTGCTAAGAAGATGGTTGAGCGCGAAGAAGCAGTAGTTTGGGATATCCTAGACGAAGTAATTCGTGAGCACCCAGTAATGCTTAACCGTGCACCAACACTGCACCGTCTAGGTATTCAGGCGTTTGAACCAATCCTAATCGAAGGTAAAGCGATTCAGCTTCACCCACTTGTGTGTGCGGCATACAACGCCGACTTCGATGGTGACCAGATGGCGGTTCACTTGCCGTTGACACTTGAAGCACAGCTAGAAGCACGTGCGCTTATGATGTCAACAAACAACATTCTTTCACCAGCATCTGGTGATCCGATCATCGTACCTTCTCAGGACGTTGTATTGGGTCTTTACTACATGACGCGTGAGAAAATCAACGCGAAAGGTGAAGGCATGTACCTTGCTGGACCAGCTGAAGCTGAGAAAGCATACCGTACTAAGATGGCAGAGCTTCATGCTCGCGTTAAAGTACGTATTACAGAATTTGTGAAAGACGAGCAGGGTAACTTTGTTGAGAATACTCAACTTGTTGATACTACTGTTGGTCGTGCAATGCTATGGCCTATCGTACCGAAAGGTCTACCATTTAGCCTTGTAAACACTGAAGCACTAGGTAAGAAGCAGATTTCTAAGCTTCTTAACACTTGTTACCGTAAGCTGGGCATGAAAGATACCGTTATCTTTGCTGACCAAATTATGTACACAGGTTTTGCTTACGCTGCACTTTCTGGTGTATCTGTTGGTATCGACGATATGGTTGTACCTGCGGCTAAGTACACTAAGATCGCAGAAGCTGAAGCAGAAGTTGCTGAAATTCAAGAACAGTTCCAGTCAGGTCTTGTGACTGCTGGTGAACGTTACAACAAAGTTATCGATATCTGGGCTACAGCGAACGAACAAGTTGCTAAAGCGATGATGGATAACCTGTCTTTCGACACTGTTATTAACCGTGATGGCGTTGAAGAACAGCAAAAATCGTTCAACAGTGTATACATGATGGCCGACTCTGGTGCGCGTGGTTCTGCTGCACAGATTCGTCAGTTGGCGGGTATGCGTGGTCTGATGGCTAAGCCGGATGGCTCAATCATCGAAACGCCGATCACTGCGAACTTCCGTGAAGGTCTAAACGTACTACAGTACTTTATTTCTACGCACGGTGCTCGTAAGGGTCTTGCGGATACCGCACTTAAGACAGCAAACTCAGGTTACCTAACGCGTCGTCTAGTAGACGTAGCGCAAGACGTAGTGATCACAGCAGATGACTGTGGTACTTACGCTGGTATCACCATGATGCCTCTAATCGAGGGTGGTGATGTTAAAGAACAACTTGGTGATCGAGTTCTTGGTCGTGTTGTTGCTGAAGACGTTCTAAAACCGGGTACAGAAGAAGTTCTAGCACCACGTAATACGCTTCTTGATGAGAAGTGGTGTGAGATCCTAGAAGCGAACTCTGTAGACCAAGTTAAAGTACGTTCAGTTGTAACGTGTGAGAACGACTTCGGTTGTTGTAAGTTCTGTTACGGTCGTGACCTTGCTCGCGGTCACTTGGTTAACTCTGGTGAGGCAGTGGGTGTTGTTGCTGCTCAGTCAATCGGTGAACCAGGTACACAGCTTACAATGCGTACGTTCCACATCGGTGGTGCGGCATCAGCAGCGGCAGCAGACAATAGCGTTGTAGTGAAAACTACAGGTTCTATGAAGCTGCACAATGCGAAGTTCGTAACGAACAATGCTGGCAAGCTTGTAATTACTTCTCGTGCATCTGAACTAAGCATCATTGATGAGTTCGGTCGTACGAAAGAGAACTACAAACTGTCTTACGGTACTATCTTAAGCAAAGGTGACGGTGCAGAAGTTGTTGCTGGTGAAACAGTAGCAAACTGGGAAGCGCACACCATGCCAATCATCACTGAAGTGGCAGGTCGCATCCAGTTCGTTGACATGATCGACGGCGTGACAGTTTCTCGTCAAACAGATGATCTAACAGGTCTATCTTCAAGCGAAGTTACTGATGCTGCAGCTCGTCCAGCGGCAGGTAAAGATATGCGTCCAGCTATCAAACTTGTTGATGCTGATGGTAATGATGTAATGATCCCTGGTACTGAAATGCCAGCTCAATACTTCTTACCAGGTAAGGCGATTGTTCAGCTTGACGACGGCGCTATGGTTGGTATCGGTGATACGCTTGCACGTATTCCGCAAAAATCTGGCGGTAACAAGGATATCACGGGTGGTCTACCACGCGTTGCTGACTTGTTCGAAGCTCGTAAGCCAAAAGAACCAGCTATCTTGGCTGAAATTACCGGTACAGTATCATTCGGTAAAGAAACTAAAGGTAAGCGTCGCTTGATCATCACACCAAGTGAAGGTCAGCCGTACGAAGAGATGATCCTAAAGCATCGCCAACTTAACGTTTTCGAAGGTGAAAAAGTTGAGAAGGGTGACGTAATTGCTGATGGTCCAGAAACTCCGCACGATATTCTACGTCTACGTGGTGTACACGCAGTTGCAGAATACATCGTTAACGAAGTTCAGGAAGTTTACCGTCTGCAGGGCGTTAAGATTAATGATAAGCACATTGAGACTATCATTCGTCAGATGCTACGTAAGGTAACTATCACTGTTGCTGGTGATTCTGAGTTCCTAGAAGGCGAGCAAGTTGAATTCTCTCGCGTAACGATTGCTAACCGTCAGCTTGAAGCTGAAGGTAAGACACCTGCAAGTTACTCTCGTGACTTACTAGGTATCACTAAAGCATCGCTTGCGACTGAGTCATTCATCTCAGCAGCATCGTTCCAGGAAACAACGCGCGTACTAACAGAAGCAGCAGTTTCTGGTAAGCGTGATGACTTACGTGGTCTGAAAGAGAACGTAATCGTGGGTCGTCTGATCCCAGCGGGTACAGGTTTCTCTTACCACCAACGTCGTCAACAACAGCGTGACGTTGAGCTTGAGCCTGTAGCACCACAAGTGGATGCAGAGCAAGCTTCTCAAGATCTAGCAGCGTTACTAAACGCAGGTCTTAACGACGAGAATTAATTCTCAGCGTGATTGATTTAAAAGGCATCCTTCGGGGCTGTCTCTTATACACAAATCCCTAAGCTGCAGCTTGGGGATTTTTTTGAACTA
>NZ_JADQAQ010000006.1:0-46713 GCF_022129445.1 Photobacterium sp. Ph5
AGTTAAATGTATTTGAGTGAGTTGGTAGTTCAGTTGGTTAGCCTCTTTATTGGAGGGCTTAGCGGCCTGTCACGCCGGGGGGCGCGGGTTCGAGTCCCGCTTGAGCGCAAGCCCGGCCGTTCCGCCACTTATTAAGAAGCCTCGCTAGTAATAGCGAGGCTTTTTTTCGTCTGTAGAAAGTTGAAATGATAGTGTGTAGTTAAGCTTTTATTGCGAAGCTTAGGCAAGTCTTGTACTTTCGACCACTTATTTAAGATCTCAGTAGAGCTTTTTTGTATGGCTGATTATTATAAGCATCATATAGTTACCAGCTTAGACTTGTGTTTTATGCTGTGTTGGAAATGAAGGTAAAGCGTTAATGCAATAATAAAAGTGCTGAACTCTGCGATAGGTAAAGCAAAAAGAAACGGGATGCTTGGAATAAAATTTGTGAAGAGTAGAAGTAGTGATACAGGTAAAACTAACCCTCTTGATAAAGCGATAATAGATGATTGAAGAGGACAATGCATCGCTGTGAAATAACAAGATAGTAAGACATTTATTCCGCTAAAGATAAAACAGGGCCATATAACGCCAATATAACTTAATGCCAATTGATAGGCGTCAGATTCTGTATTTTCAATGAAAAGCTTCGTTATTGAATCTGATACAGACAGCGCACTTAATATTAATAGCGTACTAATACTTATCACGGTAACGGTAGCTAAAAGCATGAATTGGTTAATGCGTGTGAAATTTCTTGCTCCATAGTTTTGGCTTACCAGTATATGAAGCGCATCGATAATGCCGTAAAACAGCATCATGCTAATAAATAACATATAGTTTGCGACAGCGAAGCCTGAGATAGCGGTATTGCCCTGCTCTTTCATCAATAGCCAATGAATAGTGAAAATAACAATACCTACAGAAATTTCATTGATATATTCTGAAATCCCATTAAGTAACCCTCTGAAGTAAGGCTTCACGCTTGAATGGCAGAGCTGAAATTTAATCAACCTTTGTTTCTTAGTGAAAAAAGTACAGAGGACTAATAGCTGTATTATCTGTGCTATACCTGTTGCCCAAGCGGCCGATTGAATTCCCCACTGAAAATAGCCAAGAAAAAGAACATCAAGCATGATATTAACGATAGAGCCCAAGACTAAAGCTGTTGTTGCTAGAGTTGGAAATCCATCTACGCGTACAAAATAATATAAAACCATCGTGGTTAGTTGAATGATGAGTACGACTGATATTACTTGGAAGTAAGCTTGAGTAAGGGGGGCTAATTGTTCATCAACACCAAGAAATAAAAATAAACTCTCATTGAAAAATAAACTAATAATCGCCATCAAGGTAGCGAATAAAAAAATAGAGATTAACGATAAGGTAAAAATACCATTAGCCTCTTTATAGTTTCCTTCTCCGATAAATTTTCCTGCAGTAACTGTCCCACCAATAGCCACCATTAGACCCAATGCAAACATGAATGTGATGTAGGGAATAAGAATATTGATAGCAGCTAAAGCTTGAGGACCCAGATATTTACCTACAAAGATCCCATCGACCAAACTTGCAGTCGTAATAGCAAGTAATGCAATGAGTGCAGGAAAAGCAAACAGGAAAAAAGTACTAATGATAGGGCCTTGAGTGACCTTGTTATACGTCATGATTTTTATGTTTTATGAATGAGCTTAATTATCCATTTTGAAGCGTTTCAATCATAAGTACGAGCGTTGAAGTGCCATGTTTTGCTTCCGCATACATTTTTGTGTAACAAATGTAATCATTGTTGAAATGAGAATTAATATCATTAAGAATCTTTAACTAATTTCTTATTTATCAATAAATAGTCGGTTCAACATGATGTTAACAGCAAAAAAAATAGCTGAAGTCGCTTCATTTCAGGCCCTCTTTAATTGTTACTTAAAAGAATGTAAGCAAGATTTATGGTATCGAACTGATGCGTGGATAGAGAAAAATGAATTATGTTGTTCACCATCGTGTCAGTGGATTATTGAAATAAGCTTGCCTAAAGAACATGTGGTTATTGCCGTTGAAGTGACTTATAAAACCATTGTTGGTCGCCATGCTTTTGGTGATATTTGGTTAAAAAACAATGATGAAAATTGGTATACCATCTCTGAAAAAGAAGCTGCAATTACGCTGTTAGATTCACTTTTTGAGCAAAAGACAATGTCACTGAAAAAACAGGAACTCTTGATTCGCCTGTTAGAAAGTATGTCGCTCATGGAGTATTTTTTGGCGGAAAATATGACAAAAAATGCACCGCCTTCTCGCTGTTTTATTGATGCTGAACAGAGTTTAGTTTTTGGACATTGGCAACATCCGACGCCTAAAAGTCGTCAAGGGATGCTTGATTTTCATCATCAATATTATGCGCCTGAATTAAAAGGGGAGTTTGCACTTCATTACTTTAATGTTGCCCGCTCTTTGATTTGCCAGCGCTCAGCATTATCAATTTCAGCTGAAGAGATCATTGCTTCTTCTCTCGAAACCGCAGACTTACAAATTTCAGATGAGTTTATAGTCTTGCCTATGCATCCGCTGCAAGCGCAAAAATTATTACATGATCCTGCTATTCTGGATTTAATGACTCAGGGGCTAATTATTGATAGCGGACAGCATGGTTGTAAGTTCACAGCAACGTCCTCTGTGAGATCGCTATACAGTGCGCATTTATCTTGGATGTATAAGTTTTCGATACCTGTAAAAATTACGAATTCTCTTAGAGTAAATAAACGTCATGAACTTGATGCTGGCGTAGTTATGGTTGGGTTATATCGTAAGACGGGATTTAGTAGTGATTATCCTAGCTTTAATGTTGTGACAGATCCTGCATACGTCACCGTATTATTACCAGAGCAAGAAGAAAGTGGTTTTGAAACTATTATTCGAGAAAATCCATTTCAGGCGGGTCAAGATCAGGATGTTCTTACTATTGCAGCATTGACACAAGATCCGCTGCCAAGTCAAACATCGTTATTAGCCTCTATTATTGTTGAGTTGTCAACGAAAGAACATTGTTCTGAATCTCATGTAGCGATGCGATGGTTTGCCCGTTATTGGGATTGTGCGATAGATCCTATGATCCGTTTGTATGATGAGCATGGCATTGCTTTAGAAGCACACCAACAAAATAGCGTTATTCAATTAGAGAGTGGATACCCATCGAATTATTATTTCCGAGATAATCAAGGTTTCTATTTATCAAAAAGCTATCGTAGTTATTTAGAAGGTATGGAGCCTGAATCTAGCCGTGTTCATGACTTGTATTTTGATGATGAAATGATCTGTGAGCGATTCACTTATTATTTAATGATCAACCATCTCTTTTCGATTATTGGTCGACTAGGCGCTGATCATATTATTGATGAAGCTTTATTACTGAATTTTGTTAAGCAACGGCTCACCGCATTACATAAATCATTACTGGGTGGCGGTAAATTATTTGTCGAGCAATTACTGACAAATAAGCAATGGGCAATGAAAGCGAATTTACTGACACGTGTCCACGATGTCGATGAATTAATGGTTGAGAACGAACAGGCGATTTATTGCTACATCGATAATCCATTTATAACAGCTGATACCACAAATCAGAAAAAGGAGGTATCAGATGCCATTGCCTAATTGTCTTACGCTAGAACCTGAACAGAGAATCATTAAGCAACTTTTTGAAGCCATCATGTTTGAACAATTGGTTGAAATTGATGTTGGCTCTGAGAATGGTCACAATACGTTTACTTGGTTCATGGCGGAAAAGCATTATCACGTTCGTGGTCATATTGGCGCTTTTGGGCGTTATCGTTTAGATATTTCAACTTTAACGATTGATGGTCAGCCTCAGCTTATCTCGCAATCTTGGGAAGATATTGTTCGAGACTTGCCCGCCCTTGAGCAAGTTAAGTTATCTATTATCGAAGAGTTTAAACAAACCTCCAATTTGTGTCGCTGGAATCAAGACAATATTCCTGCTCGTGATTCACGTCGGCAGGCAAGCTTTATTGAGTTGGAAGCACAACTTGATGAAGGACATCCTTATCACCCATCTTTTAAAGCGCGAACAGGGTTTACCTTTCTTGATCATCAATGTTATGGGCCTGAAGCTGGGGAATCATTTTGTTTGCACTGGATCGCGATAAAAAGAACACATTTTCGTTCACATTTACCTGATGAGCATGATCGTTTTTGGTCTAGTGAATTAGATCAAGATCACTGGCAAACACTGAGTTTTATTTTATCTCAGCAGCAAGGAAACTGGCAGGAGTATGCTTTATTGCCTGTTCATCCTTGGCAGTGGCGTCAATTACACAAAGAAGATTTTCCATCTTTACTTGATCAGAAAATTATTATCGATTTGGGAGAGTTAGGGGACCAATATGTTGCTTCGCAATCGGTCAGAACTTTACTCAATGTAACTAATAAAGAAAAAGCCAATATCAAATTGCCATTGAATATGGTGAACACCTCTTCTAAGCGGACCTTAGCAGGTTATTCCGTTTGTTTAGCGCCAGAGATATCAACATGGCTTGAAACCATTGTTAGTCAAGACCCTGAGTTGTCAGGATTAGACATATTAGCCGAATACGCTGGCGGGATTTATGTACCGCTTGGGAAAACGGTGGAGTGTGATCCTTTAAGTGACCAACTGGCGGTTATTTTTAGAGAAAGCTTAGAAAACAAATTAGCGCCAGAGCAAACGGCAGTGCCATTTAATGCGTTGATGATGGTCGAGCAAGATGGTCAGCCATTCATTGATCATTGGATTGAAAAATATGGCTTAGTACCGTGGCTCTCGCAACTTATTGAGGTGGCAGTGATCCCAATTTGGCACTTATTGGTCAAGTATGGGGTGGGGACGGAGCCGCACGGACAAAACATGGTATTGGTTCACCGCCATGGTTGGCCTGAAAAGATTATTATTCGTGATTTTCATGAAAGTGTTGAATACCACTCAGAGTTCCTTAGTACTGAGTCTCCGGCACCTGATTTAGCATTATTAGAACCAATCTTAACCAAGGCACCTTTAGATATATTTTATGCCATGAGTTCGGTAGAGCTGCTGCGTGAATTAGTGATGGATACCTTATTCATTTATAACCTCGCAGAGGTTTCTCACCTTATTGAATGGCATTACGGTGGAACGGAAAGGCAGTTTTGGCAACTGGTTGAAAATAAGCTCGAACAGTACAGCGCAGCGCATCCAGAGCTCACTGATCGGATAGCTCAACTCGATTATCAATCTACTTCAATTGCAACAGAATCATTATTAGCTCGAAAATTTCAGGCTAAGAAACAAGAGTGTCACCATATCGTGGCGAATGCGCTTTCGTGCGCTTTTAAATAATAGGGATATTATGATTTACGTTAACGATGATTATATCGATAGTGCTTTTTTCTCACAGTGTTTCCAAATATTTTCAGCGCACCCTCAGTTAAAAGACTGTGCAGGAAAACGCGTTGCCGTGTGCCTACAAAATCCTGCTCAGCTGCTGGCACTTTGTTTATATTTAAAAAGAAATGGCGGGTCATTTTATCCTATTTTAGCCACGACTCCGCGTTTAGCGGCAAAGCGTTTAGCAGACAAAGCAAACTGCCATATCGTTATCTTTGATATTGAGCAGACGGGACTGACGCTAAAAAGAGAAGACAAAGATCAACAAGCGGTTTTAGTACAAACTAGCTCTGGGACAACAGGTGAGCCGAAAGTGATCACTCGCTCTTGGTTGTCTATTGATGAAGAAATTGAGAGTTATGTGGTAACTTTTACTGCACCTCAGTCCATGACCCCTTTAATTGCTTGTCCAATTACTCACTCTTATGGATTAATTTGTGGCGTACTTGTCGCGCTTAAGCGTGGTTTAGTGCCAGTGATCATAACCAACATTAATCCTAAATACCTATTGAGAAAATGCTTGGATAATAGTGAACACTTACTTTATTCATCACCAAGCTTACTGCATTCCCTCGTACAGCTATACCCCAAACAAGAACAGCTACATGCTGTGATGACGTCAGGAACAGTACTACCGCAAGCTTGGTTTGAAGCGATAAAGGTACGAAGTCAGTATTTATTCCAGCAATATGGCTGTTCTGAAGCAGGTTGTATTGCCGTCTGTGAAAATCCTGATTATGCCAATCAAATGGGCTTTCCCCTTCCACATTTAAGGGTATCAGCAGGGAGTGATGTAACTTCCCCGCAAGAGATCATCGTACCCAAAAATAAGCTTGATATTAATACTCAAGATCTTGGCTTTTTTGATGTGCAAGGGCAGTTATGTTTCGTTTCCCGTAGCGATGACATGATCAATGTTTCTGGGTTGAATGTGTATCCACAAGATGTGGAAAACGTTGTGATGGAATTGGCTGAAATTACAGATGCGGTGGTGTTTAAGCGTGCTGATGAGTTATCTGGTGAGCGTGTGTGTTTGCAGTTTGTGGCAGACACTATGATTGAACCAAGCCGTATTCGTCAATGGTGTCGAACGCGTTTAGCGAATCATCAGTTACCCGTTGATATAGAGCAGCGCGAGATTATCGAAAAAGCGGCAAACGGAAAGATAAATCGAAAAGCGCTTTCACAAAGTAGTGTTTCAATTGCAGCGATTGGTTAAGGAAGAAAAATGCAGCGCGAAGAAATGATCCAAGCTATCAAAAAAGTGCTTGAAGAAAATATGCAAAATAGCCATATGGCGCTTTTTAGTCCATCAGCAAAGTTGAATGAAGAGTTGTATTTAGATTCAGTGTTAATACTCCAGCTTATTTTACATTTAGAGCTCGATTTAGGATTGACCGTACCAGAGCAACATATTACAGCTGCAGATTATGCGACAGTTGCGAGCCTAGCCGACTTCCTATGCCAAGTTAACAACGAGTCAGAGCTAGAACCGAAAGAGCCTGAGGTTGAATTTGAAGATGTAAAAGTACATTGCTTTGTTAGTTGTGTGTGTGAAGCGTTAAAGAGCAAAGGCATTGATCATCGACCATTTTATTTTGCGGTATGGGATGCGACGTTTGATGTAAGTGAGCGCTACCAACTGCAATATCATAGTGACGATATTAATCACCAATTATTTATTGATTGGTACCAACGTTTGTTTGGTGGTGAGCTTATCGCTTGGTATGACAGTGAGAAAACCAAGCTCGCGAATTTAGCCACCATGAGAGCGTTACTTGGTAATAAATCGAACTCAGAGCACTTGATGGTGATGCTCGATCTTTATCACCTTCCTGAGCGTGAAAATAAATTTAATCAGAACCCATTTCCCCATTACGTTATGTTGACGGAAACAGAGACGCCAAAGCATTGGATGATGTGGGATCCTGACTTTCGTTGGCAAGGTGAAATTTCACAAGATCGTATTGAAAATGCTATCTCTCAGCCAACCGTTGAGGGAGGGTATATTTTTAATGAAAATGCTCTGCACGATGCGCCGTTAAATGTGGTGCAAGATTATTTCAAGCTTTGCTTTATTGAAGATAAAAACCCGCTAACAAATGCTGTTCGTGAAATTATTCAAGCTCACCTTGATGGAACGCAGGGGATTAGTTTGTCAGATCTCCCACTTGCTTTACGTGAATTAAAAGTTATCGCGGTGCGTAAATATGCCTACGAACATGGCTTTGCTTATTTTGGCAGAGCGTTAGGTCAAAGTGATGATGATTTTGAATATTGGTGTGATGTGATTGAAGAATTAATCCAGACCTATACCAGTATTCAGTATCAAGTAATGAAAATGGCAGAAACCAAAGATCTTAATTTATATACAGGTATTCAATACTTGTTGGATAAGCAAGACAGAACAGAAAAGCGTATTAAAAAAGGGTTATTTGATATGTATTCCGATTGGTGTGAATTAAACGACTTACCGTGTGATTCTGTAATGGAGGTTTGCTGATATGCAATTATCTATTTGTACTATTTCGTTTCGTCATCAATTAATGTCATTAGAACACTTAGCGCAATGGGCAAGAAGCCATGACTTTCAAGGTATTGAGCTTTGGGGGGTACATGCCATAAGTCTGGAGTCACAACCTCAATATGATGCTCAATGGTTAAAGGAAATGGGGCTCTCGATTTCGATGCTAAGTGATTACTTACCCTTAGTGGGGGATCCTACAGTCACTCAACAAAAGTGTGCGCATATTTGTAAGTTAGCAAATTATTGGAACACAAATAAAGTACGTACTTTTGCGGGGCATCAAGCCAGCGATAAGGTTAATAAAAATGATCGAGAAAAGCTGGTTACAAGACTACGCCATATTTGTGAATACGCGCATCAACAAGGTCTAAATGTACTTGTTGAAACCCATCCCAATACTTTAGCGGATACGACAGAGTCGATTCTGCAACTTTTAGATGAGGTTTATCATCCGGCTTTAAAAATTAATTTTGACAGCTTACATGTTTGGGAATCTGGTGCCGATATTAATTATTTCCATAATCAAATTAGTGATTTTGTCGATCATTACCACTTAAAAAATATCGCTTCCCGAGAATATTTAAACGTGTTTTCACCTGATAACGTTTATTCGCCAGCAGGTAGCCGTGAAGGAATGACACCTTTATTTGAAGGGGCATTAGATTATCAACATTTTATTGATGGATTATCTCAAAATAAAAATGCAACAGCATCACTTGAGTGGTTTGGGAATAATGTAAAGCAAACCTTGATAAATGATAAAAAAGCATTGGATAAGTTTAGTAAGAATATAAAACAAGCTGAGTTGTTATTTTAGTTTTAATTTTTATTTAACTTATATCGATAAATAGTCATTGATTATAAAAAAACGCGCGTATATTATCAGTTACCTAACTGATAGTGATAACTATTATCAATAAAATAACAGATATTTGGCTAGGGATTGGCATGAATATAGATAAGGTCCATCATTCAAGAACAATCTTAATTGTGGAACCTGATCATAATTATGGTCAGCAGTTAATTGAACTGTTTTGGCGTGAAGGTTTTGTGATCAAACGTTGTCAATCTGCACTTGAAGCTGAAAACGTTTATAAAAATGCGATAGTAGATCTTATGTTGGTCTCTAATCAATTACCTGAAATGAAGGGTTTTACGTTTTTAAAACAGTGTCGACAAGTTTCTCACATTCCTATTGTTTTATTAGCGTATAACTATAGTGATACAGAATGCGTAAACAGTTTTTTTCATGGTGTAGATGATTACATTCCACGTAAACAGCCGATTAAGGAAGTCTTGTGTCGTGTTATTGCGATTTTAAGACGTATTCAGCAGCGGCAATTACCGTCAAATAAAACCAAGTTATTAATTGTTGATGATTTGAAAATGGATAAGCAAAGCTTAGCGGTAAGTTATAAAGAAACCACATTATCAATGACACCAATTCAATTTAATTTACTTTGGACATTAGCTTTTCAACAGAATCAAGTACTGAGTAAAGACTATTTATACCGACAGGTATTGTCACGTGAGTTTAGTTTATATGACCGCAGTTTAGATATGCACTTAAGCCGAGTTCGGCGAAAATTAGTATCGGCAGGTATGCCTGTTGAGCGGCTGAAAACGGCTCATGGCGTTGGTTACAGTTTTAATTAATATAAAAAAAGCTCTTATCTAAAGGTAAGGGCTTTTTCCATATTTATTAAGTGGTTGTGAAGTTGTAACAATTGTAAAAAGTATTTACATCTTAGTGCTTAGAAGCAAAATAATGATAATTATTATCATTAACAATGGAAAATTAAGATGTTGAAAGGATGCAAATTCAAGCTGCTACCGACAACGGTTGCTGTCTCAAGTGCGTTGTTTACACAAATTGCGGTTGCCGACTCAGAAGGTGAACATGAAAAAATGGTTGTAATGGGTAACCCATTACAAGCGACAGAAGTGTTTATTGATTCTGAGCAGCTTGAACGACAACAAGCCAACGATATCAATGATATTTTCCGCACAGATCCCGAAGTCAGTATCGGTGGTGGTACTGGCGTCGCTCAAAAGATTTATGTTCGTGGTTTAGAAGATAGTCAGCTAAACGTGACTATTGATGGTGCCGTTCAATCAGGCAATATTTTCCACCACCAAGGGCGTTTATCAATAGAACCAGAATTATTGAAACAAGTTGAAGTTGCGGCGGGTGCTGGACGTGCGACAGATGGTGCGGGTGCACTGGGCGGTGCGATTCGTTTTAAAACCAAAGATGCAGAAGACATGCTGCAAGGTGACGAACGTTTTGGTGGCTTAGTGAAGGCGGGCTACTATGATAATACCGAAGGGTATAAAACTAGCGTTAGCGGCTATGGTTACCTTACTGACAACGTAAGCGTTGTTGCTACTATGGTGTATAGCGATTTAGGCAACTACACAGATGGCGATGGTAACGAGCAGCCGTTTACTGAAGCACAAAACAAAGTTGGTTTTATTAAGCTTGTTGGTGATATCACTGACGCACAAAAAATTACTTTAAGTTATGATCATCGCGATGATGAAGCGTATCGTAACTTCCGACCTCATTGGGCGGAAAGTAGAAAGAACTTCCCGCTTGATCAAGAGATGAACCGAGATACTTTCACGTTGAACTACGGTTTAAATCCTGCTGATAACCCATATCTTGAGCTAGATGTTACCGCATATAACACTGAAACTGAGCTAAAACACAAGAGTCGTCCAGACGCACCTCGTGAAACAAATAATATCGCGAAAACACACAGCTATGGCGGTGATATTCGTAACACGAGTAGCTTTAACTCGTTTGCAATCACTTATGGTGTTGATTACCGTAAAGATACAACAGATGGCACATTCTTAGCTTATAGCCCTGATACTTATGAGTTCAAAGGCACTGTCGCTGGCGTGTATGTACAGAGTGATTTCCGTATTGTTGAGCCGTTACTATTAAGTGTTGGTGGTCGTTACGATACATATGAATTAGAAGATTCTTACGGTACAGAAGTCGATCATTCAGGCTTTAGCCCTAATGTTAGCCTAAACTACAGCGTTATACCTGGCTTGAATGTTTATGCAGGTTACGCAGAAGCTTTCCGTGGCGCACAGATCCCTGATTCATTTATGACTGATATTGAGTTAGATCCAAACCGTAAAGCAGAGCGAGCACATAATACTGAGGTAGGTGCGAGCTGGGTAAACGGTGGTCTTAATTTATCTGCAACGGCATACATTAATAAAATTGACGATGTGGTCGGTAAAAGTGCGAAAAACCAAGGCGACTTAGAAACCAAAGGCTTCACTGCGCGTGCTGGCTACACCTTCAATGATTTAAGTATGTCATTAAGCTTCAACCACTCTCGCTCAGATCTTGATGGTCAACGTTTAATTGATGAAAACTTTGGTATCGGTACCTCTACGGGTGATACATGGGTTGCGGATATTAATTACTATGTACTTGATAACTTGTTAATTGGTTATACAGGTCGCTATGTTGATCGTCTTGATGATGCGGTAGAAGTGGTTGAAATCTATAAAGGTGAGGAGTACGTCACTAACTATAGTGAAAAGCCAGGTTATGCCGTTCATGATATTTACAGCCAGTGGCAACCATTATCGGGCGAAGAGTTAACGCTCTCGCTGGCAGTTAAAAATCTCTTTGATAAAGATTATCGTGATCATGCTAGCTACGGTGATGTAAACGCTATTGCGAGTGCACCACGCGAGCCGGGTCGTGATATCCGCTTTAATGTTGCGTATGCCTTTTAAATAAATGAACAAGGAGAGACAGATGTCTCTCCTTTTGTCGTTTAAGGCTAGGTGAATGTGATCAAAGGGAAAGTTATGCCGCAATTTCTATCAATAAAAAATCGTCTTACTGCACTGCTCAGTGTTTGCTTGGTTTTATTTAGTACTCACAGTGTAGCTAAAAGCATCACTGTAACGGATTTAGCTGGGCGAGAAGTCGTAATATCTCAACCAGTTGAAAGATTACTGTTAAGTGAAAGTCGCTATATTCCCGCGTTAGCGATTTTAGAAGGCGATCAAGTGTTATCTCGCATTGTCGGTATGATGGGAGACATGAAGTTAGTGGATCCTGATTCTTATCAACAATATCAAACCGCGTTTCCTAACATCGATAATATTCCTCTGTTTGGTAAAGGCGCAACTGAGAGTTTTAGTTTAGAAACCGCATTAGCGCTTAAAGCGGATGTGGCTTTTTTAGGTGTAGAAGGTCATGGGCCTAATGCGCGAAATAGCGAAATTATTGAAATTTTAGAGCGTGCGGGTGTAACGGTTGTCTTTATCGATTTTCGCAAAGATCCGGTGAAAAATACCTTACGCAGCCTAGAAGTTATGGGCAAAGTACTTGGTCGTGAAGCGCAAGCGAAAAGCTATATTCAATTTTATAACCAAGAATTAGATAAGGTGAAGCAAGGTCTTGCCACGGTAAAACCTGAAGATGTCCCGACAGTCTTTCTTCATAGCCGTGTAGGCGTTAACGGTGAATGTTGTGAGACCATGGCACGAGGGATGGTTGCTCAAATGCTTGACTTTATTGGGGTGAAGAATATGGCGCAGCCATTACTTCCGGGATCTGTGGGCGTATTAAATCAAGAGTATTTATTAACGCATCAGCCTGATATTTATATTGGTACCGCTGTTGGTTCAACCCAAACTCAAAAAGAAGCACCGCAATATATCGTTCTTGGTACCAGTATTAGTGCCAAAGTAGCGCACCAGTCTTTGGCTGCCATTACTCAACGGCCGCCACTTAATCAATTAACCGCAGTGAAAAATAAACGGGCTTATTCTATCTGGCACCATTTTTATAATACGCCGCTCAATATTGTTGCTATTCAGACGTTTGCTAAATGGGCCTACCCAAAAACGTTTGCTGAGCTCTCACCACAAAAAACATTAGAAACACTATATCGTGATTACCAGCCAGTGCCTCTTAATGGTACTTACTGGATGGCGTTATAAATTAAATATCAGTGTTGTTTTAATTAATTCAATGAGCCGGATGACGTCACTGTTATCCGGTTTTTGGCTTTGTAAGATAAAGGAAATATCATGAAATCAGCCACATTAAGTGTTGATGAAAACCATCAAACAACCAGTTTGTCGCAGTGTTATCGGCGCTTTGTGATTAAACGAATTCTCTTGTTAAGTATGATGGCGATAGCACTTGTCATTGCATGGGTTATTGATACTGCAACCGGCCCGTCTCAAATTGGCTTAAACCATATTTTTTCCGCGCTCTTTCAGCCTGAAGTACTCGATCCCGTCCAACAAGTTATTATTTTTGATGTCAGGATCCCTTACGCTTTAATGGCCATTGTTGTTGGTGCGGCATTAGGGTTAGCGGGGGCTGAAATGCAAACCTCTTTAAATAACCCGTTAGCAAGTCCGTTTACCTTAGGCATTGGTGCGGCTGCAACATTAGGCGCGGCGGTTGCTATCTTATTTGACTGGTCATGGTTACCGTTTCGCTTTGACTACATTTTGCCTTTGTTTGCTTTTGCTTTTGCGCTTTTAGCATCACTGCTGGTGGTGGTGTTATCACGAAGCCAAGGCGCATCGGTCAATACCGTGATCTTGTTTGGTATTTCACTCTTTTTTGCCCTTAACGCCTTAGTCAGTTTATTAATGTTTGTCGCAGACAGTAATGCTTTACAACAGATAGTGTTTTGGACCATGGGCAGTTTGGTGCGAGCAAATAACGAAAAAGTGTTGATTGTCGCGCTTGTCTTTGCGGTGTGTTTCCCGCTTTCTATGCGTCAAGCATGGGCGATGACTGCGATTCGCTCGGGAGAGGATCAAGCAAGAAGTATCGGTATTCGCGTAGAACGCATGCGCTTAATGGTGCTGTTGAGAGTGAGCTTATTAACGGCTGTCGCTGTGGCGTTTGTGGGGGAAATTGGCTTTGTTGGGTTAGTCGGTCCTCATATAACAAGAATGTTATTAGGCGAAGATCATCGTTTTTTTCTTCCGGGTAGTGCCATTGCCGGTGCATTGTTGTTATCGCTGGCTTCTATCGCTAGTAAGAGTTTGATCCCAGGTGTGATTTTACCGATTGGAATCGTAACATCATTAATTGGTATTCCATTCTTCATGAGCCTTATTTTATCGAGTAAAGGGAAGTTGTAATGTCATTAAATATTAATAGCCTCACAACGGGGTATGGTCAGCAAAAGATCATTGAGCAACTTTCTGTTGAGCCGATCCAAAATGGTGAATTGGTGGCAGTATTAGGACCTAATGGGGTAGGTAAATCGACATTGCTCAAAGCGATAGCACGATTACAAAAATATCAAGGTGATGTGTCTCTTGATGGCGAAATATTAAGTCAGTTAGCCCTTAGCGAAAGTGCCAGAAGAATAGGTTACTTGCCACAAACACTGCCTCAGGCAAGCAGTCTTGTTGCTTATGAAATTGTATTTAGTGCTTGTCGCGCGGTAAAACCCGAACTGAGTAAAAGTTATATTGAGAAAATCATTGAAAAAATATTTTCCCAATTAGGAATAACCCATTTAGCACTTAAACAGCTTGCACAAATGTCGGGGGGGCAGCGACAGATGATCGGATTAGCGCAAGTGCTGATTCGAGAGCCTCGATTATTATTACTTGATGAGCCAACCAGTGCGTTAGATCTGCATTGGCAAATTAGTGTACTTCAGGCTGTAAAACAAAATTTGGCGCAAACAGGCGGCATTGGTCTTGTCGCGATCCATGACATAAATTTAGCATTACGTTTTTGCGATAAAGTGTTGGTTCTCAGCCCTGATGGATTGGTCGTGATGGGCAAAGGAGAGCAAGTGTTAACAGCAGAGGTATTACGTAAAGCCTATGGTGTCAAAGGACGAGTTGAGCAGTGTTCGCAAGGTTATCCGATCGTGCTGGTGGATGAAGCGATGAGTGCGTAATTAATTGCGTGCAGACTTTTTAGCTTTAGGTATATATAAGGTAAAAAGCTGTACGCAATATTAAGTGTTTTTATATCAGTTGGTTATGTTTGATTTTAGACATAAGCCTACAGGTGGTAAAAAACACGTTCACTTTTGTGCTGTTTTTAATAGTGAAAGGTGTACATAAGAAGTGATCCTCTTTAGCGGTGTCTTTTCAGCGCTTCCTAGAATCACGTCTCTATCATTTAATGGTGAATTTCGGCTTAATTATTCATCCATGAGTCAGGTACCTGTATTTTATTTGCTGGTAGTAATTGTCCTGTTGCATTTAAGATACGGTAGTAAGCGATCGTCTTATCGCTTTCGGATTTTAAGTAATCTTTACGTGCTTCAAATAACTCGTTTTCAGCATCAAGTAAATCAACTAATGATCGCTGTCCTAACTTAAATTGTTGTGCGTAACTTGCTTGTGTGTCTTTAGCTGCATTAATATGTTGTTTAATATAGTCAAGTTGTTCATATACATATTGGTAAGCGTTCCAAGCCAGCGTGGTACCTTCTACAACTTGTCGATAAGTATAAGCTTCTGCGTCTTTTGAGTCTGATAGGCGGTATGCTAGTTCTCTTTCTTTGGCCATGTCTTTACCGCCTTTAAATAAGTTATATCGCATTTCAATTGTGGCATATGCCTGTTGCTTCGAGTTATCAAAACTATGATGTCTATCATAAGACTTATCTGACCAATCTTTTCCTAGCTCTAAATCAAATTGTGGTAGATAGTTTGATTTTACTGAATTTTGGTCGGCATGAATTGCATTTATGTTACTTAATGCTGCGTGAATCGTTGGATGATTTTTTTCTGCAACTTGAATAGCATTATGTAGCGATTTAGGCATTACTGACATATTGAGGCTTGGTACTGTTAAGTCGGTTGGTTGTTCGTTTGTAACAACAATATATTCAGCACGTGCGTCTGCTAGATTGTTTTTTGCAGCAATTAAATTTGAACGAGCACGAGCTAAACGACCTCTGATTTGAGAAAGATCGGCAACGGAGCCTAAACCTGATTCTGTTTTTTCTTTAATACGTTGATAAATGTTTTTATGTTTTTCAACGTTGTTATTGGCAAGTGTTACCATCTTTTCTGCTTCAATATAGTGCATGTAAGCCTTAGCCACTTGTAGTGCCGTATCTTCTGCCATTGAAATCATGACCCATTGCTTAGCAAGGGTTTGATTATTTAATTTTTCTACTTGGTGCGTGGTGTAAAGACCATTAAAGATATTTTGGTGCAAGTTAAGACTAATATCGCCAGAGTAAGACTGTAAATTTTTGCTGTCTTTATCATCTGTGTTATCTGAGCGATAACTTGAATGTAAATCAAGGCTAGGTAAGTAATCAGCTTTTTCTTGGGCGATTTGTTGTGCACTGGCTTTGTATTGATGCAAGGCTTGTAATACTTTTGGATTCGTTTGAATAGTATGAGACATGGCTTGCTCTAATGTTTCAGCTGATGCTGTTTGTGAAAAGAGAGCTGAAACGATAGTCAGTGTGATGATATTTTTTTTCATGAGTTATTGCCGCTGTTTTATTGCAAAAAAATGAGTAAGTTATCTTTCTTGGAATGCCATATCTTTGGCACGAAGAATCGGGTTTAGAATGTAATCTAAAATGCTGCGTTTCCCGGTGATCACATCTACGGATGTCAGCATGCCGGGAATAATTGGCATCGGTGTACCATCTTTTTTGATCAGGCTAGAGTGCTTGGTTCTTACCTTGATGATGTAGTAACTGTTGCCTTTGTTATCTTGCGAAGTATCGGCACTGATGTTTTCTACCATGCCTTTTAGCCCGCCATAACGAGTAAAGTTATAAGCACTGACTTTGACGACAGCAGGTAGTCCTGGATGCAAAAAGGCAATGTCTTTTGGTGCAATCTTGGCTTCAATCAATAGCTGATCTTCGGTAGGAACGATTTCTAAAATATCGACCCCCGGTTTGATAACACCACCAATCGTGTTTATTTTGATTGATTTAATAGTGCCGTTTACCGGGGAGGTAATAACAGCTTTGTCGACTTTATCTTTTGCGCCAACTTGTGCTTCTGTTAAGCGAGAAAGGCGAGCGCTCAATTCGTTGATCTTTTGGCGTACATCCTTTCTGTAATTGAGTACCGCTTCTTGGCGTTTTAGGATCGCTTCATCCTGCGCTGATTTCGCCTTTTCAATTTGGCTATATAGCTTTGAACGTTCGCCTTTCATGTCATTCACTTTACGCTGCAATTGCAACATATCGACTTCTGATACAATGCCTTTTTTCGCCATAGGGATAGTCATGTTCAGCTCTTGATGAATCAGGCTTAAGCTGTTTTTTAGCGTGCTTAATTGCAGTGCTAGGGTGTGACTTTCCTGCTCTTTTTGAATGACCTGACGACCAAGAATATCGAGCTGATTAGAAAACTCTGCCATTCGGCTTTGATACTCTTCTTTTTGCTGCTGTACGAGGTGCTGCTCTGTTTTTTCGAGATCGGCAGAGAACTGTAACGGGGTCGTATTCATGGTGACTTGCTTACGCCAGTCCGGTTCGTTTTGATCTATAGCGATGCTTTTTAACTCGTGCTGAAGACGTGTGATATTGGCATTTAAGCTATCCACTTCATCTTCTTGTTGGGCGAAATCAGATAAAAAGCGGGTGTCGTCGATGCGAGCGAGCGGTTGCCCTTTTTTGACCTGCATTCCTTCCTTTACATACATAGCTTCTAAAATACCGCCATCCAAACTTTGAATGATTTGGACTTGTGACGAGGGGATCACTTTGCCGTTACCACGGGTAACTTGGTCAACATTGGCAAAATAGGCCCATACAATGAAGGCAAAGATCATGGCGCAAAAAATACGGATAACCATGCGATGTAAGCGAGGAGATTCCATTAGCATGGCGCTATAGAGATCATCTGCCATCGCTAATTCGTCAGGCGTGTGTTGATTATTCATGGTGTGCAGCTCCTGTTGTTACGCCTTGACTCAGTTGTTGAAGCACTTGATCTCGAGGACCATTAGCAATGATGTGGCCTTTGTCGAGCACGATGATCCGATCGACTAATTGCAGTAGGGACATTTTGTGGGTGATCAAAATAAGGGTGCGTTGCTGAGACACTCTTGTCATGTTGTGGATAAATTGCTTTTCAGCAGAGGCATCCATACTGGCGGTAGGTTCATCCATGAGTAGGATGGAAGGATCGGCTAAAATGGCACGGGCAAGTACAACAGCTTGTCGTTGTCCACGAGATAGCGCAGCACCGCTTTCACCGACTTGTTTATCTAACCCTTCATTGTTCTCTGCGGTAAATTGTGCGACGCCTGAAAGATGGATTGCACGTAGCAATTGATGCTCGGTAACTTGGCGTTTACCAAACATAATGTTGTCGCGGATAGTGCCGTGGATCAGCGTGATGTCTTGTGGCATGTAACCGATATTACGACGTAGATCGGCTGGGTGAATTTGCTTTGATTCCACGCCATCAAACAGGAGATGTCCCGCAGTTGGCTGATAGAGTCCAGCTAACATTTTGGCAAGAGAGCTTTTGCCTGAACCGTTTTTCCCTAAGATAGCAACACGTTCACCGGGATTAATGGTGAAAGAGGTCGGTGCGAGGATCGCTTCATCACTGTTTGGATAAGTAAATTCAATATGATTAGCGGTGATTTTTCCCTGTAGTCGTTGGCGATTGATCAAATGTCCTTTTTCTGAAAACTCGTCTTCTTGCTGCATGATCATATCGAGTTGACGCAATGCCGTGGCGGTTTGGTTGCCACGGGTTAGTAGGCTAGCGAGCTGTGCCATAGGTGACACTACTCGACCAGATAACATGACGGCTGCGATAATGCCACCCATTGAAATATGCCCAGCAGAGACTTGGTAAACACCTAAGATCACAACAAAAATAGATGTTAGCTGAGTAATATAAGTAGCAAGGTAAGAGACTGAATTAGAAAGCTCTTTGATTTTAAGTTGCCAGTCTGCGGTGTGGGCAATCATTTGTTGCCATGTATGCTGCATGATCCCTTCTGCAACATTGGATTTAATAGATTCAATCGCACTTAAACTTTCAATTAAGTGGGCGTTTTTAAGGCTAGAGAATTTATTCGACTCTTCTACGGCACGCTTTAATTTAGGTTGGATATAAGCTGTGTACAGCAAAATCACAACGCCAGAAAGCAGTGGGATCACCGCTAAATTGCCAGAGACAAAATAGATAATAAATAAGAACAATAGTGCAAATGGTAAATCAACCAAGGTAGTGATGGTGGCTGATGTCAGCATGTCTCGTACGCTATCAAATTCACTCAATTGTTTTGCCATGCCACCCACGGACGGGGATTTTTTCTCAAGCGGCATGTTCATCGCTTTGGCAAATAAGCGTGATGAGACGATCACGTCGATTTTTTTACCTGCGATATCAATTAAGTAGCTTCGCATATGGCGAATAATAAAATCGAAGGTGAAAGCGACAATAGCACCTGTTGCCAGCACCCAAAGCGATTCAAAGGCAAGGTTAGGTAAGATCTTGTCGTACACATTCATCATAAATAGTGGTGAGATGAGTACGAATAGGTTGATTAATATCGAAGCAAATAAAGCATCACGATAAATAGGGCTGGCTTCTTTGATCATTACCCATAGCCAATGGCCTTCATTGACATGTAAGTGGGTATCGATACTTTTATCGCCACGCAGTTGTTTCTTAATTAAAAACGCATAGCCGGTATAAAGTACATTTAATTCATCGAGGGTGATTTCGGTTTCACCGCCATTTTCGGGTAATTGAATAATGGCTTTGTTTTCATCGTTATCAATGGAATACAACATACAGGCACGTTTATCTTCTAATAATAAAACGCACGGCATTGAAATCGCTGAAATAGTTGTTAGTGGCTTTCTAAGAAGTTTGGCTTTAAGCCCTGCACGAGTGGCTGCTTGAGGGAAAATATCAGGCGTTAACCAAGCATTAGACAGGGGTAACCCTGCGACTAATGCCTCGCCAGAGCAAGGATTACCGTAATATTCTGAGAGTAATACTAAGGCATCTAATAATGGATCTTCGGTAACGGATTGTGAGGCGGAAATATGCCATTGCTCATTTTGATTAACGGTCGTTGATACCACAGAAGGTTCTCTTACTTTTATTTAAATACGACAAATGGGAATAGATAAAAATCTATTCCCATTATTAAATGTTGATGCTAATTAATTAGATGAATTAACAAATGGCATCGTGGTGGTGATAAGTATCTAAAGCCACATTATCAGATGCGGCATGATGGCTATCATGGGCAAAGATCGCTTTTGCTTCGTTGCTATCAAGGAGGTGATTGGTGATCACACCTGCGTTTTTGATGAAAGTTTCAGTATTGGTATTTTTCAAGACAATGTTTAATTCATCATGATGCGCATCGACTTGTCCTTGGCTCTCAATGGTAATGAGTGTGTCGTTACCTTTACCTGAGAGAGATAACACATCTTCAATTGATGCTGAGTTATGGATCAAATCAGACAGATCTAACTTATCGTGGTGAACATCGAAATCTGTGATGGTATCGGTTTCACGGTATAGGCTTTGGTTAGCAAATTTAAAGGTATCATTACCTTCGCCACCCGTTAGCGTATCGTTACCAAGACCACCTGCTAGGATGTCATTACCTTGGCCACCAAATAGCATGTCATCACCAAAGTTGCCATGTAGGGTATCGTTTCCTTGACCACCAAGTAACGTATCATTGCCAAAGTAGCCTTGTAGTTTATCGTTACCACCCTGACCAAAAATAATATCGTTACCATAACCGCCTTTGATGCTGTCATTACCGTCATGATCATTTGAAAGATCAAATGCATTCACATGGTGCTTGATAGCATCTGTAATATCAGACGCTTCTAGAGTACTTGCAGGTTTTCCTGATAGTTGAGCAACATGTTCTTTAAGGGCGCTATAGCCTTGCTCACCGTTAAAGTTAATGCTATCACCAAAAAGAATGTCATCACCTGAATAACCATTAATGATGTCATTACCCTGTACACTTACATCACCTAGCATGAGATGAGCGATATTATTAGGATCAATGCCAGCAAGAGCCGTATGATCCGTATCATAAGGGTTTAAGTCTTCTGTATTAATATCGTGATTAATACCAATAGCTTCGACAGGTGATAATTCAGCTAACTTGTGAAATGCTTGCTGCGCGTACTCTTTTGCGCCTTCTATATTGGAGAACCAGTGGTGGTTATCAGTTGTTGGTTTACCGTCAGTTAATAAGTAAGTAATGTTGTTGTAATGTGTTTTATTCGCGTTTTGTTGTGTAAACCAAGTTGTTGCATGGTTAAACGCATCTTCATAATTGGTACCATTAAAAAGGTCGTGAATTTTATTAAAGAACCCTTTGGAGTACTCATCAATCAATGAATGTGCTTTATAATCAGATAAATTAATATTTACTGTTGTGGCATAGCCGTTCATTGCAATAAGAGATATATTAATATCACCGTATTTAACGCCATTATGGTTAGCATTTGCGACAGTATCTTTTAAATTCATCAATACTGTATCTATCTGTTTTAATGCTGCTGTATAAGCATCAGAACTGCCATTGTACATGCTACTTGATGTATCTAAGATAAATGCAATATTGGTTTCTTCACCTTGGGTTAATTGAATCCCTTTAGTATCACCAATAATAATATCATTAGTAATTTCGTGGTGCGCATCACCAATAATTACATTATCTGCATTTGCGTTAACTGCTGCGATATCGTGTACTGTGTTGTGAGTAGCAGCATCTTGTAAATTGACGTTAATAGAAAGGCGGTTACTTATCTCATCGTTATGGTCGACAACATCAAGTCCAAATGTTTTCGCACCATTTAAGCCATCAAAATCTTCAGCTTTATTGATGTAATGCAAGCTGCGTAGTGCCGCTTCAAAGTCATTATTGCTCACCTCACCATTAGCAATTAGCTCCCAACGACCAGTTAGTTGATGTGTATTTACATCAGTATATGGTGCTACTTTTAGGGTAAAGTGTGCAGAGAATGCATCATCTAAGGTTAGGTGATCATGTTCGATATCAAAACCATTACGACCATCATTATTCACATCTGGTGTAATAGTGATAGTTGCACTTTTTATTCCATTTTCACCGGCAAGATTGATATTAGACAGTAATGCCATTCCTTTGCTATTTTCACTGAATACGCCAGTAGTAGCATTTTCAAATATCCAGCCATGGTGGTTCATATTATCCGTATAGATGAATGGTGTTGTATCCACATTATTTTGCGCAAACTCACTTATTGCATGTAGTGCCGTTGCTTGTTGATGCATCACGACATTTACTGACAGTGTTTTATTTACCGCATTTTGATCATCAACCACATTGATGCCAAAAGATTTAGCTCCATTGAGACCTGTCATACTGTCAGCAGTATTGCTGTAAGTCAGTGTTTGTAGCGCATGTTGGAAGTCTTCAACACATGGGTTAGTGCCTGCTTTAGCAACGAGTGTCCATGTTGCTTGAGCACTGTTGTGATCTGCAGTTAAAGTGAAAGTATCTTCTAGGGATTTTGCTAGTGTGAAGTGATCATGATCTGCATCAAAGCCGTTGTGATCTTTGCTCGCATTCATGCTAATAACAACACGAGAAAGATGTTGGCTATCTACGTCAGTCAGTTTTATATCAGACAGTAATGCTTGCTCGCCAGTCCCTTCGTGGTAACTACGTGTGATCCAGCCATTTTGCACATCATCAGCAGTTGTGATAGGCGCATCATTCATTAATAGGTTTACAGAAAATGCTTTATTTAGTGCATGCTGATCATCCATAACATTGATGCCAAATGATTTAGCTGCATTTAATCCTGTCATGCTGTTAGCTGTATTTTCGTAACATAGTGCATGCAGTGCATTTTGGTAGTCTTCAACCGTTGTATATGCAGGATCTGTCGCCTGTAGTGTCCATGTCGCAGCGTTGTCATCATGAGCTGCTGTTAGGATAAATTTATGAGCTAGCTCTGGCGGTAAGCTGAAATGATCATGTATGGCATCAAAAGCATTATGATCTTTGCTTGCATCCATAGTGATAACAATACGATCAAGGTGTTCGCTATCAACATCTTTTAAGGCAATATCTGTTAGTAGCTGCTGAGGACCTGCATTTTCACTGTAAGTGCGAGTGATCCAGCCATTTTGCATATCGTCAGTTGCAGTGATTGGCGCATCGTTCATGATAACATTGATAGAGAAAGCATCGTTCGCTGCATGGTGATCATCAAAGACGTTAATACCGAAAGATTTTGCACCGTTAAGACCCGTCATGGATTCTGCAGTATTTTCGTAGCTAATTGACTGTAGTGCCGCTTGGAAATCTTGCACGCTTAGCTGTGCGCCATTTTTTGTTGCTAGTGTCCATACCGCAGCACCATCTTCAACGTGCTGAACGAGGGTAAATTTATCGGCAAAAGCAGCATCTAAAGTAAAGTGATCATGCGCAGCATCGAAGCGATTAACATTACCCTCTGTTGTCATGGTGATCTCAACATAAGATAAATGCTGGCTATCAACATCTTGTAACGTAACGTTAGACAGTAATTGCTGTGGACCTGCGTTTTCACTGTAAGTGCGAGTGATCCAGCCATTTTGTACATCATCCGCCGTTGCGAGAGGTGCATCATTAACGTTATTCATAATAACGTTCACAGAGAAAGCATCATTTGCGGCATGGTGATCATCAAAGACATTGATACCAAAAGACTTCGCACCGTTAAGTCCCGTCATGGAGTCTGCGGTATTTTCATAGCTAATTGACTGTAGTGCGGCTTGGAAATCTTGCACACTTAACTGAGCGCCATTTTTAGCTGCTAGTGTCCATACTGCAGCACCATTTTCAACGTGTTGAACGAGTGTAAATTGATCGGCAAATTTAGGAGAAAGAGTAAAATGATCGTGTGCAGCGTCAAAGCGGTTGAAGTTTCCTTCAGTCGTCATGGTGATTTCAACATAAGATAAATGTTGGCTATCCACATCACTAAGCGTTACGTGTGATAATAATTGCTGTTGGCCTGAATTTTCAGTGTAGTGGCACGTGATCCAACCGTCTTTTGCCTCATCTGCTGTAGCAATAGGTGAGTCATTCACATTAATAGGATCAAGTTTGATACTTAGACGGTTACTAAAGGCATTGTGATCATCGTAAACATCAAGACCAAGTGACTTTAAGCCATTAAGGCCTGTCATTGATTCTGAGGTATTAATGTACTGCACTGAACGAATTGCTTGTTCGAAATCATGAATAGATGCAGGTGCACCATCTTTGGTTGTTAAGATCCAGCTACCAGCATCTTTTGAATAATCAAATGATTGGATTAACTGGAACTTACTATTCATTGAAGCATCCAGTTGTAGGTACTCATGTGCAGCATCGTAGCCGTTAATACCATCGTGATTCACATCAGGCGTAATAGTGAAAATAGCTTTAGTTAATGTTTTGCTATCAACATCTGAAATTGTGGCATTTGGGATCAGGTATTGCGCACCTGTACCTTCTGTATATTGGGTGTAAATGTAGTTGTTTTTATTAGCATCGGGTGTTGTTAAATGTGGAGCATCGTTCATAGGAGTGACGTCTATATTGATAGTGTGAACCGAATTGGATGTTTCACCTTTTATGGTGAAATCGAATGAAGCATCACCATTGAAGTTTTTATCTGGGGTAAAAGTGATCGCTCCATTGTTATTAATGTGGAGTTGACCATGAGAAAGTGAAACATCTTGTTTTTCACCTGATAGACGAATGTTATTAATACTGACAATTTCGTTATTATTGGTATTAATATTTAACAATAAGCTATTATCTTCTTTTATTGAGTAATAATCTTTTGTGTCTGAATTATTAAATGGTGTTTCATTGATATGATTATTAATATTTAGCTTTGATAATGATTGGGCATATTCATTATTGTTTAAGTCGCTACTTATTTCGCTATTTGGTGTTGTTGCAATAACTTCATTATTATTTCTTTCAATAGTGACATAGCCAAAATCACCACCGCCATTTACAGTATGACCTGCACTAGGTGCTGCTAATTGTGTTGGGTCTTTTCCGTCAAGAATATAAGAGTAAAGTGTGTTTAAATCAGATGGAGTAGTGTGTACAAGTGCATTGTTGCTTTGATTATTCACTGAATGGTTAATAGTATTGATGGTACTGTAACTATCTGAATTTATATTGGTATTTAAGGGGTGTTCTTTGTTGGCTAAGAGTGACGGTTTCATTTGCTATCCCTGATAAGATAAATGAAAAGTAATGATTGATAATAATTTGTATGTATCAAATGGCATATATTATTCTCTAGCAGGATAGGTGTGAAGTTGCATTCTTGTTTTGGTTGTTAATCTTAATAAATTAAGCGTGTTTAAATATGGTTTGATTAATATATAATCCATATTTTAAAATATAGATATGATTGTTATTTTAAATTTAACTGTCATTACTTAAATATAAATAATAGAAGTATTGTTAAATTATTTTTAGGTATTTAACTCGCTCTGTTATTAAAAATAATTAATCATCTTATTATTGATTGAAAAGTGTTAAAATTATTAAGTTAATCGTATTGCAATAGAGTGAGGATTAAAATGAGCATAAGCAGTACTGACAGTAACCATGTAGACAGTGATTTACTTACCGAGATCGCTATTGCTTATTATCAGGATGGTGCTACTCAAGAAGAGATCTCTCAGCGTTTTGGTATGTCTCGCGCTAAAGTCGGTCGTTTACTGCGTCGCGCGCGTGATGAAGGGGTAGTGGAAATTACCGTTAAATATCACCCTGTTTTTAGTGAAAAGTTAGAGCAGCAATTAATTGAGCGCTTTAATTTAAAACGCGCATTGGTTGCACTTGATCAGCCTGATGATGAAACCCAACGTCAGCAAGTGGCAAGTCTGGTTTCGAGCTACCTAACGACGACATTAACTGATGATATGGTGGTTGCGGTTGGACAGGGACGCAATATCGCGTCTATTGCTAATCATGTTGGTGTTGTCCCGCACCGTAAATGTCGTTTTGTTTCTGGTATTGGTGGTACGCACCGTTCAGGTAATGCGATTAATGCCGATCATATTTGTCGCCAATTAGCGAAAAAATATGATGGTATTAGTGAAACCTTGTATGCCCCAGCTTATGTTGACGACATCATTGTGAAAGAAGCATTTATGAAAAATGGTACGGTAAAAGAAACCTTAGATCGTGCTCGTCGTGCTGACTTAGCGTTGGTTGGCGTCGGCGACATGAATGAAAATAGCCATATGGTGAAGTTAGGTTGGTTCACACCGCAAGAAATTGTAGAAGCCCGTATTCGTAAAGGTGTGGTCGGTGATATTGCGGGTTATGACTTTTTTGATAGCCACGGAAAACAAGCCGATACTATGATGAGTGATCGTGTTATTGGTTTAACCATGGAAGAGCTACGAAATATTCCTACGGTTGTGGTAACGGCAGCAGAAAATAGTAAAGCCTTAGCACTATTAGGGGCGCTGCGTTCTGGGGTTGTTGATGTATTAGCAACCAGTGTAAGTAATGCGCTCACTATTTTAAATTTAGATCAACAAATGAAGTAGTTTGATATTTAATCAGTTGATCTTAAAAATAAACGGCTATCACTGAAAGATGGTGATAGCAGTTGATAATAATGCTTTTAGCGCATAAAATACGTCACACAAATGTGGAAGAACGGCGTATCCGGTGATGCGTCCGGATTTCAAATCCGGGTAGGGCTGCCAGCAGTCCTGGGTAGGTTCGACTCCTATGTTCTTCCGCCACTTCATTTGTTTACTCTTTGAGTAACGCTTCATCACGCAGTTCGCGATAGTTAAATTTCCGTTTTGTAAAACCAATCTTATCGAAATATTCCAAGATCTGAATGGCGACTTTTCGTCCTAATTGACTAATTGTTCTAAACTCTGCTGTTTCAAGTTTTTGATGGTGTTCAATATGCTCACGGACACGGTTAGCAATTGAGATCAAATAGTCGTGGCTTACATAGCGATCCTTAACTATTGCAGAGATATAGCCCAGTTGTGCCAATTTATAGCTCAGAGAACGCAATTCGTCTTCATCAAAATCACATTCATTGGCGAGATCGCGCACCCACCAAGGCGTTGGATTTTGCTGCATGATTTGGGCAATGTGCTGCCAGCTTTTTTGTTCAAGCTCTGTGAGTTGTAGCTGGTGGCTGGCAAGGTGTAACCAACCACGAGTATTGATAATGCTTTGCTGGGCTAATAACTGAGCCAAAAGCTCATTAAAAATAGCTGCAGGTTGGTTGAGTGCTGCAATGCGATAAAGACGATCTTTACCTAAGCCGATGTGGTCATTTTCTTGTTGATGATACTGCGTTAGCTTTTCAATGATGTGCAGTTGTAGTTGTGCTTGATACGCAGAAGTACAAAGGAAATCACCGTACTGGGTAATATCGTTTTTAACATTACTCGCTGCGATTTGTTCGATGTGCTGATTTTGATGCTGCCACGTTAACTCACTGATAGATTGTGGTTTATTTTCCAATTTAAAGGAAATGATGTCTTTAATGGAATCAAGTTCTGCGCGTTGGGTTAAATAAGTTAAACGCTCCGGCTTTCGCTTACCACGGTTAGGCGGCAGCAAATCAATGACAACGCCACTACCAAGGTTCGTTTTTAAAGCGGGATCACGTAGTAAAAGGCGATCTTGCTCTGCTAAACATAATGGACTATCGAAGGTAATTTCAGCCAGTACATGCTCGCCTGCTTTCGCTTTATCCGTTTCAAGTAGTGCAATACGACCCGTGGTATGGGCTGCAGCATGGAAAACTTGTACGGCTTGCCAGTGCCTTATATCGGTATTGGCAGTCAGTGTCATCGTTACGCGATTGATCACGACACCGGGCACAATGTTGACTAACCAGTCACCACGGCTAAGTTCGTCCTTATCAATGTCACCAACGATATTCATAGCTACACGCTGGTTTGAAGTTGCCACTTGCGCTGTATTTCCTTGGGCATGTAAACCTTTTATTCGTACATTTTTTGCCTGTGTTTGCCCTTGCTTAAGTTTGTTATGGCTAACAAAACTCAGACTATCACCGACCTTTACATTGCCACTTAATGCCGTTCCTGTAACAACCAATCCAGCGCCTTTGACGTGAAAAGCACGATCAATGGCAAGACGAAAGCCTAAATCATTTTGCTGTTGTTTTTCATTGTCAGCTAAAGCGATCAAGTGAGTTTTAAGTTCGTCAATACCATCACCAGTAAACGCGGAACAATGAAATATTTTTGGCTCGGTAAAACCTTGCTGAAATAAGAGTTGAGTGAGTTGTGCTTCTAACTGCTGCTGTTGCGCTAAGGTAGTGAGATCTGACTTGGTGATCACCACTGTTAGGCTATCCATGGCCAATAAACGCAAAATGACTAAATGCTCATAGCTTTGCGCCATCATGCCCTCATCACCCGCGACAATCAGCATCGCATGATGGGCTGTACCGACACCGGCTAGCATGTTGGAAAGAAACTTCTCGTGACCCGGAACATCAATAAAACCAAGCGTTTCTTGTTGCTGTGTTTGTGCTGAGTAATAGGGCATAAACGCGTAACCCAAATCAATGGTTAATCCACGTTTTTGCTCTTCTGGTAAGCGATCAGTATTGATGCCCGTTAAGGCTTGAAGTAAATGGGTTTTACCATGATCAACATGGCCAGCAGTGGCGATTATCATAAAGTGGTGTTATTAGTTCTTTGTTATTCGTGATTGGAAAGTGAAAGTTGAGCAAGCTGAGCAAGCTGAGCGATGAAGTCTTGTTCATGGCTGATCCCACGTAAACATAACCATAGTTTGTCATGGTGAATGCGACCGATAATTGGGATCTCGCCGCTTGCTAAAAGATCCGCAAGATCATTAAGCGTATAAGATGTTTGGTTATTGTTAATATTGAAACATAAGGCGACAGATTCAAGCTGCTCGGTGGGTAGTGCGCCACTGCCTATTTGTCCCATTGAAGGCATCACCGTAACTGTAAAATACTGGCTAACCAACTGCTGACAGTAAGGCACTAGACGTTCACCTAAATCTGTAAGTGCATCAAGGCTACGAGTTAGCATAGATAGCGTGGGTAGATCGCAAGGTAAACGCTCTGGATGACGGTATAAATTCAGTGTCGCTTCAAGAGCCGCTAAGGTCATTTTATCGCAGCGAAGTGCGCGTTTAAGTGGGTGATGTTGCAGTTGCTCAATGAGTTCAGATTTACCGGCAATGATCCCAGCTTGGGGGCCACCCAATAGTTTGTCACCTGAAAAGCTCACTAAATCAATGCCATCTTGCAGCATCTTTTGTGGCATAGGCTCGCTTGGTAGTCCGTACTGGGCTAAATCGATTAATGAACCACTGCCTAAATCGCTGATCACTGGCACTTGCATTGCGCGCCCTAACGCACAGAGTTCAGCTTCAGATACCGCGCTGGTGAAGCCTTGGATCATGTAGTTACTGGTGTGTACTTTCATCAATAACGCGGTGCTTTCATTAATTGCTTGTTGGTAGTCTTTTAAGTGAGTGCGATTCGTGGCACCAACTTCAACGAGCTGACATCCCGCTTGGCGCATGACATCAGGAATGCGAAATGAGCCACCAATTTCAACTAACTCACCGCGTGAAACAATCACTTCTTTGCCATTGGCTAAACTTGCTAACATGAGTAGTACTGCAGCAGCATTGTTATTAACCAAACATGCATCTTCACAACCAATGAGCTGTTGCAGTTGCTCACTGATCGCTTGATCACGATGACCACGTTTACCTTGCTGGAGTGAATATTCCAAGGTTGACGGAAAGCGCATGACATCAGTCACTGCTTTTATAGCGGCTTCTGCCTGTAAAGAACGGCCTAAATTGGTGTGTAAGATAGTACCGGTTAAATTAAAAACGCGACGCTGTCCTTTATGTTGTAAAGGTTCTATTGATTGTGCGAGATGATGAGAAAACAGATTGATACGCGCCAATTTTTGTTGTGGAAGTGCCAGCCCGTCGCACTCACTGAGTGTTAGCCATTGCGGTAATTGTTGTTGTTCACGAATGGTATTACGAGCTTGTTCTAAAAGTTGGCGAACAAGTACAGTGGTGTGTTCTTTGCCAAACTGATGGATCAAGGGCTGTTGTAATTCGTGATTTAAAATTAGATCAACACTGGGTAAGTGGGCATAGAGTGCTTGGGCTGTCATATCGCTCTCGGCATTACTGCATTAGTGGTAAAAGGAATGGGTTAAAACCATTACGGTATAATTCGTTTTGGTTTAACTTCTGATCTAGCACTAATGTTGCAAGGTCGTCTGCGATAGGATCAAGGTTTGGTTGTTTTTCTAAAAATAAAACCTTCAGGTAACTATTACAGTGATCGCAAGTTTCTGCACGTACCGCATCTTCTAGCGTTTCACTTTGTAGTTGAATATTTTCACCATCCGCACATTGGGTACATTCAGCACGAAGACGATGCCACTCAGTTTCACATTGGCTGCAATGTAAGTAACGGTGACCACTGCCTTTAATCAAACTAGCTACTGGCGCACCACCACAAAGGGGACAGAAATGTTGTTTTACATTTGGCTCAGGTTGCCATTCTAATGCTGTGGTTTTTACAACCAAGCTAGTGAAGGTATTGATACAGGCCCATAGTAAAATGGCAAGATCTGCAGGTACACGCTCAGACTGATTATGCTGAAGCGCGGTGAAGTAATGATGAAGAGTGTCGCTATCTACATCTTGCAGTGAGTCGATCACTTTTACGATATCATCAGATGTCACTAGGCGTAACGATGTGGTTAATTGCAATAACATGGCTTCGAGAATAGGGTACCAAGCTTGATCTAAAGATAGCGGCCAAGTTAGGGTGTTTTCTGATACAAAGTTAGCAACGGGTTGGGCAAAATCTTCGGTTAATTGCGCTTGTTGTTGCACAATCTGTCCGGCTAGTAATAGGTAGTCTGCCATAAAAGAGTCTTTAGCTAGTGCACGTAAACGTTCGGCACGAGCAGAAAAAATGGTTGCAGGATCCCCAATGATTAACGGAGTAAAGCCGTCACTGTTTTGCTTAATGATGGTGTTTTTATCTAGAATTTTAACGCTCATACTGTTTTCCAATTACAAGAATACCAACCAAAGTAAACCTTGGTTGGTATGAAAATAGAAAAGCGGTAAGTGCAGGCTTACCGCTTTTTAATTATGTTGTTAGTGTTGGTTTTTGCCGCTAGTTAGCGAGCGGAACCAACGTGGGTGGTGTTTCTTCGCCCAAGCAGGAGAAACTTTACCTTCTAACATGCCGTCGATTGACCCTTTAACCCAGTATGCCATGTAAGCATGGATAATAAGGCTAAGCGCAAAAACAATGGCAGTGATTGAGTGAACAATCAGTGCTATACGTACAACATCAATGCTGAAGTACGCCGCAAAGTAGGCACGCCATGCAATCAAACCAGTAACGAGAAGGATCAGTCCACAAGCAATAAATTGACGTAGGATCATTTTTTGACCTGCGTTGTATTGTCCTGCTTCTGGTACGTTTTCTTCGTTCTCGGTTAAGACATCTTTAACTTTGAGCATCCACTGGAGATCACCTTTTTCAAAGTGATTGTGGCTCCAGTAGCGCACAACTAAAAACGCTAAGCCAATGGTCATAATAATTGCGCCGAATGGGTGCAAAATACGTGCAAGTTGCGGCGAACCGTAGACATAGCTAAGGAAGTGCAGTGGTGCAAACATAAAAGATAAACCAGACAATAGTGTCCAGATACCAGTTAATGCGACAGTCCAGTGCACAACGCGATCTAAAGGCTTATGACGTAAAATTGTTTTATTCAAACTCATTTTTCATCTCCTTCTTCTTCTGCAACACGGCTACGACCAACGGTGACACGGTGAATAGCAGCAAGTGCAAGCGTACCCACTAAACCTGCAGCAGCCAGAGGCTTCACATCGTCTTTCCATAGCTTCACGGTTTCACTGATCTTTGGATCTTTAGGTAGATCGTATCGCTCAGGATCGGTGATATCGTGCAATACATAAATTACGTGTGTACCGCCGACACCTGCTGGATTATATACGCCAGCATTTTTGTGACCTTTGGCTTTCAGTGCTGCGACACGTTGATTAGCGTATTCAAGAATTTCTTCTCTCTCACCAAAACGTAGTGCACCTGTAGGACAGGTTTTTGCACATGAAGGCACTTGACCTGCCTGTAGGCGATCAAGACACAAAGTACACTTGTAAACACGGTTATCGACTGGGTTCATGCGTGGAATATCAAACGGACAACCAGCAATACAGTAGCCACAACCGACACACTTTTCAGAGTTGAAATCGACAACACCGTTTTCGTATTGCACGATAGCATCAGGCTCTGGACAGGCTTTTAAACAGCCAGGATCAGAACAGTGCATACAGCTGTGTTTACTGAATAACCATTTGAACTTGTTATCTTCTTCAATTTCTTTGAAGTGGATAGTGGTCCATGTTTCAGCGGTTGTATTTGGCGGGTTTTGGTAAGTGCCTTCAAAGGTACCTACTTTGCCGCGCAAGTTGTTCCATTCGCTACACGCATCCATACAGCCTTTACAGCCAGTACAGCACGTTACATCGATAAGCTTTGTTACCTGAATTTGGCGTTTACGCGCATCAGGTGAAGGCGTTAGCGATGATGTCGCAGAACTACGAATAATATTCTGTGATTCCATACCCATGGCTTACTTCACCTTTTCCACGTTAACCAAGAATGCCTTGTACTCTGGTGTTTGCGAGTTTGCATCACCCACATCTGGTGTTAGCGTGTTAGCTAAGTAACCAGGTTTGGTGTCGCCTTCGTAACCCCAGTGAATAGGAATACCTACAGTGTGAACGGCTTGACCGTTAACATGCAGCGGCGTAATACGCTTAGACACATAAGCTTTCGCTTCAATGAAGCCACGCTTAGAGGTGACGCGAACCATGTCAGCATTCTTGATGCCACGCTCTTTCGCTAAGCCTTCACCAATCTCAACAAATTGTTCAGGTTGTAGAACAGCGTTGAAGTGAGAGTGGCTCGTCCACGTATGGAAGTGCTCCGTTAAGCGGTAAGTTGTACCGACAAATGGGAACTGCTCTTTTTGACCAAGCTGCTCAAGATCGTCTTTGAAAATACGTGCCGCTGGGTTGGATACCACATTCTTATGTAATGGGTTGGTACCAATTGGTGTTTCAAACGGTTCGTAGTGCTCAGGGAACGGACCTTCAGCCATTTTATCAAGCGCAAATAGACGACCCACGCCTTCTGGTTGCATGATAAATGGACCGGCATTGCTTGATGGTGGCAACTTAGCGTTAAAGTCTGGCACATCAGGACCAACCCACTTACTACCATTCCATTCAACTAACGTGCGTGACTTATCCCAAGGGCTACCGTCAGGGCGTGTTGATGCACGGTTGTACAGTACACGACGGTTAGCAGGCCAAGACCATGCCCAGTTTGGCGCTAAACCTAAACCGGATGGATCGCTATTATCACGACGTGCAGTTTGGTTACCCGCTTGAGTCCAACTACCTGTGTATAGCCAACAACCCGCAGTGGTCGAACCGTCAGCTTTTAGTTTACTAAAGCTAGATAGTTGATTACCGTTAGCATCTTTACCGTTAAGCTCTTGTGCTAATTCTTTGGTGTTTGGCGCATCAGGGATAGCGTAGTTCCAATCTAGAGATAAGATTGGATCTGGGTATGTACCGCCATTTTTCTGGTACATATCGCGCATCTTCAAGAAGATACCCGCTAAAATCTCAGCATCACCTTTCGCTTCTCCCGGCATATCTGCCGCTTTCCAGTGCCACTGTAACCAGCGCGCTGAACTTACGATGGTGCCATCTTCTTCAGCAAAACATGCACAAGGTAAACGGAATACTTCAGTTTGGATATTCTTGGTATCCACTTCGTTTACGTTTGGCTTGTTCTGCCAGAAAGTAGAGGTTTCTGTCGCTAGTGGATCGATCACTACCAAGTATTTCAACTTAGATAGCGCATCCAGTGATTTCTGCTTGTTAGACATCGAGCCAACAGGGTTGAAACCTTGACAGATGTAGCCGTTCATTTCGCCTTTCTTCATCATGTCGAAGACGCGAAGCATGTCGTAACCCTTATCCCACTTCGGCATCATGTCGTAACCAAAGTTGTTTTCTGCGGTTGCATTTTTACCGTAGAACGACTTCAGTAATGAAACGAAGAAAGACGGGTAGTGTTGCCAGTAGTTTGTTTGATCTGCTTCAAGTGCCACGGGTGTGTGGTGCTTAAGGTGAGTAGCAAGATCGACATCTTTATCAGATGGCAGCTTTAAGTAGCCCGGCAAACTTTGTGCTAGCAAACCAAGGTCAGTAATACCTTGGATATTTGAGTGACCACGTAGGGCGTTAACACCGCCGCCAGCCATACCCATGTTACCGAGTAGTAACTGGATCATTGCCATACAACGGATGTTTTCAGCGCCTTTTGAGTGCTGAGTCCAACCTGTTGCGTACAAAATAGTGGCAACACGGTTATCGGCTGCTGTGCTACCTAGCGCTTTACACACGTGTTCAAACATATCAACAGGGGTACCTGTGATGTTTGAAACTACATCAGGTGTATAGCGAGATACGTGATCTTTTAGTAAGTTCCATACACAGCGAGGATGTTGTAGGGATTCATCCTTCATTGCGTAGCCGTTATCGTCTAGCTTGTAGAACCAGCTACTACGATCGTACTTACGTTTCTCAGCGTCATAGCCAGAGAACAGACCATCGTGGAATGCGTAATCATCACGTACGATAAAGCTAGCGTTAGTGTAGGCTTTCACATATTCGTGATTCACTTGACTGCTTGCGATCAGGTAACGAATAGCACCTAATAGAAAAGCAATATCAGCACCAGATCGGATCGGTGCATAGTGATCAGCCACTGCTGCTGTACGCGTGAAACGTGGATCAACAACAATGATTTCAGCGTTATTGGTTTTTTGAGCTTCAATTGCCCAGCGGAAGCCAACAGGGTGTGCTTCTGCTGCGTTACCGCCCATTACAAGGATTACGTTGGCATTTTTAATGTCAACCCAGTTGTTGGTCATCGCGCCGCGGCCAAATGTTGGAGCAAGACTTGCTACCGTTGGGCCGTGTCAAATACGCGCTTGAGTGTCAACTGGAACCATGCCCAAACCACGGGCAAATTTTTGTGTTAACCAACCATTTTCGTTGCTTTCTGCCGAAGCACATAGCATACCTGTGGTTAGCCAGCGGTTAACTGTGGTGCCTTGCTCATTTGTTTTAACAAGGTTTTCATCACGGTCTTGCTTCATTAACTTGGCAATACGGGTGAATGCTTCATCCCATGAGATACGTTGCCATTTGTCTGAACCAGGTGCGCGATATTCGGGGAATTTCAAACGTTGTTCGCTGTTAACAAAACCAGCTAGACCCGCACCTTTTGGACATAATGCACCACGGCTTACTGGATGATCAGGATCACCTTCAACGTGGAATACTTTTTGTTTAATGTTACCGTTTGAAGCACCAGTGCTATAAAGCAAAGTACCGCAACCAACAGAACAGTAAGAACACGTATTACGCGTTTCTTTTGCCGCTGTTAATTTAAATTCTCGCGCTTGCGCCCAAGCCTTTTGCGGTATTGTGGCAAGGGAAGCAATAGATGTCGTAGCGACAGCTCCCGCGCACAATTTAAATAATTGACGTCTACTTATATTCAAAGTCAACTCACCTAATTATTATTAAAAAGAATTGTATTACATAAGAGGTCGGCTATTATAGGCGCGAATATAATATCGTCAAATTTTTGTGTGAAATAATAAATGTCTAGTTGTTTAATTACTGATGAATATATAGAACATAAAGAATATTCCATTCATGAAATAATCAAATATAAGAATGGAATAAAAATAGAATGTGAAGACTTTATTGCAGAAGAAGTTCCCATTGCGCTTATTTATAATGGAATATCCCATGTGGTAATGATGGCAACCCCTTCAAATCTAGAAAGCTTTGCTATTGGGTTTTCATTATCTGAAAGAATCATTAACAATATTAAAGAAATAAAACATATTGATATAAAAAGTAGTAAAGAGGGAATAGAAGTTTATATAGAATTACAAAATCGTGCTTTTATGATGCTTAAAGAACAGCGTCGACAGTTGGTGGGAAGAACCGGTTGTGGGCTGTGTGGTATTGAGCATTTAAAACAAGCAATGAAGCCAGTTAATACTGTCCCTGATACGCAGAGAATGCCACTTTCTCTTATTAATCAATCTCTTAAATCTCTCTATAACAATCAGGAACTCGCTAACCGTACGGGCTGTACCCATGCTGCAGTGTGGCTAAATGAGCAAGGTGAACTTGCCGCAATTTATGAAGATGTTGGTCGGCATGTAGCATTAGATAAGTTAATTGGTGCTCGTGCAAAATACTCACGACTTACCAAAGGTGCAATCTTAATTACCAGTCGTGCAAGTTATGAAATAATTCAAAAGGCCACATCTGTGGGAGTGGAAATATTATTTGCAGTATCAGCACCTACAGCATTAGCGATTAATTTAGCTGAAGAATCTGGATTAACATTAATCGGATTTTGTCGTGAAGGTCGCGCAACTATTTACACAAATAAACACAGAATAATAAATTAGAAATTTTCTTTTAAATAAATAATAGGCAATGGTTATAACGTTTAATAATGTTATTAGATTATGTTTACTTTCTATTTTATATAATCTTAGAGTCAGTAATTATTATTTTAAATAAGTTAAAATAACGAATACTGACTTATATAAACCTAAAATACCCTATAGTTTTAATTACACAAGATAATCATTCTCATTTATTTGTTAAATCTGTGATGTGTCTAAATGTGTAATATCGCTGATTGTAGAGATAAAAAACAGAGCTTAATTGGAATCAAAAAAGTGCTTAGGCTATGATCGGTCATTATTAATAATGAATGGGAAATATCGAGTGCTAGGGAAATTATTAACGACAGGGTTGTTACTCGTAGCTGCAAGTTCGAGTGTAATGGCATCGCCATGGGAAAAAGTAAAAACGCCAACGGTTGGCGCATCAAATTCGATTGGCTCATACGCTAACGGTTGTTTGGCTGGAGGTGAAAGTCTGCCATTACAAGGCGATGGTTATCAAGTGATTCGCGCAGAGCGTGGTCGTTATTACGGTAACCATGAAATGATCACCTTTTTAAAAGAGCTAATGAAGACCTCACAGCAACTTAAAATTGGTAATGTGCTGGTGGGTGATATTGCGATGCCTCGTGGTGGACGCTTTTCGTCAGGTCATGCTAGCCACCAAACAGGATTAGATGCTGATATCTGGTTACGTATTCCTGAAAAGCCATTAACCCAAAAAGAATTAAAAACAGTGTCTGCGCTGCCAATGGTGGATGTGAAAAATTACAAAATCATTGAAAAGAACTGGAGCAGTAAACAAGCACATTTGATCCAGCTTGCGGCAAGTGATGAGCGTGTCGCCCGTATATTCGTTCATCCTGTGATTAAAGAGCAGCTTTGTAAAACGGAGTGGAAAGATCGAGGCTGGTTACGTAAAGTCCGTCCATGGTTTGGTCATTACTACCATTTCCATGTCCGCTTAAATTGTCCTGAAGGTAGCACTTACTGTGAACCACAAACACCGCCACCACCGGGTGATGGTTGTGGTAAAGAGCTTGCGTCATGGTCGCCTGACTATAAAAAGCCAGTATCAAACAAGCCTGCGGTGAAGCCAAAGCCGAAGCCAGTGTTACCTGCGCAGTGTCATGTAGTTATAAATGAAAAAGCGTAAGGTTTAAAACTAGATACCATTAGCGAGATATAAAAAAAGCGCCAAAAGGCGCTTTTTTATTGTCTGATTGTTGGCTCGAATAAGAACTAAGCAAGCCCTTGTAAGGTAACAAACTTTTCTAACAGTTCATCGTCAGATTCAACGTGATCAGGATCAGTAATAATGCAGTTGGTGATTGGACAAACCGACTGACAGGTCGGCTTGTCGTAATGCCCTTTACATTCAGTACAGCGATCTGGGTTGATTTCATAGATCTCGTCACCCATGGTGATCGCCTCGTTAGGGCATTCAGGATCACACATATCGCAGTTAATGCATTTGCTTGTAATGAGCAGTGCCATAGTGCTTATTTACCGTCTTTAGGAGCGTGAGGGTTACGTGTATCTTCGCCATTACCCAAGTTACGCATTAACAGACCAAAATCAAGATCCATATCAGCAGGTACAGGGATAAATACGAAGTGACCATTACCTTTCGCGTCATCAATTACTTCAGACTTACGGTTTTCCATTGTCTCAAGATTGAAGATAACGTTACCTTTGGGTGTCATTACTTCAAGGCTATCACCAACAACGAACTTGTTCTTCACTTCAACTTCCGCAAGATCGCCACGGCGTTTACCTGTGAACTCACCAACAAATTGTTGAGAATCAGAAATTGAGTAACCGTAGTCATAGTTTTGGTACGTGTCATGGGTGTGACGACGTAGGAAACCTTCAGTGTAACCACGGTGCGCTAAGCTTTCTAATGTGCCTAGTAGTGATTCATCAAATGGTTTACCTGCAACGGCATCATCAATCGCTTTACGGTAAACTTGCGCAGTACGAGCACAGTAGTAAAACGACTTAGTACGACCTTCAATCTTCAGTGAGTGAACACCCATCTTAGTTAGACGCTCAACGTGTTGAACAGCACGAAGATCTTTTGAGTTCATGATGTAAGTACCATGCTCATCTTCAAATGCCGCCATTTTTTCTTCTGGACGGTGAGATTCGCTTAGTAGCACAACATCATCAATAGGTTTACCTAGACCTAGTGTATTATCAGGACGCTCTTTAACGTCTTGTGTTTGCACTGCGTCTTGAACTTCAACGATTTGACCCGCATCGTTTTCAGTTGCTTTTTCTGTTTTATATTCCCAACGACATGCATTCGTACATGTGCCTTGGTTTGGATCGCGCTTGTTGATGTAACCAGAAAGTAGGCAGCGACCAGAGTAAGCCATGCAAAGTGCACCGTGAACGAAGATTTCTAGTTCAGTGTCAGGACAATGCTCACGAATTTCTTCGATTTCTTCTAGTGAAAGTTCACGAGATAGAATGACACGTTCAACACCTTGGCTAGCCCAGAATTTCACTGTTGCCCAGTTAACCGCATTGGCTTGAACTGACAGGTGAATAACAACCTCAGGGAATGCTTCACGAACCATCATAATAAGACCAGGATCTGACATGATAAGTGCGTCAGGGCCCATTTCTACGATTGGTTTAAGATCGCGAATGAAGGTTTTTAGCTTTGAGTTATGCGGTTGAATATTACATACCACATACAGCTTTTTACCTTGTGCGTGTGCTTCATCAATACCAATCTTTAGGTTTTCATGATTGAATTCGTTGTTACGAACACGAAGGCTGTAACGAGGTTGACCTGCATAAACAGCATCAGCGCCGTAGGCAAATGCATAACGCATGTTTTTAAGGCTGCCAGCAGGTGAAAGTAATTCTGGTTTAAACATCGCTCTATATTCTCTTATTCTGATTCCAGATCAGTTCGTATCACCTAGTGATACAAAGTTAAGGCGGGATTTTACGTTTTTCGTGACCTAAGTGCCACTTTTCTCATTGAGTTTTTTCTTTTTTGCAATAAATCGATTCTTTAATATTGCTTTTAAGCTTAGGGTTAAAAAGATAATGATGATGAATTTGCAGATAAATAGTTGCTGCTATTAGATTTACCTCATAATCTACGCTATATCACATTTTATTTTATCCATCGTCAGGACTGACTCATGACAACCAAACCGAAACACCGTCCCACGTTAAATGATGTCGCAAAACAGGTGGGAGTGACAAAAATGACGGTGAGTCGTTATTTGCGTGATCCTAGCTCTGTGGCTGAAAGTACCCGAGAAAAAATCGCGGTAGTGGTGGAAGAGTTAGGTTATGTCGCCAGTCGTGCGCCTGATATTTTATCGAATCGTAACAGTAAGGCGATTGGGATCTTACTGCCTTCGTTATCTAACCAAGTGTTTGCCTCTTTATTACAGGGGATTGAGTCGATAACCCAAAAAGAAGGTTATCAAACCCTGATCACCCACTATGGCTATAGTGCGGAGGAGGAAGAAGAAAAGATTGCTTCGTTATTGTCTTACCATGTTGATGGTTTGATCCTGACTGAAAGTATTCACAGCGAACGCAGTTATAAGATGATCAATGCTGCAGCTATTCCTGTGGTAGAAACCATTGATTTGCCTGAAAACCCAATTGATATGGCGGTAGGGTTGGATCACAAACAGGCGGCATTTGATTTAGTCTCTAAGATGATTGAATACGGACGCTGCAATATTGTTTATTTTGCTGCGCGATTAGATCGCCGTACCCAATTGCGTTGTGACGGTTATATTCAAGCGATGGAAGCAAAAGGACTAACGCCACGTATTGTCTCGACAGAAGAGCACTCAAGCTTTACCCAAGGGCGAGAATTAATGCGTCAAGCTCTCGCGCAACACCCAGAGTTGGATGCCGTATTTTGTACCAATGATGACTTAGCGATTGGCGCTATGATGCATTGCCAAGAGCACAATGTTGCCATTCCAAGTCAGGTAGCCATTGCAGGCTATAACGCCTTAGATATTGGTAAAGCGATTTCCCCGACGCTTGCGAGTGTGAATACACCGCGTGAAGAAATTGGTGCGGCAGCAGCGACATTATTATTGAAGAAATTAGCGGGAAAGAAAGTGGCGAACCCTATTCAAGATATTGGTTATAGCTTGTACTTAGGTGAGAGCTTAGGAAAGCCAAAAGTAGAAAGTAAGTAATAAAAAAACAGCGCACGAGAGTATCGTGCGCTGGCTACATTTATTCATCAATCTTTATTTATTAATCACTGATTGATTTAGCATTACGCTAATAGTGCTACCGCCTCTTGAGAAAGTTTGGTGATTTCTTCCCACTGACCATTATCAATCAGATCCTTAGGTAGCATCCAAGAACCACCAACTGTAGCAACACATTTCACCGCTTTGTACTGATCAACGTTTGCAGGGCTAATGCCGCCCGTTGGGCAGAATTGTACTTGTGGTAATGGCGCAGCAATAGCGGCGAGAGCTTTAGCACCACCATTCGCTTCCGCAGGGAAGAATTTTAATTGCTGGTAGCCAAGCTCTAATACTTGCATGATTTCTGATGGCGTACTCACACCTGGAATTAAAGGTGCGGTGCCAGATTTTGCATAGCTAAGTAACTTAGGTGTCATTCCTGGAGAAATCACAAATTTTGCGCCAGCTTCAACTGCAGCGTCATACTGCTCGCAGGTAAGTACTGTTCCAGCGCCCACCATCGCATCAGGCATCGCTTCGGCAATCGCACGAATAGCATCAAGAGCAACAGGCGTACGAAGGGTAATTTCAAATACCGTGATACCACCATTTTTTAGTGCTTGTGCCATAGGAACAGCGTCTTCTACGCGTTCAATGATCATTACAGGTACAACTGGCGATGCGGCAAACACATCTTGTGGATTAACTTGCCAAGTATTCATGTTTTTCTTCCTATCCAATAACTTAAAAAATAGTGGCGCCAGTATCGGCACTTGAAACTTGCTTGCGTAAATTGGCGAATAAGTTACGACCAAAGGTAAATGCAGGTATGTCGTTTTCCATCGGTGCGCTACGCGCTGTAAGATCAGCGTTAACCGTTAGCTCACCTGTGATCGCATTTAATTCCACTACATCGCCATCTTTAATTAAACCAATTGCACCACCACGTAGGGCTTCTGGCGTAATATGGATTGCAGCAGGAATTTTTCCTGATGCACCTGATAAGCGACCATCGGTAACCAATGCGACTTGATACCCTTTCTTTTGGATATTACCTAAAATTGGCATTAATTTGTGAAGTTCAGGCATACCATTTGCTGCAGGTCCGTTATGGGTCACAACAATAATCGCATCTTGATCTAACAAACCTTGTTTATAGGCTTTTTCAACCTCGTTTTGGCAACGGAATACTTTCGCTGGTGCTGTAATATGTTGATGCTGTTTTGCAACCGCAGACACTTTAATCACCGATGTACCAATATTTCCCTTTAATACTTTTAAGCCACCTGTCGGGTTAAAAGTGATCTCAGGTGTACAAATAACATCACTATCTGTTGAGTCAGCACAAGGCGACCATACCAGTTTGCCATCTTGTAAGCTTGGCGTGGTCATTTGGTCAGTAAATTCACCAAACGCCGTTTTCACATTGGTATTGAGTAGCCCACGTTGGTGCAATGTTTTCATTAATGTTGGTACACCACCGGCTTGTTGGAAAGCATTAATATCAGCAGGCCCATTCGGATACATGCGTACCAATAAAGGAACCACATCAGATAAATCACTAATGTCATCCCACGTTAAAATAATGCCCGCACTACGAGCAATCGCCACCATATGTAAGCTATGGTTAGTACTGCCACCTGAGGCTAACCATGCCACTAAACCATTCACCAAACTTTCTGCCGTCATTACTTCATAAAGAGGGCGGTATTGGCTTGATTGCTGATTTGCTGCCGCAGCAATACGACAAGCGGTTTCTTCAGTTAATACTTTTCGTAGTTCGCTTGTCGGTGGCACAAACGCCGAGCCCGGTAGCATTAAGCCCATAGCTTCTAAAATAAGTTGGTTAGTATTCGCTGTGCCATAAAATGTACAAGTACCCGGTGAGTGGTATGCCTGGCATTCCATGGTTAATAGCGCAGCAGAATCGACTTCACCAGCGGCATATTGTTGACGAACATTAACCTTTTCATCATTGCTGATCCCTGTACCCATAGGTCCAACTGGCACGAATGCTGTTGGAAGGTGTGCAAAAGATAATGCGCCGATTAATTGCCCCGGGGCGATTTTGTCGCAGATGCTTAATAGCAATGTGGCATCAAAAGCGTTATGACTTAAGGTAATTGCCGTTGCTTGGGCGACAATATCACGAGAAAACAGCGACATTTCCATGCCAGGTTGACCTTGAGTAATACCGTCACACATTGCAGGAACACAACCTGCGACTTGGCTGGTATGACCGTATTCCGCCAGCGCTTTTGCAATAATATCTGGGTAATATTTATAAGGCTGGTGAGCACTTAGCATGTCATTGTAGCCACTGACGATAGCAATGTTGGCATGCAGGAAATCTAAAATCGCTGATTTTTCTTGGGCGCAATTAGCCGCAACAACGTGAGCTAAATTGCCGCAAGAGAGCTGGCTACGGCCTTTACCCGCTTGTTCCATTTCTTTGGTCATAGCTAACCATTGCGGATAACTTTCAGCACTTCTTGCTTTAATACGATCGGTAACGGCTGAAATGATCGGATTCATAGATTTGCCTCACGTAATTGCTGAACTGCATCTTCAATAATTTCGTTAATAGAACCATCGATAGAGACAGTGAACACATCCATCTCATCAACAGGGCGCTCAAGAGTTTCAAGTTGGCTAGTTAACATGGTGTCACGCATAAAATGACCTTTACGGGCACGCATTCGTTCAAGGATCAATTCACGATCACCATCTAAAAAGACGAACGATACATTTTGATTACCTTCACGGATCTGATCGCGGTATTTCTTTTTTAAAGCTGAGCAAACAATGATCCCAACTTCGTTTTTATTCTCGAGGCTATAAGCCGCATCACGAATACGCTCTAACCAAGGTTCACGATCGGTATCGTTCAATGGAGTTCCACTGGCCATCTTTTGGATGTTTGCTCTTGGGTGTAAATCATCACCATCGATGAACTTTGCATTTAAGCTGTGGGCGATACCTTCACCAATCGTAGATTTCCCGCAACCACATACCCCCATTACAATTATGCTTTGACCTGCCATTTTTTAACCTCTATCTCACTTTTGAACATCAGTTGTTCTATTTTCTTGTAAGTTACCATGTTACGGGTAACATGTTACCCGTAACATTGAGCGTTGTGAAGATACTCACAATAAAAATATTCACAACGGAATAAAACATTCTTTTTTACTGGAGAGATCCTGTATGACGTTAGACCCAACCTACTTATTGTTTATCGCAGCATGTTCTATCTTGTTGTTATTACTGCTTATAATGAAATTTAAGTTACATGCTTTCCTAGCGTTAACTTTAGTGAGTTTTATTACAGCAGTAGTAACTGGTGTTAATGCTGATCAAGTTGTACCTACCATGATGTCAGGTTTTGGAGGCACATTAGCCTCTGTTGCTCTTCTGGTTGGTCTAGGTACCATGATAGGGCGAATTCTTGAAGTGACAGGGGGCGCTAAAGTCTTAGCGGATACCCTTATTGGTCGCTTTGGTTCGGATAAAGCCCCCTTTGCATTAGGTGTTGCATCATTATTATTTGGTTTCCCTATCTTCTTTGATGCTGGCTTAATGGTCATGATGCCAATTTTGTTTAGTGTTGCTAAACAATTTGGTGGCTCAACAATTAAGTACGCGCTACCTGTTGCTGGTGCTTTTGCTGTGATGCACGCATTCTTACCGCCACACCCAGGTCCTGTTGCTGCAAGTGAATTGCTGGGAGCAAATATCGGTTTATTAACCATTGTTGGTTTGTTGATTGCACTGCCGACTTGGTATTTAGGCGCTTACCTTTACGGTCTATGGGCGGGTGAAAGATTTAACCTTCCTTTGCCACAAGCATTCTTAGCAACGCAAGAAGTGATTGACGAAAATAACTTACCTAAGTTCTCAACGGTACTTGCTATTTTGTTAATGCCTTTAGTGCTTATTTTTATGGATACAGGTTTACACACACTAACAGTCATGGGTGTGGTAAATGGTGATGCAACATGGGTTAATGCCTTACGTATGTTGGGTAAAACACCAATCGCATTGATGATCACCTTGTTGTTCTGTTTGGCACTGTTCTCTAAAAATTACGGCATGGCAAAACTTGAAAAACTATGTGGTGATTCACTTGCGCCAATCTGTGCCGTTATTCTTGTAACAGGTGCCGGCGGTATGTTCGGTGGTGTACTTCGTGCAAGTGGTATTGGTGACGCGCTAGCTAACTTAATGTCTGATACTGGTATGCCAGTAATTGTAGCTGCATTCTTAGTTTCTACCGCACTGCGTGTAGCACAAGGCTCAGCAACGGTTGCTCTAACTACAACAGCAGCGTTGATTGCACCTATGGTTGCAGCCACAACAGGTTTAAGCGCATTAGATTTATGTTTCATCGTGATTGCGATTGCATCGGGTGCAACCGTGTTATCTCACTTCAACGATTCAGGGTTCTGGCTAGTAGGTAAACTGCTAGATATGGACGAGAAAACCACCCTAAAAACGTGGACAGTAATGGAAACACTTCTGGGTACGATTGCTTTCATTATTGCTGCAACATTAAGTGTTTTCTTATAAATTATTATAACGACATGTAGAAGCCAATACGGGAGTAGCAATACTCCCGTATTTTTTTATTAGAGGGTGTTATGACTAAAACTCGCTGCGATTGGGCAACGACCGATCCATTGTTACAGCATTACCACGATACCGAATGGGGTAAAAAAACATGTGATGATAACGCCCTTGCAGAATGCTTTGTTTTAGAAAGTATGCAAAGTGGCTTGAGTTGGTTAACCGTGCTGCGAAAACGTCCGGCTTATCGGGCTGCTTTTCTTGATTTTGATTTGGCGAAAATCGAAGCTGAATTATTGCCACAGCCACGAGAAGTATTGGTCGAGCATATTTGCCAACATTTTGATGTGATAAAACATCGAGGGAAAATAGCGGCTGCTTTAAATAACCTTGCCTTGTTAATTGAAATTCGTAAGCAGATGCCACTCGCTGATTTTTTCTGGCAGTTTGTGGAACATAAAACGGTCGTTAATCAATGGCAAACCATGGTAGAAATGCCATCCCAAACAGATCAGTCGGCATACATGAGTCAGGTACTCAAGAAGCAAGGGTTTAAGTTTATTGGTGCAATAACCTGTTATTCCTTTATGCAAGCGGTAGGGATGGTGAACGATCATTTAACGACTTGTTATTGTAATTCTAATAACACATAACCTATTTGATATTGTTGTATTTTTACTAAGACACATTTGCAAAGTTAGTTTGAGTGATAAAGCGATGTAAGGCTTTCGGTAAGCGTACTATGCTTAATTTATATTCTCTTCTAAATAACAATAACAAAGGTGTCTTCATGGAAAGTGGGGATAGCAATATCGTCTTTCATGTCATTTCTGTGTTTTTTAACATGTCATGGCAAATCTTTTGGCCATTAGCCTTTGGCTTAATACTCTCTTCTTTTATTCGTAACTTATTACCTGTTGATACCGTGGTGAAACACTTAGGCAAAACTAATGTGAAAAGTCTGAGTTTTACAACCTTATTAGGTATGGTGTCATCATCGTGTTCTTATGCTGCGGCGTCACTGTCTCACACCTTGTTAGCAAAAAAGGCAACAGTCGCTAACGCAATGGCATTTTTAGTATCAAGCACTAACTTGATAGTGGAAATGTTTATTGTGCTGGTGGCACTAATGGGGTGGACATTCTTATGGGGTGAAGTCATTGGTGGCTTGATCTTAATCGTAACCGTTGGCTTTTTGTTTAGTCGTTTTTATCCTAAAGATGTTGAACAAGAGCTGCGTGATCATATAGCAAATGCCGAGCCACAACAAAAAGCCAGTTGCGGCATGGACATGTCTGAAATGAAACATGACAGCAGCGATTGCGGCATGGATATGTCTAACATGAAACATGACAGCAGTG
>NZ_JADQAQ010000006.1:46813-143683 GCF_022129445.1 Photobacterium sp. Ph5
ACTGTGGCATGGATATGTCTAACATGAAACATGATAGCAGCGATTGCGGCATGGATATGTCTAACATGAAACATGACAGCAGTGACTGTGGCATGGATATGTCTAACATGAAACATGATAGCAGCGATTGCGGCATGGACATGTCTAACATGAAACATGACAGCAGCGATTGCGGCATGGATATGTCTAACATGAAACATGATAGCAGCGATTGCGGCATGGACATGTCTAACATGAAACATGACAGCAGCGATTGCGGCATGGATATGTCTAACATGAAACATGATAGCAGCGATTGCGGTATGGACATGTCTAACATGGCTATGCCATCAAAAAATGATACTGGCGTAATGGCAAAAATCACCAAATCTGCCAGCTTTTTCCAAATGGATTTGGCAATGATAGGCAAAGAGATCTTAATTGGTGTTGTTGTATCATCAATCTTAATTGCCTTAGTGCCTCAAGAAGGTTGGCGCGCCTTATTTATCAGTAACGATGCCGGATTACCTGCTTGGTTACACTCGTTCCTTGATGTCATTATCGGTGTTTTTGTTGCGATGATTGCCTATGTATGTTCAGTGGGTAACTTAATTTTAGCGGCAGCACTGTGGCATGGTGGCATTTCATTTGGTGGGGTGATTGGCTTTATTCTTTCCGACGTATTAACCATTCCAATGATGCGTGTGTACCAAAAATATTATGGTAAACGTCCAACAAAATGGATGGTGGGTTTACTGTTTATTGCGATTATATTTACAGGCATGTGCGTTGATGCCATTTTCAACGGTTTTGGTTGGGTAACAACCGATCAAACCTTACGTACTTTAAACCAATCTGGTTTTGGTATGAACATGACCACAGTGATGAACTTGATCTTCATTCCGCTTTCTATTTGGTATTACCGTTTAGGTAAAAAAGCCAATGCAGGCATGGAAATGAGCATGTAATCAATCTGCGAGTAAATAAAAAGCCGTGGTGCTCTAGGTTGTAAAAACAACAGAGCACCACGGCTTTTATTTTGCGTATTCGATGTCGATTAAATAAAGGGATTAGCCTTTATTTTCTAAACCGCCAACTACTTCAAATAGGTTTGGTAAGAATGCTGAGAACTCACCGCCCATTAGCGATAAGTCAGCATCAATACGTTGCGCCATATCTTCACGGTCGATATCTTCGTTTTGATCTTTGATTTCATCAGAAAACTTCAAACGCTTCACAGTTAAATCATCAGCAAGGACAAAGTCGACACGGTCTTGCCAGTTTAAAGCCAGTTTCGTTACCACCTTGTTTGCTTCAATATGTGCAAGAATTTCGTCACAGTTTAAATCTTGTTGCTTACAACGGATCACACCGCCATCTTCTTCAATCGCTTTAAACTCTGCCTCTTCACCGGTAGTGAAACCATGAGGCGCTTGATTGCTACGCACCCATTCTGTCATGGTTAGTGCTAATGGTTTTTCAGGAACGACAGGTACAACAGGTAGGCTACCGATAGATTTACGCAGTAGCGCCAGCATATCTTCGGCTTTTTTAAAGCTGCCTGCATCAACCACAATGTAGCCAAGTTTTGGCATGATCAGAGCGAAAGTCTGTGATTGGCGACTGAAAGCTCGTGGCAGTAAATCCATCACGATTTCATCTTTCAGCGTATCTTTCTCAGTCTTTTTCAGCTTACGACCAAGATCTTTTTCCTGCATCTCAACTTTGTTATTCAGTGATTCTTTGATCACAGAAGCAGGTAGCATTTTTTCTTCTTTACGCGCACAAATTAAAATATTGTCGCCAGAAACATGGGTGAACATATCACCATGCTTGCCTAATGCGTGTGCCCAGCCAAATTTTTGGATATCTTGGCTACCACAAGGCGTGAAGCGAAACTCTTCCAGCTGTTTTTCCAGTTGGTCTGCATTTAAATCAATTTCACGCGTAAAGCGGTAGGTTAGTAAATTCTTAAACCACATCATGGCAGTCACACTTCCTAGGGTTAAACAGTTGGGGCGCACATATTAACCTAACCACTAAAAATTACTAAGAGGCGTTTGTGATTGAAGCTTAAGATTGTGTAATAACTTGCTGAACTGTGAGTAAAATTAAATTTATGCTCTCACAATCAAACCGTTATATTTTAGGTTTGAAAACCGCTTTTAGACGTTTAGCAATCATTAACCGAGAAACTGTAAACATGTTACTGATGGTTCTTTGGTGTAAACGGAAAATCGTATCGTAGATGCGGCGAATAAGTAGCCCATGTAACACAAATTGACTTTCCATTTTAGAGCCGGGAGCAAAAGAGCCAACCGCAAAGTAATGCCCAACCGCAACCACCATGCCGCCATCTTTAAAGATAAAGTCAGTGAGCGGTTTACCATGCAAAAAACCACCTAGGCTTTTGGCTAAATGTTCTGCTGCTCGATTAGCCGCTTGTGCTTTAGGGGGGACAAAACTGCCATCAGGTTGTGGAATGGCTGCGCAATCACCGAGCGCGAAAATACAGTCATCAACGGTTGTGGTTAAATCCATATTCACTTCAATTTGATTGATACGATTATAAGCCAAGCCGCCAATACCATTTAGCCAATCAGGGGCTTTAATGCCTGCTGCCCAAAATTGAACATCGGCATCAAGGGGACGATCATCGCTTGTGATCATACTTTTCTCCGTCACTTCGCTAATGCGTGTTTGAAGTAAAACATTAATGTTATTTTTCTCGAGTTCTTGCTGAACTTTACGAGACATTTTTTCAGGGCTATTTGGTAATACGCGATCTGCCGCTTCAATTAAATTAATTGTTAACGGTGTGCCGTTATAACGTTGCAGCTTTCTACTGACTCGTTCAAGCTCTGCTGCCAGTTCAACCCCTGTTGCACCGGCACCAACAATATTAACTGTGCGGGCTTCTCCTGCTCGTAAAATGTAACTCATTCGGTGCCATGCTTGACGCGCTTGATTGGCTGAGTCTAAAAAGATGCAATGGTCTTTAGCGCCTGGGGTATTAAAGTCATTACTGACCGCACCAATGGCAATAATTAAATAATCGTAATCCAATTCGTAGTTAATGCCATCGGCAGCGCCACAGACAGAGATGGTCTTGTTCTCGCGATGGATATCCGTCATTGAGGCTTGATAGTGCTGGTAGCCATGTCGTGCACCATGTGTGAAATAACAAACCGTATCAAGATCGCTATCAAAGGTGCCTGCTGCTATTTCATGCAAGCGCGGTTTCCAGAAGTGGTGCGTTTCTGGTTCAACTAAAATGACATCATCTTCTTTTCTTATTGTTTTTTTTAATAGGGTAGAGAGTTCAATACCTGCGGCACCCCCTCCAACAATAACAATCCGTGACATAGGAACTCCTCATATAATTATTATGAGTCCGTTCATAATGAGGTCGTTATCATCAACGACCTATCGAAAAAAGAAAATAGACCGTTAGCCGATCATGAAAAGTCGGTAGCTAAAAAAGCGAAATGATAGGGTTAAAAATTACTCTAAAGTTTAGATGGGATTTTCTGATCTTGCGGACATTTGTTGCTGATAATTTCGCGTTGAGTGGAATGTGAGTAATGGAATAAATCGAGCAAGAAAAAATAGGTAGAACGTAAAAAAGCCTTGAGCAAAACTCAAGGCTTTAGAGGATTCATTTGGCAATGAAATTATTTAGCAGGCGCGAAATCTTCAGCAGCTTGGCGGTGTGCTGTGTAGATTGCTTCACCGTCACTTTCTGCATCGAAGATAACAGTAACGTCAGGTGAGAACAGAATAACGTCGCCCACTTCAGCAACGTATTTGTTGCCAGCAGTATCACGCATTACGATCTTACCTTTAGTAACCACTTTGTACTCGACTGAATCGTAGAAGTATTCAAACTCTACGCCTGGAGACATAGTGAAATGACCAATCGTCAATGGTGCGCTGTTGTTGGTTACAGCAACTTCAGCCATATCACTTTTTAAGCCTTCAACTTCTAACAGTTTGCTTAAATCATTTAGCTTAAAAGTCCCTGATTTGATCAGAGTGATGCCTGGCTTTTCGGTTAATGTTGTCATTGGATTGACCTTATTTTTTATAATAAGGCTGAAATAGCGGATTCAGCCTTTTGTAGGGTGTAACAAGAAGTACAATAATTACCTTTTTTCGAGTAATTATCGAAAAACATAAAGAACAATAGTTAAATGGTAATAATAAAATAAAGACTAACGTTCGTTATGGGTAATGCTTACTTATCTGCTGCTGAAAGTAGCTTTTCAGAAAAGTTTAATGCAGCTTTATGCTGTGAAAATACTAAGCCAGAGTGAGAGCGCTCAGCGGTACTTTGTTTTTGGTAGTGACCAACATTAACTGCATTAGTTGTTGATTTATTAAAGTTAATGTTACCAGTGAAGTTACCGTCTTTTGCTGCAGCAGTAAAAGATGTTGCGATAATAGCGGCTGCGATAGTTGCTTTAATAACTGTTTTCATGAGTAATAAAACCTTTTGTTTTGAGTTTTTGTGAACGCCTTGTGCGTTTCGATGTGACTATATTAATTCTTTCAAAAAACAAAACAATTGCGTTATTTGGTAATTAATTATTACCAAGGGGTAATAATTTATATCTCCAATATTAATTAGGATCGGGATGGGGTTGTAGGTTGTTGAATTTATAGGAAATGAAGTGAGAATCAATTTTTGAGTGATGCAAAACAGAAAAGCTATACTATCTTTTAAAGTTATATTAGCCTTTAGGTAAAGCGATAGAGTATACGTTGTACAATGACCAAAACTCACTTGTTATATTAATGATGGTCACTTATCGCCTACTAATAACAATGCTGAATTAGCTATCAACCATTTGTAGCTGGTAGAGCTATTGGTTGTTCTCAAATAATGCACCTTGTGATGCTGGTGTGTTACTTACTGTATCGTGGAAACTGTATTAGGCAGCGGTTTATCCTCTATGACTATCAGGTAAAATGTATGAAAGAAACATCAAAATCTTAGCCAGAAATAAATACGCTGTTACCTTAGAATGTCAAACATTAGTAAGTAACATCGCTCCATAGAGTTATGGAGCGAATACTATAGTATTAAAGGCGTAAATAAGTCCCAAATTGCATTATATGTGATGATGGCTTTATATGTCCGATAGCTGGATAACTGATTGTTTTTCTTTGTTTATCGGTATTACACTAATGATAGTTGTTTATATTAGTTCATTATATTACGTTAATTTATAAAGTTATTTTTTGTGGGTAGAAATACTTTATAGCCTCTTTGTTTTTTAAATATTTAAATACGGATATAAAAGATTGAATATCTAAATCCAGCTCTAGATCTTTATGATCAAACCATCGGTAATTCCACCATTCTATTTTTGTTAATTCTTGTACTACTTCTTCAGGAAAGCGGTATTTAATTATTTTAGCTGGAGACCCTCCTACAACAGCATACGGAGGAACATCTTTTGTTACTACTGAATTTGCTGCAATTACTGCTCCGTCATTAATTACAATTCCATTTTTTATCAATACATTTTCAGCTATCCAAACATCATTTTTTATTGTAGTTTGAGGGGGAGGGAGGATTTCTTTTATTTTTAATGTTTCGGATATATTAGGGAAAATTCCCTTATCATATGTAATGGATGATGTCGTGAATCTTTGTAATGGGTGATTTACTCCCATCGTTTTTACATTACTTGCTATTGAACAATATCTACCAACAGAAATGTTGATTGGTAGTTGTGAGTGAGAGTATGAAAATGCCCCCATTGACCAAATATTATGCCCTTTAAAAACACGGCAATTTTGTTCTATAACTACTTTTTCAATTGGTAGCTTAAATCGTGTTAATAAACTTCTTTTTGGTAAAAAAATACCATTTTCTTTCAGTTTTTTTCGAGATTTTAAAGATAATAAAATTTTTCTCTTTTTCATTATGAGTTCGCCTATATTTTTTTTATATTAACATAATGAAGTAGTTCTTAAATCACAAGATAGCGGTCTTTTTTATTTCAACTCACCTAAAACACACCTCATTTCACAAAACTAATTCCCTGACTTATTTATCAAAAATAAAATTGCGTGATAGCAGCGAAAGGCAGTGAAATAGCAGATGTGGTTTGGCAGATCTCACGGTACAATCAGCAGATTATTTCTGGCTAGGTTGCGCATTATATTATGAAAATTATCCATACCTCTGACTGGCACTTAGGGCATCAACTCCACGGTTATAACCGCGACTATGAACATCAAGCGTTCTTAGATTGGTTAGCCGATGAACTTGAAGCTCAGCAAGCGGATGCCTTATTAGTCGCTGGTGATATTTTCGATACTGCCAACCCGCCCGCAAGTGCATGGCGCATGTTGTATCGTTTTTTGGCGAAAGTGTCGAAAGCCCTACCGAATTTAGATGTAGTGATGATTGGCGGTAACCATGATTCACCAAGTAAGCTTGATGCGCCTCATGAACTATTAAAAGCCTTTGATTTGCATATGGTTGGCGGTATCCATCGTTTAGAAGATGGCACCTTAGATGTTAAGCGTATGCTGGTGCCTATCACTAATAAAGATAAACAAACTGCCGCGTATGTATTAGCAGTGCCGTTTTTGCGCAGTGCCGATTTACGTACCGATAACCTTGATGAAAACGACGACCGCTTAATTAAAGGGGTAGAAGTGCTATATAGCGATATGACCCAAGCCGCCCGTGAATTGCTTGCGCCAGAACAAGCGATGATCGGTATGGGACACGCGTACATGGCATCAGGGCAATTATCTGAAATGTCAGAACGCCGTGTACTTGGCGGTAATCAACATGCGCTACCAGCCTCAATTTTTGCTGATGATATGAGTTATGTTGCGCTTGGACATTTGCATTTAGCCCAAAAAGTGGCGAAGAAAGAGCATGTTCGTTATAGCGGTTCGCCGATTCCACTGTCGATGTCAGAGCGTAATTATAACCACCAAATTTTAGCGGTAGAATTTGATGGTAGTAACGTTAAAGCGATTGAAGAGATCAGTATTCCTCGTTGTGTCGACATGCTTAAAGTACCAACCAAACCCGCGCCGTTAGATGAAGTGTTAGCCGCATTAAAAGCCTTACCTGACGATGAATTGCCACGTGAGCAACAACCCTTTTTAGAAGTGCATGTGTTGCTTGATAAACCACAAGCCCTCTTGCGTGAAAAAGTGCTGCAAGCATTAGAAGGCAAATCCGTTCGTCTTGCCAAAATTACGCCCCATTATAGCCAACGCGAGCAACAAGATAGCTTGCAACACCGTCGATTATCTGAGGTGTCGCCACAACAAGTGTTCGCATTAAGTTGGAACAAGAAATTCGATGGTGAGCCAACCGAAGTAATGGCTGAAGCGTTTGAAACCCTATTAACTCAAGTTGAAGAACAAGAATAAGAGAGATAAAAACAATGAAAATCCTTGCGCTTCGTGGTGAAAATTTAGCGAGTTTACAAACCAAATTTGAGATTGATTTTGCGGGTGGCAGATTAGGCGATGCTGGCTTGTTTGCGATCACAGGTAAAACAGGGGCGGGTAAATCAACCTTGCTCGATGCGATTTGTTTGGCGTTGTTTGATCGTATTCCGCGTTTGCAATCAAACAAAAAGAACGATGCTGAAATCGGTCGTGACGATGAAGATAACCGCATCAAAGCTAATGATGTGCGTAGTATCTTATCGCGCGGTAAAGGTGAAGGTTTTGCCGAAGTCGATTTTATTGCCAATGATGGCTCACATTGGCGTTCTCACTGGCATGTTCGTCGTGCTCGTGGTCGTGCAGAAGGCAAAATTCAAGCCGCTGAACAATGGTTAGAAAACATTGAAACAGGGCAGCGTTTTGCGGGTAAGAAACAAGAACTACAGGCAGAAATTGAAAAGCTGATCGGCTTGAGCTTCGATCAGTTTCGCCGTGCTGTGATGTTGCCACAAGGCGAATTCGCGGCATTTTTAAAAGCAGGGGCTGATGAACGTGCTGCACTGTTAGAGCGTATGACGGGCGGTGAAATCTACGGTCGATTATCCATTGCAGCTCATGAACGAGCCAAAGATGAAAAGCTAAAACTGACGCAACTTCAAGGTAAGTTAGGTGATATCGCACTGTTAACAGACGAAGAGCGCGAAGCATTAAATACTCAATTGGTCAGTGCTCGTGAACAAGTTAATAGCCAACAACAAAAGTTAGAGCAACTTAAACTGCATCAAGATGTGTTGGTGAATGCTGAAAAACTGACGCAGCGTATTGGTGAAAGTGAGCAGCAGTTAGTACAAGCCAAGCAAGACCAACAATTAGCCGCGCCGCGTTATCTGCAATTGACCAAATATGAGCAAGCGCTTCCTGCTCGCGGTGATTTCACGCTATTAACCCAAGCGCAGCAACAAGTGCTCAAGTGGCAGCAATCACTACAATCAGCAACCGCTGAATTAACGGCTAAGCAGCAACAAAAAGGGCAATTACAAACCGATGTAGAGCAAAGCCAGAAGCAATTAGCGCAAAAACAACAGCTGTTAACCGATCTTGAGCCAAAACTAAAACAGGCGGCAAGTATTGAGCAAAAGCGTGATGCTTTACAGCAACAAAGCGCAGAATTACAGCAGCAATTAGCTGGCTTAAATAAAGACCTCACGATCCAGCGTGAGCAACTTGCGAGTAAGCAACAACAGCAACACGCCGCCCAGTTACAACAACAACAAGTGACTGCGGCATTGTCTCAAACGCAAGGGGTAAAAGCCTTAGCGGAGCAGCAAAATGCGATCAAAGATAACATCAGCCAGTATCAACAAGCGCAAAGCCAAATTGCACAGCTTCAAACTGACATAAAACAGCGTGAAACAACGTTAGCGAGCGTGGCGCAGCAGCAGATCCAATTTGATAAACAGCTTTCTGCATTGGATCAGCAAAAGCTACAATTAACGCAGCAAACCGCTGAGCACGATCTCACTGCATTAGAGCAATTACAAGATCAAGAACGCCAACATTATGCTGCGTATCAGCAATTCAGTAGTAAGCTAAAAGAGAGTTTATTCGGGCTAGATAAATGGCATGGTTTGCTTCAACAGCGTGATAAATCTCAGCTTCAGCAGCAAGGTTTAGTGACGAATATTGCTAGCAGTGAGCAACGTTTAGCAGCATTAAGCCCTGAGTTATTACAATTAGATGCGCAACATAAAGAAGTAGAGCTTCAGCTAAACCAAAGCCGTGCTGTCATGAGCTTAACTGACTATCGCGAGCAACTTGTTGAAGGTGAAGCTTGCCCACTGTGTGGCTCCGAAAATCATCCTTATCAGCAGCACAATCCGCAAGTTGAAAGCATTATTAGCCAACAGCAACAGCGATTACAGCAATTAGCCCAGCAATTGCAAGATGCTAATGCCGAGCAGCGCCAGCTAACTCAATCTGTCTTGCAAGATAAGCAACGTCACACTGACATTGAGCAAGAGATTGTAGGGTTTAATAATACGATTCAGACGTTAGTTAATCAGCAGCAATGCCATTGGACCGATCTCATGGCAACGGATCTAAATGCTATTACTTTAGCTGAAATTACCTTATCGACTGACAGCGATCTAGCTCAGCTTTCTCATTATCAAGCACATTGGTCACAAGCAGTCGATGATGCTAAATCGCAAATGCAACAGATTAAAGTACAGGGTGAGCAGCGCAAAGTGCTGATTGCAGAGGTTAAGCAACAGCAGCTTCAATTACAGCAATTAACTAAGCAAGAAGCCGAGCTAAAAGAGCAATGCTATTTGTTAACGCAGCAGCAAACTCAAGCGCAAGAACAATGTAATGCGTTTACGGCGCAGTCTAATAATATGCAAAACGTGATAGCTGAAAGACAGCAGGCGTTAATGACAATCTATGGTAATGACGCATGGATAAATGCATTAGCTCAGCAAGGTAAAGCGGGCTTTATTGCCGATTTAGAGCGCCAAGTTCAGCAATATCAAACCAATATTGAGCAACAACAATTGCTTGAAAAACAGCTGGCAGAGCTTGCACCAGTGCTCGCGACATTAACCAATAGCGTTCAGCATGGTGAGCAACAAGCCTATGAGTTAACGGCAAAAGTAGCCCGTCTCACAGAAGAGCAACAGGTTTGCTGGCAACAACGTATTGAGCTTATTGGCGATCAGCCACTCGATACGATTGAACGCTCAGCTAAAGCCGATGTTGATGCACAGCAGCAACAATGCCAACAGCGACAAACACAATTAAACCAATTGGCAGAAGTGATTGCCGCAGAGTTAACCAAACAGCAGAACGCGACCCAACAATTAGCAGAATCTGAAACAGCACAACAGAATTTACAACAAGTGTGGCAAGCATGGTTGGAAAAGCTCGCGTTAACGGAGGCTGAATTAACGGCGTTATTAAGTCACGATGAGGCATGGTTACAGCAAGAGCGCAGTGAGCTAAAACAGCTAGAGCAAGCGGTGTCGCAAGGCGAAACCATTGTTAAAGAAAGACAGCAAGCACAGGTGGATTATCAGCCGACGGTTGAATTAGCCAAGCAGTGGTTTAGCGAACATGACATTAGTGATGACGCCTCAACTCAGCAGCAATTGTTTAGCCAATGGCAGACGGAAAAATCGCAACTTGATGATCAAGTATTCCAATTACGCCAACGTTTAGATTTAGGCGAACAAGCTGAGAAACAAGCTGGCGATCTTCGCTCAGCATTAGCGACCCAGCAAACGCAAACCGAGCTATGGATGGAAATGAGCGATTTAATCGGCTCGGCTACAGGTAATAAATTCCGTACTTTGGCTCAAGGGTTAACGCTGCAACAGCTAGTGATTAATGCCAATCATCACTTGCAAGATCTTGCACCACGTTATGCGTTACAACCCGTTCCTGGTAGCCCGTTAGCATTGCAGGTGATCGATCATGATATGGGCGATGAAGTACGTAGCGTTGAGTCACTCTCTGGCGGTGAGAGTTTCTTAGTGTCGCTATCTTTAGCACTTGCATTAGCCTCACTGGCGGCAGACACTCGACAGCTCGGCTCTCTGTTTATTGATGAAGGATTTGGCACCCTAGATCCTGATAGTTTAGAAATGGCATTGGCTTGCCTTGACGCACTTCAAGCGGATGGTAGACAAATTGGCGTTATCTCTCACGTTGGCACTTTAGTTGAGCGTATCGGGGTGCAAGTGGCTGTTGAAGCACAAGGCGGTGGACGTAGTAATATTGCCATAAAAGGTTAATATAAATACTAATCAACCCATTGTAATTATTTAATATTTATCTTGTTCTCCTATGGATTACGGGAATGCTTAAATGATGCATATTCAACTTGGTTTATACTTTTATTACAAGAAGTCACAAAAGTGTAATATTAAGCACACATAATGGCGCAGGTCAGATGAAGCAAACGACTAGGTATATTTGATTATGGTAAGACGGATTCTTGTGGTAGAAGATGAAGCTCCAATTCGTGAAATGTTATGTTTCGTGTTGGAGCAAAAGGGCTATCAAGCGATCGAAGCTGAGGACTATGACACAGCACTAGAGAAAATGTGCGAACCGTATCCTGAGCTGATTCTCATGGACTGGATGTTACCCGGTGGCTCAGGTATTAACCTGATCAAACACCTTAAGCGCGATGAACTTACACGCCAAATCCCTGTTGTTATGTTAACAGCACGTGGTGAGGAAGAAGATAAGGTTCGTGGTCTTGAAGTAGGTGCGGATGATTACATTACTAAACCATTTTCTCCTAAAGAGTTAATGGCGCGCTTAAAAGCGGTTATGCGTCGTGTATCACCAACAGCATTAGATGATGTGATTGATGTGCAAGGGTTGAAATTAGATCCTGTATCGCACCGTGTGACATCGGATGATGAGCCATTAGAGATGGGCCCAACAGAGTTTAAAATGTTGCACTTCTTTATGACGCACCAAGAGCGTGTTTATAGTCGTGAACAGTTACTTAATAATGTTTGGGGCACTAACGTTTATGTTGAAGATCGTACCGTTGATGTTCATATTCGTCGCTTACGTAAAGCGTTAGAGTCTGGTGGACACGATAAGATGGTGCAAACAGTACGTGGGGCAGGTTATCGCTTCTCAACTCGCCCATAGTAGTGATTCACAACCCATACTAGGGTTGGCTATATAAAGAAAAATACGAGCCTTCATCCATTATCGCAGTTCGATAAGGTTGGAGGTTGTGTTGTTTGTACGAGTAAAGAAATTTAATGTAACGGATCCATACCATAACTCCGTTACAAGGAGTAAAACATGGTCGAAAGATTGTCATGGAAAAAATTGGTATGGGAGTTAATTCTGTTTTATCTACCGTGGATCATCCTTGGTATGATTTTCGGTTATTTACCATGGTTTTTACTCGTTGCAACATGGATCCAACTGATTTGGCATTTCCACAATCAGCTAAAAATGTCAGATTGGTTATGGAAAGATCGCAGCCTGACTCCTCCTTCTGGCTCAGGCAGTTGGGAGCCGCTATTTAATGGCATGTATCGTTTACAACAACGTAATCGTCGTCGCCGTAAAGAACTAACAACCCTAATTCGTCGTTTCCGTAATGGTGCTGAATCATTACCCGATGCGGTTGTTGTATTCCGCAGTGAAGGCAATATCGTTTGGTGCAATAAATTAGCGCAGCAATTATTGGGCTTACGTTGGCCTGATGATGCGGGTCAACCTATCAGTAACTTATTAAGAAGCCCTGATTTTGTCCGTTATCTGGCAAGACAATCTTTTGATACGCCATTAGAAATTACTTCACCAATGAACTACGACCGCACCTTAGAACTGCGGATCATGCGTTATACCGAAGGTGAGTATTTGATGGCGGTACGTGATGTGTCTCAACTTAAACAGCTTGAAGGCATGCGTCGTAATTTCTTTGCTAACGTTTCTCATGAATTGCGTACACCAATGACGGTGCTGCAAGGCTATTTAGAAATGTCGGCAGATCCAGATATGTTATCAGGACCGATGTGGGATCGTGCACATGGTGTGATGACAGAGCAATTAGCACGAATGAATGCGCTAGTTGAACAGTTATTAACCTTGTCAAAAATTGAAGCCGCTCCAACCATTGAGCTAGAGGAAGTGGTGGATGTGCCTGCGATGCTAGATATTTTAGAAAAAGAAGCGATCTCACTCAGTGGGGATAAAAATCAGCACTTTAATTTCGAGATTGATCAGAGCTTAAGTGTCTTAGGTGATGATGATCAGCTACGTAGTGCGATTTCTAATTTGGTTTATAACGCAGTTAAACATACTCCAAGTGATGCTGATATTACGGTTCGTTGGTATCGCTCGCCTAATGGTGCAAGATTAGAAGTTACAGACAGCGGTGAGGGGATTGAAGCTCAGCATATTCACCGCTTAACAGAGCGTTTCTATCGTGTGGATAAAGCCCGTTCTCGTGAAACTGGCGGTAGTGGTTTGGGACTGGCGATTGTTAAACATGCTTTGAGCCACCATGACTCTCATTTAGAAATAGAAAGTGAGCTTGAAAAAGGCAGTACTTTCGCCTTTACGCTACCGTCTCGATTAATTGCAGATCATACTCAAACGGCTGAATTAGCCGATGATATTTTTAAGTGATTAAAGAGATGAAATGTATGGGTAAGCGATTGAAATCTTTTGCTGGGGTATTGTTGTTATCACTGGCTGGCAGCGCTCAGGCTGACACTGAAACATCCAGTATAGAAATATCAAGCGTTAAAGCAGCAGAGAAAAGCTTATTGCCTTATCAGAAAGTAAGCGGCATTTCGGGTAACTTATCATCGGTTGGTTCGGATACATTAGCCAATTTAATGACCTATTGGGCGGAAGAATTTAAACGGCGCTATCCAAACGTCAATATTCAAATTCAAACCGCAGGTTCATCAACAGCGCCCACTGCATTAATTGAAGCGACCGCGCAACTTGGCCCGATGAGCCGAGCAATGAAAACCAAAGAGATTGAAGCATTTGAGCAAGAGTATGGCTATAAACCGACTGCGATCAAAGTCGCGGTCGATGCACTTGCGGTATTTGTGCATGAAGATAATCCATTAAAGGGGATTAACTTTGAACAATTAGATGCGATTTATTCACGAACATTACGTTGTGGTGGATTAAAGCCAATCACCCAATGGGGGCAGCTAGGTTTATCGGGAAGCTGGCAAGATCGTGGTATTCAGATCTATGGACGAAATTCAGTTTCAGGGACGTATGGCTATTTTAAAAAGCATGCGCTGTGTCGAGGGGATTTTCGTAACAATGTTAATGAGCAACCGGGATCGGCATCGGTTGTACAATCGGTATCAACCTCATTAAATGCGATTGGCTATTCAGGGATTGGCTATAAAACGACAGGTATTAAAGCGATACCTGTGGCACGAGAAGGGGATGATTACGTTGAAGCGACGATTGAAAATTCAGTTAGTGGGCGCTACCCATTATCACGCTTTTTATACGTTTATGTTAATAAGCATCCGAATAAACCGTTAGCACCGATGGAAGGTGAATTTTTACGATTTATTCTGTCGAGTGATGGGCAAAAAATAGTACAAAAAGATGGTTATATTCCGTTACCCGTAAAGGTTGTTGAACAAAACTTGGCAACGCTTGGACTATAACAGTTCATCATGTTGTACTATTTGCTAACGATTTCCTATCAACAACAACGCCAGCATCTCGCTGGCGTTGTTGTTTTTAAATATTGGATATAATTACGAGTCACTCAATTCATTAACCTCTAACACCCATCCTGCTTTATGCCAATATTCTTGTTCTGTGCGCATATCAGCTGCGAGTAATTTATTCTCTGTAGTCCAACCTTTAGGAAAGGTTAATTGCCAATGCTCTTTATTGGCATCAACTTGTATTTTCGGCAGTGGTTCATCACTACGTTGCCCATTTAACACTACGGCAATACGTAAGGTACGAATTAATGGATAAAGATGTTTACGTTTATAGATGGTCAATTCGGGCATTTCAGTCAGTTTTAATGCTTTACGTTGATAGCGTACTAAGGTTGAAAGTACCGTTTGTTGTTCGACATTAAACCCTGGCATGGTGCTATACCGGAGTAAGTAAGCACTATGTCGGTGAAATCCGGGATAGCTAATACTTAGCCCAACCTCGTGGAGTAGTGCTCCCCATGATAGCAAGGTCGATAATTCATTTTTGTTCATGCCCGGTTGAGTATCTATTTGATCGTAAATTTCAACCGCACTCGTTTGAACGCGCTTAGCTTGTGTGGTGTCGATATTGTATTGTTTTGCCATTGCATCAGCGGTTCGAATGCGAATATCACTGTGGCGGAATCGTTGCTCCATTTCATACAGAAGCCCTTCACGTAATGCGCCACTGGAAAAATGCATATCATTAATATCAAGCGCTTCAAAAACAGCACTTAAAATCGCTACACCTGCAGCAAAAACAGGTTTTCTTTCATCGGTTAAGCCCGGAAGTTCGAGATCATCTTGATGTTTGAAGGTGCTAATTTCATCTAGTAATCGATTTAAACGAGACGATGTGATCACGCCATCACTATGGCCTTGAGCGATTAATACTTCGCGAATTGCTTTAATGGTGCCAGACGAACCTAAGGTTTTATCCCATCCAATATCGGTATATTTACTGGCGATACTTTCAAGCTTTTGGCGTGCCGCAAGTTGTGCCGCCGCAATGTTCTTATGACTGAGTTTGCCATTAGAAAAAAAGAGTTTGTTGTAGCTTACACATCCCATATGTTTGCTATACAAAATATGGGTATCAAATTGCTCACCAATAACTAATTCTGTGCTGCCACCACCGATGTCTACTACCAGTTTTTTACCTTTATCGGGTTGGGTATGTGCAACACCAAGATAAATTAAACGGGCTTCTTCTGTACCAGGAATGATCTCGATGGGGAAGGGTAAAATACGCTCTGCTCGTTGGAGAAAAATATGTGCATTTTGCGCCTGACGTAATGTGTATGTTGCCGCAATACGGACATTCTCAGGCTTAAAACCTTGCAGTCTTTCGGTAAACATTGCAAGGCAGCTTAAGCCTCGATTCATAGCAGCCTGATCAAGGTTTAGATGTTTATCAAGCCCTGATGCAAGGTGGACTCTTTGTTTATGACGGCTGACAATTTGTAGGCTTTGACCCACAATGCGAGCCACAACCATATGAAAGCTATTTGAACCTATATCGATAGCCGCTATTTCGCGAGGTTGTGGCGAGGAATTAGTTTTTGTCATTGTTTTTCTCTGTTTTTTCAGCGTGTTTTCTAAGTTTCTTCTCGCTGTGTTTCAGATAATCATAAATTGCCGTTTGGGAGCGAATCTTACGTCTATTACCACGAGGCACATAATGGTTATGCATGCCTTCATCAATAATGCGTGCTTTGACGGTATCGCAAAGTTGGATATTGAGAATATCGATAATACGTTGTTTTAATATTGGTGAAGTAATAGGACACCCGACTTCAATACGATTATCAATATTACGGCTCATCCAATCAGCCGATGAAATATACACATCCGTATCACCATTATTTTCAAATACTGCGACACGAGGGTGTTCTAGAAATCTGTCGATAATACTGATCGCAGTAATGTTGTCACTGATCCCTTTAATTCCTGGGATTAACGAACACATACCTCGAACAATTAATTTAATTTTCACGCCGCTATTACTGGCTTGATATAGCATATTAATCAAGCCTCTATCGACGAGGTTATTGACCTTAAGTGTAATACCAGATGGTAGGTTTTGCTTGGCGTGAGCGATTTCTCTATCAATCAGTTCATATAATCGAGAGCGAGAGTTACGAGGGGATACAATTAAATGCTTAAATTCAACGGGACGATATGGGTTCGCTATATAAGCAAAGACTTGTTTTACTTCATCGGTAATGGCTTTATCACAGGTTAGGAGTGAAAAGTCGGTATAAATTCGGGCGGTTTTTTCATTAAAGTTACCCGTACCGATATGCGCATATCGAACCAGCTCGTCTGATTCTTTACGGGTAATTAGGCAGAGTTTGGAGTGGATCTTTAAACCGGGTACGCCAAAAATAACGTTTACCCCAGCCTCTGTGAGACACCTTGCCCATTCAATGTTGGCTTCTTCATCAAAGCGGGCTTGCAGTTCAACCACGACGGTAACGTTTTTACCGTTGTTGGCAGCATCAATCATAGATTCAATAATGCGTGAGTTTTTAGCCACGCGATAAATATTGATTTTAATACTACGAACTTTGGGATCGTAAGAGGCTTGTCGTACCAACTCAGTTATATGACTAAAGGTGTGGTATGGGTAATACAATAAAATATCTTGTGCTTTTATAGCATCAAAGGCATTCCGAGCTGAGCTAAATTGATAGCTTTTAATTGGGGGGAGTTCTTTATTTTCTAAATAGCTTCTGCCGACATTAGGGAAGCCAATAAAGTCTTTAAAGTTATGGTAGCGTCCTCCGGGGATCACACTGTCATAGCTCGATACTTGGAGTTTATCGCATAACACATTGATCATATCACCAGGCATATCGCGCTGATAAACAAAGCGTACAGGCATCGCCGTTAGACGTTGATTTAACCCTTCTGACATTTGCTCTAGCAAGCTATGCTCAACTTCTTGACTGAGATCGTATTCTGCATCACGGGTCATTTTCATTGCAAAGACAGCAAGATCGTCATATTCAAAAAAGCCGTTAAATAAATCATCGATACAAAGTCGAATGATATTATCAAGCAAGATAAGGGTCTTCTGGCGTTTACCTTTGGTTTTGGGTAATTGGACAAAACGAGGCAGTTGATCGGTTGGGATCTCTATTAACGCATAATGGGTTTCTCTGCCTTTAGTCATAGCGACAGCAAGGTAGGAGTATTCATCCTTGAGTACTTGAAGTATGTCGATATCGTCAGTGAGTAAAATCGGGGTAACATGAGGCAAAATGGTGTGTTGGAAATAGTGTTTCAACCATGCTCTCTGGTTGTCTTCTAACTGCAATTCATTGACTAAAAAGATATGGCGGCGTGCCATTTCTAACAATATTTCATTGTATAACGTATCAAAATCTTGATTTAACTTAAGTACTCGGCTTTGGATCTTACTTAATAATTGTTTGGCTTGATCACTGCCACCTTGTGCTTCACGAATTAAGATCTGGCGCTTCACATCAGCAAAGCGCACTTTGTAGAACTCATCTGTATTGCTGGAAAAAATACCGAGAAATCGTACACGCTCAATAAGAGGAACGGACTTATCTGCTGCTTCTTGTAATACTCGTTCGTTAAAAGAGAGCCAACTTAGCTCTTTTTCAATATATAGATTTTCAGTGATCATGTGCGGTATTTATCCTTGTCGCCTTGCATTACAAAATAAAGCTGTTTGTGGCAAATATAAGGGATTAGCGTTACAGTGAGATGTTAATCTGAGTGATTGTTTTATCAGTCAAATGTTTCGATTATTGATCAATATCTATGGTTAAATCATCGGCTAGTTGTTCTAATTGTTCTTGTACTATATCGATAGAGAGATCGGCTGGGAGTTCAAGTTGAAATTGTGCGGTAAAAATGGGGTATCCCCAATTAGGTGCGCTTTTCGTTTTGGTGTTGAGTTTATAGATGTTTATGCCTAGTTGATGCAGATGGGTGGTGACTTCTTTTACTATCCCTAATCGGTCATTACCTGTAACAGTTAGCTTCTGCATAAGCTGTTGTGAAGAAGCTTTGATTTGTGCTTCGACAATGTGGATCTGTAGCCCATCAATTTGAGATAATGCTTCGCTAAGCTGTTGAATATGTTGAGTTGAAACTTCAACTTGAACAATGCCTGCAAATTGTCCACTTAGTTGGGTTAATGAGCTTTTTAACCAATTTGCATGGTTGTTATACACCGTGTCTGAAAGTTGCTCGACCAGCCCCGTTTTATCTTTACCGATAACAGTAATAATGAGTTGTTTCATTACAGCTCTCCTTATTCGTAATGGTTGTGATGCAGTGACAATTAAGCAACAAACTGATTGATACTTATTAATAATTATCCTAACAACAATTTATGCTGTCTATGGTTGAAACGGACGTAAATGAGTAAATGCGTAAGTAGTCATGATTCATTGATTTCAAATGACATTTCTTTCAGTTCTGATTTATAAAGTTGTGCGATATAGCGTTTTGGATATATCACCTGTAATAAAAGTGTCACGTAATAGAAATACACTTTAGTCCGTATAAATAGGTTTGAGGTAATAATGGCACACGCCAGTTCGTTTTTAATGGGAGAAAACCATCTTCGCCGAATGAAAGATAAGTTAGCGCGGTTAGGTGTGACGGCTGGTGGTATTTTTGTACTTGTAACCTTAGTGCTGATTTTTTTCTATTTGCTCTATGTCATTGTCCCGATTTTCTCTTCTGTTTCAGTGAAACCAACTCACCAGTTTTCATTAACCTTGGCAGGTAACACTGCGCGAGTAGGAATTGATGAAAGTAATACCTTAGCTTATCGTTTTACCACCGAAGGTCAGGTGGACTTTATTCGATTAGCACCACTACCTGCAGCAGGAAAGGTGATTAAACAACAAACACTGGTCACTGATCCTACTGCCGTTGCAATCAGTTTGCCGCGGGATGGAATGGTTGCGTATGCATTGCCGGGTGGACAAGTGAAAATAGTGAAAGCTGATTTTCATTTCACGTTTGATCAAAACAAAAAACAGCTATTCCCTGTTATTGATTATCCTGTTGGTAAAGCGCCTTTATCGATCACTCCTAAACAAGATGTTATTGAGAAATTAGCTATATCTGGGCGAGAGAATACTATTATTTTGGCTGCCTATACAAAACAACATCTACTTTCTGTTGTGAGGTTATCTCATTCTGAAATGACCGCAGCAGATGATAAAATATGGCAGCAATTTCAATTTAATATTAATGATGCGCCAGCAAATGTTGAGCAACTTGTATTAACTCCAGATGGTAAAACGTTGTATGTGTTAAGTGAATCAACACTTTTTACCTATAGCCTCAATCATCAAAGTGCAGTACTAAGAGAGACGACAAAATTATCTCTTGATAAAACAGTGACGCCTGAACGAATCAATTTATTGTCAGGGGCGAACTCTTTATTAGTGACAAACTCGAATAATACGATTACCCAATGGTTTGAAGTGGTCAAAGAAGGAAAACGCCAATTAGTAAAGGTGAGAGACTTCCTTTTTTCTTCTAGCCCTATTGTGAAAATTGTCCCTGAGTATTACCGCAAAGGCTTTTTTGTTATTCAGCAAGATGGTCGAGTATCGGCTTATTATACCTCTGAGCGCGATGTGATTTATCAAGATCAGGTTTTTGATACTGTCCCCCAAGATATCGCAATATCACCTAAGGCGAATATGTTGCTCACGCTAGATAAGGGCAAGTGGCAAACCTATAAAGTGAATAACACCCATCCGGATATTGGTATTTCATCATTGTGGCAAAAAGTGTGGTATGAGGGATATTCAGAGCCTGATTACGTTTGGCAATCAACGTCTGCCAGTGATGAGTTTGAACCTAAATTGAGTTTGGTACCGATTATTTTCGGTACGTTGAAAGCTGCAGTTTTTTCAATGTTATTTGCGATTCCACTGGCATTGGCTGGGGCGATTTATACCGCGTATTTCATGTCATCTAAAGTACGTCGATTAATTAAACCAACGATTGAATTAATGGAAGCTTTGCCGACGGTCATCTTAGGCTTTTTAGCTGGAATTTGGCTGGCACCGATTGTCGATCAAAATCTGACAGGGGTTGCCTTAAGCTTTGTTGCATTACCTATAAGTATGATTGTTATTGGTTTTATCTGGTCAATGCTCCCTGGTCGATGGCGGTCACGTATTCCTCATGGTTTCCATATTGCTATTTTGATCCCGATGATAATACTTGTTGGTTATGGTTGTTTTGCAGTTAGCCCTTGGTTATCGGATAGGTTACTTGGCGGTGATCTTCAGAGTTATTTATCTCACCATTATGATATTGGTTACGATCAGCGTAATGCGTTAATTGTCGGTATCGCAATGGGTTTTGCGGTGATCCCTACTATTTTTACGATTGCTGAAGATGCGGTGTTCTCTGTACCTAGCCATTTAACGAAAGGCTCTCTTGCACTAGGTGCGACACAATGGCAAACCTTAACTAGGGTGGTATTGCTAACAGCAAGCCCTGGTATTTTTTCTGCGGTAATGATGGGGTTAGGTCGAGCTGTTGGAGAAACAATGATTGTACTGATGGCGACGGGGAATACCCCAGTCATGGATTGGGATTTGCTACAGGGCTTAAGAACATTGGCGGCAACCATTGCGATTGAAATGCCTGAATCGGAAGTGGCAAGTTCGCATTATAGGGTATTGTTTTTAGCCGCATTTGTATTATTCGTATTTACCTTTGTATTTAATACAATTGCAGAGGTTGTGAGGCAACGTTTACGTGAAAAATACAGTTCACTATAAGGGAAGGGAGCGATCATGATTAAGTGGTTTAAATCCGGCTCTCCTTGGATTTGGGTAACAGCAGGTGCTGTTAGCTTAAGTCTCGTTGCTGTTTTAGGATTACTATTGTTGATTGGCTATAAAGGCTTAAGTTACTTTTGGCCTTCACCTGTTTATCAATTCGATATCGATATTGCAGGTAAAAATCAAACTGTGATTGGTGAGCTGTATGATAGCAAAGCGATCCCTTTGGAACAGTTACGTGAAGCTGGGATTGATGTTTCTCATATGTCTGGCCCAGTGGAAATGCGTTATCTCATCAAAATGGGTAATCGTGAACGAGTTGGTACTGACTTTTTGACCATATTAAAAAGTCAAATTAAGCACCAAGAAATAGCGAAAAACATCGCCGTTGTCGATCGAGAAACGAATGGTAAATTTTACGGCTATCCAATCGCAATCATGGCAAATGGTGTGCGTAATAGCATGGAGTATTTACCTGTCGCATTAACTGAAGCTTCTGAAATTAGAACTGAATTAAAGAAACTACAAGGCATTGAAATTGCAGATATTAATTGGCACTTAGAAAAACTACGTTTGGAAAAGCGCCAACTGATTTTAAAAGATAAATTAACACCTGATGAAACTGCGCGAATTGAACGTGAGGAACTGAACTATAAAACGATTTATAAGAACATTGAAAATCGTTTGTTTTCATTACAATCTCAATTAGATAGTGCCAGTTTATTACTTCGAGATAGCCAAGGTAAAACGATCACCTTATCGATGTCTCAAGTATTAGATATTTGGTACCCCAATAATTTAACCTTTATCGAAAAGTTTCAGCATTGGGGACATCAGGTTTATAAGTTTTTAGCCAAAGCACCTCGTGAAGCCAATACCGAAGGCGGTGTATTTCCAGCAATATTTGGCACGGTATTTATGGTATTGCTAATGAGCGTAATGGTGACGCCATTAGGTGTATTAGCGGCAATTTATCTTCATGAATATGCAGGAAATAATACCTTTACTAAGATAATCCGTATCGCGGTTATTAACCTTGCGGGTGTACCGTCTATTGTCTACGGTGTGTTTGGATTAGGTTTTTTTGTATATATGGTTGGGGGGACAATTGATGATGTGTTTTTCTCTGCTCAATTGCCTACACCAACTTTTGGTACCCCTGGAATTTTATGGTCAGCATTAACATTGGCGATCATGACATTACCTGTTGTTATTGTATCAACGGAAGAAGGGTTATCGCGAATCCCGAGCTCTGTGAGAAATGGCTCTTTGGCATTAGGCGCAACTCAAGCGGAAACCTTATGGCGTATAGTACTCCCCATGGCAAGTCCTGCCATTATGACGGGGTTAATTTTAGCAGTCGCAAGGGCGGCCGGTGAAGTGGCACCTTTGATGTTAGTTGGGGTCGTAAAAATGGCACCAACATTGCCCGTTGATGTTCATTTTCCTTATGTCCACCTTGATCGTAAGTTTATGCATTTGGGGTATCATATTTATGATGTTGCGTTTCAAAGCCCGAATGTTGAGGCTGCAAGACCCTTGGTTTATGCGACGTCATTTTTATTAGTGACAGTGATTGTAAGTTTGAATTTAACCGCAATTGGGATCCGTAATCATCTGCGTGAAAAATTTCGCTCTTTAGAGCTGTGATAAAACGTAGTGCGATGAATATTTGATTATTAACAGAGAGAACATTATGTATTCTGCTTCACCATCAATCGGTTTATTTGAACCCGTCGATCTCTCTTCGTTACCTGATGAGCAAACGGCATTATCAATTGAAGGTTTGAACCTTTACTATGGTAAAACGCAAGCTTTGTATAATATCAATATGCGTATTCCTAAAGGTCAGGTTACCGCATTTATCGGTCCATCAGGTTGTGGTAAATCAACATTATTAAGTTGTATTAACCGAATGAATGACTTGATTGAAGGTTGTCATGTCGATGGTAAAATCATGCTGCACGGGCAGAATATCTACGATACTAAAGTTGATGTTGCTTCATTACGTCGTCGGGTAGGGATGGTGTTTCAACGCCCGAACCCATTTCCTAAATCCATTTATGAAAATGTGGTTTATGGTTTGCGGCTACAAGGGATCACTGAGCGACGTATTTTAGATGATGCGGTTGAAAGTTCATTGCGTTCGGCAGCACTATGGGATGAAGTAAAAGATAGGCTGCATGAAAATGCGTTTGGTTTATCTGGAGGTCAACAGCAGCGTTTAGTGATTGCGCGTGCGATTGCTATTGAACCTGAGATATTACTTCTTGATGAGCCAACATCAGCACTTGATCCAATATCAACCCTAACGATTGAAGAGTTGATTAATGATCTAAAAGCAAAATATACCGTGATTATCGTGACACATAATATGCAGCAAGCGGCACGAGTGTCAGATCAAACAGCTTTTATCTATATGGGAGAGTTGGTGGAATATTCGAGCACTAATGATATTTTCACCACCCCAAGAGAAAAACGTACTGAAGATTATATTACAGGACGTTATGGTTAAGGACACACCATCATGTTAAATAACATTAGCCTTGGTCGTCATATTTCTGGTCAGTTTAATCATGAACTAGAAAGTATTCGTACCCATGTTTTGGCTATGGGAGGCTTAGTTGAGCAGCAGTTGGCAGATGCCTTAAAAGCGCTGCATAAACAAGAGGAAGGTTTGGCGAAGCGTGTGATTCAAGATGATCACAAAGTCAATGCGATGGAAGTTGCGATTGATGAGGCGTGTACGCGTATTATTGCTAAACGCCAACCTACCGCTAGTGATTTACGGCTTGTCATTGCCATTATAAAAACCATTACCGATTTAGAGCGTATTGGTGATGTTGCTGAAAGTATTGCTAAAGTAGCACTAGGTAATTTTACTAATAAGCAATATAACTTATTGGCATCGTTAGAATCTTTAGGTCAAAACGCCGTGCGTATGTTACATGAAGTATTAGATGCTTTCGCACGTATGGATGTAAAAGCGGCCATTAATGTGTATCAAACTGATGATCGGATTGATCGGGAATATGAAGCGATTATTCGCCAACTGATGACCTACATGAAAGAAGATCCTGATTCTATCCCAAGTGTGATGAAAGTAATGTGGGCTGCGCGCTCTATTGAGCGAGTCGGTGATCGCTGCCAAAACATTTGCGAATATATTATTTATTTCGTACAAGGCAAAGACATTCGCCACACGAACCCAGAAGATATTACTAATTTCCTATAAAACACGGGATGTATGAACCAATAAACAGGGCGCTTAGCTTTATTTAGAAACTTAGCGCTCTTTTTATTGAGTGCTCCAATTGACACTGTTTATTATCTTTTTAGTCGTTGTGCGACAGCTTGGATAGTATCAATATTTGTTACTGGGATTTGAAAGTCATCAAAGATGGCGTTGCCCATATGTGCACTTGAAGTACGATTTAATATTTTACTGGGGCGTGTTGTTTTACCAGAAAGATGTACTTCTTTTATTCCCGTTTCTGCAACTAAGGCTTGAACATTCTTCGGAGTGACGCCTGCTCCCGCCATAATACTGATCCTATCACCACAATAGTTAACCATGTTTTTGATCATTGCCGTGCCTTCAGGTGCAGTCGGTTGGAGCCCTGATGTCAGTATTCGCTCGCAACCGTAGCTCATAATAGTATCTAATGCTGCGAAAGGATCGACACATTGATCGATAGCTCGATGGAAAGTCACTCCAAGACCTTTAGCTTGTTTAATTAAGCTTGCAATGGTTGTGCTATCAATAAGGCTTTGCTCTGTGAGCGCACCAATCACTATTCCTTGTAATCCTGCTTGATGGGCGGCGTAAATATCGGCAAGCATGATCTCAACATCGTCACTACTAAATAAAAAGTCACCTTGACGTGGTCTTATCATCGCATAAACCGGAATAGTTGCTTGTTTGGCGGCTAATTGCATTAAGCCAGCACTTGGCGTTAACCCTCCTAGCGCGAGAGAGGAGCATAGCTCGATACGTGTAGCACCACCTTGTTGGGCATAGTGGAGTGATTCAAGATTATCGATACAAACTTCAAGTTGAATAGACATAATTTTTAATGAAATAAAATGCGTGTCTTGCAGTGTAGAAGATTGCCAAGATAGGATCGAACAGAGGAAGAATATAATGTGCGGTTGGTTGAAAATTATAGATAAAAAAAGGGCCTGGTATATTCCAGGCCTCATTATATTTCTATCTTTGAGCTGACTTTAGCCCTATGTTTAGCTTCTTGTCAGATGTAACACCGTGAGCATGGTGTTATTAGGTAATTACTTTTTACCTAGATCTGCAGTGTGCTCAGATAGGTAGTCCGCTACACCTTTTGGTGATGCGTCCATACCTGCTTTACCTTCTTCCCACTGTGCTGGACATACTTCACCATGCTTTTGGTGGAAGTTAAGTGCGTCAACCATGCGTAGCATTTCGTCGATGTTACGGCCTAGAGGTAGGTCGTTAACAACTTGGTGACGTACAAGGCCATCTTCGTCAATTAGGAAAGAACCACGGAAAGCAACGCCTGCTTCTGGATGCTCAACGTCGTAAGCTTTACAAATTTCGTGCTTAACGTCAGCAATTAGTGGGTACTTAACTTGACCGATACCGCCGTCTTCAACAGCAGTGTTACGCCATGCATTGTGAGAGAATTGAGAATCGATAGAAACACCAATTACTTCAACACCTTTCGCTTGGAAATCTTCGAAACGCTTGTCAAAAGCGATCAGCTCAGATGGACATACGAATGTGAAGTCTAGTGGGTAGAAGAAAACTACCGCTTTTTTACCTTTTGTGAATTCTGCAAAGTTGAAGTTATCAACGATTTCGCCGTTACCTAGAACAGCTGCAGCAGTAAAATCTGGTGCTTGACGACCTACTAGTACCATTTTGGTGCTCCTGAAATATTGGGGGTTGCTAACCTTTGGTGATTAGCTCCATACTTGGACGAGACAAACTATAGCCAAACTGTTAAATTGAAAAAAGCGGAATAAACAGATTGAAGTAATCGAAAAATACGATGAATAAGTTTCCCTCATTAAAACAATTGCATTACCTAGTTACTTTATCGGAAACACGGCACTTTGGCGAAGCAGCAAAAAAGTGTTTTGTGAGCCAGTCGACACTTAGTTCTGGGATCCAGAATTTAGAAGATTTATTGAGTTGTCAGCTTATAGAGCGTGATAATAAATCCCTTGTTTTTACCAGTATGGGCGACGAAGTTGTGGTACGTTCTCGTGAATTACTGGCACGCAGCCAAGATTTAATTGAATTGTCCCACTCTGCTGGTGATGGTATGGATGGCCCTCTTCGTGTGGGATGTATCCCAACGATAGCCCCTTTTCTATTGTGTGATTTGGTGCAGGAGGTTAATCGACTTTACCCCAAGCTGAACTTACTTTTACGAGAAGATACGACCACTAATTTACTTGCTGCTTTACGTAATGGTGAAATGGATGTTTTGATCCTTGCGCTACCCGTTGAGATTAATGGTATGCACAGTAAAGTTGTTGGGCGTGATGCCTTCAAAATGGTGATCAGTAAAAACCAAGCTGAACGTGTATCTGTACCTTTACGTTATGCTGATTTGCCTGATGAATCCGTATTCTTACTAGAGAAGGAGCACTGTTTAACTGAGCATGCTGTTTCAGCTTGTAAGCTAACAACGAAAGAAAAAATTAATCCGTTCACAGCCACGAGCTTACATACATTGGTGCAGATGGTAGCAAATGGATTAGGAACCACATTTATACCTCAAATGGCTATTGAGCACGGCATCTTAGATAATCAAAACCTCGTGGTGATTGAGCCACCAGGCCAAGCGGCATTCCGGGAAATTGGATTAGTTTGGCGACCAACGTCTAGTCGTGTAAAGACCTTTGAAAAGCTAGCCTCTCTCGTTGAAACCCTATTATAAGTAAATTCTTGCATCGTTGAGATGTGTTAGAGCTGTCTGTATAGATGCCGTTATTATTTTTAGATGATAATACATGGCATTTTTCAGGCTTTTTTTACTTCACTTTGTCGTCATAATAAAAAATTATTAATTTGGTTTAAAATATCGATTTAATTTTATTTTTTAGCGTATTCATCTTTCTGATGTGATGGCTTTAAGTTGCTGTTTTGATGGATTATTTTGTTTCGCGTTACAAACAAAGAATAGTGTTATCTATCAGTATATTTCTTATTTGTTTAATTATAGTCTTGTTTATTGCCTTTAAAATATATTAAATCAAATAATTACCTTTCCTTGATAAAATTAATTCTGTTTAAAACGAATACCATCAATAAATACAACCCTCCTATTATTGTAATTTAATTACGTAACTACATACAAAAAATATCATTATTAAAACACGTTGTAGATTCCGAGTTATTTACTGACTTTTGTTTTAATTTAGTGTTTTGACTTTTTACTCTAATTTTTTCAAGGTGTTGTTTTTAAATGGATTTGTTGTTTTATTGTGATTTCTATTAGAAAGGGTGAAATTTGCTTTTTGTTATATGTTGCGGCAACGTAAAGGACAGGTTAAGAAATGAGATGTATTAAAAATCTCTAGAACCTTATTGATAAAAGTAGTGGTTAAGTTACAAGGATGGGGCGTTATGGCAGATACAGCGGTTCAATCGAATTACCAAATGAAATTATCATTACGGCAACCGTTAACAGAAACTCAGCGTGAAATCCTAACTGATGACGCTTTGCTTTTCTTAGAACGGTTAGTGGATCGTTTTGCAGAACGTGTTCCATTGTTGCTTGAAGATAGAGAACGTCGTCAATGCCTAATAGATAAAGGGCAATTACCCGATTTTAATCCTGAAACAGAATCTATTCGCCAAGCTGAATGGACAATCCAGAATATTCCAACAGATTTGCAAGACCGACGAGTTGAAATAACAGGGCCTGTGGATCGAAAAATGGTTATTAATGCACTTAACGCTAATGTAAAAGTGTTTATGGCTGATTTTGAAGATTCCTTTGCGCCAGCATGGAATGAAGTCATTGAAGGTCAACGTAATCTTCGTGATGCGGTAAATGGCACTATTAATTATACCAATTCACACACCGGTAAACATTATCAACTTGCTGATGATCCAGCGGTATTAATCTGTCGAGTGAGAGGCTTACATCTTCCAGAAAAGCATGTGTTATGGAATGGAAAACCCATTCCTGGTGCGTTATTAGACTTCGCTTTATATTTTTACCTTAATCAAAAAGCGTTGCTTGCAAAAGGCAGTGGTCCTTATTTCTACTTACCAAAACTACAGGCTTATCGTGAAGCAGCATGGTGGAGTGATGTGTTTAGTTACACCGAAGATGAGTTTGGCCTAACGCGCGGAACCATTAAGGCAACGGTACTTATTGAAACATTACCCGCTGTGTTTGAAATGGACGAAATCCTTTTTAGTCTTAAAGAGCATATTGTAGGGCTTAATTGTGGGCGTTGGGATTATATTTTTAGCTATATTAAAACTCTTCGTCAGTATCCTGATCGTATCTTGCCGGATCGCCAAGTTGTAACAATGGAAAAGCCGTTTCTTAATGCTTATTCACGTTTGCTGGTGAAAACCTGTCACCGTCGTGGCGCATTTGCGATGGGAGGCATGGCTGCCTTTATTCCATCTAAAGAGGCGGAACGTCAGGCGTGGGTTCTCAATAAAATTCAAACGGATAAAGCATTGGAAGCCAATAATGGTCACGATGGAACATGGGTTGCTCACCCTGGCCTTGCGGATACGGCTTGTGATGTCTTTGATCTGGTTCTGGGTGAGCGCAAAAATCAGCTAGATATTACGCGTGAAGATGATGCGCCTATTACTGCCGATGAGTTATTAGCACCGTGTGATGGTGAGCGTACAGAAGAGGGGATGCGTCATAATATTCGTGTTGCGGTGCAATATATCGAAGCTTGGATCTCCGGTAATGGTTGTGTGCCTATCTATGGCTTAATGGAAGATGCGGCAACGGCAGAAATATCCCGCGCTTCAATATGGCAATGGATTAAACATGGCAAAGCCTTATCGAACGGTAAAGTGGTGACGAAAGCATTATTTGAGCAGATGTTAACAGAAGAAATGCGAGTTGTAGAAGCGGAACTTGGGGATGAGCGCTTTAACCAAGGACGTTTTGATGAAGCAGCAACATTAATGGCAAAACTAACAACAAGTGAAGAGTTAGATAATTTCTTAACCCTTCATGGCTATGAATATTTGAATTAAACGCAGTCGCGTTTGAGTAACACTGAGGATCCGCGGTATTTGAAGGTAAGCAGTAATAGAACCACTTTTGAACGTAGTATCAATTGACCATCATACCAACGGATTAATGCGGACAGAGATGAGGGATACCATTATGACATTAACACGCCAACAGCAAATTGAAGCAATTGAAAAAGACTGGGCAGAAAATCCACGTTGGAAACATGTTAAACGTACATACAGTGCGGAAGAAGTCATTAACCTACGCGGTTCATTTGCACCTGCAAATACCATTGCCCAGCGTGGTGCTGATAAATTATGGCAATTAGTGAATGGTGATGCCAAAAAAGGCTATGTAAATTGCCTTGGTGCTTTAACGGGCGGTCAGGCCGTACAGCAAGCAAAAGCTGGGATTGAAGCGATTTATTTATCAGGTTGGCAGGTGGCTGCTGATAATAATACCGCCTCTACAATGTACCCTGATCAGTCTCTCTACCCTGTAGATTCTGTCCCTGCAGTTGTTAAGCGTATCAATAATTCGTTCCGTCGCGCAGATCAAATTCAGTGGGCGAATGGTGTAACGCCTGAAGATGGCGTTGATTACTTTCTACCTATTGTTGCCGATGCTGAAGCAGGGTTTGGTGGTGTACTAAATGCGTATGAATTAATGCGTAGCATGATTGAAGCGGGGGCGGCAGGCGTTCATTTTGAAGACCAATTAGCATCTGTGAAAAAATGTGGTCATATGGGCGGAAAGGTATTAGTGCCGACACAAGAAGCGGTGCAGAAGTTAGTGGCGGCACGTCTTGCGGCAGACGTGGCGGGAACGACAACCTTAGTTATTGCTCGTACTGATGCCAATGCTGCTGACTTATTAACGTCTGATTGCGATCCGTATGATAAAGATTTCATTATTGGAGAGCGTAGCGCAGAAGGTTTTTATCGCGTTCGTGCTGGGATTGATCAAGCCATTGCCCGTGGTTTAGCGTACGCACCTTACGCTGATTTAATTTGGTGCGAAACTGCAACGCCATGTTTAGAAGAAGCACGTAAGTTTGCAGAAGCTATTCATGAACAATACCCTGATCAGCTACTGGCTTATAATTGTTCTCCTTCATTTAATTGGGAGAAAAACCTTGATGCCGAGACCATTGCTAAATTCCAGCAAGAGCTTTCAGACATGGGATATAAGTACCAGTTCATTACTTTAGCAGGCATTCATAATATGTGGTTCAACATGTTTGAATTAGCGCATGCTTATGCGCAAGGTGAAGGAATGCGTCATTACGTTGAAAAAGTACAGCGTCCTGAATTTGAAGCAGCAGATAAAGGTTATACCTTTGTTGCTCACCAGCAAGAAGTAGGAACAGGGTACTTTGATACCATGACTAATACCATTCAAGGTGGGAATTCTTCAGTGACCGCATTGACGGGTTCAACAGAAGAAGAACAGTTTAAGTAAACGTAAAACAGCTTTAAGATAACGTGTTTATAGTAGTGACTATCCTAGCAGTGTTGTTATCGACAGTACCTATGTATTAGGCCGCATATAATACGTGTACTTGTCAATTACGTTATCATCGGGGAGCAATGACGCTCCCCTTTTTTATTAATCAATAATATCAAGGGGGTATAAATCAGGCTCAATAGGATCGACTTCTTCTTGCATTTCTAGCAGTGTAATTGCGATTGATACAAAATCACTATCTGTAATAATACCGACTAATTTTTTATTCTTTAGCACAGGCAAGCAACCGATTTTATGTTTTTGCATATAAAGAGCGGCTTCTTTTAACCCTGCACGATAATCCACGCTCATTATTTTGGTTTTCATGCCGTGTTCAAGTAGGACATCAAGTGGGGAAGCAAGTGGGTTTTCAATAATTGATTTTAGATTTGAATCTTGAGCAGACAAAATATCGCGTTGGCTCACTAATCCAATAAGTTCATTGTTATGGTTGGTGATTGGAATATGGCGAATAGATAAAGTATCCATCATTTCTTTGGCATCAAGCAACGTATCATTGCGTGACAAAGTACGCGGTTGGGTTGTCATCATATCGGCAACGGTAAACATATTAACCTCCATGCAATACTACAAAAAGTCGCGAACGGTGGCTCTCTTCGCTTATTTTTCAATATATCGAAATATGTTGCAAAAACGCATGATGATCATCAAATATTTCAATATAATTTTTGTGGACTTTATTCTTTGATGGAATGAAGTTCTATGAAGGCGATATGAAAGAATTTCTTATATTACGGGATCTAAATTACAGTTGGGTTTCGCATCTTAGGGGAAGTTAAGTATATAATGCCCGCTTGCTGTGATTTAGGGCGTAATACAATGCAAGTTTCAGATTTTGATTTTGACTTACCGGATGAGCTGATTGCTCGTTACCCTCAACCAGAACGTACCGCGAGTCGTTTATTACAAATGACAGGCAATACGGGTGAATTGGCACATAAGGGTTTTAAAGATGTGCTAGATCTTGTACAGGCTGGTGATTTACTTGTATTTAATAATACTCGAGTGATCCCTGCGCGTATGTTTGGACATAAGGCTTCAGGTGGTAAAATTGAAGTGTTAGTTGAGCGTATGCTCGATGAAAAATCAATTTTGGCGCATGTTCGAGCCTCGAAGCCACCAAAACCAGGTAATGAATTATTACTGGGTGAAAATGGTGAGTTTTCAGCTGAAATGGTTGCTCGTCATGATGCATTGTTTGAAATTCGTTTTAACAGCGATAAAACAGTGTTGGAGATCTTAGATGCAGTAGGTCATATGCCGTTGCCTCCTTATATTGATCGCCCAGATGAAGATGCTGATAAAGAGCGCTACCAAACAGTTTATAATGCAAAGCCTGGTGCAGTTGCTGCGCCTACGGCAGGTTTACATTTTGACGATAAGTTAATGGCAGAGTTAAAAGCAAAAGGGGTCAATTTTGCTTTTGTTACTTTGCATGTTGGTGCTGGTACGTTCCAGCCAGTACGTGTGGATGATATCAATGATCACCATATGCATTCTGAATATGTTGAAGTGCCTGAAGAGGTTGTTGCTGCAGTTAACGAAACGCGCGCTAATGGTGGACGTGTTGTCGCAGTTGGTACCACATCAGTGCGCTCATTAGAAAGTGCTGCGCAAGACGCTCTAAAAAATGGTACTGAATTTAAGCCGTTTTTTGGTGATACAGAGATCTTTATTTTCCCAGGTTATCAGTTCCAATTAGTGGATGCGTTAATTACCAATTTCCACTTACCAGAATCAACATTAATTATGTTAGTTAGTGCATTTTCTGGCTATGAAAATACCATGAATGCCTATCATGAAGCAGTAGCAAATAAGTACCGCTTCTTTAGTTATGGTGATTCAATGTTTATCACTCGTAAAGATGTATAAGGCTAAATAATCTTACATTTTACCAACGAGTAAAGATTGAGGCTGCTTTTTGTTACAATTGCAGCCTTTGTTGTGTCTGTAGCATAGTATAAATTCAATGATATTAAGCCAGACATAGCATTATGTTCTTCCGCTACGCTTTAGGTTATCTATTGTCGATATGGTGTGATGAGTTAAGGCGTAGTCGGCAATCATTATTTATATATTGTGATTGTTTTTTGTGGCTGATCAGGCGTTTGCCTGTGGGGCTAGGTCCTGTAATGGGAAATACGTCAGATTGTTTCTCTGGCTTTTGGAGGTTTTGTGAAATTTGAATTAGATAAAACGCAAGGTCGCGCGCGTCGTGGTCGTTTGCAGTTTGAACGTGGTACGGTAGAAACACCTGCGTTTATGCCGGTAGGTACTTACGGTACTGTTAAAGGTATGACACCTGAAGAAGTTAAAGATACGGGTGCTCAAATCTTATTGGGTAACACGTTCCACCTATGGTTGCGTCCTGGCCAAGAAGTGATGAAGTTACATGGTGATTTACATGACTTTATGCAATGGCAAGGTCCGATTCTGACTGATTCAGGCGGTTTCCAAGTATTTAGTCTTGGTTCACTACGTAAGATCACTGAAGAAGGTGTTCACTTCCGTAACCCTGTTAACGGTGACAAGATTTTCATGGACGCGGAAAAGTCGATGGAAATTCAAAAAGATTTAGGTTCTGACATCGTAATGATTTTCGACGAGTGTACGCCATACCCTGCGACACATGACGAAGCGAAAAAGTCGATGGAAATGTCATTACGTTGGGCTCAACGTAGTCGTAATCATTTTGATAAGCAAGAAAATCCAAATGCACTGTTTGGTATTGTTCAAGGTGGTGTATACGAAGATCTTCGTGATGTTTCTGTTGAAGGCCTAACCAAAATTGGTTTTGATGGTTATGCGGTTGGTGGTCTTGCTGTAGGCGAGCCGAAAGAAGACATGCACCGTATTCTTGAGCACACGTGTCCACAACTTCCAGAAGATAAGCCTCGCTACCTTATGGGTGTAGGTAAACCTGAAGATTTAGTGGAAGGTGTTCGTCGCGGTATTGATATGTTCGATTGCGTAATGCCAACACGTAATGCCCGTAATGGTCACCTATTTGTGACTGGCGGTGTGATCAAGATCCGTAATGCGAAACATAAAACAGACACAACGCCTTTAGATCCGCATTGTGACTGTTACACTTGTAAAAATTACTCTAAAGCGTATTTGTACCATCTAGATAAATGTAATGAAATCTTAGGTGCACGCTTAAATACAATTCATAATTTACGTTACTACCAACGCTTAATGGCAAGTATTCGTAAATCAATTGAAGAAGATCGTTTCGATGCGTTTGTAGAAGAATTCTATGCGCGTCGCGACCGTGAAGTTCCACCATTACAAAATGTTTAAAACGAGGACGTTATAAATGAGTTTCTTTATCTCACAAGCACACGCAGCAGCAGAAGGTGCCCCTCAGGGCGGAAGCATGCAGCTATTCATCATGCTTGGTTTATTTGCTGTTATTTTTTACTTCATGATTTATCGTCCACAAGCTAAGCGCGTGAAAGAGCATAAATCGCTAATGAGCTCAATGGGCAAAGGTGACGAAGTAATGACGAACGGTGGCCTACTAGGCCGTATCACTAAAGTTTCTGCTGAAAGTGATTACATCGTTCTAGCGCTTAACGACAGCACGGAAGTAACAATTAAAAAAGACTTCATTACTGCTGTTTTGCCAAAAGGCACAATGAAGTCGCTTTAATATAAAAAACATTCGCTTTGAAGGATCATAGCAGTGCTTAACCGATACCCCCTGTGGAAGAACCTGATGGTGTTGTTCGCACTTATCATTGGTTTGCTTTATGCACTTCCCAACGTATACGGTGAAGATCCAGCGATTCAAATTACCGGGGCGCGTGGCGCCTCGGTTAATATGAGCGCTTTGGATACTGTCACCGAAGACTTAAAAAAGAACAATATCCCATACAAGTCAGCCGTTTTTGAAAAAGGTTCTGTACTTGTCCGCTTTAACGATACTGATACCCAAATCAGTGCTCGCGATATCTTAAATGGTGAGTTAGGTGATGATTATGTTGTTGCACTAAACCTTGCCGCTTCCACTCCTTCTTGGCTTGAATCTATTGGTGCATCACCAATGAAGTTGGGTCTCGATTTACGTGGCGGTGTTCACTTCTTAATGGAAGTGGATATGGATGCAGCTATGGATAAACTTCTTGGTCAACAAGAAGAAACCTTCCGTACTGAGCTTCGTGAAGAAAAAATTCGTTACCGTGCAATCAGTAAAACAAAAGACAGTGTTCAAGTTCGTCTTCGTGATGAAGCGCAATTGGAACAAGCTGAACTCGCGTTAGAAAAATTGCATCCTGATATGCTGTTCACAACCAGTAAAATCAATGGTCGTTATGTATTAACGGCGAAGTTTACTGAAGAACGTTTACAGGAAATTCGCAATTATGCCGTCGATCAAAACATCACCATTTTACGTAACCGTGTAAATGAACTCGGTGTTGCTGAGCCATTAGTACAGCGCCAAGGCGCAAACCGTATAGTGGTAGAGCTTCCTGGTGTTCAAGATACGGCACGTGCAAAAGAAATTTTAGGTGCGACAGCAACGCTTGAATTCCGCGAGGTTGATAGTAAAGCTGATTTAGCAGCTGCAGCCGCTGGGCGTGTTCCTGCTGGTAGTGAAGTGAAAATGACACGTGATGGCCGTCCTGCGGTACTGAAAAAACGTGTCATTCTTGCGGGCTCTCATATTACTGATTCAAATTCGAGTGCGGATGAATATGGTCGTCCACAAGTTAACATCTCGCTAGATACCGAAGGTGGTAGCAAGATGACAGCGTTCTCGAAAAATAATATCGGTAAACTGATGGCAACAGTTTTCACTGAATATAAGGATAGTGGTAAGCGAACGCCTGAAGGTAAGGTTATCCTGACCAAACACGAAGAAGTGATCAACCAAGCAACGATTCAATCAGCACTTGGCCGAAGCTTCCGTATTACAGGTATCGACTCTCAAGCTGAAGCGCACAACTTATCGTTATTATTACGTGCAGGTGCATTGATAGCGCCAATATCGATAGTTGAAGAGCGTACTATTGGTCCATCAATGGGTCAGCAAAACATTGATATGGGTGTACAAGCATGTATCTGGGGTATGGTTGCAGTAATGCTATTTACGCTACTTTACTACCGTGGGTTTGGTTTGATTGCTAACTTAGCATTGATAATGAACTTAGTGCTTATTATAGGCATCATGTCTATGATCCCTGGTGCGACCATGACCTTACCGGGCATTGCCGGTATCGTACTGACTGTCGGTATGGCGGTGGATGCCAACGTGCTTATTTTTGAACGTATTCGAGAAGAGCTGCGTGAAGGACGTAGTCCGCAACAAGCGATTCAACAAGGTTATGGTAATGCGTTTAGCACGATTGCAGATGCAAACATCACAACCTTAATTACAGCAATTATTTTATTTGCTGTGGGTACGGGCGCAATTAAAGGCTTTGCCGTGACATTATCGATTGGTATTTTAACGTCGATGTTCACCGCAATTATTGGCACACGTGCCGTTGTTAACTTGATCTATGGCGGTAAGCGCATAGATAAGTTGTCGATTTAAGGAGTCGCAGAGATGAGAGAATTATTGAATGCGAACAAAGTCGTCGACTTTATGCGTTGGTCAAAGTTTGCCTTTATCTTTTCATTGATAATGATCATGGGGTCGATTGCCACTATCTCGACCAAAGGTCTAAATTGGGGGTTAGATTTTACTGGCGGAACGCTAATTGAAGTTAGTTTTGAAGAGCCAGCTAATTTACCTTTGATCCGTGAATCATTACAGAAAGCGGGGTTTGGTGATGCCATTGTGCAGAACTTCGGTACTGCGCGTGATGTGATGGTACGCTTGCAACCTCGTGAAGGTGTAAAAGGTGAAGTACTGGGTAACCAGATCCTTGATGCGTTAAAAGACGGTACAGCACAGTCGGTTGAAATGCGCCGTATTGAGTTTGTTGGTCCTAATGTTGGTGATGAACTCGCTGAAGCGGGCGGCATGGCAATTTTAATCGCTTTGCTGTGTATATTACTTTACGTATCACTGCGTTTTGAGTGGCGTTTAGCGGCCGGTGCAGTGTTGTCGTTAGCGCACGATATCATCATTACTGTTGGTATTTTCTCTGTGCTACAAGTCGAAGTTGATCTTACGATTGTTGCGGCATTACTTACAGTGGTTGGTTACTCACTTAACGATACCATCGTTGTATTTGACCGTATTCGTGAAAACTTCCGTAAAATGCGTAAAGGGACTCCTGCTGAAATAATGAACTGTTCAATTTCACAAACATTAAGTCGTACCTTAATTACATCGGGTACAACATTGTTTGTTGTTATTGCGCTATTCGCTCAAGGCGGATCAATGATCCATGGCTTTGCATTAGCACTTCTGATTGGTATCACAATTGGTACTTATTCTTCTATCTATGTAGCATCAGCATTAGCGCTTAAATTGGGGATTACCCGTGAGCACTTAATGCCTACGCCTGTAGAAAAAGAAGGTGAAGAATTAGACCCAATACCATAAGCAATTGGTATAAATTCAGAATGAGAAAGGACCGCTAGCGGTCCTTTTTTTTATTTGTTTAGTTTAAGAATATAAGAAAGCGTGTTTTTGGTTTGATCGAGCCATTCATAGCGACGTCGATACATTGCACGTTTAGGGCGAGAGATATCTTCAGGATTGCGGCGTACATCTTCTATCGGTAATTGATAAAAATGTGTATCGTATTCTGTTCCACCTAATGCTTCCCAATGACGGTTATAGTCTGTTTTGATCCTTGAATTACCGTATTTTTTAGATTTATAACGTTTGGCACAGTAGGTATGGGACTCGTTTTTGATCGCTAATAAATGATCTGCTTGCCAACAGTTGGCAATAAACGTCATCATTTTTATCATCAAATCTTTTGGTCGTTGACCATGTAATGTTTTAGTGAGTCTTTTTATTTTAAGGTTGTTTTCGTCGTTGCTAGTAGGCCCCTGTAATCCACCTATAATGATACTTCGCTTACCGTCTTGATTATTCACGATAAACGTTACGGTATAAAAGTTATTACCTTGTGCATCAAACAAGACTAAGCAAAGTTCGCCTTCTTTTTGGTAGCGACCATCAAAGGTTAGGCTAAGTGAGTACTCTTGATCGTCAACAATGAATGAAACTAACTTTAGCCCCTTGCAGTTGGCAAAAATATGCTCTTTTGTTGCTGATGGTAATTCATTAGAAATGAACTGATAGTGTTGAGTAATAAACGCTACACGCTGACTAGGTGCTCAGTATTCGTTATGTAAGGACGAAAAGGTTTTTCAATGAAACGGTTGTGTCTTTTACATAAGGTTGCTAATAGCGTCGGATCTATACCATTGACGAGCTTTTGTAGTGAAGATTTATAAAATAAGCCGCGAGTGAGAAACTTGAGGCGATAACTCCATAGCGGGTTATATTTATCTGATAGCTCCCTAGGGTAAACTTCAGTGGAGAGTTTACTTAAAGATAAGGTATTCATGATTCTTCATAGGAATTAAGTATGTTATAAAGTAATTATATGATAATGAGACGCCTTATTATATAGATGTACAATAAAAAAGCCCTGCTGATATTTATCAGCAGGGCTTTTATTCTTACTGGATAACTAAATGATTATTTAGTTAGTGCATCGCTACCGTACTCACGGATTTTTGCAAGCATCGGCTTAACTACACGTGCATTACCAGCAACAATGTTGCCTGATGTTAGGTAGTTAGTGTTACCAGTAAAGTCAGCACAGATAGCACCAGATTCGCGCGCGATTAGTTCGCCAGCAGCAAGTTCCCAAGGCTTTTGACCTAGTTTGAATACACCGTCAACACGACCAGCGGCTAAGTAGCAAAGATCCAATGCAGTACAACCTGATTGACGCATGTCATCACAGTCTGCAAATAATGCATTTTGGATTTTTAGGTAGCTTTCTGAATGTTGTTTAGCTGCAAAAGGAAGGCCTGTCGCTAAAACAGTTCCTGTTAGATCACGAGGTTGTGATGAACGAACACGCTGGCTGTTAAGCTGAGCGCCGGCCCCGCGAGTCGCAGTGAATAATTCGTTACGTACAGGATCGTAAACAGCAGCAACTTCAGTACGACCACGCATACGTAGTGCAACTGATACTGCAAAGTGAGGGTAACCGCGAACGAAGTTCATGGTGCCATCCACTGGGTCGATAATCCATTGACACTCTTTGTCACGTCCTTCTTTATTACCAGACTCAGCTGCAATGATGCAGTGATCAGGGTAAGCCTTAAGGATTGTTTCGATGATGATAGCTTCTGCTTCATGATCGATATTGGTAACAACATCATTACCTTTATTAGCAACCTCAATAGATTGAGGTTTTTCTAGAGATTTAATGACATGGTCACCAGCCTTTCGCACAGCGCGAATGGCAATATTAAGCATCGGATGCATAGGATCTTCCCAACGGATGTTAAAGAACTAAAAAGCGGCGGCGAGTATAACAGAGCTAAAAAAAAAAGGAAGTGGTTATTTTTTCGTCATTGTTCTGGTTGTATTGTACGTTCGCGATAGGAAATACGTATAACTTATTAATAAATAGCGTTGATTATCATCATCTGATTATTGAATAGCGGTAATAGATAATTACTGATATCAAAAACACATGTTTTCACCACTTTTATTATGGCTGTGCTAAAATCTGTCAGCTTTAGTTAATTGTTGGAATGTTGCTTCATCATGTTAGATAAAATTCGCGTTGTTCTTGTTGGTACTTCACATCCAGGTAATATCGGTTCAGCTGCACGTGCAATGAAAGTTATGGGATTGACAAATCTGGTATTAGTTGATCCAGCCTGTGAAATTGACGGCCACACTATTGCACTGGCGGCAGGTGCTGCTGATGTTGTCGAAAACGCAAAAATCGTAAAAACATTAGATGAAGCGGTTGCAGATTGTGGTTTTGTTGTTGGTTCAAGTGCACGCTCTCGCACGCTTGAATGGCCACAATTAGACCCTCGAGAGAATGGTATTAAAGTGGTTGCTGAATCCAATCAGCATCCGGTCGCTATTCTTTTTGGTCGTGAGCGAACAGGATTAACTAATGAAGAATTACAAAAGTGTCATTGTCATGTCTATATTCCAGCGAACCCTGAATATAGTTCGTTAAATTTAGCAATGGCAGTACAAACAGTAAGTTATGAAGTCCGTATGGCTTATTTGGATTCTCAAAAGCATACGGGTAAAACGGAAGTTGAAGAATATCCTCGCGCTCAAGAGCTTGAAATGTTTTATGAGCACCTCGAAAAAGTCACTCGTCAAACCCGCTTCATAAATAAAAATCATCCAGGTGTAGTGATGGCTAAATTACGCCGTCTATTCACTCGTGCTCGCCCAGAACAGCAAGAGTTGAATATTTTACGTGGTATTTTATCGTCAGTAGAAAAGACGATAGAAACGCTGGAAAAGAACAAAAAATAACCGCTTAAATCGAGTGGTTTAATAACCAACCAAAACAGTCGGGTAAATACTTGACCATTTTGGTTGGTTATGAGAAGCTTGCTTAAAATATTCAAGCAGGTAGCAGTGTTATGAAGTTGACTTCAAAGGGAAGATACGCGGTAACAGCAATGTTAGATGTTGCATTACACTCGCATAATGGACCGGTTCCATTAGCGGATATTTCAGAGCGCCAAGGAATATCGCTGTCTTACTTAGAACAATTATTTTCGCGTCTTCGCAAAGCAGGTCTAGTAACCAGTGTACGTGGTCCTGGCGGTGGTTACCGTTTAGGCGAAGAAGCATCGGATATTGCTGTCGGTATGGTTATCGCAGCGGTTGATGAATCAGTTGATGCAACCAAGTGTCATGGAAAAGGGGACTGCCAAGGTGGTGCTCGTTGTTTAACTCATACGTTATGGCATGACCTAAGTGATCGCATTAGCGGCTTTTTAAATAACATCACTCTTGGTGAGTTGATGAAAGATAATGATGTACAAAGCATTTCTGATCGTCAGGATGAAATCCTACAAGGAAATAGCAAAGCATCTTTTGGACATAAAAAATCACACGACAGCGCCACAATAGGTGTCGATGTCCGCTCCTAGAGACCAGACGTTCGTGTTTTCGGAGAAGAAAATGAAACTGCCAATATATTTTGATTACTCAGCTACTTGCCCTGTTGATCCTCGCGTTGCCGAGAAAATGATGCAGTGCCTAACTATGGAAGGTAACTTCGGTAACCCAGCGTCACGCTCTCACCGTTATGGTTGGCAAGCAGAAGAAGCAGTAGATACTGCTCGTGAACATATCGCTGATTTAGTAAATGCAGATCCTCGTGAGATCGTATTTACCTCTGGTGCAACGGAATCTGATAACTTAGCGATTAAAGGCGCTGCACACTTTTATAGCAAAAAAGGTAAGCACGTTATTACCTGCAAAACAGAACATAAAGCGGTTCTTGACCCATGTCGTCAGCTAGAGCGTGAAGGTTTTGAGGTTACATACCTTGAGCCAGAATCAAACGGTTTGATTGATTTAGCTAAGCTACGCGATGCTATGCGTGAAGACACAGTTCTAGTTTCAATTATGCATGTGAACAATGAAATTGGTGTGGTACAAGATATCACTGCAATTGGTGAACTATGTCGTGAAAATAAAACAGTTTTCCACGTAGATGCTGCACAGTCAGCAGGTAAATTACCAATTGATGTACAAGCAATGAAAGTTGATTTAATTTCTTTCTCTGCGCACAAAATTTATGGTCCTAAAGGTATTGGTGCACTATATGTTCGCCGTAAGCCACGTATTCGCCTAGAAGCGCAAATGCATGGTGGCGGTCATGAGCGCGGTTTCCGCTCTGGTACACTACCAACTCACCAAATCGTGGGTATGGGTGAAGCATTCCGTATTGCTAAAGAAGAAATGGAACAAGATTATCAGCATGCGGTTAAATTACGTGATCGTTTGTTAATGCGTTTAGAAGGCATTGAAGAAATGTCTATTAACGGTGACTTAGAGCAACGCGTACCCCAAAACTTGAACATTAGCTTTGCGTTCGTTGAAGGCGAATCTCTGTTAATGGCATTAAAAGATCTTGCTGTATCATCAGGTTCAGCTTGTACATCAGCAAGTTTAGAGCCTTCTTATGTACTTCGTGCATTAGGTCTTAATGATGAACTAGCACATAGCTCTATTCGTTTCTCATTTGGTCGTTTCACGACGGAAGAAGAAATTGATTATGCAGCCGCTCAAATTAAAGGTGCAGTAGATAAACTACGCGAAATGTCACCACTTTGGGATATGCATAAAGAAGGTATTGATTTAAACACAGTTGAGTGGGCACACCACTAATCTGCGGTTAGACTGTTTTCGAGGAAATTTATCATGGCATATAGTGAAAAAGTCATCGATCATTATGAAAATCCGCGTAACGTGGGTTCATTTGACAAAGATGATCAAAATGTAGGTAGCGGCATGGTGGGTGCACCAGCATGTGGCGATGTAATGAAACTTCAGATAAAAGTAACTGAAGAAGGCATTATCGAAGATGCAAAATTCAAAACCTACGGTTGTGGTTCTGCAATTGCTTCTAGTTCACTTATCACTGAGTGGGTTAAAGGCAAAACATTAGATGAAGCCGCATCAATCAAGAACTCTGCAATTGCTGAAGAACTTGAGTTGCCACCGGTTAAAGTTCACTGCTCAATTCTTGCAGAAGATGCAATTAAAGCGGCAGTTAGCGATTATAAAAAGAAACACGAGCAAAAATAACTTTCTGAGGTTTGTTGTATGGCCATTACTATCACTGAAGCGGCAGCAAGTCGCGTATCGACTTTTTTAGCTAATCGTGGCAAAGGCCTTGGTTTACGACTAGGTGTTCGCACTTCAGGATGTTCTGGAATGGCTTATATCCTTGAGTTTGTAGATGAACTCGATGAAGGGGATCAAGTCTTCGATGAAAAAGGCGTTAAAATTATCGTTGATGCAAAAAGTTTAGTTTACCTTGATGGAACTGAATTAGATTTTGCCAAAGAAGGCCTAAATGAAGGTTTTCAGTTTAACAACCCTAACGTATCTAGCGAATGTGGTTGTGGCGAAAGCTTCAACGTATAAACGTTTTTAGTGTTTCAGTTGAACCTGACTGCTAATCGTCTTTGGCGAGTTAGTTGTCAGGTTTAATTTTTATTAATGGTCGTAATATGAATCATTTCGAATTATTCGGGTTACCTTTCCTGTTTGAATTGGATAACAGCCTTCTTGCCAGTCAGTTTCGAGAATTACAGCGTCGCTTTCACCCTGATAATTATGCGACAGCGTCCGTACGTGATCGTTTGTTGTCAGTTCAAAAAGCTGCGCAAATTAACGATGCATTTCAAACGTTAAAAAATCCGGTATCACGTGCCGAATACATGTTGGCTGAGCGTGATGAAGATATTCGTGGTGAACAAAAAACCTTGCAAGATATGGATTTTTTAATGCAGCAAATGGAGTTGCGTGAAGCATTAGAAGCGATTCCTGATTCATCAGATCCTGAAAGTGCGTTATTTGATTTTGAGCAGCAAGCTTCTGCGATGTATAAAGAACAATTGGCGCAACTTGCTGAGTTATTGAATAATGAACAATGGCTCGAAGCGGCTGATGGCGTACGAAAATTAAAATTTATTGTAAAATTGCGTGATGAAGTTGAGCGCCTTGAAGAGTCGCTATTCGATTAATCATCCACATGCGTTATTTAGATAGGAATGACAATGGCACTGTTACAGATTGCTGAACCGGGTCAAAGTGCTGCACCGCATCAACACAAGTTGGCTGTGGGTATAGATCTAGGTACAACGAATTCACTTGTTGCTGCGGTTCGCAGTGGCGTTGCAGAAACATTAAATGATACTGAGGGTCGTGCGATTTTACCTTCTGTCGTTCATTTCGGTGACAATGAAGTCTTAACCGGTGATGCAGCCCGCGCTTTTGCTCAACAAGATCCAACTAACACGATCCTATCAGTTAAGCGTCTAATGGGACGTTCACTGGCTGATATTGAACAACGTTACCCGCAACTACCATACCAATTTGAAGCATCAGATAATGGATTACCTCAGCTTATTACGCGTAGTGGCAATATAAATCCTGTTCAGGTTTCTGCTGAAATCCTTAAATCATTAAGTCAACGTGCGGTTGATACGCTGGGTGGTGAGCTTGAAGGTGTGGTAATTACGGTCCCTGCTTATTTTGATGATGCGCAACGCGCAGGTACAAAAGATGCAGCGAAATTAGCTAACCTCAATGTGCTTCGTTTACTTAATGAACCAACAGCTGCCGCGATTGCCTATGGTTTAGATTCAGGCCAAGAAGGCGTAATTGCTGTCTACGATTTAGGTGGTGGTACGTTTGATATTTCTATTTTACGTCTTTCTAAAGGTGTATTTGAGGTATTAGCGACGGGCGGTGATTCGGCATTAGGTGGTGATGACTTTGATCACTTGTTAGCTACGTGGATCTTAGATCAAGCGGGTTACACTGATGCACTTACAGCGCAGCAACGCCGCGCGCTACAAGACACAGCCCAAGCGGCAAAAGTGGCGTTGACTGATGCTGATAGCGTTGAGCTTGATGTCTTAGGATGGCAAGGTGAGATTAACCGTGAGCAGTTCGATGCACTGATTAAACCATTAGTGAAAAAAACGCTAATGGCATGTCGTCGCGCATTAAAAGATGCGGATATCACTACTGATGAAGTGATTGAAACAGTAATGGTTGGCGGTTCAACACGTGTACCATTGGTTCGTGATATGGTGGGTGATTACTTCGGTAAAACACCGTTAACCTCTATCGATCCTGACAAAGTGGTTGCGATTGGTGCTGCGATTCAAGCTGATATTTTGGTGGGTAATAAGCCTGATTCTGATATGTTATTGCTTGATGTGATCCCACTTTCACTAGGTATTGAAACGATGGGAGGCATGATTGAGAAAATTATTCCTCGTAATACGACGATACCTGTTGCCCGTGCACAAGAGTTTACCACGTTTAAAGATGGTCAAACGGCAATGTCTGTTCACGTTGTACAAGGTGAACGTGAAATGGTGAGTGATTGTCGTTCTCTAGCACGATTTACCCTACGTGGTATTCCAGCAATGGCTGCGGGTGCTGCTCATATTCGTGTTACTTACCAAGTTGATGCTGATGGTTTATTGTCAGTTACAGCAATGGAAAAGAGCAGTGGCGTACAATCCTCTATCCAAGTTAAACCTTCTTATGGCTTATCTGAAGATGAAATTGCGACTATGCTTCGTGATTCAATGACCTATGCACAAGATGATAAAGATGCACGTGCATTGGCAGAACAGCAAGTGGAAGCAGATCGTGTTTTAGAAGGGTTAATCGCAGCGCTTGCCGCTGATGGTGATACCTTATTGAGCACACAAGAGCGTGCCGAATTAGAAACAGTAATGATGGAACTAGTTCAATTGCGTCAGGGATCAGATTCTCGCGCTATTGAAGCTGGAATTAAGAAAACAGATAAAGCGAGCCAAGAATTTGCTTCTCGTCGAATGGATAAGTCTATTCGTCAAGCATTGGCTGGCCAATCTATTGATGAGGTTTAAGCATGCCTAAGATTGTTGTACTTCCCCACGAAGAACTATGCCCTGAAGGTGCAGTGTTAGAAGCAGAATCAGGTGAAACAGTCCTTGATGTTGCACTACGTAATGGTATTGGAATTGAACATGCGTGTGAAAAATCTTGTGCATGTACTACGTGTCACGTTGTGATCCGCGAAGGTTTTGATTCATTAAATGAAAGTGATGAACTAGAAGATGACATGCTTGATAAAGCATGGGGACTAGAGCCTGAATCTCGTCTAGGTTGCCAAGCGCGAGTCGCCGATGAAGATTTAGTGGTGGAAATCCCACGCTATACGTTAAATCTTGCCTCTGAGGCAGCGCACTAATTATAAAAAAGGTTACCATTAGGTAGCCTTTTTTTTTATCTCAGCGTTATTATTAGTTTATCTATCAATATATAAGAAGGTATTTTGATGAGCTTAAAATGGATTGATTCGCTCGATATTGCTATTGAGCTATGTGAACAACATCCTGATGTTGATCCAAAAACAATTCGCTTTACTGATCTTAGTGAGTGGGTACTTGCATTAGATGATTTTGATGATGATCCAACCCGCTGTAGTGAAAGAGTTTTAGAAGCCATTCAAATGTGTTGGATTGAAGAAGCTGAAGAATAAAACCTTGTAATAGAATAAGCATCTAATTGATTGTCAAAACAATTGAATTAGGTGCTTTTTTTATTTTTATTGATAGGCAATTATATTTAATTCTAATTGCAATCAGCGTATTTTACCCTCATAACTATTTATATATAACGCGTGTATCTGTTTAACACTGCGTAGTTGCTACATTCAAGGAGTTTTTAATGTCGACTATCATGGCTGTTTCTCTCACTCAACAAGCCGCGAATGCACAATGGGGCGCAAATGCTTTAGTAAGTTTTGATGCAGAAGGTGCTGTTGTTCATTTAATGGAAAATGAACAACTTGCTAATATCCAACGTGCAGCTCGCCGTTTAGATGCACAAGGTATTAAACAGGTAGAACTTTCAGGTGAAGGTTGGGATTTAGAACGAACGTGGGCATTTATCCAAGGACATCGTACATCTAAGCCTGGTAATAGTGTGGTTTGGTCGGCGTTAAGTGATGGCGATGAAGTCGAATTACAAGCACGAATTAAAGCGACTGAATGGGTTCGTGAAATTATTAACCAGCCAGCAGATGTTGTTCGTCCGTCACAGTTAGCTGCACGTGCTGGTGAGTTTATAAAATCATTAGCGCCAGAACATGTCACTTATAAGATCATTAAAGGTAATGATTTATTGGATGAAGGTTGGAACGGCATTCATGCAGTAGGTCGAGGCTCTGAACATCGTCCTGCCATGCTTCGTCTGGATTATAATCCAACAGGTGATGTTGATGCGCCAGTGTTTGCCTGTTTAGTCGGTAAAGGGATTACATTTGATTCTGGCGGTTACAGCATTAAGCCATCAGCTGGTATGACGGCGATGAAAGCCGATATGGGTGGTGCTGCATTAGCGACAGGTGGTTTAGCATTGGCGATGGCGCGCGGCTTAAACAAGCGTATTAAACTTATTTTATGTTGTGCTGAAAATATGATCTCAGGTCGAGCATTAAAACTTGGCGATATCATTAAGTATAAAAATGGTACTACGGTTGAAATTTTAAATACTGATGCGGAAGGACGTCTAGTCTTGGCTGATGGCTTAATTTACGCAAACAGACAAAATCCAGAATTAGTGATTGATTGTGCGACGTTAACTGGCGCTGCTAAAATGGCGCTTGGCAATGATTACCATGCGTTATTAAGTTTTGATGCTCAGTTGTCTCATACTGCATTAACAGCTGCAGCAGAAGAAAATGAAGGTATGTGGCCGTTACCACTTGCCGATCTTCACCGTAATATGTTGCCATCAAATTATGCTGATCTTGCCAACATCTCAAGTGGTGATTTTATGCCGGGAGCAAGCACGGCAGCAGCATTCTTATCTTACTTCGTTGATGATTATAAAAAAGGTTGGATGCACATTGATGCTAGCGGTACCTTCCGTAAAAGTGCTAATGATCAGTGGTCTGCAGGTGCAACAGGTATGGGTGTAAGAACACTTGCAAACATCTTAACTAAATAAATTACGTATCAACATTAAAAGCCTTCTTATTGTAAGAAGGCTTTTTGCATTATCAGAATAAGAAAGGAAGATCTCATCATGCTCAATGTGTATTTAACAAATGAAGAATCCAATGGTCCTTGGGGATTAAATTCACTACTAAGTTATGCGTCAGATAGTGCGACAGTCCATTATCATTGTGATTTTCCATTACGTCGAATTCAACAGGCTGGTCGCCAAATTCAATCACAAGGTGCACTAGCTGTACGTTTAGTGGGTGATGGTTGGAATTATGAGCGTCAATGGGCTTTTTACTGTGGATTTGCTGCGACTCTTACACGAGTAGACATTCAATGGGCTTCCATTGATGAAGATGAATTAGAGCTGTTAAATGCTCGTCGTCAGTGTTCTGACTGGCTACGCAAAACTGTCAACGCGACACCTGAAGAGATGTCCCCCGAGAAATTAGCACATGAAGCAACATGTTTTCTGAAAAAAATTGGTGGAGACAACATTCACGCACAACAAATTGTGGGTGATGAATTATTAGCTGATGGTTGGGTTGGTATATATAACGTTGGACGCGGTAGTGTACGTCCACCAGTGATGCTTGAAGTGGATTACAATCCTACTGGCGAGCCAGACGCGCCAGTATCGGCTTGTTTAGTCGGTAAAGGGATCACCTTTGATTCTGGTGGTTACAGTTTAAAGCCTAGCGCAGGCATGGTCGCGATGAAGTGCGATATGGGTGGAGCCGCAACGGTTACTGCGGCGTTAGGTTATGCGATAGAGCAAGGGCTACGTCAACGTGTGAAGTTGATCCTATGCTGTGCTGAAAACCTCGTATCAGGTAACGCTTATAAGCTTGGTGATGTGCTAAGTTATAAAAATGGTGTTACGGTTGAAATAGTTAACACTGATGCTGAAGGGCGCTTAGTGTTAGCTGATGGTTTAATTGCGGCTTCTGCGACAGGCGCACCACTGATCATTGATGCCGCGACGTTAACAGGCGCAGCAATGGTTGCAGTAGGTAGTGACTATAATGCAATTTTTGGTTTAGATAAGCCATTATTACAACAAGCACAGCAGTTATCCGAGCTAGTAAACGAGCCTGCATGGCCATTACCGTTAGAAAAGTGGCATCAGGAATACTGTCCATCGCCTTATGCTGATACCGCGAATAGCCGAGTACAAAAAGGTGGTGGTATGGGAGGCGCATCCAATGCGGCAGCGTTTTTATCCCGTTTTGTTGACTCTGAAAATAGTCGTTGGATCCATTTTGATTTAGCGGCATGTTTCCGAGATGGCGGAGATTCGCGCTGGGCTGCTGGCGCTACAGGGCTAGGTCTTGCTAATATTGCTGGTTTGTTGCTGTAACTAAAAATTAGGTATTTATTTTTGGTTTGTTGGAAGCAATAAGACTCAAAAGGAAAATATAATAATGACAATCGAAAGAACTTTCTCAATTGTAAAACCAGATGCGGTTAAGCGTAATCTAATTGGTGCAATCTATCAGCGTTTTGAAAATGCAGGTTTGAATATTGTTGCGTCCAAAATGGTGCATTTAAACAGTGCGAAAGCACAAGGTTTTTATGCTGAGCATGAGGGTAAACCTTTCTTTGATGACTTAGTGGCATTTATGACATCTGGTCCTGTCATGGTTCAAGTGCTTGAAGGTGATAATGCTATTACACGTTACCGTGAACTAATGGGGAAAACCAATCCTGAAGATGCAGCATGTGGCACTATTCGTAGTGATTTTGCATTAAGTATGCGTCATAACTCAGTACATGGTTCAGATAGCCCAGAATCAGCAGCACGAGAAATAGCTTACTTTTTTGCAGAAGATGAAATCTGCCCACGTGGCTAATTCAGCGTTTAAAAGCTATTACGTCTGAATGAAAACGACCAATAGTTAAACTTTGAAAAATAGGTTAACCATATTATTAACGGGAAGGTTTGTCTTCCCGTTGTTGTATGTGGCGTTTTGAAATCGGCAACACTAAAATAACCATAGAGTCTAAGTGTGGAAACCATGCCATAAAGGCTGTACAATTTCGCGCCTTAAACCCGAGATAACAAAGCCATCGATAGAGCTGAGTTATTAAGGCGCAGCAATAGTCATTTTTAGTGAGGCACCAACCGATGACAACTGTCAAAATCAATCTGCTGGATTTCGATCGCAAAGGTCTACGTAAATACTTTGCCGAAGAACTTAATGAGAAGCCATTCCGTGCAGATCAGATCATGAAATGGATTTATCATTTCGGTTGTGATGACTTCGATCAAATGACCAATATCAATAAAAAGCTACGTGAGAAATTAAAGCGTGTTGCTGAAATTCGTGCGCCGTATGTATCAGAAGCACAGTATTCAACTGATGGTACAATTAAGTGGGCAATGCGTGTTGGCGATCAAGATGTTGAAACGGTTTATATCCCTGATGAAGATCGTGCAACATTGTGTGTTTCTTCACAAGTTGGCTGTGCACTAGAGTGTAAGTTCTGTTCAACAGCACAACAAGGTTTCAACCGTAACTTACGTGTATCTGAAATTATTGGTCAGGTATGGCGTGCTGCAAAAGAAGTAGGTATTCAAAAAGAAACAGGTCGTCGTCCAATCACAAACATCGTAATGATGGGAATGGGCGAGCCACTATTGAACATGAAAAACCTGATCCCAGCATTAGAAATCATGCTTGATGATTTAGGTTTTGGTTTATCTAAGCGTCGCGTTACAGTTTCAACATCGGGTGTCGTATCAGGCCTTGAACAAATGATTGATACGATTGATGTTGCTTTAGCCATTTCATTGCATGCACCAACAGATGAGTTGCGTTCTCAAATCATGCCAATTAATGATCGTTGGAATATTGAAACATTTTTGGATGTTGTTCGTCGTTATGTGAATTCAACGAATGCGAACCGTGGTCGAGTAACGGTAGAATACGTGTTGTTAGATCATGTTAATGATGACATGGAACATGCTCGTCAATTAGCGAAAGTGTTAAAAGATACGCCAGCAAAAATAAACTTAATTCCGTTTAACCCGTATCCTGGCTCGCCATATAAAAAGCCAAGTAATTCTCGTATTGATCGTTTCATGAAAACACTGATGGAATATGATTTCACAGTAACGGTTCGTAAAACGCGTGGTGATGATATTGATGCGGCTTGTGGTCAGTTAGTAGGGGATGTTATTGACCGTACTAAGCGTACCCAAGCAAAATTAAATACGGGTGAACAAATTGCAGTAAAAGCGGTCTAAAAACAGACTACTATAAATAACTGCGCAATTTCACATGGATGTTGAGGTGAGCGAAAATGGTACGATGGAGCGTATATCCACTGTTGTCATGCCTATTATTTACAGGCTGTGCGACAGTTGATGTGGTAGACAATGGTAAAGAGTTTGATGCTAAAGCTGCCTCAGAAGCAAGATTGAACCTCGGGCTAAACTACTTAAAAGATGGCCAGTGGGAGCGTGCACGAGAGAATTTGGAAATAGCCTTAAAATATGATCCAAATTATTATCGCGCACAAATTTCGATGGCTTATTATTATCAAAAAGTTGGCGAAAAAGACGCTGCAGAGAAAATGTACCGAAAAGCTTTAAGACATTCACCTAAAAATGGCGATGTTTTGAATAACTATGGTGTATTCTTGTGTAGTGAAGGGCGTTATGATGAAGCCATTGCCGCTTTTGTTAAAGCGATTGAACAACCTTATTATTATCTGATTTCGGCAAGTTATGAAAATGCAGGCTTATGTAGTCGTAAGCAAGGTAATTTAGAAGAAGCGACGGGTTATTTTGAAAATGCGCTTTCCCATGACCCGTACCGACCGAGATCTATGTTGCAACTGGCGCAAGTTGAAATTGAATCTAACAATTTTAAAGATGCTCGCGTACAGTTATTCAAATTTAATAAGAGATATGGGTACACAGCAGACAGTTTGTGGTTACTCATTCAGTTGGAAAGACAAGCTGGACGTTTAACGCAGTCAAACAAATACGCTATTTTGTTGAAAGAGAAATACCCAGATTCTCTGCAATATCAGAATTATTTGGCCAATGAATACTGAAAATAATGAAGAACAAAAAATAACAGAAGGAACACAGCTTCCAGGTGATGTTCTCCGTCAAGCTAGAGAGCAACTTGGCTATTCACAAAAGGATATTGCGAACCGGTTGAGGTTGCGAATTTCTGTTATTGATAACATAGAAAACAATCGATTTGATCAAGCCCAATTAGCCACGTTTACACGTGGCTATGTACGTTCATACGCAAAATATGTCGGCTTGGAAGAAGAAGCCGTATTAGGGTTGCTTGACAAGTGTGGGCACACCAAACCCAAAGCTCAAGAAATGCAAAGCTTTTCGCGTCGAACAAAACGCGAAGCGCATGATAGTCGCATTATGGGATTAACATGGATTCTAGCTGCCGTTTTTGTTGGTGTAACTGCTGTTTGGTGGTGGCAAAATATTCATTTAGAACAAGCGCCAGTAGCTGTAACAACTGCTGAACAAACCGTTGCTCATAAAAAGCAAGAGCAAGGTTCTGATGCCACAATAGTAACCACATTAAACGGTGATGATGCATCAATCAGTGCTACTCAACCAGCAACGGTTGATACCAATGTTGATCACTCAGCATCAACTAGCACTGAACAAAATACCGCCGCATCGACAACATCTGCTGATGCTGCGACAGATTCATCTCCAACAACCACATCGACGGCTGCAACGGGTACAACAGTAGAAACGTCAACAACACCTGCTGGTAATACTGAAACAGCTTCAACATCAGTATCAACAGCAACTGATGCTACTGCCAATGCAGAAACAACAGCTAATGCAACACCTGTTGTTGATGCAACTGCGCCACAGTTACAGTTGAAGTTTTCAGCTGATTGTTGGATAGATGTGCGTGATGCAACGGGTAAGCGATTAGAGTCTGGCATCAAGAAAGCTGGTCAAGTATTAGATTTAGAAGGTAAAGCCCCATTTCGTGTTCGACTTGGCGCACCTAGTGCCGTTAAAATTAACATTAAAGGTCAACCTTTTGATTTAAGTCGTTACCCTGCGTCTAAGCCAGTAACACTTAAGTTACCGCAGTAATGTAGAGAAAGAGCAATGCATAACGAATCACCAATTATACGCCGTCAGTCGAGCCGAATTTATGTCGGTAATGTTCCTATTGGCGATGGTGCACCTATCGCCGTTCAGTCGATGACCAATACTCGTACAACAGATGTTGAAGCCACTGTTGCACAGATCAAGGCATTAGAAAAAGTTGGTGCTGATATTGTACGTGTCTCTGTACCGACGATGGATGCCGCGGAAGCTTTTAAATTGATCAAGCAACAAGTGAATATTCCGCTGGTTGCTGATATTCATTTTGATTATCGCATTGCACTTAAAGTAGCAGAGTATGGTGTGGATTGTTTGCGTATTAACCCTGGTAATATTGGTCGTGAAGATCGTATACGCTCAGTGGTTGAATGTGCGCGTGATAAAAACATTCCTATCCGTATCGGCGTAAATGGTGGTTCTCTTGAAAAAGAGATCCAGCAAAAATACGGCGAACCGACACCTGAAGCACTGGTAGAGTCGGCGATGCGTCATGTAGAAATATTAGACCGTTTGAATTTTGACCAATTCAAAGTCAGTGTAAAAGCGTCCGATGTTTTCCTTGCTGTTGAATCATATCGTCAGCTAGCTAAACAAATTGTTCAACCACTTCACCTTGGTATTACCGAAGCAGGTGGTGCGCGTGCCGGTTCGGTTAAATCCGCCGTAGGTTTAGGCATGCTTCTATCAGAAGGTATTGGCGATACTTTACGTATCTCGCTTGCAGCTGATCCTGTTGAAGAAATCAAAGTTGGTTTTGATATCTTAAAGTCATTACGCATTCGTTCTCGTGGCATCAACTTTATTGCTTGTCCAACATGTTCACGTCAAGAGTTCGATGTTATCAGTACTGTAAATGAGTTAGAGCAACGTTTAGAAGATATCGTTGTTCCAATGGATGTTTCAGTGATTGGCTGTGTCGTAAATGGTCCAGGTGAAGCTGAAGCGTCTCACTTAGGCATTGCTGGCGGTAATCGTAAAAGTGCTTTTTATGAAGACGGTATCCGTCAAAAAGAGCGATTTGATAACGATAATGTGATTGATCAGCTTGAGAGTAAAATTCGAGCAAAGGCATCAATGTTAGATCAAAACAACCGCATTGATGTAAAACAACAAGATATATAATCAAAAAACCATGCTCATATCGGTGAGCATGGTTCACTATTTCAAAAAGAAATTATATATTCGATTCTAATACCCAGCGGTTAACGAGAATAAACGTGGCGAAACAAATTCAAGCAATTCGAGGCATGAACGATTGCCTTCCAACACAATCTCCACTTTGGCAAAAAGTCGAAGGTACAGTTAAACAAGTGATCAGCGCATACGGTTACAATGAAGTTCGTATGCCTATTGTTGAATCAACACATTTGTTTAAACGTGCTATCGGTGAAGTGACAGACGTTGTTGAAAAAGAAATGTACACTTTTGAAGACCGTAACGGTGATAGCTTAACGCTACGTCCTGAAGGGACTGCGGGCTGTGTACGTGCTGGTATCCAAAATGGCTTACTATACAACCAAGAACAGCGTCTTTGGTACATTGGCCCAATGTTCCGTCATGAGCGTCCTCAAAAAGGTCGTTACCGTCAGTTCCACCAAGTAGGTGTGGAAGTATTTGGTCTTAACGGTCCTGATATCGATGCTGAACTGATCATGATGACTGCACGTCTATGGCGTGAGCTTGGCATTAATGAGCACGTACGTTTAGAGTTGAACTCAATTGGTTCACTACAAGCACGTGCTGAATATCGTAAAGCACTGATCGCATTTTTAGAGCAACACTTAGATGTGCTTGATGAAGATGCAAAACGCCGTATGTACACAAATCCATTACGCGTTTTAGATACTAAGAATGCTGCAATTCAAGAAATTTTAGAAGATGCGCCTAAACTTTCAGAGTACTTAGATCCAGAGTCTAAAGAACACTTTGCGGGTTTATGTGAACTATTAGACGCTGCTGGCATCAAATACCAAGTAAATGAACGTCTTGTACGTGGTTTAGATTATTATAACCGCACTGTATTTGAGTGGATCACAGAGAGCCTTGGCTCACAAGGTACTGTTTGTGGTGGTGGTCGTTATGATGGTCTAGTTGAACAACTAGGCGGTAAAGCGACACCTTCAGTTGGTTTTGCTATGGGGCTTGAGCGCCTAGTATTACTAATGGAAGCATTAGAACAAGATGAAGTTCGTCGTTCTGTAGATGTATACATGGTTACAGCAGGTGAAGGCACATTAGCAGCAGGTATGAAGCTAGCTGAAAAACTACGCACTGAAGTACCAGGTTTACGAGTGATGACTAACTTTGGTGGTGGTAACTTCAAGAAGCAATTTAAGCGTGCTGATAACGTTGGCGCAGCGGTTGCATTAGTTCTTGGAGAAAATGAAATAGCTGAAAACTCCGTAGTAGTAAAAGATTTACACGGCGGTGAGCAGACAACCATGGCACAGGATGAGGTTGCCGCAAAGCTGGCAGCATTGATTTAAGAGAGGACAGGAAGTGAACGACTACGCCACAGAAGAACAGCAAGTTGAAGCGATTAAATCGTGGTGGCAAGAAAACGGCAAAGCCGTTGTTCTAGGTGCCGTGATTGGTTTAGGTGGTCTTTGGGGCTGGCGTTACTACCAGTCTGAAGTACATGTTGCAAAACACGTTGCATCTGACACCTATACACAAGTTGTTTCTGCGCTTGATGAAAACAGCAAAGACGCAGTCGCTGAAGCAAAAACGTTTATTGATGCTAATAAAGATAGTCAATATGCGGTACTGACAGCACTACAGCTAGCGAAAGTTCAGGTTGATAATAAAGATCTGGATGGTGCGGTTGAGCAACTTCAATGGGTGATCAATAACACCAAAGATGAGGCTATTTTGCCATTAGCAACAACGCGTCTAGCACGTATTTATGCTGAACAACAAAAATTTGATGAAGCATTGGCTGAACTTAAAAAAGTCACAGTACCAAGCTGGAAGTCGAAAGTTGCTGAATTGCGTGGTGATATCCTGCTTCAAAAAGGTGATATTACAGGTGCACGTGAAGCATATGTAGAAGCTCAGCAAGAAGGTTCATCACCTGCGTTGCAAATGAAGCTTGATGATTTAGCGCAATAAGGCAGATGATGATGCATAAGGTGTTAAAAGGTGTTTTAGCCGTTGCTGTTGCAGTAAGCGTGTTATCGGGTTGTGCAAGTGAAGTCGATTCAGTTCAAATGGCACCATTGCCAAAGGTTGATAATACTTTCACACCAAAAACAGATTGGAGCCGTAGCGTAGGCAACGGTGTTTCTGGTTATTACTCAAAACTTACGCCAGTTGTTGGATTTGATAAAGTATTCGTTGCAGATCGTGATGGTTTGATTGAAGCATTGAATCCTGAAAATGGTAAAGTTGAGTGGGAAACCGACCTAGAAAAAGACAGCAGCGCGAAGTTGACTGGTGGTCTTGTTCTCGGTGATGGCAAACTGTTTGTTGGTACAGCCAATGCAAAAGTCATTGCTCTAGATGCCGATACAGGTAAAGAAGTATGGCGTACAACTGTTGCTGGTGAAGTGTTATCTAAACCGCTTGTTGCTGATGGTTTAGTGGTTGTTAATACCAGTTTAGGTATTTTACAAGCGCTTGATGTTGAAACCGGTGCGTCTAAATGGCAAGTCAGTAATGAAGTACCAACGTTAACACTACGTGGTGATAGCTCACCGGTTGCTGTTTCTGGTGGTGTGTTCTGGGGCTTAGCGAACGGTCGTTTAGCAGGCGCATTAATGTCTGATGGACGTCTATTGTGGCAACAGTTGATTGCTGCACCAAAAGGTTCAACAGAAATTGATCGCTTAGTTGATGTTGATGCGTCACCTGTTATTGCTGGTGATCGTTTATTCGCAGTTGGCTACAACGGAACGTTAGTATCAATTGATCTTCGCTCTGGTCAAATTGCTTGGAAACGTAACTATTCTTCAGCAACTGACTTTGTAGTTGATGGTAGTGAACTATTCTTAGTTACAGCAAAAGATCACATTGTGGCAGTCGATGCGCGTAGCGGTACTGAGTTATGGCAAAATACTGATCTACAATACCGCCAACTAAGTGCACCTGCTGTGATTGATGGTTATTTAGTTGTGGGTGATGCTGAAGGTTATTTACACTGGCTTGATACCCAAAGTGGTGAGTTTGTTTCTCAAGAATCAATAGACGGTAGTGGTATTGCAGTACCGCCTGTTGCACTAGACGATAATGGCTTTATTGTTGTGACCCGAGATGGTGAAATCAACAAAATGCAAATACCGCAATAAAACGGTATAATGTCGCTAGATTAATTTGTCGGCTCCAGCTGCGATATGTAGTTGGAGCCGTTGTTGTTATATCCGTTGAAGATATTATTGTCGGATGAAGGTTTACAAAATTGTGAGCTGGAGGCAAGAATGAACGGTAAAAATGTCAATAAGACTATGAAAAGTAAGAGGTAGTTATGATTCCTGTTGTTGCCCTAGTCGGGCGCCCGAACGTGGGTAAATCGACGCTATTTAATCGTCTTACTCGCACAAGGGATGCACTTGTTGCTGACTTTCCTGGCTTAACTAGGGATCGTAAATACGGTAGAGCAGAGCTAGAAGAGCATGAATTCATTGTTATCGATACCGGCGGTATTGATGGTACTGAAGAAGGCGTTGAAACAAAAATGGCTGAGCAGTCATTAGCAGCGATTGAAGAAGCTGATGTTGTTCTGTTCCTAGTTGATGGTCGTGCTGGCTTAACAGCAGCAGACGAAGCAATTGCTAAGCACTTACGTAGCCGTGAAAAGCCAACGTTCCTTGTAGTAAACAAGGTTGATGGTATTGATGCGGATAGTGCGTGTGCTGAATTCTGGCGTTTAGGGGTTGATGCAATGTACCAAATTGCAGCAACTCAAAACCGTGGTGTTACTGCATTGATGGAGCGCGCGTTAGCACCGTTCTCTGACAAACTGAATGCAGAGCTAGCAGAAGAAGGTGAAGAGCAAGAGCTTCAACTTGAAGATTTTACATCTGTTGAAGATATTGAGAAAGCAAACCTTTCTGAAGCGGATGCGGAAGCTGCCTATAAGCGTCTTCAAGAGCAGCCAATTAAGCTTGCAATTATTGGTCGTCCAAACGTAGGTAAATCAACACTAACCAACCGTATTTTAGGTGAAGAACGTGTTGTTGTTTACGATATGCCTGGAACAACGCGTGACTCTATTTACATTCCAATGGAACGTGATGGTCAAGAGTACGTATTGATCGATACTGCGGGTATTCGTCGCCGTAAAAATATGCACCAAGCGGTTGAGAAATTCTCAGTTATTCAAACGCTAAAAGCGGTTGAAGATGCTAACGTTGTATTGCTGATTATCGATGCGCGTGAAAACATTTCAGATCAAGATCTAAGCTTATTAGGTTTTGCACTAAATGCTGGCCGTTCATTAGTGATTGCTGTGAACAAGTGGGATGGTTTAGATAACGAAGTGAAAGAGCGTGTTAAGTCTGAACTTGACCGTCGTTTAGGCTTCGTTGACTTTGCGCGTATTCACTTCATTTCAGCACTTCATGGTACGGGCGTAGGTCACTTGTATGAATCAGTGATTGAAGCATACCAATCTGCAACTAAGCGTATTAGTACATCACTACTAACGCGTATTATGCAAATGGCACAAGATGATCACCAACCACCAATGATTCGTGGTCGTCGTGTGAAGCTTAAGTATGCGCACGCAGGTGGTTATAACCCACCAATCATCGTGGTTCACGGTAACCAAGTTAATGATCTTCCAGGTTCATACAAGCGTTACCTAATGAACTATTACCGTAAGTCATTAGAAATGATGGGTACACCGATTCGTATTCAATTCCAGAATAGCGAAAACCCATTTGAGACTAAGAAGCAGAAGCTAACTGTTTCTCAAGAGCGTCAGCGTAAGCGTTTAACGTCGGCACTGCGTGATCGTAAGAAGTAATATTTTACGATAAATAAATACGAAAAAGCCCGATACGTAAACTCTTTGAGTTAAAAGCGTATCGGGCTTTTTGCTATTTATACGTTATTGAATTAGTACATTAAAGAGTAAAGCTGGCGGCGATAAGAGGCAGCTATCGGGTTACCTTGACCTAAAGCAGTCAGAATATCCATTGTTGTTTTCTTTGCATTACCATCAGAGAAATTCATGTCTTTACGTAAAATTGTAATCAATAACTCTAGCGCTTCTTCATTGCGGTTTACTTGGCTGTATTGCACGGCAAGTTCATAACGCAATTCAACATTGTCAGGATCGGCTGCTAGCTTTTGTTCTAGTTGTTGGATCTCTGGCGAGTTACCCGCTTGCTTGTGTAATTCTAATTTAGCGACTAAGCCTTTGTATTGTGCATCCTGATCTTGCATTGGGATTGTTGCAAGGATCGGCTCGGCTTCATCAAATAAAGCCGTTTCAATCAGACACTCAGCAATAGCGAGTTTTACTAAGCTATCGTTAGGAAGTTGTGCTGATAGCTGGCGAAGTAGCGGTAGAGCTTGAGCGTACTCTTTATTATCAACCAATACCAATGCCTGTTTTAATGCGAGTTCTTCTTGGCTTGGTAGGTGACGAGTAAGCATGTCACGTAACGTTTGCTCTGTTTGTGGTCCCGCTGAGCCATCAGCAGGTTGACCATCTTTAAAAAGAGCAACAGTAGGTAACCCGCGTACACCGAACTGAGAAGCAACCATTTGTTGGGTTTCACAGTTTAGCGAAGCAAGAATAAATTGCCCTTGGTATTCACGAGCAAGTTTTTCTAGCGTGGCATTCACTTCTAGCGTTTCAGGCATCGATGGCGCCCAAAAACTGATCACAACAGGCGTTTGCATCGATTGCTCGATAACCTGTTGCAGATTTTGTTCATTAATTTCTAGCGCAGTATTTTGGTACATGTAATTCGATCCATTGGCTATTTTAAAGGCTATACCAAATATATGGGGATGAATCGATGTGGATCAAGTTGAGATAATGAAACAGAAATCAGTAAGTGTTTAAAAAATGAGAAATAACAGTATTAATTACCGAATGTCAGCAAAAGCGCTAACGTGATACACGCACAAAGTAAGTTGATTTGGCGCAATGTCATATATACACCTTAAATGCAGTGAAGAAAGAGCTAAATTTGATAGTTAGCTTAAGTTATGTGACCATTTTACATTTGTTATATGACAGTAATATTACGTTCTATGATAAATATCATATTGGATAGCTTTTTTAACTGTAGTGCGTGTTTTTTTATGTTTAGTGATTATAAATCAGCATATTAACCATTGTTGATTTTATAAATGTTGTTTTTATCACCACTTTTATAGGATGAGAAAGCCGCCTAAAGGTTACGAGTTTTAAGCAGCTTATTTTTTATTAATTACTTTTTATCAGCAACTTATCAAGAATTGATGTTGGTAGAATACGACGTAAGAAACCAAAAATATAAGTCGGTTGTGTCACGTAATAGCGTGATTTTGGGCAAGAGCTATTAATGATGTCTAATAGTGGGCGTAATACAGCATCAGGTTTTAACGTGAATTTGTTGGTAACCTCTTCTTTACCAAGGCGAGATAGGGTGTCTTGGTAGTTGTCATAATGGCGAGAGTTGTTCATATCAATATGACGTTCAAACATACGTTTTGCGTTAGCTCTAAATTGGCTTTCAATTGGCCCCGGTTCGATCAAAGAAATACTAATCGGCGTATTGTCTAACTCTAAACGTAAGGTATCAGTATAGCCTTCAATAGCAAATTTACTGGCGTTATACGCGCCACGGTATTTCATCGCAACCAAACCTAGCACGGAGCTGTTTTGCACAATCTTGCCATGACCTTGGGCAAGCATCAGCGGGATCACTTGTTTAGTCAGTTCATGCCAGCCAAAGAAATTCGCTTCAAACTGCTCACGCAGGGCTGATGTTGGTAAATCTTCTAATGCGCCGGGTTGTCCGTAAGCGGCATTATTGAATAATACATCTAATTTTCCGCCTGTAATGGCTAGGGCTTGGTTTAAACCTTCAGTGATGGATGACTCAGAAGTGACATCCAATTGAACGCAACGAATACTTTCTTGATTGAGCCTTTCCACATCTTCAAGTTTGCGGCAACTGGCAACTACATTGAAGCCTTGCTCGGTCAGTGTTTTTGCGCAGTAATAGCCAATACCAGAGCTACACCCTGTAATTAAAATAGATTGTGTCACTGTGAGCTTTCCTTGTTGAGATAAGGTTGAAGATGCTTTGCCATAAATTGAGCGATCAGCGGCTGTGCTTGTGCGGTTGGATGAAGGCCATCTTTCATCATCAATTCTGGCTTTACAATAATATCGATTAGAAAAAACGGCAATAAAGGCACGTTGGTGTCTTTACTTAATGATGGATAAGTATTGCGAAACAGTTCGTTATAACGTTTGCCATAATTCGGTGGGACTTCAATTTGCATTAATAGTGGCTGTGATCCCACTTTTTGGATCTCAGTGATCATTTGGCTAAGGTTATTACGTAATATTTTAGGATGAAACCCACGTAAGCCATCATTCGCACCTAATTCAATCAAAACAAAATCAGGCTTATGTTGTTCTAATAATGCTGGTAATCGTGCCAATCCATTGCCACTGGTATCACCAGAGATACTTGCATTCACAATGGTCGTTGGTTGTTTTTGCTGTTCTAACAGTGGCGGCAGAAGTGCAGGCCAGCTTTTCTCTGCTGGCATCTGATAACCAGCACTGAGGCTATCGCCAAGAACTAACAGTGTTTGACTCAATGCGGTGGATGAAAACACCAGCATCAACAATGAAAGGATTCGTATCATGTCTGTCTCCGTAATTAAGGCACACTCTGTTTCAAAACAAGTCACGACTACCTTGTCGCCTATGACTATTTTGCAGGATGTTTCGCTTGAGGTCGAGCAAGGTGAATCTATTGCTCTTGTTGGCGTCTCTGGCGCGGGTAAATCAACTCTGATGACATTACTGGCAGGGCTAGATGTACCAACACAAGGTGAAATAGAGCTACTTGGTCATAACCTTTCTACGTTAGATGATGAACAACGCGCTCAATTACGTAGTGAATCAATTGGTTTCGTGTTTCAAAACTTCCTGTTACTACCGACCTTAAATGCACTCGAGAACGTCACGTTACCGTGTTTGATCCAAGACAATGAAGTAGACATTGAGCGAGCAAAAGAGCTGCTTGCAGTTGTTGGCTTGCAAGGGCGAGAAACCCACTTACCGAGTCAGTTATCCGGTGGTGAACAGCAACGCGTCGCATTAGCTCGCGCTTTTATGATCAAACCGAGAATTTTGTTTGCTGATGAGCCAACAGGTAACCTCGATCAGCATACCGCAGCCATGATCATTGAGTTGTTGTTTGAGCTTAATAAAAACAGTGGCACAACACTGGTGCTTGTCACCCATGACGATACATTAGCGGCTCGTTGCGATCGAATTATGCGATTAGATAACGGCAAACTCGCGAGGGATGAACGTCATGCAGAGTGATTCACTTTCGATGAAAAAACGTCCGTTCTTTTTACGTTGGGCGTCGCGTGAAATCCGACAAGGTCAGTTATGGTTAGTTACCTTGGCATTGAGCTTAATTATTGCCTGTGTGTTTGCATTATCGGCATTGGTAAGCCGAGTGGAAGGGATCATTGTTTCGCAAGGTCGCTCTGCGTTAGCGGCTGACATGGTGTTGCAATCCTCTCAAGCAGTCGATCTCAAGCACCTATCAACTAATAATGTGATCACCTCACTGCAAACCCGTTTCGGTACCATGGCATTTAGCGATAACGGTATGCAGTTAGTCAGTGTTAAAGCCGTAGATGCGAAATTTCCATTACGTGGCGATTTACGATTACAAGCGGCAGATAAGTCTGTGCAACATCATGTGAAGCCTGGTGAGTTGTGGTTATCAGAACGCTTATTTTCGCTGCTTGATGTCAAAGTAGGCGATACGCTAATGCTGGGGGATGGTGAGCTAACCATCAGTGGGCGAATCTTAGAAGATCCCGAGCTTTCGTTTAATCCATTTAGCCAAATGCCAGCCGTTCTAATTAATAACCAAGACATTGCAGCCATTGGTGGAATTCAAGAAGGCAGCAGGCTCAGTTATCGTTATTACTTCTCAGGTTCAGATTCAGCATTGGCTGATATTAGTAAACAGTTTTCGCTAACACCGAGCCAACGTTGGTTAACTGAAAACGACGCAGGGCGCAGTGGTGATTTCATTGAACGAGCAAGGCAATACCTATCACTGACTTTAGTGTTAGTGGTACTCATGGCATCAGCAACCTTAGTGCTTACATGTCAGCACTATGCGTCGACGCGGATCACGTCTGTTGCGATGATGAAGAGCCTTGGTGCAAGTCGTCGCTTTCTCTGGCGATGGTTATTACAACAAATTGCGGTTGTGTTTTCGGTCGCGATTGGCGTGGGTTTACTGTTGGGTTTTTGGCTTGAATGGTTACTGCGCTACCCTTTGCAACAATTGCTGCCAGATCAATTACCGAGCATTGGGTTTGCGCCGTTAGTGATCAGCTTACTGCTCGCTCTTTTCATTTCATTGCCAGCATTGGGTATTCCGCTTTCTCGTTTAGTGAATGCTTCTGCTATGAATACGGTACAAGCAACCCAGACCCCGACGTCTAAATTCTCAGCTACATGGTTGTTGTTGATCTTCCCTGTCTTTGCAGCGATATGGTGGATTGGTAGCAATGTATTTGTTTGGCTCACTTTATTGGGCATGGTGGCACTGTTAGTGTTGTTGGCTTTAGTTGGCATCGCAGCGATCGCATTACTTAAGAAGATTAAGTTTGGCTCTGCTTATGCTTTGGCGTTAAGTCGCGTCAATCGTAGTAAAGCGAAAACCGCTACCCAATTAGCGGCATTGACGTGCTCGTTAATGCTATTAGCCGTGATAGGTTTACTACGTAACGAGCTACTAGCGGATTGGAAAAATACCTTACCTGCTGACGCGCCAAACGTGTTTGCGATCAATATCTCGCCTGAGCAACAACAAGACTACCTCACATTTTTAGACGATAACCAATTAGCCCGTTCTGATGGTTATCCTGTGACCCGTGGAAGATTGGTAGCGGTTAATGATCAACGCTTTTATTCTGCAGAAGATGAAAACCAAAGTGACGCACCTGCGGAGATTACTTCCGACAATAGCCCAGAACGCGATCCCGCATTAAGACGAGAACTTAACTTCACATGGGCGAAAACCTTACCGAGTCATAATGAGGTGATTACAGGTAAATGGGGGAGTAGCTCTGGTGTTTCGGTGGAATCTGGCATTGCGAAACGTTTAAACATTGCATTGGGTGACAAGCTGGCTTTTACCATTGGAGGGTTAGAATTTAACGCCACAGTAAACAGTATTCGTGATGTGGAATGGCGTAATATGAAGCCGAATTTCTATTTTATTTTCACTCCAGATGTATTGCAGTCGTTTCCTGCTACATGGTTAGTGAGTTTTAGAGTGAATGATCAGCAAAGCGATTTACTTAATACCTTAGCCAGTAATTACCCAACCGTGAGTGTGCTTGATTTACGTATGATGGCAACACGCATTCAAGGTTTGTTAACTCAGGTTAGCTGGTCACTCACAGTATTAGCTGGCTTAGGTGTTCTGAGTGGATTGCTGTTAATCATGACCTTATTACGCTTGAGTATTTCAGAGCGTCAAACCGAAATTCAGCTTTATCGCACACTTGGTGCAAGCCGAAAACGCATTGCCGCTACCTTGTGGTGTGAATACGGTATTATCGCGTTATTAGCTGGCATTATTGCGGCTGTTGGCGCTGAATTTGTTGTCGGCTTGCTGGTGGTGAAAGGTTTTGAACTGCCGTTTACCTTGCACCCATTAATGTGGATAGGCTTACCTGTGCTGGCGATTAGCTTGGTGTGTTTAGTGTCACGCTCGCAGATTAAGAAACTGCTTTTGTCAGGTATATAATGGTAGAATACTCTCTTCTAACTTATAGAGAGTATTTAGAATGGTAAAAAAGGAATTAAAGGGATTAACGGCCCTTCGATGTTATTCTGCATTTTATGTGGTGATTTTTCATCTTAATAGAAGAGTTCCAATAGATTTTGGTCATTATATAAATAAGTTTATTTCAAATGGAGCTGTTGGTATGAGTTTTTTCTTTATACTATCAGGTTTTGTTATGGCTTATAATTATAATAGTGATAATTTAAAGAATTATTACATTAAACGTTTTTTGAGAATATATCCAGCATACTTTTTTATGGGGGTATTAACTTTACCTTTTTTATTTATAATGGGTTATGAAAATAAGACTATACTAACATCCCTCTTGATATTTATTGTACCTATTCAGTCTTGGTTTTATCAATCTTTTGGTATTTGGAATTTTGGTGGGAGTTGGTCGATTTCAACGGAATTATTTTTTTATATACTTTTCCCGACGATCTTAACTATGATAAAAGATAAGAATCTCATAGTTGTTTTAATATTGTCATATATACTATCCTCTCTCATAATACCATTATCTAAAGAACTTTCTGTGAATATAAACTCTGTTTTTTCTGTTTATTATGCGACGCCAATATATAGATTGCCGGAGTTTGTTATTGGGGTTTCATTAGGTAAACTATATCTTTCTGGTATGAGGGTTGGAAAAGGTTTATTTTTGTTTTCTTTGTTTATTTTTATTTATACAATGACGAAAAATAATGATTTTTATATGGGTAGTAATTATATTTTAATTCCTTCTATAATTGTAGTTATATTATATTTAGCTCATGTTGATATTGGGTTTGGTTTTTTTTCAAAAGTTGTTATATTTCTTGGTAAAATAAGTTTCTCATTTTATCTTATGCAGTTGCCATTATTAATGCTTGTTGATTATATAAATCCAGTTATCGAAAGTAATTCTGAAAAGGTTATTTTTTGGTTTGTTTTTTTATTAGTAAATACATTCTTTTCTTTCCTTTCATATAAGTATATAGAGTCCAATAAAAGAATATCTGAATATTTATTTGGTATTTATAAAAGATGCAAAAGCTAGTTTTATAACCCTAATTTTTCGATAACAATATAATGATTATACACAAATGTGACATATAATATGATTAAACTTCAGAGAATAATCGCTTTCGAAATTAGTGGCGTGATATCTTTGATCTGGCATTTCAGGTTTGAAGCTTGCAGGGTACTTTTGAGTTAGCAGGTATTGACAGTACAATGACAAAGAACCAGTAGTGGTACTTTTGCTAAGCAACACAATATGCTAGTTGTGACAATTGAAGATATTGTGGCTTATAGTCTTCAGTCGAAAAAAGTCTCAAGAACTTGAGATGGCTGTGTCAAAGAAAAGGGGCTAAGAATAGCCCCTATTTTTATTTCTCTCAATCACACAACGTTTGCTTTAGTGCTTGCTCAATACAAGGGAAGCTAAAGTTAAACCCTTCTTGCTGTAACTTATTCGGTAGCGCACGTTGGCTATCAAGCAATAGCTGTGCTGACTCTCCAAGCCCTAGTTTTAGAACCCAAGCAGGGGTAAATAAAATGTGTGGACGCTTTAGAGTTGCGGCTAAGGTTTGGCTAAACACTTTATTCGTCACCGGTGTTGGCGCTGTAAAGTTAAATGCACCATGGGCTTCTGGGTGATTAAGTAAGAACAGAATGCCTTTGATCATGTCTTGCATATGGATCCAAGGAAAGTATTGTTTACCATCACCAATTTTTCCGCCTAATCCTAGTTGATAAGGCAGTAACATGCGCGCCAATGCACCGCCTTGTTTGCCAAGTACGATACCTGTGCGAATCAAGCACACACGGGTTTGTTCTGATTTGGCTTCAAGAGCAATTTGCTCCCAGCGGTAACAGACGTTCTGGGCAAAGTCGTTATCGTTAATATCAAGCGGGGTGGATTCATCAATGGTTTTATCTTGGTTATCACCATAAATGCCCACCGCAGAACCGCTAATAAATGTATGCGGAGGGTTAGTGCTAGCATTGATTTTATCAACTAATTGCTTGGTGATGTCCCAACGACTTTGGCAGATTTTCTCTTTTTGTTTGTCACTCCAACGCTTATTGATGATCGGCTCACCTGCAAGGTTGATAACAGCATCAAATTGGTCGAAATTGTCGAAGCTATCTAGGTTATCAACGGCGTGGATATGATGACCTAGTTGATTGTAAGCACGAGTAGGGTTACGTGTAAGTATGGTGACGTGATCATGATTGAAATGGGGAATAAGAGCTCGTCCGATAAAACCTGTTGCGCCTGTCATTAAAATATTCATGTCGTTATTCCATTATCAGTCATCATCTAAGTTTTGATGTGTCGCTTATTTCTATTATATATCAGCATTCTATATCAGTTAAATTATCAGTATAACGAGTCAGTTAAAAACCATTTTATTAATATTGTGACGTGAGAGTATTATCTCTAATATTACGTCAGTATAAGCAATTGGTTGCATTTATGGTGAGATGTCAGTATCGCTAACATGGTAATTTGATAAGACTGCGAGTAGACTTCGAGCGTGTATCTATGACTGGTTTTTGATAATGAAACTCTTTTTTGCCTCTGATATTCATGGCTCTTTGGCTAGTGCTGAAAAGATGATTGCAGCGTTTGAACAAAGTGGTGCAGAGCACTTAATTCTATTGGGTGATATTTTAAATCATGGCCCGCGTAATCCATTGCCTGAAGGGTACGATCCTATCAAGGTATCTGAGCTGTTAAATCGCTATGGTGATCGTATTACGGCGGTACGCGGTAACTGCGACAGTGAAGTAGACCAAATGCTGCTGGAGTTCCCCATTATGGCAGATTACAACCTTGTGTTATTGCTAACAGGTCAGCGCTTGTTTTTAACTCATGGTCACTTGTATAACGCCAATAAACATCCTCGTTTACGTGCGGGTGATGTGATTGTATCGGGTCATACTCATATTCCTGTAGCAGAAGCAAAAGATGAGCTATTTGTGTTCAATCCAGGCTCTGTCGCGATTCCTCGTAATGGTTTACCTGCAAGTTATGGCTTATTAGATGGTAATCAGCTATCTGTGATCAGCTTTGACGGTGAAGTACTGGTTCACACCCAGATCTAATTTTTAATTGATAAAAGTAACGCCCTGAATGCAGCTCTCTGGTTTTAAGCGCAAAGCCACTTAATAGAGAAAGCACATTCAGGGCGTTATTGTATTTAGGGCTAGGTATTATCGTTTATGACTTACTATGTCGATCTACGTGGCCTAAATCGCGCTCTGGGTCGATAACATCACGAATACGTTGCTTTAGTTGTTTCGCATCTGGAAAGCCACCATCGGCTTTACGTTCCCAAATAAGCTGACCATTACAGTGAACTTCAAAACGACCACCTGTGTCTGGATGAAGGCTAATGGTTTGGATTTCTTCACTGAAAGTATGTAGTAGCTCTTGGGTCATCCATGTAGAGCGTAGCATCCAATTACATTGACGACAGTAGTAGATATCAATGATCGCTTTATCCATGAAATACTCCTTAAATAGCGTGGATTAGAAAGCTGAGTAAAGTAACTTAAAGCCAATAATGAAAGTCAGGGCTTCAAAGCAACGTTTGATGAGTTGATTACTTTTTTGATGAGCTAGGTGAGCGCCTAAATAACCACCGAGTAATGAACCGAGTAATAATATGGGGATCCAAGGCCAGTAAATCGGTGCGCCAGCTTGGTAAATAGCGACAGCGCCAATACCATTCCAAAATAGCCCAACGCTTACTAAGGTTAGCGCTACCGCTTGTTTGTAGTTAAAACCAAACCAACGGATCAAAAATAGGGTAACAAATAGCCCTGTTCCTGCGGTAAGTGAGCCGTTTAATATCCCAATAATGGCTAAGCTTAATCCACCAATGATCATCCCTTTTATGTCGCGATGAATAGCGTTTTCGTTTTGTCCGAGCTCTTTTTTCATCAGTGAATAAATACCAAGACCGAGTATTAAAAGACCGAGCGCAGCTTCAGCGATGTTTTCAGGAAAAGAGAGGATCAGGTTTGCGCCAATAATCACACCCATTGCGCCAGTAAGGATCACATAGAGTGTAAATTTCAACGACAGTGTGCCTTGACGTAAATGTTTAATAGCTGCACCAACGCCTAATGCCACACTTGCCACTTTGTGCGTTGCTAGGGCGATGCTAAAGGGTAAGCCGAGAAAGATAAGTAGAGGAAATTGAATTAAGCCTGCGCCACCACCGGAGAGTGATGCGAGGGTATTGGAGAGCAATGAGCCAATAAATAGCCCGAGAGAGTTGAGCAAATCCATGCTAACAGGTTGTCCTTAACCGTTAATGAGCTTGCCAGCATAAAGGGTTAAAACACCTTATTCCAGTAATAAAAAACGCCCCAATACACATTTCAATAAAAATTGAAGACATGTATTGGAGCGTTTTATCTGTCGGTTAAATAAGCCTTAAAACTTATTTAGCTGCAGCTTGCTCTGCCTGAATCGCAGTTAGTGCAACTGTGTAAACGATATCGTCTACTAGTGCGCCACGAGAAAGGTCGTTAACTGGCTTACGCATGCCCTGAAGCATTGGACCGATAGATACTAGATCTGCTGAACGCTGTACCGCTTTGTATGTTGTGTTACCCGTGTTTAGGTCTGGGAATACAAATACAGTTGCTTTACCAGCTACTGGAGAGTTAGGTGCTTTAGAAGCAGCTACGTTTTCCATGATTGCAGCATCGTACTGAAGAGGACCATCGATCACTAGATCTGGACGCTTCTCTTGAGCAAGTTTTGTTGCTTCACGTACTTTATCTACGTCTGCGCCTTTACCAGAAGTACCAGTAGAGTAAGAGATCATAGCTACACGTGGGTCGATACCAAATGCTTTTGCAGAATCTGCAGATTGGATAGCGATTTCAGCAAGTTGCTCAGCTGTTGGATCTGGGTTGATCGCACAGTCACCGTAAACCAATACTTGGTCTGGTAGTAGCATGAAGAATACAGAAGATACGATAGATGCATCTGGTGCAGTCTTGATGATTTGGAACGGAGGAACGATAGTGTTTGCTGTTGTGTGAACTGCACCAGACACTAGACCGTCAACTTCGTCGTTCTCAAGCATCATTGTGCCTAGGAATACTGAATCTTGTAGCTTCTCACGAGCAACAACATCAGTCATGCCTTTCGCGCCACGTAGCTCAACTAGACGAGCAACGTAGTTTTCACGAACTTCATCAGAGTTGATGATAGTTACGCCAGCACCAAGAACAACGCCTTGTTGCTCAGCAACGCGACGGATTTCATCAGGGTTACCTAGAAGCACACATTCCGCGATACCGCGCTCAGCACAGATAGCCGCAGCTTTCACTGTACGTGGCTCGTCACCTTCAGGAAGAACAATACGCTTAGCCGCTTTACGAGCTAGCTCAGTTAGCTGGTAACGGAATGCTGGTGGGCTTAGGCGACGCTCACGGTTTGAACCTTCAGTTAGAGATTCAATCCAGTTGCCATCGATGTGGCTTGCCATGTACTCGTTAACTAGCTCTACACGCTCTTTATCGTCTGCAGGTACTTCTAGTGTGAAGCTCTGTAGATTTAGAGATGTCTGCCAAGTGTTACCTTGAGCAGTCATTACTGGTAGACCAGTTGCGAATGCGCGCTCACATAGATCCATAACAGGTTTTGGTAGGTCGTAACCACCTGTTAGAAGTAGTGCACCTAGCTCAACGCCGTTCATTGCTGCAAGACATGCTGCAACAATTACGTCTGGACGGTCAGCTGACGTTACTAGTAGTGAACCTGGACGGAAGTGCTCAACCATATTAGGGATAGAACGTGCACAGAAAGTGATGCTCTTAATACGACGAGTTTCGATGTCACCGGCATTGATAATTTCAGCATTTAGGTGCTGAGCAATATCAGTTGCACGTGTAGCGATTAGCTCTGCGCTCCAAGGTGCACAACCTAGTACACGAATTGGGCTTGAGTTGAACACTTGCATGATTTCAACATTTGAAGGAACAGTACCTTCTGCATCGTCAAAGATCTCAGAAAGATCTGGACGTGTACGGCCTTCTGCATCAACTGGTGCGTTAAGTTTGTTAACGATAACGCCAGAGATTTGCTTGTTCTTGATACCACCGAAGTTAGAACATGCAACTTCGATACGCTCTTTAAGTTGAGCTGGGTTATCAGTACCTGGAGATACAACGAACACGATTTCAGCATCTAGCGTTTTTGCAATTTCAAAGTTGATTTGGTTTGCAAAAGGGTGCTTACGAGTAGCAACTAGACCTTCGATTAGCGTTACGTCAGCATCTGCTGTTGCAGCTTTAAAGCGTGCAACAATGTCTTCTAGAAGAACGTCAGTTTTGTCGTTACGGATCAATTCTTCAGCACTTGCCATTGAGAATGACTCAGCGATTTGCATATCGCTGTTAGCACTAATAATTGTTGTTGTTAGATCTGGCTGATCGCCACCTTTACGCGGTTGAGCGATAGGCTTAAAGAAAGAAACACGAACGCCTTTGCGTTCCATTGCACGAAGTACACCAAGGCTAACACTTGTTAGACCAACGCCAGCGCCAACTGGAACAAGCATAATAGTACGGGACACTATGAATTCCTCAAACTATTGAATGATAAAGCACTGTTCAATAACAATTCATTTTAGTTATTAGAATAACTATAGAACAATACCACATGAGAACATGACGGAATGTCATGAAGAAACGGCTGACTTAAAGCCAGCCGTTGAGATAATCGTTAGATTAGATTTCAGCTAGAAGCGCTGTATCTTCTGCGATTACTAACTCTTCGTTAGTAGAAACAACCATTGCAGGGATGCGGCTGTTTGCAGTAGTGATAACACCTTCGCCGCCGAAGCGTGCTTTAAGGTTTGCTTCGCTGTCTACTTCGATACCGAAGATAGATAGACGCTTAAGTACTTCTTCACGGATAGGAGCAGAGTTCTCACCGATGCCGCCTGTGAATACGATAGCGTCTAGACGACCGTCCATTGTTGCTGCGTAGCTAGCTACGTACTTAGCAAGACGGTGACAGAATACGTTCATTGCACGTGTTGCTTCTTCTTTAACGCCGTAGTTTTCTTCAACGAAACGACAGTCAGAAGTCACACCAGTTAGACCTTGAAGGCCAGACTCTTTAGTGAACATAGTGTTGATTTCAGCAACGCTCATACCTAGACGATCGTGTAGGTGGAACATAACTGCTGGGTCAAGGTCACCACAACGTGTACCCATTACTAGACCTTCAAGAGGAGTTAGACCCATAGAGATATCTACAGACTTACCGCCTTTAATTGCACATACAGATGCGCCGTTACCTAGGTGACAGTTGATGATGTTTAGTTCATCAAGAGGCTTGTCTAGAAGCTTCGCAGTTTCACGAGCGATGAAACGGTGAGAAGTACCGTGTGCGCCGTAGCGACGGATACCGTTCTCTTTGTATAGGTTGTAAGGGATAGCGTATAGGAATGCTTCTTCAGGCATAGTCTGGTGGAAAGCAGTGTCGAATACAGCTACGTTCTTAAGACCAGCGAAGTTGTGCTTAGCAGCTTCGATACCTACAACGTGTGCAGGGTTGTGTAGAGGTGCAAAGTCAGATGCATCTACGATACCTTGTAGAACAACGTCATCGATTAGAGCTGAAGCAGAGAACTGCTCGCCGCCGTGTACGATACGGTGACCGATAGCGCCTAGGTTCTCTTTAAGCTCAGGCTTAGAAGCAAGGATAGTATCAACCATGAATGCTAGCGCTTCTTCGTGAGCCGCGCCTTCACCTAGTTGTGCTTCGTGCTTGCCATCAAGCTTCCACTTGATGCGTGCTTCAGGAAGACCTAGGCATTCTGCTAGACCTGAAAGGTGTTCGTCACCTGATACAGGATCAATGATTGCGAACTTAAGAGATGAACTACCGCAGTTTAGAACTAAAACCAGCTTAGACATGAGAGTGACTACCTATAATCTGTCTGAAAGTTGATATTCATTTTTGAATAAAAAAGTACCCATAGAATAGACGATGATGTATTTATCGGTCTAGTCGGGGTGAAATTCGTGCTCATTCTTGAGTATTTGAATTGAGTTACCTGCAATTCTGGTTCATCCTTGAGGGTGCTTAACTTGCAGTTAATACCATTAACAGCAACAATTACTTTTAAGCGCGCTTAGGATAGCGATTGTTAAGCAATATAACAAAAACATTTTTAGATAAATTTAATTTTAATCAAGTTTATTGCTTAAAAATTTTAAAAATTATATTTTTTTTTGATGAATGGTGCTTTATGACTCAACAAACAAAGTGGAAGTATTTCCAAGACGGTCAGCATTACATGAGCACATGGCCAATGCGTAAAGAGTTGGCTGCCGTTTTTCCTGAACATCGCTATATCAAAGCAACAAAGTTTGCCACGAAGGTGATGCCGGCTGTCGCAGCTATTAGTATTTTGACCCAAATGGTATTTAATAATTATGCAGCGATGCCACAAGCCGTTGCTGTTGCGTTATTGGCGTTATCGATGCCATTGCAAGGTTTATGGTGGCTAGGAAAACGAAGCCAAACAGTGCTCCCTCCGTCGTTGGCAAAATGGTATAGCGAGATCCACCAGAAAATCGTTAGTGAAGGTTATGCTATGCAGCCGAAAAAATCACAACCACGCTACCAAGAGCTTGCTGATGTACTCAGTCGTGCATTTAAGCAATTAGATCGCAGTGCATTGGAACGTTGGTTTTAAAGAATAACAGCATCGGAAGGTGCTGTTTTCTTAGAAACATCGTATTGATTTATTCCTTCGGTTGAATTTTAAAACTACTTACATAAATTGAGTGGCATAACGATAAAATTCAGAAAATGGCATAGGTTTAGCGTAGAAATAACCTTGAATTAAATGTACATCCTTCTTCATAAGATATTCAACTTGCTGTTTTGTCTCTACACCTTCGGCGATCATTTCAAGTTTTGTTTCATGCCCAAAGCTGATGATCGCATTTAAAATATTTCGCTTCATGTCATTAGTGCCGATCGTATCGATGAACATTTTATCGATTTTGATCGCATCAAAAGGCAAGGTTTGTAAGTAACTAAACCCCCCAAATCCTGTGCCTGCATCATCTAACTTTAATTTTACGCCATTCTCACTGAGATAAGTCATTACGGCTTTAGCTTTAGCGATGTCACTAAAGGGGATTCTTTCTGTGACTTCTAACGCGATATTCGGTTTGTCGCGTTGTTGGCTATTTATGGCGGATAGGCATTTATCCATAAATTTATAATTTTCTAATTGTTTAGGGGTGATATTAATACTGGCACAGAAATTATCACTTAAGACGGGTAAATGGGAAAGGTCCTCAATGACTTGTTGTAGAATAGATAACGTCATAGGATAAATTAGATGACTATTTTCTACATTTTTAATAAATAAATACGGAGGGAATATTTCGCCATTACATCGTTTCCAGCGAACAAGAACTTCACAACCTGATAATTGATTTGTTTTACTATCAATTATCGGCTGATAATAAGGAATAAACTCTCCTTTATTTAACCCTTGTTTTATTAATTGCTGAATGCTTTTATTTTTGTCAAATCTCAGTGCAAAGGACAGGCATATTAATAAACAACAAAAAGAAAGTGCAATAAATACAAAAATATAATCATTTTTTATATGCTTAAGGCCTTCTTTACTAAGATTGATAACTAGTGTGTAGCCATTATCCATTTTATGAGAGAATGAATATAAAGAAGATAACAATGGTTTATTATTGCTGATTTTTAGTTTTTGGTTATTACATTCAACAAATATTGAGATGTTATTATCATTTATCATTCGACTAATATAAAAAGGGTCGATCGATTCAGAAACAAAGCTAATAGTACTATGTGAATTTATTTTATAGTTAAAAATAAGCCTGTTATTACTATAGTTATAAATAGATAGCTTATTATTATAAATAGCGTTTTGTTTTGAGTAGTAAGACGTTATGGCAGGTTTATTACCATAAATAGAGCATAATTTATGGTCTGCAATGAGTTGGATAATTCTGATATTGTTCGATGTGTTTGCATAGTCCTGCATTATCTTCACATCTTTACTATCGCATGTTAATGATAATTTACTGACGACCGTTTTTATATCTTGGCTTATTTTATCGTATCGACCGTGATTTAAACGTTCATAACCATCAATACGTTTAACGGCATTGTATTTAAAAATTTGAAATGCAATAAAATCACTTAATAGATAAATGGAAAAAAGACCGATAAAAAAGTACGTTATGCTTTTTTTCCAATGAGATTTTGCATTTATCATGAAGTGCTTCGGGTATATAAGGTGGTTTTTTTTGAATATTATTCTAAAGTGTAGTTTGGTGCAATTAAGTTATTCCCTTACGGTATAAAAAAGGCGGTTAAAATTGATTTCGATAGAAATGAGATTGTAATTTGCTCCATGCGATTTTTAAAACAGCATTTAATATTAAGGCTATAAAAAAGAGCCACCTTGGTGACTCTTTTACCGTAAAGGGTTTAACCTAAAACGCTATGTGATTATTCTTCGTCGAAATCAAAATCTGGACGCTGTGCGCGTGTTGCAGGCTTTGCCAAGATCTCTAAGTATAATGATGATAGCTCTAGCTTTTCAGCTTCATCAATACACTTGTTGATTTCTTTTACATGAATAACTTTTGCTTCTTGCTCGGTATGACCAAACTTACAATCAAAATCCCAAAAGTCAGCGCCAGCTGGAAGTGCTTTGTTGCGCTCACGACGTAAGTATTTTTTAACTTCAAATTTCACTGCTTCAACAACGCGAGGAACAGCTTTTTTAGGGTGGGTTAAAGCAAATGTTTTTTTCATGGTTTTCCTAGTTTTCTTTGGCTCAAAATTGGGAGAGCTGTATTTTTTCTATTTTACTTTAATTTGTGATGGGTAGCGATGCCAGAGATAAGATTTCATACGTTTTTCGTTTGGCAATAGAAAGCTAAATGTCGGCGTAAGAAGTTTTTTTAAAAAAAGTAACGATAAATTGCAACTAAATATCTACATGGGTGTCATATAAAATACATAGAGAATTATTAATATCTACACTGTTTTTTCACCATGGATGTTAATGAAACCTATGTTGTCATTTTTACCTATCATTGAAAATGGGCGGTATAGATATACTGTTCAGGAATCAGAAAGGTAGTTATGGCACTATAATAAAGCTACTAAGAGATATAGCTGTTATCTCCCTTAAGAACCCCAACTGCTTGGCCGCCGATGGGGTTCTGCTCTATCTGGGCTATGGTAATTTAATATTTTAAGCTATTCGTAACATTTCAAGTCTTTGTTTCTCTTCATCATATCCATCATTGCTTTCTTCTGTTTTTCTTTTTGTACGTAGCGTACTGGCAGTGGTGCCATAGTGACTTTGTAATCTAGTGCATTATTAGAGAGTACTTCTGAGGTTGTTATGGGAGTGACAAGCGCGACTTTTAAGTTGGGGTTACGTGCTTTAATGCGAGAAGCTGTACCTAGCCCTTCCATTGTATGAAAACGACCTGCTACATGGATGATTTGTTTGTTTGGATGTGCGTCTAAATACGTGACCATACTTTCTGCCATGGTATCGTCCCACGCGGTTTGGGCGGCAAACATGCGTAGGTTTTGCTCTTCATTACCGTGATGCATAGAGCTTAAAAATTTAGTTTGATAGGCATCTTTATCAAGTGTTAGTGATTGTGCTACCCATGAACGCTCTGATGATGGTAACTTTTTTAAGTACTCGGGCCCTTTTTTACTAATACAGCGAACAATACTTTTCGGTGCGTTCGCGGCAATCACATCTAATTTATTTTGCTTGGCAAATTCAACTAGCGGACGGTAATCACTGTCGTAGTTTGGCCATGCATTGCCTTCTGCTACCAATGTTCGCTCACCAATTTCACCTGCAAGGTATTGATCAACAATAGCTTGTTTATCCCGGGTGAACTGTTCCATAGATAAGGTTAATTGTGAATTTTGTTGGTATAAGGCAGCGAATAATTGACTTTGTAATAGGTGAGCTGCTGGGTGGCTATGCCATTCACCCACTAAAATAATATCGGTATTTTTTAGCTCTGTTGCTAGTTGATTTACCGTTAAGGTCTTTCCAATTGGTGATGTAATGCTGTAGTCGTATAGCGTGGTTAAGTTTGCAGAGGAGAAAGCTGTTGTTTGTGAGGTGTTAGATGCACAACCTGTTAAAAGTGTGGCAAAGCTAAAACTCAAAGCGAGCCATTTATTCATTATTGATATCCCTGAAAGTAAGCTTATAGCTAAAGATAAGCAAAATTCACAACAATAATGAATAATATAGTTAATACGAGTTATTATCAATTGCGTATGGTAATAACTCGCATTTGTTGTTTAATTACTGACGGCGATATACGCGGATTGCGAAATCGGCCTCACAATAGAAATCATTGGTGCTAGCCAATTGCTGCCATACTTGCTCTGATGTTTTCCAAGCAAACGGCGTCATTTGCATTAATGCAGTGGCTTCTGCGCCACTCAATGTCATGTCGTAATGTAGTTGCTCATCGGCAACCAGATCAAAGCCAGGAATCGTTTCAACGGGCACATCATGAAGGCGTACACCATCGTAAATTAATTCTTTTAATTGATATAGGTGGCGTGGTGCGGGAGTCACAGCCACTAAAATTCCACCGGGTTTGATCGCGCGTTCTAATTCTTCACCTTTACATGGCGCATAAATACGTACTACACCATCAAACAATTGATCGGCAAAGGGTAAACGGTGACTTGATGCAACACAGAAATCACACTCAGGGTAACGCTTAGCTGCGTATTTCACGGCGACTTTTGAAATGTCTAAACCATGGACGGCAAGTGCAGGAAATTGTTGGCGTAGTTTTACAAATTCAGAGGTGTAATAGCCTTCACCACAACCAATATCAAGTAACTCTGTCGCGCCGTTAGGCAGAAGTGAGCCAAGTTGTGCAATCACAGCATCACGCAGTGGTTGGTAATGGTCAGTATTTAGAAATAAGCGACGTGCTTGCATCATTTCTTTATTATCACCAGGATTTTTCGAGCTTTTATGATGAGCAGGCATGAGGTTCACATAGCCTTCTTTTGCCAAATCAAATTGGTGATTATTACAACAACGGTAGGTTTTAGGTTGTTCGCTATGAGTGTCAAGAAGAAGCGACTCATGGCATAAAGGACATTGATAGGACATAAGAATAAACCAAAGCGGAAAAACAGCCGCTAAGTGTAATGCTTATTGTTGACCGTCGCTAACGTATTTTTGTCTTGATAGTAAAAAGCCTTCGTTAAGGAAGGCTTCAGATGAAAGGGGCTTTTGTCAGTAGTGCGACTTAATGACTGGGTCTTACTTTGTACTCTGCTTTGTCTAGGCCATGTTTTTTCATTCGTAAATAAAGCTTTTTACGTGGGATTTGCAAATAAGATGAGACTTCATTGATGCGCCCTGCAAATAAATATAGTGCATCTTCGATGACTTGTTTTTCATAGCCATCAACTAAATCGTCAAGTGGACTACTCATTTGATCAAGTGGTTTTGAACGCTCTTGTCCTGCTAACTTCACAATGCCAATGGCATATAATTCGGCGACATTTTTAAGCTCTAAGACATTCCCCGGCCATTCATAGCGACAAAGCGTGTTGATGTAGGCTTTATCAATAGCGGGCAGTGCTTTATTGAGTTTTTTACAACTCTGCTTTAAGTAGTGTTTAAAGATAAAGGTAATATCGCTACTACGTTGACGTAATGTCGGCAGGCTAAAGCGCACTTGGCTTAAAAAATAAAATAGCTCGGGTAAGAACTGTTCACTCTCTACCGATGGTTCTGGTGATCCTTCAAATAAAGCAAGTAAACGCACTTCCTTTTTACCTTGTCGCTCTTGTTCTAACAAGAAACGGCATAACCATTGCTGGCTTTCTAGCGGCATAATGTGTGGATTACTTAAACATAAACAGCCACTGCGAGCTGCAATCATGCTACGTTGAAGATCGGGAGTACAAGCAATGCTCGAACCGTCAATCTCAATAAATGGTCCTTGATGAAGCGGACTGTTCTTATGCAGAATTTTAGCAACAGTATGGCGACCAGTACCATTTTCACCTTCAATTAAGGCGTCTTTAGTTGAGTTAACAACCTGTTTTAACTGTTCGCGTATTTTTACTATTAATGGGCTATCGCCTAGCAGTAGCTCGGTTGCTGTATTGTGCAGTGTTTTACGTTGTTCAATAATTTGTTTACGTTGTGGTAGATGCTTTTCTAACAGCTTGATAAGTTCTTTGGGCTGTAATGGTTTTTGTAAAAAATCAATCGCCCCTTTTTTAAGAGCGTCAACAGCCATTGGAATATCACCATGACCCGTTACGATAATAACAGGAATTTCGTTATCAAAATTTTGAATCTTTTCTAATAACTCCATGCCATCTAAACCAGGCATGTACATATCTGTCACAACGACACCTGACCAATTATGATTCAACATGTTGATCACTTTGGTTGAGTCTTGCGCGGTTGCGACATTGTAGCCTGACAGCTCTAATAACTCTTGGTAGGCATCTAAGACATCTTGATCATCATCGACAATCAGTACATTTATTTCATCACTCATCATCTTTCTTTAACTCCAAAACAATCATCGCTCCACCAGTGAGACCAGAAGCGAGGAAGATGTTACCTTTTAACCTTGTCATAATTGAACCGCAGATACTCAGCCCTAAACCAAGACCGACATCTTTTGTTGTAGTAAAAGGTATGAACAATTTCTCAATAATGTCATGACTAAAGCCATTACCGCTATCTAAAACTGCGATCCTTATTGTATTTTTTGTGCTCTCTAGCTGAAGTATTGTTATTTGACGTTCTTCACAGCTAGCAACAGCATCACAACTATTAACCAGTAGATTAACCAGTACTTGTTCAAGTTGTACCTGATCAGCCTGTACATAAATAGGTGTCGTAATAGTATTTGTTATGGTTGTTTTTTGTACTTTGGCGCGGCTTTCCACTATCACGATGGCTTGCTTGATTGAATCCTGAATATCTACACGCGCTAACGGATTCGTGGCAGACTGTTTTTTCGCGAAATTACGTAAGCTAGTAATAAGTTTACTCATTCGCGTCACTAAATCTTCTATCTTATTGATGTTGTCCGGTAATTTTTCATATTTTTGATTGTCGATTGCCAGTTTAGCACTAAATAGACGCGTCGAAATAGCAGAGAGAGGCTGGTTCAATTCATGAGCGAGTGATGTCATGGTTTGCCCAACTGTAACCATTTTAGCAGCTTGGATTAACTCATCTTGAGTGGCAATTAAATCACCTTCAATGCGCTTGCGATCTTCTATTTCAGCTTTTAGCTGTTGGTTTCTCAAGGTTAATGATTGCGTTTTTTCCGTGACTTTACTTTCAAGCCAACGGGTGGTTTTTTCTTGTTCGGTAATATCGGTCATGGTGATAATGACTTTATCCTGGTTCCCCTGTTTGAATACGCGAAAATCAAGTCTGAGATAGAATAAGCTATTTTTATCTGTATTAAAGGTGACCGTGAGTTTGTAGGCGCCTAATTGTCTTAAAGGACTTCTTTGATCAAATAGCTGGATAAGTTTATGAGAAATTGAGTTATCAAATAAATCCCATAAGGTTTGATGTTGGCTTATACGATCAAAGTTAAATTGTTTCAGAGCTTGTAAATTGACAGATTCAACCACACCCTGCATGTTACAAGTGATGATACTGGCTTGAGTATTATTGATCAGGTTAAGGGCATTGGTGGTTTGGATATCTTGCATTTGTTGACAAAAGTCACGTAAGTTATCACCAAGCATGCCTATTTCATCTTCACCTGTCGTCGCAATTTTGGCATTAAGATCGCCTTTTGCGACAGCGTATAAATCTTTACTCAATAAGTTTAAGCGATTCACAATCCCGTTACCCACAAGATAAACCGAGAGAAAAATAGTGAGTATTATGGTGATAAAGACGACGCCAAATAACATTGTGTTGCTCAGAAAAATAGCGTTATGTGTTTTATCGTTTAGGTTTTTAAGTGAGTCATCCGCATGTTCAACTAATGTTTGGATTATTTCTTCTTGTTGATAGAGGCGCTGTTTAATATCCAGTTTAGTACGGTCTATTTGTAGCCCTAAAACGACATCCAATTTTAGTTGCTGTTCGAGCTGGCCGCCCGGTTTTAAGATAGTGGTAAACCGCTCTAATAATTTGCGAAACGGAACGGTTGAAGGGTAGTTGCTGATATTTTTACTAATCGCATTAAGCTCGGTACTTTTATGCCCAATAAAATTAAAAGCGTTTTCAATATCTCGATTTTTACGCTGTTGAATGATCTCTTGTACTAGTTGATGAAGTTCATTTTCTTTAATTGTGATCGATTGGATCAATGAGAATTCATCCATTACATTGTTAACAATATCAAGTTGAACGGCGTCTTTTTTAATTCCGTGGCGGTTCATGTTATTGAGTTTCCACTCAACTTCTTGGCGTAGTGGCGTCAGTTCATCAATAAGATCGTGATGAATCCATTTTAAGCTGTTTTCTGTTTGTTTTAAGGCAAATAAGCCGCTATTTCTCTGCTGTAACAGTGTTGTGTAAGTATCAATTTGTTTTACCAGCGTTTGCTGGCCTGATTTTATAGCAGGGTAATAGTGTAGATTGGCAATATTATTAATTGCTAAGCTAATATTACTGAGGATCTGTGTGATTTTGTTTTTGATGGTTTCATGCTTGAGCGGATTGGTATTTTGGCCCAAATTATTCAAGGTGGCTTGTAGTTCTGCCGTATTGCGTTCTAACTGATAACTTGCCTGTAAGGTTGGCATATTGTTATCTGTGATTGTTTCAATTTGTGTGCTGAGTTTTTCCCAATTGATGACGGCAATAAGGCTGACGGTAATGGTGAGAAACGCCATCAAAATAATCGCCATAATAAGGCGACTACCTATAGTTCTCTTGTTGATATAGCGGATCATTGCAATGCCGGATTCCCGTTAATAATCTTTTGGCTTAATGCGATGGCTTGCTCAAGTTGCGCTGCCATTTTTCCCCGCCATTGCTGTCTATAACTATCAACTTGCGGGTTATCTCTAAATAGAGGTAACTCATGATATATCTTATTTTTTAAATCATCTATGCCAATAGGTGAAGTCGAAGCCAAGTGTTTAGCATGAAGAAAATCAGTATATTGCTGTTTTGTTAACTTGCTTGATGCGCTTTCAATAGAATGCAGTAATTGCCACACTTGATTAAGTTGAGGGAGTTGGCTACTGATCGTTTGTTCAAAAAGGTGTTTTACTAAACCTGAACGTTGTTGAATTACATTATAATCTAGTGATTCAACGCTGAATGTATTTTTAATAAATTCGTCTCGGTCAATACCGTTACTGTTGGCAAGTTGCTCGTCAATTGTTGCTTTGGTTTGACATTCTTGTGAAAGCAATAAATTTACAAAATCTCGCGCAAATTGTGAATGGTGAGTGTTTTTTACCATTGCCACATAATGGGGTAATAAAGGGCTTTGTGGTTGATAACTAAAATCAACAAATGAAAATTGCTTTTTATAAGTACGTGCATAGCTATCGACAACAGGACCAATACCAATTAAACCGCGTGAAATTGCCTCACTGAGTGAAAACGTGCTGGTTTCCACTGAAGCAAGGTTTCCTCCAATTTGATAGAGCAATCGCCAACCTTCAACCCAACCGTATTGTTGCAAGATATTTTCAATCATTAGATGGGTAGTATCTGAACGATAAGGACTACTAATACTAATATGACGGTAATAATCAGGTTTTATTAAATCCTTCAGGCGGCTAGGAATAGCTAAGTTATTTTTGCTCAGGTAGTTCTTATTCCACAGTAACCCAAATCCAGTGTGTCCAAAGGAAAAAATATTATGTGAAAGCTGTTTACGAGTTTTTCGAATTTTGGCATTGCTAAAAGGTAATAATTTTTGACTATTAATTAAAGGCTGAAAGAAGGTTGGTGATGATGAAATGATGATATCAATATCATGGTTATCTTGTTGCAATAACCGAAGTCCTGACTCTTCACGTCGTGCAATAACTCTAATTTCACTTTTTGGATGTTGATGTTTAAATTGTTTAACGATCGGGTTTAAGGCTGATTCTGAAAACGTTGTTAAAATGATTAAATTTTGAGTCGGTTGGGCAAGTACTGGCGTAGTGAAAAAAAGGAGGAAAGAAAAGAAACGTACCATGTTAAACCGTAATCCCTAGCGTATCTCGACTGAATTTTTATATTTTTAGATAATTAGGAATGTACCTATACCATTCAGTAACAGTTCATGCTTTATATCAATAGCAATTTACGGTGTGGCTCACAAAAAAGAGGAGTACATGGTTTGTTATGAGCATTTTATAGCGACTAATAGCGTTAGAGAGATATAAATCATTGATATAAAAAAACCGAGCATCAGCTCGGTTTTTTTAGAGAAAAGGTGGAAATTACGCCGTTATTATTTGCTGAATTTCGTTGCAAGATAAATGGTATTGGCGTGGGCAATTACGCCATACTTTTAGCATGCGTTGGTATTTTTCTAGCATTGGAACTTGGCTATTGAAGCGATGCTCTGTTTTTTCAAACTGAGGATATAAACCTTCATCATCAACGAGGAAGCGGACGTAATGCATAAGTTGTGCTTCAGTAGCAGCATCAAAGCCGAGAAATTGTAAGCGGCGTTGATCAATATCTTTTGCGCCATCACAACGACAATCTTCAAGGTTAAACGATTCTTGGAGGGCGTGGTACATCTCCATAAAGTCGATAACTTGACGACAATCATCTTCAGGTAAATTACCAAAGTCTTTATCTAGTTCACGCATTTGTAATGCATAGCCACGTTCAACAATGGTTTGAAGGCGACGATAATGTGCTGCGTTTTCAGGTGTCAGTTTTGACATCAAGTAGTACTGATTAGATAAAATTAAGCGTTGAGCGTGGGTCATTTCCATTCGAGTTAGCCTCATTAATATTTTATTTTCTGCCATTGAGAGTAGCAGGTTAGGTATAAAATAAATTGATCTGACACCATATGGGCATCTTTTTTTGTTACAGTATGTTATTAAAAATGAAAAAACCATGATTATTGTAAGGTCTTGATTTTGGTCTATTGTTGTAGGATATCGTTAAAGCAATATATGTATTTCTACATTAGGGGAAGTGTAGGTTGTGTTGTTTTAAAGGTTGTTATTGATAGTCCTTATCAACAACAACCCTTTATTGTCAGTATCTTATTGCAGTTAGCTTAAGCCGATAATATTACCGTTAGCATCAATATCAAGATTCATAAATGCAGGTTTTTCAGGTAATCCTGGCATTGTCATTACATTGCCGCATAAGGCATAAATAAATCCAGCGCCAGCACACAGTTTTAACTCTCGTACTGGGACAGTAAAGCCCTTAGGTGCCCCTTTTATACTGGGGTCAGTTGAAATTGATAATGGTGTTTTCGCCATACAAATAGCAAGCTTATCAAAGCCTAGTGTTTTAAATTTAGCTAACTGTTGTTGGGCGAGCTCTGATAACTCGACATTACTTGCACCATATCCAACTTCAGCTACTGCCATTATTTTTTCTTCTAATGGCTGGTTTAGTTTGTATAACGGGGTGAAATTTGTTTCATTTTGACAGGCTTTCGCTACGCACTCTGCGAGTTTAATCGTACCTTCACCACCTTTACCAAAGGCTTCACTGATAGCAACGTCTACATAGGTTTCAAAACTTTCTGCTTTGATCATTGCTTGTAGTTGCGCTAATTCTTCATCTGTATCTTGTGGAAAACGGTTAATAGCGACGACAACAGGTACACCATAACGAGCAGCATTATTGATATGCCACTTCAGGTTTTCAAATCCAGCAATAAGTGCATCATGATTTTTAGCAAAAATACCGTCAGGTAAAGCTTGCCCTGGACGTAAATCATAAAGACCAGAGTTGGCTTTTAAACCTCGTAATGTTGCAACAACAACGGCGCAATCAGGGCCACGTTTGGCTTGTTGGGCTTTAATATTACAGGCTTTTTCAAATCCCATATCAGAGCCAAATCCACCTTCAGTAATAGTGAAATCACTGAGTTTTAGTGCGATTTTGTCTGCGATAATTGATGAGTTACCATGAGCAATATTGGCAAAAGGGCCGGCATGAATGAGTGTGGGAACACCTTCTAACGTTTGCATTAGAGTCGGTTCAATGGCATCGCAGAGGGTGACAGTCATGGCTCCTGCCACTTGCAGATCTTCTGTAGTGATCGGGTTACCATTAAGATCATAAGCGACGACAATACGGCCAATACGTTTACGCATATCATGAAGATCATCTGCAAGCGCTAAAATAGCCATGAGTTCAGAGGCGGCAGTGATATCAAAACCGTCATGGCGTTCTAAGCCATTAATGGTTTTATCAGGTTCATTTTGACCTATGGTGATCATTCGCAGAGCACGATCATTGTGATCCATTACGCGTTTCCAAGTGATGTTATCAATATCGATACGTAGCGCGGGTAATCCCGTTTTTTCACTGAATATGTTGTAACCTAGACGTGACTCATGATACAAGCGGGCATCAATTGCAGCAGCTGCAAGATTATGTGCAGCAGTGATTGCATGAATATCTCCAGTAAGGTGTAGGTTTAGTTTATCCATTGGTGCGACTTGGCTATAACCACCGCCAGCTGCGCCACCTTTTACGCCAAAGACAGGTCCCATTGACGGCTGCCGAATACACGCCATCACTGAGCGACCAATTTTTGCTAACCCTTGTGCTAAACCAATTGTTGTAACGGTTTTTCCCTCTCCTAGTGGTGTTGGTGTAATCGCGGTAACGACCACCAGTTTTCCTTCTGCTTGATCCGCTAATCGCTTCAAAATTGCAGGTTTTACTTTTGCTTTTAATGAACCTTGTGGTGTCAGTTCTTGTGGTTGAATACCTGCTTTTTTAGCAATGTCTTCAATTGGAGAGAGTAGGGTATCACGGCAAATATCGATGTCGTCTTTCATATAGGCTATATCCTCACAGTGGAAATCATGCGTATCTGCGTGACATGGCTAGCATTAGTTTAAAATACTATATATGTAGGTATCTACAGTAACGCAATCGTTTACTTTGTGTTTATACCATCATTTTATCATGGCTAATTTTGTTTTATTGTTATTAATTGCGTTTTGTATTGTATACAAGGTTTATAGAATGAGTGTTAAAGATAGGTAATGAAAGAGTAGGTAATTGCTCTTTAGTCACAGAGGTGAGGCAAGATATTAATATAAACAGGAGCAGTAATAATGCAAACTCTGGTTGCGATATTGGCTGTGTGTTTATTCGCCATTACCCTTTAAAATTTGTTTAAATTTGATTTATATCAAAAATTATTAGAAATATTAAAGGAAGCTATCAATGAACGAGCCAGTGACTAAGTTAAAACATACCGCCCCACTTTCTATTGGCATTATGCTATTTTTTATCACCTTTTTAATGGTTATTTTGCCATTGTCTCGTTAAGATTTATGTAGATAGTTACTGCTTAACGCAGATTTAAAAGCGAGCTGCTGATGCTCGCTTTTTTTATTTGGTGTGAAGTAGATTAGTACATCACTTTATGACCGTAACTAGCAAGGATTTCCTTAATCGTTTCCATGGTTTCTTTTTTCGGTGGCTTCACACCAGCTAATGGGTATTCAAAGCCCATTGCCTCCCACTTGTGCTCACCCAGTTGATGGTAAGGAAGTAGCTCAATCTTTTCGATATTATCCATATCTTTTATGAACTCACCAAGCAAATGAGCAGAGCGCTCGTCATCGGTGTAACCTGGAACAATAACATAACGGATCCAGGTTTTTTGACCTCGTTGGTGCAGGTAACGAGCAAAATCGAGTACGCGTTTATTTGAAACGCCGACCAGATTTTGGTGAACACTATCATCCATTTGTTTTAGATCTAGCATCACAAGATCAGTTGCATCTAAGACTTCATCAACCACATCAGTATGTTTGCGAATATAGCCATTAGTATCTAAACAGGTATGGATACCTTCAGCTTTTGCAGCACGGAAAAAGTCACGAACAAATTCAGGTTGAAGCATTGCCTCACCACCAGATGCGGTAACACCACCGCCTGATGAATTCATAAAGTGGCGGTATGATTTCGCTTCATGCATAAGTTCGTCTACTGTTGCTTCACGACCGCCATGTGTATCCCATGTATCACGGTTATGACAGTACTGACAGCGCATTAAACAACCTTGTAGAAAAACAATAAAACGGATACCCGGTCCATCGACGGTTCCACAAGATTCAAATGAGTGAATACGACCTGTTGCTGACATTGATTACTTCTCCGCATGCTGCGTTTATTTGAGTGTTATTTTATTACAAACCACCGAGGTATTGTAGCGAAATATCGGGATGAAAATTAGGGGTATTCCCTTATCTTGTGTCAATTTATCGCGAACTTATAAAATTTGGGAGAGATGACGTTATTACTAATAGATATGTTGGAATGATTAAAAAATCCGCATTGAATCGGCAAACAATAGCGAGACTTGTGGGGGAGATAGATAGACATAAAAAAACCGGTCATTAAGACCGGTTTTTATCAGAAAGCATGCTTTCTACATACTAATAAACTGTACGCTCTAAATTATAGAGATGCAGTGAAAGTACGAGAGATAACGTCAGCTTGCTGCTCTGGAGTTAGAGAGTTGAAACGCACTGCGTAACCCGATACACGGATAGTAAGCTGTGGGTATTTCTCTGGGTTTTTAACTGCGTCTTCAAGAGTTTCGCGGTTAAGAACGTTAACGTTTAGGTGTTGACCACCTTCAATGCCAGACTCATGGTGGAAGTAACCATCCATTAGACCTGCTAGGTTGTTTTCTTGAGTATCAAGATCTTTACCTAGTGCATTCGGTACGATAGAGAATGTGTAAGAAATACCATCTTTAGCGTGAGCAAATGGTAGTTTGCCTACAGATGTTAGCGATGCTACAGCACCTTTCTCATCACGACCGTGCATTGGGTTAGCGCCTGGTGCGAAAGGAGCACCTGCACGACGACCGTCTGGAGTGTTACCCGTCTTCTTACCGTACACAACGTTAGATGTGATAGTTAGGATAGACTGAGTTGGGATCGCATCACGGTACATCTTGTGTGAACGGATCTTGTTCATGAAGCGTTCAACTAGGTCACAAGCAATGTCATCTACGCGAGCATCGTTGTTACCAAATTTAGGGTAATCACCCTCAACGTTGAAGTCTACTGCTACGCCGTCTTCGTCACGGATAGGAGTAACTTTAGCGTACTTGATTGCAGATAGTGAGTCAGCTGCAACAGAAAGACCAGCGATACCACAAGCCATTGTACGCTTGATGTCACGATCGTGTAGAGCCATTAGCGATGCTTCGTAGCTGTACTTGTCGTGGCTCCAGTGGATAGCGTTTAGCGCTGCAACGTAAGTTGTTGCTAACCAATCCATGAAGTGATCAAGACGAGCTAGAACGTTGTCGTAGTTGAAGTCTTCATCTTTGATTGGTGCTTCTTTAGGACCCACTTGGATCTTAAGTTTCTCATCCACACCACCGTTGATTGCGTAAAGCATAGTCTTAGCAAGGTTAGCACGCGCACCGAAGAACTGCATTTGCTTACCAACAACCATTGGAGATACACAACAAGCGATTGCGTAATCGTCAGAGTTCATGTCTGGACGCATTAGGTCATCGTTTTCGTACTGGATAGAAGATGTATCGATAGATACCTTCGCACAGAACTTCTTGAAGCCTACAGGTAGTTGCTCAGACCAAAGCACAGTGATGTTTGGCTCTGGAGAAGGACCCATAGTGTATAGGCTGTTTAGGAAGCGGAAGTTAGTACGTGTAACTAGTGTACGACCGTCAAGACCCATACCACCCATTGATTCTGTTGCCCAGATTGGGTCGCCAGAGAATAGCTCATCGTATTCAGGTGTACGTAGGAAACGAACCATACGTAGCTTCATTACGAAGTGGTCGATCATTTCTTGCGCTTGAGCTTCAGTGATCTTACCAGCGGCGATATCACGCTCGATGAAGATGTCTAGGAAAGTCGAAGTACGACCTAGAGACATTGCAGCACCGTTTTGTGATTTAACTGCAGCTAGGTAGCCGAAGTAAGTCCACTGAATAGCTTCTTGTGCAGTAGTAGCTGGAAGTGAGATATCACAACCGTATTTAGCCGCCATAGTCTTGATTTGACCAAGCGCACGGTGTTGCTCACAGATCTCTTCACGACGTTGCATTGTCATTTGAAGATCTTCGCCTTGCTCGAACATCTCTTGTAGAGAGTTGAATTGAGCTAGCTTGTCAGCCATTAGCTTGTCGATACCGTAAAGTGCGATACGACGGTAGTCACCAATGATACGACCACGGCCGTATGCATCAGGAAGACCAGTTAGAACACCAGACTTACGACACTTAAGGATAGAAGGAGTGTAGATATCGAAAACACCTTGGTTGTGTGTTTTACGAAGTTCTGAGTAAACCTTCTTAATTGTAGGATCTAGTTCACGACCGTATACTTTGCATGAGTTTTCGATCATGCGGATACCACCGTTAGGGATCAGACCACGCTTAAGAGGAGCGTCAGTTTGAAGACCTACGATAGTTTCAAGTTCTTTGTTGATGTAACCTGCATCGTGTGCAGTAATAGTAGAAACAACGTCAGTATCGAAATCAACAGGTGCGTGAGTCGCGTTTTCCTGTTTGATGCCTTCCATTACAGCTTCCCAAAGTTTAGCTGTAGCTGGAGTTGCTTCCGTTTCTAGGAAAGAGCCGTCACCTTCGAAAGGTGTGTAGTTCTTTTGGATAAAGTCACGAACGTTTACTTCGTTCTGCCAATCACCAGCTGTAAAGCCTTCCCATGCAGCAAATTGCTCTGCCATTGTATACCTACCTATACTATTCAGTAGAAAAAAATAAGTGTTACCGACGTTAGAACTTAGTGGTGGTTATTACCTTTAAGTTCAGGACGACGGTGAATAACCCAGTAAGTTAGACCAACTAAGAAACCACCACCAATAATATTACCAATGGTGACTGGAATTAAGTTGTTCATAACGAAGTTGTTAATTGTTAAATCTGCGAACTGTGAAGGGTTTACACCCGTCATTGTCCAAAATTCTGGCGATGCAAAGTTCTGAATAACGATACCCATTGGGATCATAAACATATTTGCAATGCTGTGTTCAAAGCCACATGCAACGAACATTGCAACGGGCAGTAACATAACCATGATCTTATCAGTTGCACTGCGGCAGGAGAATGTCATCCAAGTTGCCAAGCAAACCATTAGGTTACATAGCATACCGAGCACAACAGCTTGACCGAAACTATGGTGTAGTTTGTGTTGCGCAATCTTCATTGCAGTAATACCCCATTGGCCACTATCGCCAAGGTGCTGTTTTGCGATCCAAATACAGATCACAAAGAAAGATGCACCAATGAAGTTACCAACGTAGACAACAACCCAGTTTCGTAATAATTGACCTGTAGTAATACGATTACTTGCGCGAGCAACAGTGGTGAGAACAGAAGAGGTAAAAAGCTCGCCGCCGCAAATAACTACAAGAATTAAGCCTAGGCTAAATGCCAATGCGCCTACAAATTTGGCCATACCCCACGGCATTGAACCAGCACCTGTAGTAACCGTAGTGTAGAACACAAATGCAATAGAGATGAATACACCAGCGGTAATCGCTAAGAAGAAAGATTGTAGTGGGTGCTTAGTTGCTTTGTAAACACCAACTTCTTCAGCTTTATGTGCCATTGCTGGTGGCATTAATGAGTCGAAAGGATTATTTTCCATTTTCTCAGGTGCTCTTTAATTGAGTTGAAGTGAGATTAAATTCGCTGATGAGATAATACCAAAGGTGACGAATCATATATTTGACCTAGATCATTGCGGTGAAAATTTATAACAAAATTGGACATTTTATGACACAGTGAAAACTTATAACTAATTGATATCTAAGGATATAATTTTTTTGATAAAACTAAAAAAAATTTTAATGTAATTTTTTTACATTTAAAACCCTTACTTATGTGTAAAAATAATTATCATTTAAAATCATGTTGTTATGTGTTTTGTTGGTTTTTTTTAACGTATATATGACGTTAAAGTTAGCCAATAAATTCAAAAAAAATTTAATTGTTACTAAAAAATGTGAATAACCACTTTTATTGTAATGTCATCTTGTTTTTTTTGTTAAATTTCACGGGAGGCATGCTAGATAAGTAACATACTCACTCACCATAATATGCATTTTTGAGTCATTTTTATTCTTCAGACAAACATAGCAGACTAAGATCAGAATGCGAGTTTTTGCTCCCCCTTATTCTTGTTAAAAAACACTATAAAGACGTCAGCCATTTTTTCGTCAATATCAAGTCAATAAAATAGACATAAAATAAAATATCGCTCAAATCTTACCAGTTGGTCTTTTGTCCTTTATTGACATAGTCAAAAAAATACACATTTCCATCTTCATGAAGAGAGGTAACACAAAAAGCAATATGATTATTTATGCTGTTTTTTTGTATATGTAGTCGGTTGATGGTGCTGTTTGGTATATGACATTTAGGTTAATGAGATGTTGCAATCGTGAATTTCAGATGATACTTTCAAAAAAGATGATTTTTAATGAAATGTCGTGCTTTGCTACAGAATAGGTATTCGAGTAGTAGATAATTTCTACAGGGACAGGAGTTTGCGCACATGAAGGATGACGTGGCGCTAGAAGTAAAGAACCTGCATAAATCTTTTGGTGACAATGACGTATTAAAAGGTATTTCGCTCACCGCTAGAGGGGGAGATGTCGTCTCGATTATTGGCTCATCAGGCTCTGGCAAGAGTACTTTTTTACGTTGTGTTAATTTGCTTGAAACACCTACCCAGGGAGAAATTTGGGTTAATGGTGAATTAATTAAAATGCACAGTAATCGTAGAGGTGAGTATTTACCTGTTGATGATAAACAAGTTCAGCGTATTCGCGCTCGTTTAGCTATGGTGTTTCAAGGTTTCAATCTATGGTCGCATATGACGGTATTACAAAATGTGATTGAAGCGCCAGTACATGTGCTTGGTGTTCCCAAAGCTGAAGCGATAGAAAAGGCGGAAGCCTTACTCAAAAAAGTGGGATTATTTGAACGCCGTAATTATTATCCTGCCCACTTATCAGGTGGTCAACAGCAGCGTGCAGCGATTGCTCGAGCCCTTGCTGTTGATCCTGAAGTGATGTTGTTTGATGAACCTACATCTGCCTTAGATCCTGAACTGGTGGGGGAAGTGTTAGGTGTGATGCAAGATCTGGCACAAGAAGGTCGTACCATGCTTGTGGTTACCCATGAAATGGCTTTTGCTCGTGATGTCTCAAATCAAGTGATGTTCTTACATCAAGGCATTGTTGAAGAGCAAGGTCACCCCGATAAGTTATTCACCCAGCCTGAATCTGAAAGATTACAGCAATTTATTTCGTCTATTTACTAAACTTAGTGTTATCGACTAAGACACAGAGGCTGACCCTCTGTGATTAGGTAACCGTACGAATAGTACAAGGTTCGCAGCATAGCTTGGTGTGAATCATTAAACGTAGCAGGAGAAGCGATATGAAAAAATGGATTTTAGCCGCAACATTAATTTCAGCGATGAGTGCGTCCGTTGCCCAAGCAAAAGAATGGAAAGAAGTACGTTTTGGCATTGAAGGTGCTTACCCTCCTTTTAGTTGGACTGAGCCTAACGGCGAGCTGAAAGGTTTTGATGTGGATATGGCAAACGCGCTTTGTACACAAATGCAGGTGAAATGTAAAATTGTAGCCCAAGATTGGGATGGCATTATTCCATCTCTGCTTGCTCGTAAATACGATGCAATCATCGCTGCAATGTCTATTACCGAAGAGCGTAAAAAGAAAATCGACTTTACTGGTAAGTATGCTCTTATCCCGAACAAGTTTGTTGCAAAAAAAGGTACCGAACTTGATTTTACCAAAGAAGGCCTTAAAGGCGTAAAGATTGGTGTTCAACGTGCAACGACTCATGATAAATACTTAACAGATAATTTCGGTGAGTCTGTTGAAATTGTTCGTTACGGCTCATTTGACGAAGCCTACCTAGATTTAAAAGCTGGTCGTATTGTTAGCGTATTAGGTGATGCATCGGCATTAGAAGAAGGTTTGCTAAATAAAGATGGTGGTGAAGGTTTTGAATTTATCGGTCCATCATTAACGGATCCTAAATGGTTCGGTGAAGGTTTTGGCATTGCCGTACGTAAACAAGACAAAGATCTAACTAAAAAACTGGATGAAGCAATTCTTGCACTGCGTGAAAACGGTCAATATAAGCAGATCGCTGATAAGTATTTCAAATATGATGTTTATGGTCAGTAAGTCATAAATGAATAAAGAGCACCTAGCTTTTGATGTGGCGATCTCGTCAAAGGATTAGGCTAAGTGCTCTCTTATTCGAACAATGAAGGAGTATGACGTTGTTCGATTTATATGGATATGGATGGTCTTTAGCCCAAGGGGCGATGATAACAATACAAGTGGCACTGCTTTCTCTTTTGTTAGCAGCAACACTGGGCATGTTAGGCGCTTTAGCAAAACTCTCACCTTACCGTTGGGCGCGTGCTATTGCCACTCTTTACACTACAGTTATTCGCGGTATTCCTGATCTTGTTTTAATGATGCTGATTTTTTTCGGCGGTCAAATGCTGCTTAATGATAGCTTGTATAACATCAACGAGTGGCTAAATAATTATTTTACCCAGTCAGATCCTACTCATGAATGGACGAGTTATTTACCCGATTATATTGAGATCAGCCCATTCGTCGCGGGTATTTTAACTATTGGCTTTATCTTTGGCGCGTACATGGCAGAAACGTTCCGTGGTGCGATTTTAGCGGTGGATAAAGGTGAGTTAGAGGCGGGTAAAGCTTATGGCATGAGTGCGTTTTTATCTTTTCGCCGTATTTTATTGCCTCAAATGATCCGTCATGCTTTGCCTGGTTTTGGTAATAACTGGTTAGTGTTATTAAAAACCACTGCACTGGTTTCTATCATTGGTTTAGATGACATGGTGCGCAAAGGGGCATTGGCTGCTGGAACCACCCAAAAACCGTTTACGTTCTATTTTACTATTGCGGTTGTGTTTTTGATCTTTACCTCTATTTCAACCTTGGCACTGAATTGGGCCGAGCGTAAATACAGTATTCCGACGAGGTAGAGCCGATGGACTTTAGTATTTTTACAGAAAGCTGGGAAATCTATCTAGAAGGTTTTTACACCACAGTGTGGATGGTTGCAGTATCGTTATTTATAGGTTTAATTTGCGCTATCCCCATTGGAGTAATGCGAAACAGCAGTAATAAATTTATTGCATTTCCAGCTTGGGCATATATTTATTTCTTTCGTGGTACGCCACTGTTGATCCAGCTTTATCTTATTTATTACGGATTAAGCCAAGTTATCAATGTTCAGGACACAATGTGGCAAGAAGCATGGTTCTGTGCCTTAGTTGCTTTCATTTTAAATACTGCCGCATACACTGCTGAAATTATTCGAGGCTCTATTAATAGTATGCCGCAAGGTGAGATAGAAGCAGCGAAAGCTTATGGCATGAGTCCATTTCAAGCGTTTCGTCGCATTATTCTTCCAAGTGCATTACGCCGCGCGTTACCGGCATACAGTAATGAAGTGATCTTCATGGTTCATGGCTCAGCCGTTGCTGGTATTGTGACAATTGTTGATTTAACAGGTGCTGCGAGAATTGTGAATTCTCGTTATTACGCACCATTTGAATCTTTCTTGTTTGCAGGGCTTTGTTATATGGTGCTGACGTTTGTCATCATCTGGGTATTTAAAAAACTTGAAGCGCGGTATTTACGCCATTTACAACCATTAACTGAGATAACAGATTAATAGGTTGAATAGAAAAAGCTCAGCAGGCTAATAATAGATGCTGAACTTTTTGTTTATAGGCGCTCTCTTTTACACTGCCACATCATCATAAAGTGGGACAGAAGTCAGTACTGCGATTTCATCAATGTATTGACGTACGCGAGTTGGGTAGTGGATCCCCTTCACGACAGTTAAGTTACGCAGTATTGGGAATAGATGAATATCATCATAGCTAAGTTGGTTGCTACGCTCAGAAGGCAGTGTTACCCATTCTAATGTTTGCAGCGCTTTATTGGCCAGCTCAATGTAGTGCGAAGAGTCATCAAAAGCTTGTTCAAAGCTGACGGATAACATTGGTGTTTTCTTGTTGTAGAACCACGTTTTTGCTTCTTCAACCTGAAACTCTGGTAGATCTACTTTTAGCCAGCGTGGGTAGAGTAGGTAAGGTACACAATCTCGTGCCGCTTCAGCCCATTGTACTAATTTATCTTGATGTACCTCAGGCGCTAAAACAGGACTGCCATCGTTGTTGTCGATAAATTTAACGACATCTAGGCTCTCAGCCATATAGCGACCATCTGGCTTTTGTAAAATAGGTACCATGTTAGCGCCTACTTTTTCGATACGTGCGTCAATATCGTGATTTTGTAGGTAAACCAATTCAATATCGGCTTTTTTTAAGCCCGCAATCATCATTGCTTTTACGCAGAAAGGGCAATGATCAAATACAAACAACTTCATAGTTAGTCCCTTGTGGTGAAGTAGAGTGAAGATAAAAAAGGTGAGTAGAGACTCACCTTTTATTGATTATTTGAAGACAGACCAAATAGGTGCGTGATCAGAGGGTTTTTCGATACCACGTAATTTGTAGTCGATATCTGACTCAATACAGCGCTCTGCTAGTGATGGCGTAGCAAGAATAACGTCAATACGTAGACCTCGATTATCAACAAAGCCTTTCGAGCGGTAGTCAAACCATGAGTATTTATCATCTACCGTTGGGTGAAGTTGACGGAAGGTATCGATAAACCCCCAGTCTAATAAGGTTTGTAACCACTCACGTTCAACAGGTTGGAATGAACACTTACCTGTTTTTAGCCAGCGTTTAGCATTAGCAGGACCAATACCGATATCTAAATCCGTAGGACTTATATTAATATCACCCATCACGATCAATTCTTCATCGTTAGTGTGGGCAGCATTTAGGTAATTCATCAGATCTGCGTAGAACTTCTCTTTTGCAGGGAATTTAGTTTCGTGCTTAATATTATCGCCCTGTGGGAAATAACCATTCATCACAGTGATGTTCTTGCCATTGTCTTGCTTAAAGGTGGTCATGATCATTCGACGTTGAGCATCTTCATCATCGGTTGGGAAGCCTTTTTGTACGCTAATTGGCTCTTGCTTACATAGCATCGCAACACCGTAATGGGCTTTTTGACCATGGAAGTAAACTTTGTAGCCCATCGCTTCAACATCCGCTAAAGGGAAGGCTTCATCATGAACTTTGATTTCTTGTAAGCCGATTACATCCGGCTGATGCTTTTCAATTAAGGCTTGAAGTTGGTGAAGGCGAGCGCGTAGCCCGTTGATATTGAAGGAGATAACTTTCATCATTTATTCCGATTTCTGTCAGTTTTTAATTACGGATAAGCCAAGATACTAACATAGATATTTAACGCTGGTAGAGGCTATTTCTTTTAAATAAACGATGAGGTTAATCGATATTAAGTAAATAATATTAATGTAAAAAGAAGGCGACGAGAAAGATAAAGAGCCGCCTTCGGTAGGTATCGATTACTTTAAATTACCTGATTACCAGCGAGACTCAGCCAAGGTTAATAATTTCTCTGGCATCGGTGGTGATTTTGCACCACATTTAATCAGCGTATTGAATATATCTTCAACTCGAAACCGATAATTAAATCGAAAAC
>NZ_JADQAQ010000101.1 GCF_022129445.1 Photobacterium sp. Ph5
TTTCAACGAGTGCCCACACAGATTGCATGGTCAAATTGTTAAAGAACAATACTGACATCAACGCTAGCAAGTGGCTCGTTCCGTGTCAGTGAGGTCGTATTATAGGAATATTTTTTTCGCTGACAATAGATTTTTGACAAAAAAAAATCGTTTGAATGAATTTCATTCAAAACGACTTTTTTAAGTGTTTTTTGGTAAAAATTTAGCCTAGTTAATCAAATTCACTGTATTTGGATATAACTGTATCCAAGCTAACGTTCTGAGTTACATCTCTACGATCTTGCCAACTAACAATGATATTAATCTTCTTAGCACCAGATACAGGCTCGTTATCTGTAACTGTGATCTTTCTTGTCATCGTTATTCCAGATATTGGTATCACTTCTGACGGGCTACTTGTTATAGAACTATATAGTATTGTTCCCGAACCGCCACTTAGAGAACGTGTTTGAAAAAGTTCTAATTTTTTCTCGGCTAAATATAACGCATCCAGTGTTTTTAATGCATTTTCAGACTTCACTTCCATATAAGCCTGCATTTTAACAAGCCCCAGTACTCCAATAGAAAGTACAGCAAGTGAAATCACGACCTCTAATAAACTAAATCCTTCATATGACTTTTTACTGAAAATCATTCCAAGATCCTTCTATCCATCGAGGCTTATTAAAAACTGATAGTGCAAAATCTATAACATCCTTATTATATCTAAAATCTATAGCACTATAAAAAAGAGCGCTTTGTCCAACACTATCAAATACTTGCCCTCCACTAAACCTAAAACTACCTTCTTGATAATATGAAGAATTCAAAAGGTAATAATTGGGTATTACAGAAGGTGAGTGTCCAAGCATATTATTAGCATCTAAACCAACCCATGATGTATCCCCGATTGAATAATCATAATTAAAATGTACTACCATACCCTTTAAACTTTTTGGGTCTTCTCCTGGTAATAATGGAGGTGGTTCCATAAACGAAAGTAAACCATCATGGAATACAAGTAGAATACCTTGTGTTTTATCACTTTCTTTAATTAAATCTTCAAATGCGGTAGATTTAATTTCACAATCTCCCTCTATCCATATTCTCTTTTTTTTCGATGAATCTTTAAGTATATTAGTGATTAAATTTCCACACTCTCCTCTATTAAATGAATTTGTAAATAATATTTCAAACTCACCATTATCCCTAATGTCATTATGATCTTTATTTTCAACATTAAAAATTTCTTTAAATGGCGATACAGTTGAGTCTTTTACAAAATCAGCATTAACCAAACCATCATCACTATCATCAAACTTATTTAAATGATTTGGGGCGCAATTTTTACCTTGTGGATCAAATTTAGCAAATGGGGGTTCGCCACCAGGATATACCCCTTTATTATCTATAACAGCCGCATAAAATTTATTTTTATATCTTAATGCAACACATTGCCATCCATCTGTTTCTAAATTACCAGGGTCTGGAGTCATAAAACTAGCACTAGTATAGAAATATAAATCAGCACTGGAACGCATAGCTCCTGATTTTCCAGAGCTGCCAGAATTAATCTTTTTTGATATTATTTTTGTAGAAACAGAATTAATTATCTTACTTTGCAAGACTAATTCAGTTGTTGTAATTTGACTTAACTTTAAATCTAACTTACTACTTTTACATTTAACAAAGTCAGTAAAATTATCTTTATTCGCTATATATTCACTAAACCCACACTCCAAGCCACCTTCAGATAACCAGTGTGCTTGTCTTGCTAAAACTTCATTCTGCGTGCGTTTTATTTGATAAAATAAATTCTTATATGATGCTAATGAAAACAATAAAGCAACAATCAATAACATACTGGTTATTAATAATGTCGTCATACCTGACTGATGATATTTATTCATTCTTGTGCCAATTCCTTGTTTTTATCTGAATCGACTTTTTAGTACTCACTGCAGAGCTTTTTATTTCTGCAGCAAGGGTAATGTTAATTAACTGACTAGTCGCTCTGGCTGAACTAATTTCTTCTTCTATAACTTTAAAATCACTTACAGCGATTTGCTTTTCATATAACAATGAAGAAGCTCCACTGATTACACACGCAGTATCTGTTCTTATCTCATTTTTAGAAGAACGATAAACTAATTTCTTATCCTTTTTGTTGTACATAACTTCATTATATTTACGCCCGTCTGGAGTATCATAAACATAAGCTAAACAATTAATAGCAGAGCTTATATAAACCGTATTAGCCTTACTAATACCATTAGGATAAAAAAGCCTTAGAGTATTGTTACCACTAGAGGCATACCCTGCTCGTAATACATCCTCTTTAATCAATCGAAAAGCATCATTCACATCTTGCTGCAGCATCAATTCCAAGGAACGTTTATTCGCTGCACTATATCCTGACAAAAAAACAGATCCAACAATGCCAATCGCTAATAATCCGACGGCAGATGCAATTAATAACTCAATTAAACTAAAACCTTTAGCATTGCTCATAACTACCCACCTTATCTGATGTCGAAGGCGCTAAAATACAGCTATATATTCGTCCTGTAGGGCTATAAAGTACGGTTTTGAAAGTATATTGCCCCAATGAATATGTATAGTTACCGCCAATTGTTGCAGATTCAGGTTTTCCATAAATAGGATCAAAATAAAAATTAGTTAAAGTTGAAGATGAATCTAATGTTGCTAATTCAAAATTAGAACTTGTGACTAAACCTAATAAATTATTAGGGGGATTAGAACAATCACTACTTCCTATAGAAGCACTTAAAGAAGAAAATAAACACCATTGCGGAACAGGAGAAGTAACTTTATGGATATACACATTACTTCCTCTCATCACTGCTTCCGATTTCGCTTGCACTAAAAACCACTCAACCTCTGTTGCTAATCGCTTGATCTTATTGTTTTCAATTAATTGGCTAAAACTGGGCGCTGCCATTGCCAGAAGGATGCTCATTACAGAGACTGCGATCACCAACTCCAACAAGGTAAATCCTTGCTGTCGTTTATGATGCTGATGTATGTAATGAAAATAGGAAGTCTTTTCGCGAGCCATTCCTCAAATCCCTTTTAATACGGCTCTCGATCCTTAAGAGCACCTTGATTCATAGATTAACATCAACGCAAAATAGCAAGGATAAGATAAAAATCAGATATCGAGGGAACTCGTAAAATAAAGAGATTAAGGATGATGACTAAACAAAAAGGCGTGACTCTGATCGAAATGTTAATCGCTGTTGCGATTATTGGAGTGCTAACAGCAATAGCCTACCCTTCTTACCAATCTTATGTTTTGAAGGGACATAGAACACAAGCAATGGGAGATATGATTAAAGTACAGCTCAATCTCGAAGATCATTTCACCCAAAATAGTAACTACAATTCGCCAGTTATTAGTGGTAGTAATTGCACCATTTGCGATACAGACAGTAATCGTTACGCATTTAGTATATCGAGTGCAACAGGTTCTTATACAATCACGGCTACAGCAAAGTCTGATAAAGGGCAGAATCAAGATGAGTGTGGCAATTTAACCCTGAATCAAAATGGTACAGGTACCCCCGCTTCTTGTTGGTAAGCCTAAAAGATTAATAGGCACAAAAAAGCCGACATCTGAACTGACCCCCAATAGTTGGACACCAATTATTGGGG
>NZ_JADQAQ010000102.1 GCF_022129445.1 Photobacterium sp. Ph5
CTTGAAGTATAGGAGATAATTTAACAGTGGCTGTTAAATAGTGGTAATCAGGTTAAATTATGCAACGATTTTAGGTTGACCGTCAGAAGCGGTAACACCACCATCTACAGGTAGGTTTACACCGTTTACAAAGCTTGCATCATCACTTGCTAAGAAGCTCATTACTGCAGCGACTTCTTCAGGTTCTGCTGCACGACCAAGCGGAATGCGTTCGTTAAACTTATTACGGATATCTTCCGGCCAGCTATTAGTCATATTGGTTTTCACTAGGCTTGGGCATACAGAGTTAACACGCACACCTTGTAGGCCAAAATCCAGTGCAAGTACACGAGTTAAGTTAACAATAGCGCCTTTGGATACGCAATAGTAAGCCGCGCCCCAGTCAGCGCCTAAACCAGAAACAGAGGCATTATTAACAATACAGCCTTTGCTTTCGATCAAGTGAGGTAATGCATATTTAGAGCAGTAAATAGCACCATTAATATTGACGCTAGAGATCTTTTCCCAATCTTTAATGCTACCGTCTAATATTGTGCCTGGAATATGTACGCCAGCATTATTGATTAAGATGTCAATTTTATTGAAATTCTTAATAGTTTGATCAATAAGATTTTTCACTTCAGCTTCATTTGAAACATCGGTTTTAACAGAGAGTGTTTTTTCTGCAATTAACTCACTGTGTACTTTATCTAGTGCGTCCTGATAAAGATCTGCTAGAACAACAATTGCACCTTCTGAGGCAAAACGGTGTGCTGCAGCTTTACCCATACCATTACCTGCACCAGTGATAATGACTACTTTTCCTTCAAATCTGTTCATAGATAGCTCTTACATCATACAATTAGTAGCGCTATATTAAGTCTCTCTCTGATACGTGTTTGTGACAAAGATCACTTATTCCTTTTAGGTATCTGTAAAGGGTGAATAGCTAAATATAATGTTGTTTTTTATGAGATATATTTTAATAATCTATTCATATTTGCAGGGTGGTAAGTAATGTCAAATAAATAAATCAGTGTTTTATTTATTTGCAGAAGAATTAATTTTAATTGCTAGATGAAAGATAGTTATTAAAAATCAATAAATTAGATTTTATATAACAGTCTATTTTTAGCTGTAAGTTTAGTCCATGATAAAAAGAGATAAAAAATACGTACTTTACTTGTACTGAGTCCGTTATCAGGTCTATGCTGGATGAATACGAAATACTACAACATATTGTTTTAAATAGTATTCGGATGAATATAACGCAGTGATGATGTTGTTACTGCCACAGACGAAGGAAAATATAATGTCTATTATCACTTGGATTATAGTTGGTCTTATCGCAGGTGCGCTAGCTAAATGGTTGATGCCTGGAAATGATGGTGGCGGTTGGATCGCTACATGTGGTTTAGGTATTGCGGGTTCTTTTGCCGGTGGTTTCCTTGGTTCACTGCTGGGTATTGGTGCTTCAGGTCTACTTGGTACCATTATTGTTGCAACTGTCGGTGCCTTAGTGCTGCTATTTATCTATAATCGTTTTATTCGTTAATTAACGAAATAAGATAGTATAAAAAACCTAGAGTACACATCGTATTCTAGGTTTTTTATTATCTACTCTATTTGGTTTAGCACTGTTGTATGTGTTGAACAATATTTCTTTATCAGTGTTTCTTTCCAATGCGCTAATGGTAGTGGCAACGGTATTTTTTTTATTTGTTTTAAATACTCGAGTGCCTCACGATCATTATATTGATGTTGGTTAAGGAAGCTTTCGCAATAACCCAGCATAGCTTCACTACATTGTGGATAATCATGCAAAATGGTGCAGTACAATGCTTTGGCACGTTTTGGATCTTGAGTTAAGTTCACTTTAGCGGTTTCTAAATGACTCACCAGTAGTCGAACATTTTCAATAATAAGTTGTTTTTCTGTCAGTTCACTTAAACGAAATTGACTGTGACCGTCTAATTCTGAACGCGTCATGAGTACCTGATAGATCTCTCCAATTAATCGTGTTTCCCCGTAACTTATAAGCATTGGTAGGGACTCCACCATAATAATAGTAGGTGCTTGACTCATCTCACCAAAAAAGGGGCTTAGTCCTTGAAGTAAGCGCCTTTTAGCTTTTTGTTTGTGTTGATCTGTGTGATTAATACGCGCAAGTGCAATATTAGCAAAGGCATCTAATAAGTACTTTTGATCGTCTTGTAGTCGCTGCAAGGCAAAACTATGAATAATTTTGATCTCATTGTGAAAGCGGTGGTTATGTTGAAGTGATAATTGACTCGTATAGATTTGCTCAAAAATAGCGGTGTATTCAGCAAAGTTAACTAACCACCATTGATCGATAATAGGTAAATGCGTTGCTAATGTTTTACCGGCATATAAAAAGGTATCAATATCATTAATATCTGCCGCGAGTTGAGCGACTAACAAGGCTCTATGTGGGATTGTAGGCGTTAATGTAAGTACTTGCTTTGCAATATCTAATGCATTCTCAAATTGTTTATTATGTTGATAAAGATAAGCCAGTTCATCATAAGCTGTAACACACAAAGGTACTTGTTTTATTAGCAGTTTAAGTTGATTTATAGCATCAGTGGTGTTTCCTTGTTTGATTGCCAGCTGAGCATCAATAAGCGCTAATTTATGGTGTTGAGTACGTTGTTTAAATACCGCCAATAATTGTTCAGCTTGTTGCCACTGATTTTGCTCTATTAATAGCTCAAGTAATAATGTTTCAATATGAAGATTATGGCCTTGTTCGCGCAATAATTGACGACATCTTTGAATAGCAAGTTTAATGTCTTTTTTATCTAAAGCATCATAAACCGGTTGGCGGAGTAAGCACATTTTGTAAACGTTGAGCACTCGCTGCTTTAATGTACCAACATTGATGGGCTTGGTCAGAAAGCTATCTGGATCAATTCCCATTGTGGTTGAAATAACCTCGGGTGAGCGATCGCCGGAGAAAAAAATCACACCACAATTTGAGGTAATGATATTTTTTTTACGTAGCAAGGTGAGTAGCTCACCACCATTGATGTTTTGATTAAGATGAAAGTCAAATAAAACAATATCGTAACGATGATTCTGACACAGTTGAATGGCTTGTTGGTAGCAAGTAGCGGTATCAATAGATTTAATCGCTGTTTTTTCTAAAACACTTTTGACCAATTGCGCACATGAAAGTTGATCATCTACGATGAGCACTTTTATGTTGTTCCACTTTTCTTGTTCTGTTTCCGTGAAACTTGAAGTCATAACCTATCCATAGTTTTGTTATTATTAATGTTATCAAGATCAATATGACTTCTAATGCTTATTGATCATGGTTTACAAATTAACGACATAATAAGATTATAGCAATTTTTTTACGTGCGAATTTAGAACTTAGATGTGGAAATATTTAAGAGGGAATAAAGGGATAGATAGAAAAAAACCAGCAGCCTAAGCTACTGGTTTGAATGATGGTGGTGGGGGAAGGATTCGAACCTTCGAAGGCAGTGCCGGCAGATTTACAA
>NZ_JADQAQ010000007.1 GCF_022129445.1 Photobacterium sp. Ph5
CCCAACCCTTTTGCCCCTGCTGCCAACATGTCATGCAATTAACGGGAATATTTCGACCCAGATAACCGACGTTAAATAATAAGGATAATGGCTTTCACGCTTCATAATTAAAGATAATTTTATTATAAATCAGGGTATTAATATTATTGGTTCTCACCAAGGATAACGCTCGACTTCTTTTTGGCATCCCCCTTCATGCTATTTCCAATATTTACTTATATAAAGTGGCTTGGGCTTGTCCAACACTTCGGATAGGTGTCGGCTACGCGACACATATCCTTATCTGTTATGTTTCATTCGCAATCGGGTACACAGTCGTGAGTCCAAAAGACATCATCAATTTCTTGTAATTCCAGATAATCATCAATTAACGAATATAGCTTAATACTTGGATTTTCTAGCATAAATTGTCTAAGGACTTGTCTGAAAAAGCAAATGTGAAAATTAACACATCAAATTCTGAAGCAGCCTCAATTTTCAGCCCCTGTACTGTGTATTTCTCTCTTCCATCCCTTGCCTCTTTTTCTTCAGTCGCAGCATCCCTAGTTCCCATACGGTTGTAATCTTTTGGTAAACCAATGATTATTGCATTAGTTTCGTAACCATCGTTTTCCGAAGACTTAACATCAGACATTTCAAAAATTAACTCAAACACTTTTCTGCGTGTCTTACCAAAATATATCTCTTTTTTAATAGCCATAAACTCATCCTTGAAACATAACAGTATATTAATAAGCATTCTTACTTTCGTGCAAAAATATACTCATAAAATACCTTTATCATAATCGATATAATCTATATATATCATGAAGTTGATAGCACTTTATCACACTGAACGCTTTGTTAGAGGGTGTGAAAAGTAAGAAATGTATTTAATCAGTCTTATTTAATACAACATGGAATGTTAAATTGATTGATTTTCAATCGTTTATGGATTTTCTTCCGTTTTTAACAAGAAATATTTCTTATTAAAACAGAACTCATGCGATAAAATCACCATGTTTCAAAGCAACTGTTCATATAGATTGGCAATTAAAATCAACCAGATATCACGTTAATATATTTATTATTAACCACTTGTTTAATTTAACTTTATTGCAACTTTCAAATAACAGATAAGCTAACGAACTTGGCTTCTTACTACTTGTAAACCGTAGATAACTCAAAACAAAACGTAGTTAATGGCAAGAGTCTACATAAGAATCACTTTCAGTTGCATAAGTTTGCTTTTGACCAGTAATTGTTAAAAATTAATTTCAACACTTAACGATAGTGTTTGCCAATTACCCCAAGAGAATTAGAATAGCGCGCATATTCACTGGGAGAATAAGATGCACAACCAACACCGCACGGCTCAACACTTGCCCTTATTTACGCTTATAACGCTATACATCATTATCTTTCTTGGTTCTGCCGGATTTTTTATTACGATCCCTGCTTATGTCAGTCTGTTTTTAACCGATCACTCGCTTGAATTAGCGAAAAGTATGCCGATTGAACAACGCCGCATGTTGTTTGGTACGGTAATGTCTGCCGCCCCATTTATTTCGATGTTCTTTACCCCTTTTATTGCGCGTTTTGCCGATAAGTTCAGCCGTAAGACCGTGATTGCCATTTGTTTGGTGATTGCAGCTATCGGTTTCGCCTTACCGATTTATGCGATTGTGGTGAGTTCAGTGATCATTTTATTTGTCGGTAACATGATCAACAGCTTAGGCTCAGCTAGTCAGCCGATTGCACAAGCGATTTTGGCGGATAACAGTGAAGGGAAAAACAAAGCGACGTTGATGAGTTTAGTGGCTGTAGTTATGACAGCTGCCATGTCATTTGGCCCTGCACTTGGCAGTAAATTATCAGCAAACTATGGTGCACAAGCGCCATTTTACGCCTGTTTGATGATCGCTCTCATTAGCTTAGTCTTAATGTTGATTATCCGTTTACCAGCGCAAAACACAGTAAAAGAAGAAAATATATTCTCATTTGTAAAGCCTTTAAAACGTAGTCAAAAAGGTTTGTTGAACTGTTTGTTTATCGTGTTTATTTGTCAGTTTAGCTGGAGTCTCTATTTCCAAAATATTGCATTTATCTTCCCACAGAAATGGAATATTTCGGTAGAAAGTGCGTTCTACCAATACTTTATGATGGGGGTTGGTATCGTGATGATTTTCTCTTTGTTATTGCTCCCTCGCCTGATATTGAACCATTTCTCTGTGTCCTCTGCACTTCGAGTAACAACAGCGCTTTCAGCAATGGGTATGTTGCTGCTAGCCATAACACCGACACCAACCAGTCATGTCTTTGCAATGATATTTACCGCAGCAATGGTAGCGCTATGTTTCCCGCTCTATATCACTGCCCTTTCAGATCGAGCGAGTGATATTGATCAAGGTTGGGCTATGGCGCTTTCTAGTGCAATGGTTGGCTTGGCGTGGACATTAACTGGCTATTTGACTGCTATGATAGTGAATGTATATCTATTACTACCAACAGCTATCGCGGTTCTTGGTTACCTATCAGCAATGGTAATGGTGCCAACTCAACAAACGATGACAGAGAAGAAAACACCATCAGAATTGGAAGCAGCATGACAAACAGCAAAACATCACTAGAACATGTCCTTAAAGCCCATGACTTTCACCCTGTTGTACCGAAAGAAATGCAATTTGGTGCTGGCTATATTGTTGATTTAACGCCCGATAGCGATTTATGGAGTATGGTTACCGCAGAGCATAGCTTTGCTGATGAAATCGTAAACCGTGCTATTGCAACTAATGCTATGGTGGTGATTGGTCGTTACGCTGAACATCGTTTGATCTATCAAGATAAAGCTAACTTTACCGATTCCCCTGATCGCACTGTTCATATGGCGATTGATTTAGGTTTGCCTGCTGGCACACCTGTTTATGCCCCACTTGATGGTGAAGTCTTTGGTTTTGCTAACCACACCGCAGACGGTGACTATGGTCCAACCGTGATCCTAAAACATGAATTAGAAGATCATGTTTTTTATACCCTGTATGGGCATTGTGCCACTGAGTATTTATCAACCCTCACCGTAGAACAAAAAATAACAGCAGGTCAGCAATTTACAGCAATAGGTAAAACGGAAGAAAATGGTGGTTGGGCGCCCCATCTGCATTTTCAAATTATCAAAGACATGGGTGATTACAGTAATGATTACCCTGGGGTGATTGACCCTGAGCATTTGGTTTTTTACCAAGATAACTGCCCGAACCCTAATCTGATCCTAAAACGTAGTGATTTAAATTAATCTATATACATAAAAGCGCCTATTAGCCTTTAAGCTAATAGGCGCTTTTATTTACGCTTTTGCCAGCACGACAGAATTATCATTCCACCAGCGTTGTACGGAAATATTCACTAACGCCATGGTAATGAGTACACATGCCATCTCCCACTCAACGCTTGCTAAATGACTAACAATAAAGGTTAACGTAAAGATCCCAACCATTTGTAATGAACCAAACAGCGCTCCTGTTTGTCCTTTATGCTTAGGAAATAAATACAACGCACTGACCGCTACGACTGAGGTTGTTAAACCTGCACCAAAACAGTAGATTCCCATACCGATAATAATCGTCGCCATGCTGTGAAATACCACATTTGATAGTATTGCCAGCGCCCCAAGCAACATAATACAGCTTGCCGCTTTAATGATTCGCCCTTCTGTCTGGGTATATTTTAGAAAACGAATATAAAAAATACGTGCGCATAAACTACAACCAATTAGTAACAATGAAGACATGCCAAAATATTGCACGGGTAAATGATATTGCTCTTTGGCAATAAACGCGCCCATCAAATAGAACACCAGCGCACCACCATTGGCCATCACTACCATGATTAAATAGCGTAAAAACTGCGGATTAGTTACAATCATGGTGTAATCACGAGCAACAATCCTTGGTTCTGTCGCATGAATATTTTTTTCTAAGTGGGTTTCTTTTAAACCTAAAGCAACAACCACAAATAGCAGTACTGCTAACCCCAACATAAACCAGAAGCTACTATGCCAGCCAAAATGGCTTTCTAAATATCCACCAATCGCAGGTGTCGATGCGGGTAAACACATAAATAAAATACTAAACCATGACATCACATCCACTAACTGCTCTTTAGTCAATGAATCTTGCATTATAGTTCGGCACAATAAAAACAACGCCCCAACCCCAATACCTTGTACAGCACGACCAATAATTAAACCTGATAGTTGATCAGCATATAAACAAAGCGCTGAGCCAGTAATAAATATTGCCGCGCCTAAGATCGCGATAGGACGACGACCAAAGCGTTCTGCGACAGCGCCACACACTAATTGGCTTAAACCTAACGCAATAAAAAAAGCACTCACCGTTTGTTGTACTGCTGTCGATGACACATCCAATGCCTCAGACATCACAGGTAAGCTGGGCGCATACATATCAGAGGCAAAGAAATAGCTACACGCCATTAATAAACTGATAGAAACTAAACGTAATAAAGACATAGCAACAATCTCCTTAGTTGATGTCTTTAGTTTAAAGAGATACGCTTATTATCGTTGTTGAACTGACGCCAACGAATTGTGATTTTTCGCCAACTTCTTGTTCGCTTTATCTTGTTTAAAACGATTAAAGGCATGGGAAAAGGCAGATAAGCTGTTGTAACCTAGATCTAAGGCTATATCAGTATGTGTGACACCAGCCCTACTCAATTGCCATGCTTTTTCCATCACCAGTTGTTGTCTTATTTCACGAAACGGCTTATCAAACGTACTAATAAATAAACGGTTGAGAGTACGAGAAGATGCACCGCAATGATCTGAAAAACGCTCTAAAGATAGCTTGATGTCTGGCTGTAAGGTTAAAGCTTCAATGATCGGTAATAGTCGTTTATCAATATCATCGTTACTTTGGTAAGCATCGTTTTGATAACTTTGCTTCTTGAGTTGATCGAGAAATACCGCTAAATAATGGTGTTGAATATCGCAGTTGCTATCAGGATCTTGCTCACAGCTAATATCTTGCGACTCAATCTCTGCCATCACCTGTACCATTAAGCTATTGGTAGAAATAATCCCCATCTCGTCATGGAAATATGGAATAGCGTCAGGAGATGCATGAATAATGCTTAAACAGGAATCTTTTAACACTTTCAAATGATGCTGATGATTAAAGGGCACCCAAATAAGCTGCCCACCAACAGCCAGTATGCTTTTATTCTTTGTTCTTGCAATACCGCAGCCTTGATGGATATAAAAAAGTTGTACAAAATCGTCGTGAGAATGCGGCGCTTTTTCTTCTGTTGGTGCATAACGTTTTATCGAATGAAGTAACCGCATTCATTTCCTTTGAGAGTAACAAATAAATTCAACCGGTATTATGTTTTAGCTGACTTAATACTGTCTAACCAACCATAAACAGCCTCTAATGTTTCAGAAGATGGCATCCTATTATTACGGGCTTGAATTTGATCCACTGTATAAGTATCGCTACATCGCCCATTAACAAAGTAATGACGTTTCAAACCAATGGTAACACGTTCTGGCATGAACATTTTATAAACCAAATATTCGCCTTTAATGATCCTATTATGATAAATCGACACGCAATGGTTTTGTTCGATCCCTTCTTGTTCTAATTCTTGATAATCCCGAATAGGCACAATGTTATTGTTACCCGAAAATGGGATCACGTAAGGCTTATTTGAGGCTGCATCGGGTACAAAATTGATACTATGTTGCGCGACCACCCACCTGTCGTGTAAGGATCTTAACTCTTCATAAGAAGTAATAGCATGAATACGCTTGATTGAATCAACATCTAACACACGATAACCCAGCTGGAAAACATATGATAAAATCTGATTGATTTGAAAACGCTCACGCTGATTAGTTTCCGCTAGATGTCGTCCAAGAGGCGTACCAGTTAACGTTGGCCATTGCAGATAGATCTGCAAGGTTAAATTGGTGATCGTTTTATAATGTTTGAATAGATGAAACGACATTACATCGGGATCTAATAAGCGGTGAATAATAATCACAATAGAACGGGTTGAAAAATCACTCTCAATCCGATCAAGAAAGCGCAATGCTGAACGACTAGAAGCCAGACCAAGTTGAACGAGGATCTCACGCTGGCCTAATTCGCACAGTGCTAATACTTCATCTTGGTCTAACGGATATTGTTCACATACCAAATACAATAAGGTCGGACGTTGAAGTAACAAATCTCGGGCTTTCTGGCTCAATGCAGCAATCTTGAGCATATAAACGCCAAGATCTGCATACCCTCTTGCTTGCTCAACTAACCGTGCTGGAATACTGTCAATCCATTGTTGTCCACCATCAAGCGATTCAATATGCTCAATATAGAATGAACAGCTCCCTTCTAAGGGCTCTCGATGACCATCTGGGTATGCCCGATACATAGCAAGACAATCATGCCAGTCATAAAACTCAAGCTTAAAAGGAAAAAATGTTAGGGCTTCATCAAATGATAAAACTAACGGCGCTGAGTGATGAAACTCTTCGCGCTCAGCACAACAAGCAAGCATAAATATCCATCTATATCTGTTAGCCTTGGATGATTGTTATCATTATCTGCTCAATACGTTTTGATATAAAAAACAATAACAACTGATAAATCTATCATGCCTTAGCGAAGTGAAGATTCAACTGTAAAACGACAGGGATGAGAACCTAGTACGAAAAATACATTAAACAATAAATGGAATAGTTAACTGTTTGCTGGCCGTTATTCTTTAGCTAATACAATGTCAAATTTATATTAATATCAAACAATAAAACAGCATAGATTGAATGTTAGTCTTTCTGTTCACGCATAAAATTTACTGGTGTATACCCTGTCTTTTCTCGAAAAAAACTAATAAAAGCACTATCACTAGAAAAAGCCAAATGGTGAGCAACATCTGATACTCGCCAGCTTTTAGACAATAATTCAATAGCAGCTAATAGACGCCATTGCTGTCGCCAGCTTTGATATGGCATCCCCACTTCTTTATTAAAAATACGAGTGATCGTTTTCGCACTTGCACCGACTTGCAAACTGAGTTCTGCCAACGTTGGAGCGATAAATTGTTCATCATCAATACCAGCTAACCATGATGTTAAACGTGTATCAGTAGGAATAGGTAAATTTAAGTGGCTATCTTCAGCAAGGTTTAATTCTTCAATCAATAAATTTACTGAGTTAACTTGCTCTTTATCAGGCTTATCAAACGTCCAAAGTGCCATACGTTCCATTAGCGCTGACATTAAAGGATTAATATCGAATATCTTCAGCTCTCGTGGTAATTGTGACTGCAAACATTGATCAAAGTATAAAGAACGGTAATGGGTAACATTAGACGTTTGTGCTTTATGCTCAATACCAGCAGGGATCCATGCTGCACGCATTGGCGGCAAAACACACTTCAGGCCATCTAGACTAATGATCATGCAACCATGATGAGAAAACAAAAGCTGATCTTTATTATGAGTATGATACCCCGAGTCATGTTCAATAAGATCAGCAGCGAGTCCAATAACGAGCCCCTGATAATCGTCAGCACAAAATTGCTGTTCCATCGTAATATAGGCCATTTAGACTTCCTTTTATGAACTTGTCCTTAAATTGATATAAACAGTCTCAATGTTAATATTAGACCTATTTTTATCACTATATAATTTTTCCTATTGAAATGACAGTAACCCAAGTGTCTTATTTATCGAAATGAATAATTTGATAAATAACGGTTAGATCATGACTACCGAAAGGATAAGAAAATGAATATAAAAAAAATATCAACGCCGTTACTTATTTCGCTAATAATGTTTCCACAAATTATTGAAACGATGTACAGTCCAGCACTCACATCGATTAAAAATCATTTTGAAATAAGCACTGAAAATGCCGCGCAAGGCTTATCCATATTCTTTATGGCATTTGCATTTGGAGTAGTATTTTGGGGAGCTCTCTGTGACATTATCGGACGTCGCCGTTCAACATTAGCTGGCTTAACCCTGTTTATTTTCTCTGCCATATTTACTTATTTTGCTCCTCGTTTTGATCTTTTCCTTGCTGGATTTGGTTGCTGTGCCTTTGGGGCCGCGGTTGGCTCTGTATGTACCCAAACCATTTTAAGAGATCGCTTCGAAGGAGCTGAATTATCGAGATTATTCTCGATAGCAGCAACATCAATTGGAATCAGCCCAGTCATTGGAATGATTGTCGGCAGTTGGTTAACAGCACATGGGGGTTATACGTGGGTATTTGCAGCAATGATTACTCTGATCACACTTTTACTGTTTTGGACTGGTATGCAATTACCGGAAACAAAACCTCAAAACATTAAACGTGATAGTTTATTTTCTGTTGCTAACAAGATGATCCGTGATAGCCATATTTGGTATATCGTATTTATGATCGGTCTTGCTAATATTGCTTTATTTTCATACTACAACATTGCTCCATTTATGTTCGAGAAACTTGGAGTAAGTGTGAAATTCTTTGGCTACACCGGTTTTGCTTTAGCAATTGGCTCTGTATTAGGCTCATTAATCAATATAAAACTAATTCGTTATAAATTAAGTAGTGACTCTATTGTAATTATGGCTATGCTTTTAATGGTAATTTCAGGTATTGGTGTTTACTTGTTACAACATACGGTTTGGTTCTTTATTCCTATGGCGCTCGTCTCAGTTGCTTTTGGTTTAACGCTACCAAATCTGCTAAGCACCGCTTTAAAAAACTACCGTAATCACTTAGGTACAGCAGGTGCTCTATTAGGCTTATTCTATTACCTTATAATTGGCTTTGGTTTAGATTTTGCAGCATCGACAGGTAATCTAGCAATGACATTATTAGGCTGTGGTGTGTGCTGCTTATTACTCACTTTAGCTAAAATAATCAGTACTAAGCTCACATTACTTCGCAATAAAAAAGTATTAACAAGCTAAACCTAAGGTGATTAACGATAAAAAGCCGCATCGATGATTGTAATCGCTGCGGCTTTTATACTCAGTACTTACATAACTAAGCGCGTACTGTTGGTAACTCAGGTAAATGTGTACCAGCATTATCAGGGTAAATCACATACTCACCGTGAAATTTCACTTTTGATTTGTAGTCAGTGATCTTAAACAGCAAGATGCCTTGCTGGTAAGCCAAATCGATAAACTGCTGTGCATTACCACGAAGATAAAAAGAAAGTGGTTTTATTAATCTACCCAGCTCATTCATCGCAGACTTGTATTGCGCCGCACACACCACTAATGATGCTTGACCATCGGTATGATGAGACACTTTGCGGTTCACTTCATACTCGTTAGTCACTAACCAATCAGCGGCTTCTACAACACGATAGAAATCATCTATTAGTTCAGCGGTAATAACCGTTGAATGACCATCATCATCATTTAACGCGCTAAGGGTATTTTTAATACGCTCAAATTGTACTTTAAGCTGCGCATTTTTTCCCATTGTACGAGATTGTTTCTGCCATTGCAGTAACGTCTTAGACACACAGTGATCAAAACACTGCTGTTTGATCATCTTCGTCACCCACGCGCTTAAAAAAACCGTCTCACTGACCGGGTTTTTCTGGGTTTTACCAGACTCTTGCGCAGTAACCAGTGTCGATAACCCTTCCGTTACCACATGTAGAATTTCGTTATAAAAAGAAGTCATAATTTTAGAAAATCAAAAATAAATACGGCTAAAAGCAAGCTTACGAATTTTTAACCAAGAACAAGGTTCCTGTTAGAAATTTCCACTTATCGTACGCTACTGTCAGGTGAGATAAGTGCCAATAATAACGAGTTATACGTTAATAACAAAGCAGGAATACATCAAAGCAGAAAACTTGGTTATCTAATCTATAAAACAACACTCATTATCATTCTCTGATGATATTATTTGTCACAAACATTCAACAGTTGTCATTTTCATTATGAGAAAATGACAACTACCAGAAAGTGTTAAGCCTCTCTTGCTAAGAACCAGTAAAAACCCGCAGATAAGACTGCACACACCGCCATCGTTCCTGCCATTGGCCATGCCGTGCTATCCGGCATTAACGCAACAATACTACCGACAATGGATGCAACACCAAAACGGAATGTGCCACCTAATGAAGAGGCAGTACCAGCCATTTGAGGATAACGCGCGAGTAAACAAGCCATAGCGTTACTACCAATAATAGATAGCACACCAACAAACAACATCACAGGGATAACAACTCCCCAGAGTCCGAAATCAAGCCACTGACCAATAACAATTAACGCACCAGCAAACAGTTGAATGACTAATCCAAGTCGTAACATCCAATGAGTGCCTTTCTTCCTTACAAAACGCCCATTTATACTGGTCATAAGGATTAAACAAATGATATTTAAACCAAAGTAAAAGCCAAAGTTTTCAACACTCACACCATAAAGATCAATGTAAACAAACGAACCCGCCGTTAAGAAAGTGAACATGCCTGAAAATGAAAAGCCGCTACACAGTATCAAGCCGAGTACCACTGGATTAGACAGTAGTTTTATATAATTGCGGATAATGGATAAAAAGTGGAAAGGTATACGTTTTTCTTTGGGTAATGTTTCTTTAATTTTAAAAATGATGGAAAGCAATACAATAACGGCAAAAATAGCTAAAAACCAAAATACTGCACGCCAACCAAACCATACCGATAAATGACCACCAATCATAGGTGCTAATAACGGTGCAACTGTCATCACCAAAGTAACAAACGACATGGTACGAGAAAATTCTTCGCGCTCGAACATATCACGAACTAATGCACTAATAATGACGGCAGCGGCAGCACCTGCAAAGCCTTGCAGGACACGAATAACCGTCAATTCAGTGATACTTGTACTCAACGCACCTAATATCGTTAAAATAGTAAAACTGATCGTACCGAGTAACAGCATTGGACGACGGCCATAACTGTCTGCCAGTGGCCCGTGAATCAATTGCCCGAAAGCAAAACCTGCAGTAAATACAGTTAATGTTACCTGAACTAAACTGGGAGAAACTAAAAAGTCTTTTGCAATGTCAGGCATTGCGGGCAGATACATATCAATTGCTAAAGGCGTAAGCGCTGCTATTGCGCCAAGGATCAATATCAATTGCAGACTCAACCTTGGGCTGTCTTGCTGGTTCATAGCACCTCTTATGAGCTAATATTCCATAGGAAGCTTCTATTTTATGATAAAACACGCAAACAGAACCTTTCTAATATGGAAAAGTACTCTTTCTTTTTTCACATACCCTTCGCTATACGTATGTTGTATTTATTAAATAAAATAAAAGGCATAAACATTGAAGACTGGAACAAGTCTTTATGTTTACGCCTCTCATTACAGCACAGAATTTATAAAATTAATATCACAAGCTAATTATTTTAGAAATGATGCAATTTCTTCTGCTGTAAGCGGTCGATACTCACCAGGAGCGAGATCTTCATCAAGCTCAACCGTACCAATACGCTCACGGTGTAAGCCAACAACTCGATTTCCCATCGCTGCGAACATGCGTTTTACTTGGTGGTACTTACCTTCAGAAATCGTTAGTAATGCTTCACGTTCACCAAGGATTTCTAATTTAGCAGGACGTGTTAACTCCTTCTCACTGCGAAGTTGTACACCCTCTTCAAATTGCTTAATGTAATCTTCAGTAATTGGATCAGCCGCTTCTACAAAATAGGTCTTTGCACATAAATGACGAGGAGATGTGATACGGTGAGACCATTGGCCATCATCTGTCACTAATACTAGCCCCGTTGTATCGCCATCTAAACGACCTGCTACGTGCATTTTCTCAGGACTTACTTCATCAAACAAAACAAACACTGTTGGATTAAAGTCATCAACATGAGAACACACAAAACCTTCGGGCTTGTTAAGCATGAAATAACGAGGACCTTGTAGCTTTAGCGGGCGACCGTTAAATTCCACATCGTTATCATCACTAACTGAAAACGAAGCACTACGGACGATTTCGCCATCAACTTCAATCATTTTATCTCGAAGAAGTTTACCGGCTTCTCTACGGGTGATACCTAACGTGGTACCTAAGAATTTATCAAGCCTCATTAACTGGCTCCGCTACTTACTGCAAAAGATCGGTATTATAGAAACCAAAACATAAATATGCATTAAAAACTTATCACTCACACCATGATAACTGACAATCAGTAATAGCTTTCCCTCTTCCTCGATACATTATCTACACAGAGAGATAGAGTGTTTCTTCAATAATAATGGTAATCGACTTGTTACCTATTTGTTTCCCAAATAGAATATATTGCGCTCAGCTAAACGATTGCTATAAATAAAAAGATACCGTTGGAGAATCATATCAATGAAACTGGAAGCAGTAGATTACACAGCAGAAAATGCAAAGCAGCTTTTTGTCGAATCCCTACGAGAAACGGGCTTTGGGGTACTAAAAAACCACCCTATCCAACAAAAATTAGTCCAAAAAATCTATGATAAATGGTATGAGTTTTTTAATAGTGAAGAAAAAAATGCTTTTCATTTTAATGTAGAAACCCAAGATGGACTATTTCCAACCGAAGTATCAGAAACAGCTAAGGGACATACTCAAAAAGACATAAAAGAGTATTTTCATTACTATCCTTGGGGCCAGTGCCCAATTGAACTTAAACAAGAAATTCAGCAGTACTATCAAGAAGCGAATGATCTTGCGACTGAATTATTAAGTTGGGTTGAGCAATATTCACCTGATGATGTTTCAGCTAAATATTCCCAATCGCTATCGAGTATGATTGATAGCAGCGAAAAAACATTACTTCGCATCCTACATTACCCTCCGCTAAAAGGTGACGAAGAGCTTGGTGCTATTCGTGCGGGAGCCCACGAAGATATTAACTTATTAACCATTTTACCTGCAGCCAATGAACCAGGGCTTCAAGTTAAAGCTAAAGATGGTAGCTGGATTGATGTACCTTGTGATTTCGGTCATTTAATTATTAATATCGGTGACATGCTACAAGAAGCATCCGGTGGTTATTTCCCATCAACAACTCACCGAGTGATAAACCCTGAAGGCGCAGATAAAACAAAATCACGTATTTCATTACCACTGTTTTTACACCCAAAGCCTGAGGTGATACTTTCAGATAAATACACCGCGCATGAGTATTTAATGGAACGTTTACGTGAGCTTGGCGTTATCTAATTTGCAAAAAAATAAACCTCTCATCGTAGGAAAATGACTCTCGGCTTTAATCTCCGTTTTTACACAACGATACGATCAACCGAGAGCCTTCATGACAAATTATGTTGCTACAATCAAAAATATGAACATTTTTTCGTGTTTCTTGTCTCATTATCGAAGAGTTACAAATCTATTTATTATGCAAACAATCTATTATTGGCATATAGAATAATAAATGATTTATTTTTTGATTACGTTTACATTCAGACTTTCAGATCTATAGTTCATTGATAGCTTAATTGGTTGTGTATAGATCTTACTTAGGGACACCGTATGAAAATCTCGTTAACGAAACCTGTGCTTTCATCTCTTGATACTTTTCTAAAACTCATTGACGAATTATTTGCTTACGAAGCCCTACCGCAAAAGGTAGAGCAAACTGCAACAGCGGTAAAACAACTATTATCAACACCAGAGCTTGGGCAAGCTTGGTTTATTGAAGTGGAAGAAAATGGCGAGACCTGTGTAGCAGGACACCTTGTTGTGAGTTATGCCTTTAGCCTTGAACATGGCGGTAAAGTGGGGTTTATTGATCAATTCTACTTAAAGCCAGAATGGCGACAAAAAGGCATTGGCGCATCATTGATGCCGCAAGTTGAAGATCGAGTAATAAATGACGGCATTAAAGCCCTATCACTGGAAGTGAATATCGGTAATGCTGGTGCACGTACTTTTTACGAACGCCATGGCTTTGTTCCGCGCCGACAGTTCTGTGTCATGACCAAACCCTTAATAGAAAAAACAGTACCACTACACGTCGCCTCTTAACTTAAGGTAACGTTCAGTATACACACAGAATTAAATCATTCATTAAGCCTTGCCTCACGCAAGGCTTTTTATTGATAACTGTATGAATATATTCAGCTCTTCTTTATAATCATCACCGTACTGCCCACACTTATTTTGTCATATACCAAGGAAAAAATTATGGGTCTTATGATCACGCTTGCCATCATTATTATTATCGCCCTCGCCTATATCACAATACGTAACGGTTTAATTGCTAAAAAGAACCAAGTTGCCAATGCAGAATCAAGCATTGATGTGATGCTAAAAAAGCGTTTTGACTTACTACCAAACTTAATTGAGACAGCCAAAGCGTACATGCAACATGAAAAATCGGTATTAACAGAATTAACAGAACTTCGTAGCCAAGCGGGTAATGCCAGCAGCACTGATACAAAAGCCACTTTAGACAAGCAAGTTAGCACTGCACTCTCTCATTTCCGCGTGGCTGTTGAAGCGTATCCGGAATTAAAAGCGAACGATAATATTGATACTGTAATGCGCTCGATGAATGAAGTTGAAGCCCAATTATCAGCAGCACGTCGTACTTTTAACGCATCTGTCACTAACTTCAATAACGCAGTAGAAATGTTTCCATCAAGCATAATTGCTAATAGCATGCACCTAACAACATTACCTTTGTTTGACATTCCAGAAGTAGAGCGTCAAAACGTCAATGCTGCAGAACTGTTTAATAGCAAATAACCCAACAATTAGGTTTCACCATGGAAGATCGTATTTCAGCCTTATACGAACAAAAGCTAAGAACACAGCTGTCCTTGCTAGAGTCTACTCGCTTACATGTCGTCAAACAGTTATGGATTGCGCTTGCGGTTGGAGGTATTACAGCTGCGATTGCGATCCCAACTGCTCTTCATTTCAATGCGTTACCTTTTGGCATTATTGCTACCTTCATCGCTGCTATTTTTATGTTGGTTCGGTTTTCAAAACAGAAGCAACAATACTGCGTCAGTTATAAACAAAAGGTGATCACCGCTCTGCTGGCTAACATCAACGAGAGTTTTGATTATCAGCCTCTCGGCTCTGTTTCCGAACAAGACTATAAAGACTGCCAACTCTTTCCACAGCGTTATGATAGCTTTCGTGGTGAAGACTTTGTCCAAGGTACAATCGGTAAAACGACACTGCGTTTTTCAGAGTTAGAGACGCAAGTTAAAAAGCAGCGCGTGAATCAAAAAGAAAACCGCGAGGAATGGGAAACCATTTTTCATGGAATATTATTTATTGCCGACGCCAATAAGCACTTCAATAGCCAGACGCTCATTTTACCAGCTAAAAACGCAGTTATAAGTGCAATTGGTGATGCTGTATCTCATCTGTTTAACCGCGAAAATAAACGTGTAGATCTAGAAAACCCACACTTTGAGCAACACTTTTCGGTCTATAGCAGCGATCAAATTGAAGCACGATACTTATTAACGCCAACGATGATGGAGCAATTAGTCAACTTCGTGACTAAAGCTAAAAATCGTGTTTCGTTATCATTTATTAATAACAATATTTATATCGCGATGAATAGTCATAAGAACTACTTTGAGCCCGCATTATTTACATCATCGGATTCACTAGAATCTGTCCATCTAATTGCCCAAGACTTAGAATTTGTTATCGATATTGTTAATGACTTAGATCTCAACACTCGCATTTGGACGAAGCGCTGACTCGCTGTTTTATAAACGAAAAAACTCATCGTTGTATACTATAAATATGAAGAAAAAACGCTCATGCCTTTGCTGGTGGAAATTGACCTTTTACGCCATTATCGTAATCACTCTCTTACTGCTTATATCTTAAATGGCGTGGTTAAATTACTTAATTGACACGCCATTTTGACATATTCAACATCTGACTTATAAAACGTATCACCTGATATGGTCATGCCTAAATGCTGGTAAAAACCAATAGCACTCGTTCGTGCATCACACCAAAAATGTGTCACGTTCGTTGTCTCAAGATAACTAAATATATATTGGATCACAGCAGTTCCAATCCCTTGTCCTTGATATTCAACTAGTGTGGCAAATTTCCGTAATCGTGCCATATCACCTTCTCTATAAATCGATGCGACACAGACCAATTGCTTGTTTACAAATGCCCCATAATGACTCGCCGTTTCATCCCCTTCTACTTTACAAAAAAGTGCTGATTTAGTTGGCCATAATACCTGATGCCTAACAGCTAACGCTTGCTCCCAAGTGATCCTTTTTATATTCATGGTTACCTAATTCATTCAGTTAATACTTTTGAACAACCATTGTACCTGCAATGAAATCATGTAACAGCCTCTTATATGGATGAAACTTTAACAGTAGGCCATTAATACCTAGGATAAAAACGGGTGGAATAATAACGGTCATCATCACTAAATATGAATAAAATATTTGTCTAATTACCACCGTGATCATTGATGCTTTAAAACCATTTGTCATCACTATTTGTGTTCCGACAATACGCATACCAAGTGTCTGACCGCCCCTAAAAGAAGACCAATTCACAATAATAAATAACATTGTATTTAAAAGACTAATTATCACTCGGTTATATTCGATCTCCATTATTTGATTGAATGAATATAGCTCTTAGTAACGTATTAAACTGTAAACATAAAGTAGGATGATAGAAATCATACTAAAAACCAAAAGATCAATTAATCCTGATAAAAAACGTTGAATAGAACTTGCCACTGCATAACAAAAATTTTGATCATTAAATGTATAACTACTCTTCACTTTGATGACCTGTAAGTTTCTTTAAAGCATAAAATACTGCTAATAAAAAAACGTGAATAATTGTCACAATCTTATTATTCTCAATCATCATGAAAAGGCATAACAATAGCTATGCCTTTTCGTAACTAATAATACTAATCCACTCTTTTTAATTTAAATGTGCCTATATGTAATTGATTTTGATAATGTACCCCTTGTTCAAAATCCGTATCTGCACGTGGAGTTGTTAGCAAAGAGACTGGAACCCGTGGATTGGTTGGGTCGTTTTCTGAAGTAAATGTCACGCCACTATCACTACCCGCATCATAAACAAGTGCTTGTACCGTCACTTCATTTACCCATGCACCATTTACAAATAACTCAACACTATCAATACCTGTAAACCAATCAGGGCTTGGTGCCAACATAGTGATCACTGAAACCAATGAGAAATCTTGTGAGATATCAAATTGTACATCAACATCATCATCATTAACGGGAATGCCATCACCACTGATAAGCTTACCTGCTACGCCTAAATTTTGTAGTGTATTCACTTCAGATATTAAAATATCTTTGCTTCCTGTCTCTGCGACACTCACAACACCATCATCCGCAAGAACATTGGGTTCAATCACTCTCACTTCTTGATTGTGAGTGAGTCCAACTAAACCAGAAAAATGGCGATTTTCAGGGAAGTTTGTTGGAAAGTTTACGGCACTCCAATTGGTATCAAACTCAAGTTCGTACCGAGCGGTTTGTGATGTGGGATTAAAATTATCATTACTGTCACTTCCGCATCCAGTGAGAGTTAATACAATAAAAGAAGAGATGAGAAATGGTATAAGTTTCATATCTAGCACCTTTTTAATTACTGAGAAATACCTCAATACTAGATATAAATTTTAGCTGGCTTATTAAAACACGAAGCCTTATCTAGATGATTATTCTAAATAAGGCTTCTTTTTAAATCAGGACATTTAAAATCGTAGTGTAATTATCAAATTAATACTTTATTTCTGCTGACTTAATGTGATGTTTTTATACTGGATCAACGCATTACTTTTTGAGCTCTTAAACGCATCATCAACATCTTGAATATAGTAAACAGGCAATGACGCTTCATTTGCCACTGCTTTACCTTCATCAGGACCTAAGCACAGCATAGTTGTTGCCCATGCATCACCTTGGATCGGATTATCTCCAAACACGGATGCTGAAACAAGATCGTGGGTGATTGGTGCGCCCGTTCTTGGATCAAGAATATGTGAGTAATCTTTTTTGCCATCTTTAAAGTTATGGTGATACGTACCAGAAGTGTTAAGTGATACGCCATTCTCTTCATTAATCGTCACGATTTGATAAGGATGAATACCGTCTTTTAACGCTACAGGTTGCTCAATCGCCACACGCCACTTCTCACCCATTGGCTTATGCCCTTTGATCTTCATATCGCCACCGAACTCAACTAGGTAGTTCTCAACACCATCCGACTCTAAAATTTGGCTTAAACGGCTAATCGCATAACCTTCACCCATTGAAGATAAATCAATCTGCAACTGGGGAATGGTTTTTCTAATACGTAAATGTTCAGGATCGATTTCGATTTTATTAATACCAATATCAGCACGTACCTTTGCAATCTCGGCGGCTGTTGGCACATTTAATTTATCACTTTGGAATCCCCAAAGTTTATATAACGGCTGAATAGTGGGATCATAACAACCGTGGCTTTCTTTATTGATCGCCTTTGCTATAGACAGCATATAAATAAAGTCTTTTGAAGCAGGTTGCCATTCTGTTGAAGTGCTCTTATTAAATTTAGAAATATACGAATCATCACGATACGTTGAATATTCTTTATCAATCGCGTCTAATGCTTTATCAAACTGGGCTTTAACCTTCGTTGATGAAACATCATCTTTAGACCAATAACTCACATGGTAGCTAGTGCCTTCTGCATAACCTGCAATTTTTTCTAACTTTGGTGGCTCACTACAACTCGACAACATCATGGTTGTAGACAATGTCAATAACACAGCGCAGCTTCGCTTCAGGAAAACATTCGACGTTTTCGCGAACATACAAAAACCTTAATAACTTATAAATGTAATGAAAGTTTACCAACAGTTACTAAACACTACTAGACAGAGGCAAAACACCGCATCTAACGTAACTACTTAACAATGAATGAAAGCTTTGCCAAATTACTGGTTAAATGTACACTAGTTACGTTTTCAGTTACCCCAGAATAGTTTCTATGTATACCCTTCGTCCTTATCAGCAAGACAGTGTTAACGCGACTATCCACTATTTTCGTAAACACAACACCCCAGCAGTATTAGCCCTACCAACAGGCGCAGGTAAAAGCCTTGTCGTCGCAGAGCTTGCACGTATTGCTCGTGGGCGCGTTCTCGTGTTAACCCACGTTAAAGAGTTGGTAGAGCAAAACCATGCCAAATATGAAAGTTACGGCTTAAAAGCCTCTATTTTTTCTGCTGGATTAGGGCGAAAAGAAACCGACCAGCAAGTGGTGTTTGCTTCTGTACAATCCATGGCAAACAGCTTAGATAAATTCAAAGAACAATTTTCATTATTAGTCATTGATGAGTGTCACCGTGTACCTGATGATGAAAACAGTGCTTATCGTAAAGTTATTAAGCACGTTCAAGACATAAACCCAAACATTAAAATTCTTGGCTTAACTGCGACACCTTATCGCTTAGGCATGGGCTGGATTTACAAATACCATACCCGAGGACAGGTTCGTACCGAGCAAGATCGCTTCTTCCGCGACTGTATTTTTGAATTACCGATCCGCTATCTATTAGACGAAGGCTTTTTAACCGAGCCCAAAATCATGGATATGGCAGTAATTGGTTATGATTTCTCATCCATTACCCCTTCATCGACAGGCCACTACAAAGAAGCTGATTTGGATAGCGTGATTGGAAAATCAGAGCGTGCAACACCAATGATCATTGAACAAGTGATTGATTATGCTAAAGATCGTAAAGGTGTGATGATATTCGCCTCAACCGTTAATCACGCCCAAGAAATCATGGGCTACTTATCCGGTGAAAATGCCGCGTTGGTGATTGGTGATACCCCTCTTGATGAACGCGATCGCATCATCAATGATTTCAAAGCGCAAAAGATTAAATACTTAGTTAACGTTTCAGTGTTAACGACTGGCTTTGATGCGCCACATGTGGATTTAATTGCTATTCTTCGCCCAACAGAATCTATCAGCTTATATCAGCAAATTGTTGGTCGAGGCTTACGTTTAGCTGATGGTAAAAAAGACTGTTTAGTATTGGAATATGCTGGTAACTGTTACGATTTGTACCAACCTGAAGTAGGTGATCCAAAGCCCAATTCAGAGAGTGAAGTAGTGATGGTACCTTGCCCTGCTTGTGGCTTTAAAAACAGCTTTTGGGGCAAACTCGATCCCGCAGGCTTTTTAGTTGAGCACTATGGACGTCGTTGCCAAGGCTATTTTGAGGATGATGAAACTGGCGAGCGTGAAGAGTGTGGTTATCGTTTCCGCGCTAAATACTGCGAAGAATGTGGCGCTGATAACGATATCGCCGCAAGACGCTGCCATCTTTGTGAGGCGGTCATGGTTGATCCGGATAAAAAACTGCGTGAGGCGTTAAAACTTAAAGACGCCATGATCATGAAATGTACAGACATGCGTTTAGAGCCAGGCAAGAATAAATTCGATAAACCACAGTTAAAAGTGGTTTATGTCGGCGATGAAGGTAATGAAATTAACGAAGTGTGGACGCTTTCTAATAAAACCCAGAAGCAAGAGTTTCTTAAGCGTTTTATTAATCCTCATTTAGTGGATCGTCACCGCCCATTCACCGATACCGCCCCAACAAAAGTTGCTAATAACGAGCACCGTTTACGTCCACCTGAAATTGTAATCGCCCGTAAAAATGGTCGCTTTTGGGCAATTCGAGACAAGTTGTTCGATTTAGATCAATATCAGAAAGACTGAAGTCGTAATACATCTTTAAATAAGACGCTGAATCTCTTTTTTGAGTGAATCAGGCGTTTTATTACTAGTCGTACGGTCAGTGTTGCCATGAATCACAAATAAACCCCTTTCTTGGTGATCACAAGTGAGTTAGCTTAACTACTAACTCATTTGTGGACAAAACCGTGTTAGACAGCCAGCTCTATTCAGGCAGGTTGATATTAGGAAAAGTATTGATAACTCCTACATGAAATTCCTTTTAGAGTACAAAAAGACCGCCACTGTAGGCGGTCATTTAACAATAAAGCTATTTATGCGCACTAAGGTAAGAAAGAAGAATATTCAGGAAAATATTTAGTAACACACATACCTAGAAAAAATAAAAATAAACCAAAAAGTCCTTTGATGCCCCAAAGAACTAATGGATAAATAATTCCTGACCGTATGCTTTGTTTACCAACCTCCTTTGCAGCAATTTCACTGATATGTAGATCTTTTAATTTTCGGTCTTGCTCTTTTTGTTCTGGTGTCGGGTTATAAAAATTCATGGTTATAACGTCACTTATCTAAAACAGAGGTAAACATGAATATATAGATTTATTTTAATTTTGAATAAGTAATCTTTTCGCTAAAAACTGCTGTATTTAACATATTCGATCTTTCACGAACTTCGTGATCGAAACTCAAGACAATTGTACAGTAAAGCATGAATTTTTATAATAAAAAGCATATAAAACAAGTACAAATTTGACGTCATAATTTTGTTAAAGATGTTACTGGTTTCAGAATATTCAATCAGGGCGGTGTTTGTGAATTAGAGCACCAAAAGTGACGCTTAAATAAGATATGAATGAATAAAAGGTCTAACGCATAAAGGGGCAGAAATAAGTCAAACCTAATAATCAAACTATTGTGCCAACTTTGGAAATTCGGGACAAGAAATGGATAGAAGTAAGCACTGAGTACCATGTAGTTAAGATCTGCGTTATTAATTGTTGATGTGGCAACTAAGTAAACCTATTCGTCCTCCACAAATTATATTCTATCCGTCATCCAGCAATTTCAATCAGGCGTAATTAAATCTTCCTAGGTATCATTTCTACGATTTCTGAGTTGGAGTATCAAAAACAATGAGCGTGATGAAACGTCATGAACGACAGATAAAGAAAGTGTGCGATTTTATAGATAGCAACCTAGACGGCGAATTCTCACTTGAGCAACTAAGCACAGTAGCTGCCAGTTCAAAGTACCACTTTCACCGTATCTTTAAGGCATTCATGGGGATCAGTGCTATGCAATATGTGTTGCTGGCACGAATGAAACGCGCTTCTTTCAGGTTAGCATTTGAGTCAGAGTTCAGTGTTACTGATATTGCTTTTGAAGCTCAATTCGAAAGCCTAGAAGCCTTTACACGTGCTTTTTCAAGGATATTTGGGCAAACACCTTCCCAATTTAGAAATCAGCCTGAGTGGCGTTCTTGGCACTCAAAATATGAATATCATCCACCAATAACAGGAGAAAGTGTAATGGATGTTCAAATCGTAGATTTCGAAAAAAGAGAAGTTGCATTAATTGAACATAAAGGTAGCCCACTACTGGTATACGAGACAGCAGCTAAGTTTATAAATTGGCGAAAATCGACAGGTTTATCTCCAATAAAAGCCAGCGAAACATTTGGTATTCCTCACTCTGACCCAAGCGATACGCCAGATGATGAGTTTCAGTTTGATATCTGTGGCTCGCACAAAGGAGAGGTTCCAGAGAACACCTATGGAATAAAATCTGGAACAATACCAAGTGGCAGGTGCGCTATGGCGATCCATAAAGGAAGCCATGACAACATTGGCGACACCGTGTATCACTTATATCAAAAATGGCTGCCAGATAGTAAAGAAGAATTAAGAGACTACCCTTGTTACTTCCGTTACTTAAATTTTGTTCATGAAGTCAATGAATGTGAGTTGTTAACGGAGATTTACCTACCGATCAAATAGTAAGTAGCTAAGGGAAATAATAGACTCGGACCTGCGTCGAGTCTGTAATATGGCATCTGCACAGAGAGCGATTGTAAGCTTGGGAATAGCAGTAGGTGCAATGGGCATTATTAGCGTTACAGACGATCTTAATATCTTAGACAATATGCCATAGCAGCCTTCTGTGGATATCGTTCTAGTCACGGAAGCCGAACCTCATCCAATATTAGAAAAAGAACGCATAGAACAATTGGTTGAGCTAATGCCTTAAACGGATTCGCTAGCCAATGACAAAGGTAAATTCACCAGTTAAACGCCCGTCGATTCGCATAGTTTCAAACTGTAGATGATCACGGGCTTTTCCACCCCACCATTCATTACCAGTATTACCTTTTAAGTACAATTGGGTGGTAAGCAGTTCTTGATTGCCATGCCACAACTTAACATGAATATGTGGTGGACGAGAAGCGTAAGGTACAGGATACAATGTCTGGAATAAGTAGCGTCCATCCGATTGAGTTTCCACCGCGCCAAACCCTGCAAAGTGAGCATCAAACATATCGGTATTTGGCTGGTTTGGGTGAGAATAGATACCTTGCCCATCACACTGCCAGATTTCTAGTTTGATGCCTGAAACAGGGTTTCCCGTTGTATCCACTACTTTCCCTTGCAATATGATGGGCTCTCCAATTAATCCTTCAGTCTGAAGTAATAAATTTGATCGAAGAGGAATACGATCGACCGGATAAAATGGTCCCTCTGCTTGTTCAGGTGTTAACTGTATCGGCGTTTTGGCTTTTAAACGTGTCGTAAAAATCAAACTCAAAAGCGCTAAAAAGTGTCGTCGTTCCATGGTGTCACCAATCGCTAGTTTTAGTTAAGTTTGGTTAAAATTGAACGATTTGCCAAGACTAAGCTGTGGATAATATAGTTTTATCAGCATCAGAAACATTTGGATATAAAACCTTGTTAAGATGTGAAGCAAGCAATACCGAAGTCTCAGCAAACTAACTTAAACACTAAAACCAGCACACAGTAAAATGCCCGTATGGTAAAACACTCTAAACAATTTGTTATTTTTTCACTGGGTACACAGTTTTAAAATGCTCTAAGACAAGCACCATATCTTCTGATGGACTGATATTGAGTTCTTCGCACTCTTTTGAGAAGAAATCCCAGTGAGCTTTTTTCCACCAGCCTAGCGTTTTGTCACCTTCACCTTCTAACGCAGCAAACTCAGCCGTAATTTCATTGTATTTGCACTTTGATACGGAAGTTATTTCTATAATACAAACGGGTTCACCAGACCAATTAGTTACAACCTGAAGATGTCCCACTTCAGGCATAAGTTCACCTTGTTCGCTATACCAAATCTCTAAACTGCATGAGGCTCGTTTTTCACCACGTAATATGAGATCAGCGCATAGGTTTGCATTATATTCATCGGCACAAAAATAATCGGAACTAAATGAGGTGTACTTTGATGCATTTTCACAGGGCAGAGAACTAAGATATTGTTCTAGGTATAATTTACTTCTTTCATCCATGATCTTTACTCAATTTTCGTCTTGAACGCTTATTCTTAGCGTGGTTCAGCTCGGCTCTCGATGCCCAACTCTTGTTGTTTACGCTTACTTAAACCACTAGCTACGATGCGGTAAGACTCAGACAAATAATACTTTAAATCGTCGTCTAATTTACCCGAGGTCTCAATTTGCTGTATCCACTTCATTCCACGATTAGCAAAATATGGCGCAGGTTTATAACCATCACTATTACTAAGAAACTCAAAATTTAAATTAGACGTTTTAAACGTGAATGCTGCTTGGGAACCATCACTCCAGCCACCTATGGCAAAGACTTTACCACCGACTTTCCATACATAGGAATTTCCCTATTGAACGACGTGACTTGTTCCAATAAAAGAGCCGCAAAAATGGTTAAATTCTTCGTAATTCATACTGACTTCCCTATTAGATCATGTAGCCGCGTTAAGTATTTCCAATATTTACTTATCTGTTATATAACTTTTCGCGCGATGATATGGATTGCCTTACTTTTATGACCTGATATAGTCGAGTTATCGACCAGCGTAGAACTCTCAACATTAAAATCTATTAGTAACGCTTCAAACTCTGCTTTTGAACTATGCCACATCGATACGCCTGTACCTGAAACAAAATGTAAGCTTTGGTCTGAACAAAACTCAGCTAGATAAATAATACCCTGAGGTTTGAGCACTCGGTGTATTTCGCTAAGTATATTGTCACGACAGCTTTGCTCTGGAATACAAGTGAGTACGGCACACAAAACTATCGAATCAAATTCGCTATCAGGGAAAGGCAAAACCTCAGTTGATAAATATCTTAAATCAAGCTCTGGACATTCGTTCAAACCTCGGCTTACCATTTCTTTCGATGAATCGATGCCAACGACTTCACGATAACCAAGCTCTAATATCTGTTTTGTGATGCGTCCATATCCACAACCAAAGTCCAAAATTTTAGATTCAAGCGGTACAGATGCAACAAAATCATCAGCTGATATTTTTAAATTAAAATTGACTCGATCCGCCACAGAGTCCCATTCACTCATGGATTTCCTCCCTCTGTCATATAACGCCCCCTTAAACGGACAAACTTAGCCATACTTCACATCATCATAGCTTTTACAGATAAATGCTCTACGATAGGTAGAGCATTGCAATCTTGATTAGTTATTGTCATTACGCCATTTAATTTGGAATTCGATTTCTTCTTCATCCCCTTCGCGCTCATGCTCAATGCTGTATTCCGCACGAACAGGCACATAAATACGCTCACCCGCAATTTGAATGTCAAAACGAGTGCCATTTTCTACCGCATCCGCTAGACGACGTAACTTGGCAGCAAATTCAGCATTGGAATATTGTTTTTCTATGTCTCTTTCTTGTTTTTCTGTCATGATTTTCTCCTTTTAAAGATATAAAACAACGTTAATAAAATTACATCGAATTAAATAAATTACAACTGTTTAAGAAGCCAACAGGTATTGCTACAACACGTTTCAGTAAATGTCCAAATCATTGAAATATCATTACAATTCACATTTCCGCATTGAAAGCTTTTGCTGAAAGTTTTAGCTTGATAGATAACGGTTTTTCCATACTCCCCTGATGCGAATGCATATCTTATTTGCTCAACACTGAGCCACATCATCGGTCGCTATAGAAAGTTTAACCATCAAAACATACAGCTCTTTGCTTTTGTTTCGATAATTACATGTAGGCCACATTATGAATACAGACGATCACGCCAATAATGCTCCTTTTGGCACTTTGCTAGGTTATGCCCCAGGTGGTATTGCAATTTACTCTTCCGATTACAGTACTATTGATGAAAATGAATACACCGATGATTCCGCCATGCGTAGCTACGTTCATGGTGAATACATGGGGTATAAATGGCAATGTGTTGAGTTCGCTCGCCGTTTTTTATATATCAATTACGGGTTGGTATTTACCGATGTTGGTATGGCGTATGAGATTTTTTCGTTACGTTTTTTACGTCAAGTCGTTAACGATAAAATCTTACCGCTTTACGCATTTGCAAATGGTTCTCGCCAAGCGCCTGTCGCAGGTTCATTGTTGATTTGGCAAAAAGGTGGAGAGTTTCAAGAAACAGGTCACGTGGCAATTATTACTCAAATTATCGATAACAAAGTGATGATCGCAGAGCAAAACGTCACGTTTGCACCACTGCCATTAGGTCAACAATGGACACGTGTATTAACCTTACACGTTGAAGATGGCTGCTACACCATTGAAGATACGTTTGAAGACTCCGAAATTTTAGGTTGGATGGCCTATAACATCGAAGCGCATGATTGTTTACCTCAACCCTCTCCTTCACCTGAGCTACTAAATATTCAATGTGCCTATCGTGATAACCAAGCGCAATTCTCAATCCCTTGGTTAGATGAAACTGACCAGCTTGAATTAACCTATCAACAAGCCAACAGCAAACAGTTACTTAACGATGATATTTACCGTTATTTCACTATTTCTGAAAGTGCTGAGCATGAATTAGCCAAAGCCACTAACGAATTACATTTAATGTACTTACACGCCACTGATAAAGTACTTCAAGACGATAGTTTGCTTGAACTGTTCGATATTCCGAAAATTTTATGGCCTCGTTTACGGTTATCATGGCAAAAACACCGCCATAGTATGTTAACGGGTCGTCTTGATTTCTGTATGTCTGAAGATGGATTGAAAGTATATGAATACAATGCTGATTCCGCGTCTTGCCACACGGAAGCGTGTTTGATCATTCAGAAATGGGCAGAGCAAGGTGGCGACATTACTGAAAATAGCCCTGCTGAAGATCTACTCAACGAGCTTGCCAGTGTGTGGAAATACAGCCAAGAGTACGATTTTGTACATATCATGCAAGATGATGATGCAGAAGAAGATTACCATGCGTTATTTATGCAAAAAGCGTTAACCTTAGCTGGTATTGAAAGCAAAATACTCAAAGGGTTGGACGGTATACATTGGAACAATATTGGACAATTAGTCGATGACGACCAACGTTTGATTCAGTGTGTATGGAAAACATGGGCGTGGGAAACCGCAATGGATCAAGTGCGTGAAGTTAGCAGTACAGAATATGCTGCTGTGCCTATTCACACTGGCTACCCTGATACAAAAGTGCGCCTAATCGATGTACTGCTTCGCCCAGAAATAAAAGTGTTTGAGCCACTATGGACTGTGATACCAAGTAACAAAGCAATATTACCTGTGCTTTGGTCTTTATTCCCCCACCACCATTATTTATTAGATACTGACTTCACGGTTACCGATGAACTTCGCCAAACCGGGTATGCCGTTAAGCCTATTGCAGGACGCTGTGGCAGCAATATTGATTTAGTTAGTCATAACGATTCAGTATTAGATACAACCGATGGGCAATTTAATAATCAGAAAAACATCTACCAACAACTGTGGTGCTTACCTAAAGTGGCGGATAAATATATTCAGGTTTGCACTTTTACTGTCGATGGGAACTACGGCGGTGTATGTTTACGTTCAGATGATTCACTGGTGATAAAAAAAGACAGTGATATCGAACCTTTGATTGTATTAGAAGATAGTGCGTTCTTGAAAAATTGATAACCTGATTCAACGTAATAAAAAACCGCACAGCTTACTTTAGGTAAAACTGCGCGGTTTTTATTTATATAAGTATTAAAGGATTAAAACTTATATTCAGCAGAAATTTTGTATGAACGACCTGGCTCATAAACTTGTGTCCACGGTGTGCGGTAGTTTTCATCAAACGCATTAGCAACAGTAAAATCAACTGTTAAGCCTTCCATGTTTGACGTTGGCTCCCATGAGGCATAGAAATCAACAAGTTCGTAAGACTTATAAGGGCCTTCGTTATCGTCTTTTGGACGTCGATCTTGAGTGCTGGCAAAGATCGCTCGTGTACCTACCTTGGTATCAATTTCCCAAATACCGTAGTCAACTTGCGCCACCCATTTATCGGCAGGGATATTACTTAACCACTCACCTGTTTTTTCATCTTTACCACGTGTTTGACCATACGATAGCAATGTATTCAATCTGTCATAACGGTACTGGGCAACAACTTCAAAACCTTTTAACTTAGCATTGTCGATGTTATCTGAAGTACTTGTACCACCACACCCAACACCAGAGCCACGGTTTGCCATCATACACGCTATCATTTCGCTACGGCTTGGTACTGTTACATCTAGATTGATAAAGTCTTTAACTTTATTTTGGAAAACGCTAGCTGTGATCAGTAATTCATCATCACCAATAAGATTATCGAAATTAAATGTACCTTTTAACTCGATATTATGTGCCTGCTCTGGCTTCAAATTCGGGTTAGGTACAAATACATTGGTAATAGGTCCCATTGCAAAGTGAGTACCGTCCATAAATAATTCAGACGTACTTGCCGCTCTGAATGCTTCGTCATACCTTAATGACCATGCCATCCAATCTGTTGCCTGCCAGTTAGCACCTACAGATGGAGACCAAGCATCTTGCTTATTATTTTCAAATCCTTCAGCTTCTGACTCAAACGTGTCGTAACGTAAGCCTGCATCTAATTCAAGTGACTCTAATAAGGAGTAATTAACATGAGCAAAGCCACCTAAGGTTGTTGCTTTAGCGCCATCTGGAGGAGTTGGACGCCCCGAAGTTGTAGCAGGACGTTTAGTATCTAATTTATCTTCATAACCATCAGCACCAATAAAGACTTGGAAACGATCTAAATCAGATTTATTGGTAACAGAGAAGCCTTTTGTGGTAATAGAACTGATATCTTTTTCAGTACTTCCATTACCCAACTCTTTAATATCTGTATCGTTACGATAAACTCTAAACGCACTATCAATTAAGTTACTTTCAGGATTATAAGCATACTTTAATGTAATGTTTTGATCCGAAGACGTACGATCAATCAAGCTATCTCTTGAGCTTAATGGCTCAGCTGAACCAACAACTGGTGGATGTCCATCATAATCAGAAATGCGGTAATCTAAGCCGATGCTTTGACTATCGGTAAAATGCCAATTAAATTTCGCTAACCCCGTCTTATTAATCGCTTCAGTACCATAGAGCTTATAACCATTGCCTTGCTCCATCACACCACTATCTTGGTAACTACCTGCTAGTAACCAATCAACATTATCTTGTTTGTTAGCAATCGCACCAACGGTGGTAACAACATTTCCGTTACTCTGATAGCCCGTCTTAATTTTGCCACCAAAGCCTGTATCTTCTACCAAATCATCTGCAGTGATTGTATTTTGAATAACAACACCACCAATTGCACCTGAGCCATATAAAGAACTTACAGGACCTTTTACTACCTCAATATCACTGATCAAAGTTGGGTCTAAGAAGAAGGATGGTCGGTGATCAAATTGGGCATTTTGGCGGTTACCATCAATAACCTGTAGGACTTTATTCCCTTCTAAGCCACGAATATTAATAGATTGATTACTCGCAACATTACCACCAGCAACAGACACGTTTGGTATGAATTTTACCGCTTCAGCGACTGAATTAACCTGCATTTCATCAAGTTCTTCGCTGCTAACTTTTGCAACAGTCCTTGTTTTATCTTGGTTAGTTTCATCAACTCTCGAAGCCGAAACAACAACCTCATCAAATTGAGAAACATCGTTGCTGGCATAAACGGATGGAGAAAGAGCCGCTACTAAAGAGCTAGCGATCAGAGTTAATTGCTTGTTCATATATCCCTACTTCACAATTTTTTATTTGTAACAAAATTCACAAACATTATTACAAACAAAAACGATAATTACTATCATTTAGATTAAGAAATGGTACTTATTTGATTCGCATTATTAGAGGGAATATTCATTGCTATATAAGCTATTTGTATTGATTGCTAACATTAAGAAAAAGTGGTCACAGTATAATTAACGTGTATTTTTCGTACAAAAAGAAAACAATTAACCCATCTATTTATTTGTTATTTAATAAGTATTATTTTTCACTTTAATACGCTTGATAAACAGCAATATGATTGTTAGTATGCGCGCTCGTTTTACGACACTAAGTAAGGTCGCATTACTTAGTGAATCATTTATATCAAAGAGTATTGATTATGAAATTCAACGCAGTAGTACGTACTGACCTAGGTAAAGGTGCGAGCCGCCGCCTACGTCTTGCAGAGCAATTCCCAGGTATCATTTACGGTGGTGAAGCAGCACCAGTTGCTATCGCTCTTAAGCACAGCGATGTTATCAACCAAATGGACAAGCCTGAGTTCTACGAAGGTTTCGTACTAGTAATCGACGGTCAAGAAGTTAAAGTTAAGCCTCAAGACATTCAACGTCACCCGTTCAAGCCTAAAGTTGAACACATGGACTTCAAACGCATCTAATTGCGGGTTCATAAAAACTTTTATAAAGCACTCCTCGGAGTGCTTTTTTTATATCTAAAATAACTGCATCGATATTTTGCTAAAACAATGACTGTTGCGGATCATCTTCTTGCTCTATATTTTTATCTAGTTCTTGCTGCAGTTTAGCTCGGTGACGCCTTAACACTTGCTGTTTACGGCGACGACATATATCAAGTACCAGATGTTTTTCATCATCGGTCATTTTAAGCCAATACAAACGCTCTTCCCTACTACGGAAGCATCCTTTGCAATATCCCTTATTATTCACTTCACATATACGTTTACAGGGACTTGGAATATCAAAAAAGTCTTTCTGTTCCATGTCTATTAGTTTCGTTATCACACCTTAACTGAGAATAATAGATATTTGTAATAAGTGCTGTTATTAAGTGAAAAATACGAACAAAACTTTGCTAATTCGTTAATTCAACATTGATTTCATGAAAAAATAGTCACTTATGTTAGTTGCTTTCATCACCTTAACTCTGCTAAGGTTATTTGAGTTGTCATGGCTGATAACGAATTTTTACATAATATATCTAGTCATGTCCCCGAATAGATATATCACAGGAGGGAACCATGGATTTTTTTGTACCATCGGCTAAAGACCTTGAACAAGCGGAATCTGTTTATTCATCAATTGCAGCACACGTTTCTGCACCTATTCCAAGTAATAGTAAACGTGTAAGCAAGCTAGTTTGGTCGCATGAAGGAACCGTATGTATTGGTGAGGTGGGTAAACTACCACCTGAAATATTCCGGGCACCTGAAGAAATTTTAGCTATTTTTGAATGTGGTGATGTATACAAAATCTGTACTCAAAACCGTGGTGTGATCAACTTCGATCCTATTCTTGCTAATACTAAAGACGTATCTAAAGTTGAATTCTTTAAATAGCCTTAACTCATTAGCAATAAAAAACGCGCTTATATAGCGCGTTTTTTTATACTTTCACTTAAAATCAGTCGTCTTATTCCGCTTTATCATCAGACTCTTCTGCCAAATTTAAAAATTTCAAACCAAGGCTAAGCAGTAAAATTGAAACGGGTAAAATAAGTATCTTCCAGTCTAGATTATCGAAATTAACTAATACGGCCTCTAAGAACTTAACAAAAAGAATGATCACAATCACTTCTGCTAATACATTCTTTAAATGCCCAATATTAGGCGTTTTTATCCAACCTAAAACATTCGTTTTATCTGCGTCTGTTGGCTTCTTATTTGAAATAAATAGCGTGAATACACCATGAGCAAAGATAAACAATACAAAAGCAATTAAGAATGTATCGAGCGATTTAATTAAATAATACGTCGCTATATCTGCTGTGTCTAAATGCGCGAGACTGTTGTGCGGTACTTCATTAAGAAATACCACTGCAAACGCGGTATACGTTTTCATTGCGCCAACAATAAAAAGTAATAATGAACCTAGAGTAGAGCAAATGATAGCTAACCAGCCGACGTATCGAAAAGCATTAAATGTTTTTTTCATAATGAGCGTTATTTGAAATTTTTAACATTATAAAGAATAAACCATAAACTACTAGTAACAATTAATACTCATATAGCATTTCAGGTACTCTATACACACCATTAAAATAAACCCAACTGCGGCGCAGTGATATCATCAAAATACTTACCAATAAAGGGTAATATACCATCGGCAACTGGTTTCAATTGCTTATCGATATAATGGTTATAATCAATCGGACTTTGTCGATACTCACTTGGCTCAGCACCTGACGTGGTAAAAACATATTCAATCGTTCCTTTGTTTTGGTATTGACGAGGACGACCTAGTTTTAGATTCATTTCATCAGCTAAACGAGCAGCTCTAACCTGTGGTGGTATATTTTTCTGATAATCCGCTAAGTTTCGCCTTAACCGTTTACGGTAAATAAGCAAATCATCAAACTCCCCAGCTAACGTTCGCTGAGTATAATCACGCACATAATCATCAACATCCTGATCATGGAACACCATTTGATAAAGTGACTGCTGAAAATGTTGAGCTAATGCTGTCCAGTCTGTACGTACCGTCTCTAATCCTTTAAATACAATTTCTTCTGTATCCCCTCGCCACACTAAACCTGCATAACGTTTTTTACTACCCGTTTCTTGTCCACGAATAGTAGGCATTAAAAACTTGTGGTAATGCGTTTCGTATTCAATCTCAAGAGCCGATGTTAAGCCATATTCCTCACGAAGGTGTTCTGTCCACCACTGATTAATATAAGCCACCAAGTCATTCCCTATGGCATTAGCGTCATCTTGTGAATGGGCTTTTTTAAGTGATACAAAGGTTGAATCAGTATCACCATAAATCACTTCATAGCCTTTAGCTTCAATTAACTCTCTCGTTAATTTCATGATTTCATGACCACGCATGGTAATCGATGAAGCTAAACGGTGATCAAAGAAACGACAGCCTGACGATCCTAATACACCATAAAATGAGTTCATGATAATTTTAATTGCTTGGGAAAAGGCTTTTTCGCCATCACGTTTAGCTTGATCGCGCGCTGCCCATAAATCTTCAATCATCTTCGGCAGAAAGTGTTTTGTACGGTGAAAACGCCCACCACGAAACCCATGAATGGCTTGGTGATCGGCTTTACCTTCTTCTTGCTTTAACCCTTCTACTAGCCCCATAGGATCAATCCGAAAAGATCGGATAATCGAAGGATATAGTGATTTAAAATCAAGAACTAATACAGAATCATACAACCCGGGTTTAGAATCCATCACATAACCACCGGGACTTGCTATCCAATTATCACTAACAAGGTTTGGCGCGATATACCCTGCTCTGTGTAATTGCGGCATATAAAGATTAGTAAAGGCGGCAACTGAGCCCCCTACACGATCCAATTCAACGCCCGTTAAACGGCAACGTTCAATAGCAAAATCGAGTAAATGAGTATGTTCAAAAATGCGAGTCACCAACTCACAATCTTGTAAGTTATATTTAGCAAGAGAGAGCTTATCATGGCGAAACATATGATTAATTTCAGCCATCCGATCATGCACATTATGAATCGCTTTACCTTCACCCAGTAATTCTTGTGAAACCGACTCTAACGACCACGAACGGAAGTTATAAGTCGCTGTTTTAAGTGTATCAATACCATCCATGACAACTCGTCCAGGAACAGTAATAAAACCTTGATTAGGATTTTGCGAAGAAGGTCGATAATGCGGCGTTTGTCGTCCACGACCAATGCGTAAATTAACTTTATTCCACTCCGCACGATGCAGTAATAAACGAAAATCAAAGTCGATCACGTTCCATCCGATGATCACATCAGGATCAAAAGCCATGAACCACGACTCTAACGATTGCAATAACGCCTTTTCATTTTCGACCCACTCGATGAACAATTCACTAGAATCGCTATAACCGTTAGGTGCTTGCCCTACCATGATCACTCGGCTATCAGCATCGCTGTGTAAACCAATAGAATACAGTACGCCTTTCTCAGAACATTCAATATCTAACGACACGACATTCAATGTTGGCACATAATCAATCGGTTTTACTTTAGTTTTTGTTACTTCAATATGACCAGCACGCTGACGATGATCACCCGTAAAGACTAAACCACCACGAACAAAACGTTCCATTAAGTAGCGATCTGCTAAACGAATATCTGATTCAAAAACATCAATGAGCTCTGCAGAAAGTGCTTTTACCGCAGAGAAGCCATCGCGAATAGTGTGGCAATAACAGGCAGAAACAACATGATGCTGAAAGGTTTTAAGTGGCAGTTCTTTCCACTCTGTCGTGATATTCGCACTCGTTAATACCTGTTGAGCTTGCGCTTTCTGCTCTGTACGAACAAAGAAAACAGGCTTATCGCCAATAATAGACAAACGATATGGACCATTTTCTGTTTTCACCCAGAGAATGATTTCTGTTTGTCCATTAATGTCACGACTTTGGCGAGTTAAAACAAAACCCGTTGTTAACGACTGCAAATAAAACCTCTGCTGTTGATATGATCACCCGATCTTTTTTTCTATTTTTTCAAACTCCGCCACAATCCAATTCCCGACATGTTCAACTAAAAACAAAGCGGCACGTTTGGGCACTTGCGGACCATTGATAAGAATTTGAATACGTTCAATATCGACTGTTTTGTCAGGATAAAAATGAAGAAAGAAGTCAGCACATTGCTGCTCACTATAAGCTAAACTCGATGTGCGATGTGCCACCAGCATAAAACAGCTTCGTAGCATCTTCTTACCCACCTTTCGGCACAATGCGTTATATTCTGTCACGCTTTTCGTTGCCATGATTTTACTACGACAATCCGCAAGTACCCTTTTTATATCACTATTAAAGGCTTTTGCTATCTCCCAACTTGGTTCAAACAAACCAAATTGTGTTGCCAAGCTATCGCCATAGAGGCATACGCTACAATGCTTAAACCAAAAACCCCATTTAAAAATCGATGTCAGTGTCATCACTTCATCTCGCGTAACCACCGTCAGATCAACCTGAGTGATAACGTTATAACGATAGGCTATTTGTTGACATAGTGAATCTAATACGCGGTTTTCTGATGCCGATAATGATCTATTAACAACCAGTGTTATATTAAGATCCGAACGTTCTGTTATCGCGCAACGAGCGGCAACACTGCCATTAAGGTATATGCTGTGTGTCTGCTCTGAAAACTCAGCTTGCAATTGTTTTACCAAAGCTAATAACACTGGCATATAAGGTGCTTGAAATGGGGTTAATTCATCAAGAACAGGTAGTGTTTTCATTACAAATACAACTCATAGACAGCTTCAATCCGTAAAAACAACAATAACAAATCGTAATATAAATGTAGATTTTTATGCTTTATTCTCTCTATATACTATCAAATTCAACCTATCGATAGTAAAAACTCAAAATCGCTGTTTTTCTGCTTAAATTTTCATTCAAACCATCATAGGCATCGCTTCTTACTGAGGTTTTAGTATAATCACCACTCTTACAAACAAAGAGACAGATCTTAATCTATGGAAACTCAAAACCTGATTTCTTACGATGACGTTATCGATGCGGCATACGATATTTTCTTAGAAATGGCACAAGATAACTTAGAGCCAGCAGACGTATTACTATTCACTGCACAATTTGAAGATCGTGGTGCAGCTGAAATCGTTGAAACACGTGATGACTGGGCTGAACACGCTGGTTTTGATGTGGATAAAGAGCTTTTTGCTGAAGTTATCATTGGTCTTGTTAACGAAGAAAATGATGAACTAGATGACGTGTTTGCACGCATGCTAATCAGCCGTGATCCTGAAAACAAAGGCTGTCATATTTTATGGAAACGCGATTAAACATCGTATTCCTGATATAAAAAAGGCGATATCAACATCCTTTCTTACGTGATGTGATATCGCCTTTTTTTGACTACTATCTGTGTTATCTAACTTAATTAACTCGCCAAAATAGTAATATCGTGTTTCTCACTACGTCGGATCCACATCAAACTTAATACGACAATAATTGCCATTACAGCAAGTACAGCGCCTAAATTAAACTGACTTTGTGCACTCATTGCTGATGCAGCCAATGTAGCTAAACCGGCACCTAAATTCTGAAGTCCACCAAGCACTGCCCCTGCCGTACCGGCATGTTGAGGAAACGGCTGAATGGCTAATGTGGTTGCGGCTGGAAATAAAACACCTGCGCCCATGAAATAAACAAACGCACCACCAATTAAACTAGTAACCGTTACTAGTCCTTCAATACCAGGAACAATAATCGTAATAGCACCTGCAAGTAAGGCAAACATACCCAAGAATAAAACACGGCTTGTGCCTAATCTCTTCATCAGTTTATTTGATCCCCAAGAACCCAATAAATAACCAGGTAAAGGCAAAATAAATAGCCAACTAACAGTACTTGGATCAAGTTTTAATACGCTACCTAATAACACCCCAGCCGATGCCTCAAACGTCGCAACACCTGCAAATGTTGCAATTAAGCACACCACATAACCTTGAAAACGACGATTAGATAATACGTAACGGTAACTTACCCATACACGCTCCACTCGACGATTTTCAACGGGTAATGTTTCGCCAAAAGAACGCATCAAGGCTAACGTTACAAGTGCACCAAAACCTAAAAGGTAAATATAAATAGATTCCCAGCCTAGGTGCTCTGATAAATAGCCACCTAATACAGGTGCGATCAATGGAGAGAAGATCACCCCCATACTGACTAAACTATTTACTTTATGTAAGTCATCACCGTCATAACAATCGCGTGTAACAGTTCGGCTCATTGCACCACTGGTACCAGTACCCATACCTTGAATAAAACTAGCAAGTAGTAGTACATCAAAACTTGGGGCTACTAACGCAATAACAGTACCAATCAAGAAAATGACCATACCGCTGATCATTACAGGGCGTCTGCCTATACGATCCGATAACGGCCCATAAACAAACTGCGATAAACCATAAGGAATTAAATACGCAGCCATTACAGCCTGTAAATAAGCAGCTTTAACGCCAAAGTATGTTGCCATTTCTGGAATTGCTGGCACATACATTGTTTGGGTCATTTGCCCAACAGCAATAAAAATAATAAGCAAGAATAAGAACTTGCCCATATTCGAAGACGATTGCTTAACCACAACCATTTCCCTCAGACAGAATAATATCTCGTAACGAACTCGATTAAATATAAACGAGCACCACTATCAGAATATAATTCTAATTTAACAGCAAATAATGAAAATAATATTCGATATATGCTCTTACATTAGAGCCAATGACTAAATTTAAAACGAGATGTTAATCCTCATGCTGGATTAAGACAAGAGGATATTGCTTGATTTAGCACGAATAAAATTTAGATTTGGATTACATTTTCTAATGTATATGTATGGGGAAATGGAACAAGTGAATTAAACAAATGCAAAAAAGCCCTGTGAGCAATACAGGGCTTCTTGTTTTACATACAATTTTGTTTAATTTTCGAAATTAAAACGATGATGGCCATGACTAGCTTTGGTTTTAAGGTAACTTTCATTACCATCTTTTACGTGTGCCTTAGTACCAACAACTTCAACAATATTGATACCATTTTCGCTTAACTCACGAATTTTTTTCGGATTATTAGTAACAAGTCGAATATCTGTTAAGCCCAAAGCTTTCAGCATATATGCCGCTTCACTAAAATCACGTAAATCATCACCAAACCCTAGATGATTGTTTGCTTCGTATGTATTCATACCTTCACTTTGAAGCTTGTAAGCATCAATTTTATTGTATAAACCAATACCACGCCCTTCTTGACGAAGATAAAGAATAATACCGCCTAATTCACCCATCTTTTCAACCGTTTCATCTAACTGCTCACCACAGTCACAACGAGATGAATGGAAAACATCCCCAGTTAAACATTCAGAATGCATACGCACCAAGGGTGCTATCGTTTTATCTGCATCTTTAAAAATAACGGCAACGTGCTCTTTACCAGACTCAAGCCCATTGAACGAAAGCAAATCTGCAGGAATATTGCTTTTTAAACCAACTTTAAAAGGCACTCTTGCCCTAACATTTACCATATTCTTCCTAAGCATTTGCTAATACTCAATCATAAGGAGTGTTATTGCTTATGATGACTATCGACTTAATTTCAACCTGTAAATAATAGCGAAAATTATCACATGACAACAGTGCTGCGCTTTAAACAAAGATAATACGTGGTTAATCGCTTAAAAAGATCACCAACAGGTAGAATTTATCGTACTGTATAGTAGGAAATCACCTGTACTATCATTAATATGTTATATTATAACACACACAGTACCCAAGCAATTTACTCAACTATTTTATAGTCTATCCACTAACGTCATCAATTTGGATAAAATAACCTCTCCAGCTACACCTAACCCATTATGCTCATATTCATTGGTGATCCACACTTTAGAATCACTTAACCCTGCCTTTGTTTGGCAACTTAAATCATAATCAACATACATATCATCAATATAAACAGCAGCGACAACCGGAACGGTGTTTTTGGCTAACTGTTTAGCATCATATAAGTAAGGCCAATCCTCTTTCGCTGCAAGTAACTCTGCGGCAGCTTTGAGTGGCTGTAAACAATGCAATTGATCAAACATCCATGGATAGACCATTTCCCCAGTAAAGAAGAAAGTATCGCCTTTAGTATAATTAAACTCCGCATATTCACTGCGTACACGTTCTGCTGACCAATTCGATGCTTGATGTTGGCAGTAAATAGATTCATGCAAAATAGCGTAAATAGGATTTGTCTGATAGCTTTGTTCTAATAACATTTGGTTTAAAAAGCTGTAGCTCAATTGAGGTTTACCACCAACTTCAATAACTGCTTCATCAAGAATGTAGTACATGGCTAAATCACCTCCACTTCTACCTAAATTAATCCCCCATAATTGAAACTGTTCAACAGTAAAACGCTGCCCATTCGGTAATCTGACATCATTATCTAAGAGATAATTCGCAATATTTACACACTGTTGCTGCGCATTAGGAAAGCGAGAAAAGAAGCCATGGTTTTTACTTTGTACGCGTTTATAAGTCGCACGATAAACATTATCAGCATGCCCTGTGATAGGAGGAATGCCACCTGTTAAATAAGCGCATGTTAATGACTTAGGATAATAAGACAAATAATGTAATGCACAAAAACCACCAAAGCTTTGTCCTAAAATACTCCATTGCTTTATGTCTAATGATTCACGAATAAATTCAGCATCTTTGACGATATTATCTGCACGAAAATAGCTTAAATACTCAGCTTGCTGTTCAGGTTTTTTATCAGCCAATGTTAGATGAGATATAGGGGTACTTTTCCCTGTGCCTCGCTGATCAAGTAATAATACACGGTATTTTGTTAATGCTTGTTTTAGCCAACCTGAATTACCTGTCGGACGTGGTGATGAAAACCCTGGCCCTCCTTGTAAGTATACTAACCACGGTAAATCGTTATGTTCGTTGCCTTGTTTCACTACCTCTCTGGCGTAAACAGTAATTTTTTGTTGATTATCGTTTTTATAATCCAATGGTGCCTCAAAACAGTGAGACTTAAATAGTAAACCATCACTTTTAAATAATTCTTGCATATTTTTCCCTTACCAATATTAAATCATTAAACTAAGCAATTTATTAATTAATTCCACCAGCTTATTAAGCACAATCTATAATTTGCATGAATCATTTTAATTTGAATACAACAAAAAATAAAAACATTCACTTTGATATTGCGTAACCTCTAAATGATGAATGACAGTTTATTGCTTCGTTGGAGACTACCCTCGATAATCTTTATATTAGGCATAAGCATTCTTTTTTAATGCAAGTTGATTATTTAAAGTTTTATTCAAGGCTTTTTTATGCGAAGCCTATGCCTTTTTATGCTTCGCGAGAATATATAAAAAACGATAATATTAATGTCACAATCATTGATGTGAATGATATTTATTATCATTCAATTTTTTCATATTTGAAATCTTTCTTCTTTTTTTTAAATAGCACAGTATTAAAATAAAAGAGTATATTAATACTATCAACGAAGTAGATATTTTTATCTCTTATCGTTTGCCATAAATAATAGATTTATGGCGGGAGATGATGTTCCTCCTTTAACCGCCTTTCAATAAAGGATAATGACGTCTAACAACATTCGGCTTTAAATCGTCGAGGACCGTGTATTTGTTTAAATGGATATTAATAATTTTAATTAATTATATTAATTTTTGCATTCGTCGCGTTGTTATTTCATTTTTGTCCTCTTCTGTTTTCTGATCGATAAAGAATTATCAATTCAACACGGCTGAGCGTTATAAAACTCTTCCCTACTCTGAGTTTTATAATTAGTAACGCGGTGTCTAGTGAGGCAGAGCAATGCAATACTCAACTGAAGTACAAAATATGTGTCCTATCTCTCGTGGTCCACATCACGAGTCTGCACCCATTCCTGTTGAAGGTCGTTGGGTACAACCTAAAGATGTTATTGCAATTTCTGGTGTTAGCCACGGTTGCGGTACTTGTGCTCCACAGCAAGGTGCTGCGAAACTTACATTAAACGTGAAAAATGGCATCATCGAAGAAGCATTAATCGAAACTATCGGTTGTTCAGGTATGACGCACTCTGCAGCAATGGCTTCAGAAATCATTACTGGTAAAACTATCCTTGAAGCACTTAACACTGACCTAGTGTGTGATGCTATCAACGTTGCAATGCGTGAAATCTTCCTTCAATACGTTTACGGTCGTACACAAACAGCTTTTTCTTTAGATGGTCTACCAATTGGTGCTGGTCTTGAAGATCTTGGTAAAGGCTTACGTAGCCAAGTAGGTACGCATTACGGTACTCGTGAAAAAGGTCCTCGTTACATGGAGATGGCTGAAGGTTACGTTACTAAAATTGCACTTGATGACAACGATGAAATCATCGGCTACCGTTTCGTTAACATCGGTAAGATGATGGAATCTATCGGTAAAGGTGTTCCTGCAGATCAAGCAATGGAACAAGCAACAGGTCAATATGGTCGTTTTGACGAAGCGGTTCGCACTATCGATCCTCGTCACGAATAATCAGCCAAGCTGTTATCCATATATTTAATTACACCTAATTTGCTAAATTTATTGAGGATTTTATCATGGCTGCATTATTTGAAAGCTTTGATCGTCGTATCAACCAAATCACACCTGTTCTAGAACAATACGGTTTTGCTTCACTTGAAGAAGCGCGTCAATACATCGAAGACAAAGGTGTTAACGCTTACGATATCGTAAAAGAAACTCAACCTATCGCATTTGAAAACGCATCATGGGCATACGTTTTAGGTGCTGCAATCGCGCTAAAAGAAGGTGCTAAAACAGCAGCTGAAGCGGCTGAATTTTTGGGTCAAGGCCTACAAGCATTCTGTATCCCTGGCTCTGTTGCTGACCAACGTAAAGTAGGTTTAGGTCATGGTCGTCTAGGTGCGCGTCTACTAAGCAATGAGACTCAATGTTTTGCATTCCTTGCAGGTCATGAATCATACGCTGCTGCTGAAGGTGCAATCAAAATCGCACTGAATGCAAACAAAGTTCGTACTAACCCACTACGCGTTATTCTTAACGGTTTGGGTAAAGATGCGGCTTACCTTATTGCACGTATTAACGGCTTTAACTATGTACAAACTCAGTTCAACTACACTACCGGTGAACTAGAAATTGTTAATGAGCGTCGTTTCTCTCAAACACAACGTGGCGAAATTAACTGTTACGGTGCTGATGATGTACGTGAAGGTGTAGCGATTATGCACCGCGAGAATGTTGATATCTCTATTACAGGTAACTCAACTAACCCTACTCGCTTCCAACACCCAGTTGCTGGCACATACAAAAAAGAGCGTCTAGAAGCTGGTCAAGATTACTTCTCAGTTGCGTCAGGTGGTGGTACTGGTCGTACTCTACACCCTGATAACGTAGCTGCAGGTCCTGCATCTTACGGTCTTACTGATACTATGGGTCGTATGCACTCTGACGCTCAGTTTGCTGGTTCTTCATCTGTACCTGCTCACGTAGAAATGATGGGCTTAATCGGTATGGGTAACAATCCAATGGTTGGTGCAACAGTTGCTGTTGCAGTAGCAATTGAGCAAGCGCAAAACGCGTAAGTAGCAATTTAAAAGCTTTATCTTCAAATAACGATAAAAGGCGTGGTTTTTATTAACCATGCCTTTATTTTTATCTGCTAGTTGTTAATTTTGTTGAATATAAGAAAAAAATCTCTAAAATCTTCGATACTCAATATACTTGATAACACTTATACCTATAAAAATGCAGGCTTATAGGTATAATCGGCTGTAATTAAGTTAAATCGTATTACGTCATTCAGTGCTGAACTGTATGACTTAGTTAAGGAAACATCATGATCCAAGTAGTAGGTCACAAAAACCCTGATAGTGATAGCATTTGCTCTGCACTAGTTTGTACAGCGCTTCTTAAAGCACGTGGTCTTGAAGCAACAGCAATTCGTCAAGGCGAAATGAACCGTGAAACTCAACACATTCTTGAGCTAGCAGGCGTTACAGCTCCTGAGCTACGCACAAGTGTTGCTGGCGAGAAAGTATGGTTAGTTGACTACTCTGATCTTGCTCAAGCACCTGATGATCTTGCTCAAGCAGAAGTTGTTGGTATTGTTGACCACCACCGTTTAGGTGATGTAATGACAATCAACCCAATGGAAGCATGGATCTGGCCTGTAGGTTGTACTTGTACGGTTCTATTTAACCTATTTAAGATCGAAGGCCACGAAATTACACGTGAACTTGCTGTTCTTATGATGTCTGCAATCCTATCTGACACTGTTGGCTTTGCATCGCCAACATGTACTCAGAAAGATAAAGACGCAGTACACGAGCTTGCTCAAATTGCTGACGTACAAGATCTTGAAGCATTCATTAAAGCACTGCTAATTGCTAAGACTGACATTGAAGGTCTAACTGCTGCGCAATTAGTAGATAAAGATCTTAAAGGCTACCCTTTCAACAACCGTGACGTTGTTGTAGGTCAAATTGAACTTGCAACACTAGAGCAAGTTGACAGCATGATTGAAGAGCTTCAAGCGGATCTACAACGTCGTTGTGACGAAGAAGGTTTAGCAATGGCTGCTCTAATGCTAACAGACATTACGACAAGTACTACTCGCCTACTTTACACGGGTGATTGGAATAACATCTTGGATACACACGCTAAAGATGGCGTTCTAATGATGGAAAATACACTAAGTCGTAAGAAACAAGGCTGGCCTTGGCTACAAACTGTGCTTGCTTAATCATCAAGTATTAATACAACGTAGTTAAAAAAAGCGCGATAAGAGGCAACTCCTATCGCGTTTTTTATTTTAACGCATTCACAACCTTCAGTTTTAGCCATCATTATTATCTGCTCTTTTTGCTTACAACAACGATATCCAACTTCATGCCTTTGAGTAATTTTCAGACAATTTATATTTTATACGACTGATATTAGAGCAAATACTTTAATTTTACGCTCATTTTATTTGTTTAAAAAATCAACTCAAAGAATAAAACACAACCAAACAAACGCTATTTATGTGACAATTGTCAAATTTACTTAGTATTCCCATTGGGTATACATATACTTCTCTCTCTAAAAATAATGCCGCCATTCGTCATACCTTTGGTTGAGCAAGAAGCTAATAAAAAGAGAGGCAGTGAATGTCCATTAAAAAACGTTATATTGCATGTGTTATTGGTGCAGCCATTTCAAGCCAAAGCTATGCTGCTGGCTATCAAGTATCAGAACATTCAGCAGCAGGTTTAGGTCGAGCTTATGCCGGTGATGCGGCGGTTGCAGACACAGCAGCTGTGATTGCAAGAAACCCTGCTGCAATGACACTTTTTAAAAAAGCAGAAGTCTCTGGCGTTATCAGCGTTATTAAACCTTCGGTTGATATTTATGATCACAGTTTTGGTCAAGGTGCGACAAACATCGCCCCTGTTAGCTTTATACCTGCAAGTTACTATGTTCAACCGATTAACGACAAAGTAGCAGTTGGTCTTGGACTTTTCAGTAATTACGGTGTAACAACTAAATACCCTAACGACTTCAATGCAGGTTCATTGGCTGGTAAAACCTCTCTTGAAACCATCAACTTTAATCCAAATATCGCTTACCGTGTAAACAAACATCTTAGCTTAGGTGCAGGTGTAAGCCTTGTTTACGCTAATGCTGAATTTGATCGTCGATTAGGTGCCCTTTCACTAGCAGTTCCCAATAGCCAGCCAAGTGACAATGCAATCAACTTAAAAGGTACAAGTTGGGGCTGGGGTTGGAATATTGGCGCATTATACGAATTAGATCAGAGTAATCGCTTTGGTTTAAGTTACCGTTCACAAGTAGATCTTAATTTCGATGGCGACTTTACTGATTACTTAGGTCCAATCACGGGTAAACCACATAACACTGTTTCTGCTAACCTTTCGTTACCACTACCCGCTATTGCAGAGTTTTCTGGCTTCCACCAATTAGATTCACAATGGGCTATCAGCTATAGCTTACAATGGACGCAATACAGTAAGTTCAAAGAAATTCGTGCCACCAGCGAACAATGTAAACCCGGTTATAACGCCCAAGCTGGCACATGCCTGCTAAAAAAAGAACACTATAAAAATACTTACCGTTGGGCTGTCGGTACAACTTACACAATGAATGATGAATGGACACTACGTTACGGTTTCGCCCTTGACCAAAATGCAGGTCAAGCAACATTAAGTATTCCAGATACTGATCGCTACTGGTACTCAGCAGGTGCTACTTACCACTTCAACCCAGATCTTTCTGTCGATATGGGTCTTTCATACATTCACAGTAAGAAAGCAACCTTCGTTGAAGATGGCAGTACCTTTACTTCTCGTGGTAAAGCCTACCTTGCAGCAGCACAGATCAACTACCGCTTTTAATGCGTTATAAGTTATTCATTATTTGGAATATATAGCATGAAATTTAAATCAATTACCTTAATTATTGCATCAGCATTAAGCGTTGTCGGTTGTGGTGGCGGTAGTCAAACAACGGTGAAACCAACCGTTGATCCTGATATTGCCAACAGCTTAAAAGCGGAAACCAAGGTCGACTTCGATCTACTGTCTGCAAACAAAAAGATTGTTATCCCTAGCTACTTGGGCATGGATGTACAAGATGGCACACTAGCTACTCGTGAAGGTGCAACCGCACCTGAAATCGCAATGGGACAAACCGATGGTTGGAGCACAACCCAACCTATTACGATTAATTTTAAAGGTAAGGCGCTTGATCCTACGACAGCTGCAAATAGCTTTTACTTAATCAAATCAGGCGATCCAACCAATCCTGACGATACCACGGAGCCAACACTCTTATCTCAGCAAAACGGTGATTTCATGGTGACGGTTTCGGGCAATAGCTTAATCGTTATGTTATTTAAGCCACTGGAACCATCAAGTAACTACATGTTCGCTGTTACCGATGATCTAAAAGATATGAATGGTGAAACGGTAGGTATGAGCAACTCTTACGCTTTATTAAAAGCTGATAGTACGCCACCAACTGCGGCATTAATTCCAGCCCAAAAGATCACTCATGCAACAGAAGAAGCATTCCATAATATCGTTGCAAAACGGGATATCATTTTCTCTTCATGGTTTACTACATTATCTGTAGGCGATGTATTGTATGCTGCAAAAATGGCAACTTTACAGACAATTTCAAAACAAATTGAAACAGATGAGCCTGTGATTGCTAGTGACAACATAGCAAACGAAGAAAATCTATATAAATTAACACGCCCACAACTTGGTGGTGTATACGGAACAACGACACCTGCAGGAAATGAAATTTACACAGGAACCGTTTTCCTTCCTTACTACTTATCTACAGATAGTAGCAAAATCTCTTCTTCACCTAACGCACCAGAGAAATATTTAGTAAGCCCTTGGAAAAGTGATATGCCAAGCCTTGCTAAAATTAAATATGTTCTTACTAACGGCAGTGATGCTGATAAACGCGCCATTGCTTCTCAACTTTCAGATCTACATATCTCTGACATAGATCTTGCAAGAGTAGCAACAGATAAAGCGACACAAATTAAAGTACTCACAGCACTGAAAGGTCAAAAGTTAACGCTAGCTAATGGTAAGCAACTCGATCCAGAAAGATTAATCACTCGTTATAGTCCTGTTCCGCAACTACAGTCAGTTGCGGCAGTACAATATAATTTAATCATGCCGAAGTTGGACAAAGAAAACCAAGAAAAATGTAAGCAGTCAGGTTACAGCGTGACGATATTCCAACATGGTGTAACATCAAATAAAGAGCAATTTGTTTATTCGAATCCAAGCTTACCTGACAAAATTATTGGTAATCAATGCCGAGCTATTTTTGCTATTGATTTGCCTCTTCATGGTACTCGAGGTATAGGCGGTAAGAACGCTTCAGAAGATCCAAAAATGTTTCTAAACTTTATTGATCTTGCCGTAGCTAGAGATAATTTACGTCAAAGTGTTATTGATGTTGTTAACTTGCGTGCAATCATAGGCAAAGTATTAACAGACTCTGATCCTAGTGAACTAGGGGAACAACTATCAGCATTATCACTTAATAATAATAATGTAGTAAGTTTTGCTGGTCACTCTCTTGGTGCTATTACCGGCGTTGATGTAGCAGACATCGCGAACAGAACAATATTTAATGACCAGTATAATAAAACGTTATTTAATATTGATACCGTTGCACTAGCAAATCCAGGTGCTGAAATACCATACTTACTACTAAACTCACCAAGTTTTAGTGATCTCATTAAAGGTGGAATCGTTGACGCGACTAGCCCATCATTCTCTAAACAATGTGGTAACACAAACCTTGCATTGTGTTATAAACACTATGTTGCACAGCTAAATGCAAGTAAAGATTCAGGGAATTCATTAGCCCAAATAACACTCGATACTTTAAATGATAATTTTAATAAGTTTGCCTATGCCGCTCAAACCGTTATGGATCCAGCAGATCCAATAAATCACGCTTCATTTATTCCAAAAACAACCGCAGTTTTATTAGAAGAGATGAAGAATGATATGGTGATTCCAAATAAATCAGCACAAGGTACGAATAAAATTTATTCGCCATTTACAGGAACTTCGCCATTACTAAAACCACTGCAATTAAGTCAAACGATTAAATCTGTAACAGAGTCACCTCTGAAAACAGCGGTTAGATTTGAAGGGGGATATCATAGTTCAGTGCTTACACCTCTGAACCCACTCAAGCTATCACTGCCTGCTACAGAAAAAAGTATTGCTGTGACAAATGAAATGCAGAGTGTTATCGCCTCATTTATTAATAGTAATGGAACATCGCTTACAATTAATGATGATAGTGTTATTACTTCATTTAATGATTAATAGCTAACAAAGAGACAACAACCGAGTAAGCAATTCTTACTCGGTTTACTCATCTCGCATATGCTGCATTAAACTGCTTTTCTCATTTAAAATATCTGCAAAGTAACCTAGAAATTTACGCCCAATTATTTTCCCTTCTCGATAATCCATTTCTAAATCATCTTGGCTACTCAATAGTGCTCGACTATTTAATGACTTTTCAGGTGCTATTTGGATAACTTGCAACCCTTCCGGTGGGTTAACTAAAAAATCATTCACATCTTGGTAGGTTTTATAATATTGAGCCAACATTTCGATTACGTCGATATTATTACTCTGTCCTGCAAGCTTTAATAAACGCTCAATATTAATATGTGATAGCCAACTCTTATTACCAAAAACAGGCTGTTTCAATGGCTCTTCACTTTTACTATCTAAATATGAGAGTTCGTTTTGTATATCGGTTTTATTTTTAATATGAATACTATCGGTACGATATTGCTCTCGCCACTGTTCAAAACGATGACTTAATTCATGATGAACCGTTTTAATTCTATCTACTGATTCGTTAAGGCTAAGCTTATTAATGTAATATGGTAAGTAGGTTTCAACACTTTCACGCCAATCGTCAAAGATCCCCTTATCATCATGATTGTCATGATCAAGAGGTTCAGTTCGAATAACAATAACCAGATCAGCCCCTCGACGCCATGCTTCTTTAGCCGGTATCGCAGCGCTCACACCACCATCAACCCATTCCAACTCATTCATATTAACAGGTAAATTGTATAAAACGGGAATAGCACAACTCGCGCGTAAAACTTCATACCAATCATCTTGGTACATCGGCATATAAATGTCTTTTAGGGTGTCTTTACGTGTTGCACAAGCAAATGCCTGCCGATGTTGGAGCGTTTTATTTGCCGTAATGAAATCAAGGGGTAATTCACCAGAGGGAGAAACAACTTGCAGCGCCCAATCAAGATTCATGGGCTGTTGTTTACTTAAGTACTTATATAAGCTAAAAAATTTATCTGTTGTCGTGTAGTTTTGAATAAAATGATAGCCGAAACGTGGTTGACGACTAATAAATGAAGACAAATTGAGAGCACCTGCAGAAGTGCCTATATATAGAGCGAAAGGATCAAATTCGTGGTCTAAAAAACTGTCTAATACACCTGCAGAAAAAATACCTCGCTGTCCACCGCCCTGAACAACTAATGCTATTTTCTTATTATGTGCAGCAAAAAGCTGTGATGAAAAATGAGATATCGATTCTTCATCAAAGGCACTTAAACTAAACGGCAGATAATTCATTTCTCCCCCAAAGGTAAGAAAACACTCTGACGTAATATACGCATTTAACTGAAGAGTTGGAATGACTTGTAACAGAAACAAGTTAAAGAGATCAAAGCCCTATTTTATCTCTTTAACTTGTCATCATCATATTACGCTGTTAAGGCTATAACTGCATAACTAAAGATTGTCGTTAGCGTCAGTGTCACTGTAACTACAGCAAATTTCAAATTACTATCCATACGTCGCCCCTTTAAATCCCTAACATTCCATATGTAACATTTTGTTAACTTGAGTATAGTTATGTTACAGCGTTGTTATCAATTAAATTGTATGGAATTAAGATAATTATCACAATAATATCAATACTGTATCTATTGCATTAAATTTGCTACTAACATCACGGATTATCGTTTGATGACATAGTAGAAGTAAACGCATTATTTTCTTGTGTTAGAACGCCATTGAAATCGTTACACTTTGCTTTCTACAAGTATTAACAAGGACGTCAAATGAAACTTGCGACAACACTGCTTATTTTGGCTTTAGCACCTGCATCTGCTTTTGCATCTGTACAACAATGCGAAAGTAATAAATACCATCAATATATAGACGCGTCACTCGAATGGTATAAAAACCTTGTTGAGATGACAGTTCAGAAACATCCCGATTTACAAGAAGTCAGTGCTTGGTTTTTACAAGGACGCATGAATCATTTTGAATTAAACCGTGAAGCTTTCGATTGGTACTTAGCGAATGATTCAACTCATTTAAATTTAGATAGTCCTGTCGAATCATGGCTCAAACTTTCCCAAGACGATGTTAAAACACTTGCTTCACAATCAACATCACTCGGAAAAACAGCAAAAAAAGCCTTTGACGATCGTCAGTCTACACCACATACCCAAAATTATGAATTACGCAGTGCATTTGCAGACTTATTAACGCATCCTGCAGATATTAAACAGCCTTTACATATTTATAATGAAAAAATGCAGAAATTAGCTGCCACTACATGTAAATAATCATCCATATATTGCTCTTATTTTCCTTTACATAAAATAAGAGCAATTTTCGGTATCGTTATTTTTAAATTCATTCAAGTTACCTCAATAAATAAATTAATTAATTAATTATCAAAACACAACAAAAAAATCATATTTTCATTCAATAATATCTATTGCTAATATAAAATTAAGTTATCTTTACACTTTATTTTTATTCCTTATATATCCCACCATTAGAGTAAGGAATATTGGATGAAAAGGATGTTTAAAATGAAACCAATCTATCTTGGTTTAGTTATTGCAGTTGCAAGTTTCAATACCGTAGCAAAACCTGTGGATTGGACACCAGGTATTAGCGGTGATATCTCACTTATGGCCGCATACACTCAAACAAATTCACAGTTTGATTCTAATAATGCCACCACCTCCAATTTGAATTCATCTGGTGATGAGCAAGAGCACACTCTTATCGCACCACTTGGTACCCTGTCATATACTTTCAGCAATGCTAAACAGCAATTATTTTTTGGTACTGATCGTTCTGATGTCGCTTTAGGGCGTTTCCATACCGAACTTGGCTTTCGCCAAAAACTTGAAGAAAACGGCACTGTTTCATTAAGTTACATTCCTGGATTATTAGAATTAAAAACATGGCAAAACCCCTATTTAACAGGGAAACCACGTGCTAAAACAGGAAGTAATGTAAAAGCGGTACGTGCTCAGTGGGACAATATTGCTGGCTCTATGTACTCGTTAGATACTGCATATGGTCGCTATGAAGTAGATCAAGAAAAAAGTGGAGAAGGCTTAGCTACCGATCAAAACCTACTAGATAGAAATGCAAAACTCTTTTTTGTAGAAGGAAGCCACCTACTTCCTCTGAGCCGAACACAAATGATCCGTACCGCATTAAACTACAGTGCTATTGACGCTGACGGTAAAGCAATGTCTGCCGATATTTTTGGTGGCTCAGCAACTTTTATTCAAATCTTCCAGCGTTCAAGCTTAGCTTTTACTTTGAGCTATAAAAAAGCTTTATTTGATACGGAAAACCCTGTTTTTAATAAAAAACAAAAAGATGACCGTTTAGGTGCTTTCCTTGCTTATGAATATAAACAGCCATTTGGTTGGAAAAATTGGGGCGTTGTATCTCTAGTTGGTTATAACACCACACAATCTAATATCAACTTCTACGATGCTGATACTATGCTTGTTAGTTTAGGGATGAACTACCGCTTCTAACAACAATCAAGACAATAAGTACTTATGTCTGAACGATGAAAATTATGGCTCTGTTATGATACAGAGCTATAAATTTTACGAGACATGGCCCTACTTTTCTATTAGATTAACAGCACTTTATCAAAGTTAAAAAAACGTTACTGAGTATTATGGCTGTTAATAATCGCACTGCCGATGCATCACAAGAATCTCTGCATCGAATCTTTACAGTACCGGAAGCCCCAGATTCAACACTGGGCATGATAGAAAAAGAGCTATCAGAAAACTTAAATGAGTTTCTACGCACACACATCGCTGCGACTGAAAAGCCTCTTATCGAAATAGAAAAAGACTTCTCCGATCCTGCAATTCCTGAAACACCAAGCTTTGTCTCAGAGCACACCCAATTTCTATTAAATAAATTAGTATCCCAATCAGTTCATACCTCGGCGCCCAGTTTTATTGGACACATGACTTCTGCCCTACCTTATTTCATGATGCCACTTTCTAAAATCATGATCGCGCTAAATCAAAATCTCGTCAAAATTGAAACTTCTAAAGCCTTCACCCCACTTGAACGTCAAGTATTGGGTATGCTTCATAAGCTCATCTTTAATGAAAACGAAAGTTTCTACCAACAATGGATGCACAGTGCTGACCATTCTTTAGGCGCTTTTTGTTCAGGCGGCACCATTGCCAATATCACCGCTTTATGGGTAGCAAGGAATACAGTCTTAAAACCTGACGGGGATTTTAAAGGCATTGCCCAAGAAGGATTATTTCGAGCAATGAGACATTATGGCTATGATGACTTAGCCATCTTAGTCTCTGAGCGTGGTCATTATTCATTAAAAAAATCTGCTGATGTATTAGGCATTGGTCGTGATAGCCTAATTTCAATCAAAACGGATGACGATAACCGTATTGATCTCGATCACTTACAAACCACCCTCGTTGAACTAAAAAAACGTAATATCAAACCTTTTGCCATCATTGGTATTGCTGGCACAACAGAAACAGGCAACATTGATCCCTTAGATCAACTTGCTGATATTGCTGACGCTCATGATTGCCATTTTCATGTTGATGCTGCTTGGGGTGGCGCTACATTAATGTCGAATAAATACCGCCCTTTACTTAAGGGAATCGAACGTGCAGATTCTATTACGATTGATGCCCATAAACAGCTCTATATACCGATGGGTGCAGGTATGGTTATTTTTAAAAATCCAGAGTTGATGTCTGCGATTGAGCACCATGCCGAATATATTTTACGAAAAGGATCGAAAGATTTAGGTAGTCACACCTTAGAGGGTTCACGAAGTGGTATGGCAATGTTGCTTTATGCCAGTATGAATATTATTAGCCGTCCTGGGTACGAGTTACTGATCAATAATAGTATTGAGAATGCACAATATTTTGCAAATTTAATAAAGCAGCAAGATGATTTTGAACTAGTCACAGAACCAGAGCTTTGTTTACTGACCTATCGCTACGTTCCTGCAGCAACGCAGCAAGCTTTATTAATTGCTACAAATGATGAACGTGAAACGTTATTAGAATTATTGAATGATTTAACGAAATTCATCCAAAAAAGACAGCGTGAATCAGGTAAGTCATTTGTATCTCGTACCCGTATTACACCAGAAAAATGGCAGCATAAGATCACAACAGTATTCCGTGTTGTATTAGCCAACCCATTAACGACAGAAACTATCTTACGTGATGTTCTATGTGAACAACGTGAATTAGCAAAAGAAAGTACGATAAGCTTGCCAGAAATAGAAAAATTAACCGCACAAATAATGCGAAAAAGAGATGAAAAACGATATAAATAGACCGTTTATCTATATCTTTTTTTTGATTATTTGGCGTTTACGCCCAGTTTTGCTGGGCTTTTTACATTTTGTAACCATTAACAATCCCAAAATTCTATGTCTACCTTATGAATAATCTGCAAATCAACTATTAACAGTGCATTATTGTAGTATGAATAGCATCAATAATCAGTCAAATATCTACTTCTATTACTCGCATAGTGTTTCTTATTTCCAAGATAAGTATTCACTACCCGTTTTTGAGCGCTGTTCAATAATTTATCTTTTTCATATTTTGACATTATTTTTTTGGATTGTTAACGACATGATCTTTAAATTGATTTTTATTGGTACTAACAATGTTAATCCGATGTTTCAAAACAGCCAGCAATTTGATAATAATTATCAATCGATGTTTTTGTTCAAAAAACAACCAAAAAATAATCTCTTTATTGGTTGATTTACATCAAGAAATTCGCGCATTTTGTTCTAGAAAAAAGGCCATATCACAAAATGATATGGCCTTTTTATTTCAAAATGTTTCGCATCAATAAATATTTTTTGATGCTACTGAAATATATTTCAGGTGAAAATTAATCACCAGCAAACATATATCCTTCACCATGAACGGTAACAAAAATCTGTGGATTCTTTGGATCGAGTTCCATTTTAGAACGCATACGACGGATTAAAACATCAATCGTTCTATCATTTGGTGCTTCAACTCTATGGCTTAACATATTCAAAATACGTTCACGACTAAGCACTACATTTGGGTGTGAAGAAAAGGCAACTAATAGCTCATATTCAGCTTTAGTTAACTTCACTGGTAAGCCATTATGAGTCAGTGCACGTTTGTTTATATCGAACTGCCATTCGCCAAAACGAATGATGTTATCTTCCTGCATTTCGACCATTGTCTCGTCACGTGCTTTTTCCACTAAGGTCATGCGCCATAACAAGTTTTTCACTCTAACAAGCAGCTCGCGAAGTTCAAAAGGTTTAGTGACATAGTCATCTGCACCCATCTCTAAACCCACAATACGATCGATACTATCAGTACGTCCTGTGACCAAAATAATCCCCACTTCAGAGCGGCTACGAAGCTCACGTGTAAGCATCAAACCGTCTTCACCTGGAAGGTTAATATCAAGCATGACGAGGTCAATTTTTTCGGTCGCCATGATCTCTCGCATCTGTGCGCCACTATCCGCTTGGCTAACCTTATATCCTTCGTTCTCGAAATACCCTACCAGTTTAGTACGGGTAACAATTTCATCTTCCACAACAAGTACGTGATGAGTCATGTTTGTCTCTTTTAGTTTTTTAGGTGTTCTTACGAAACGTTAGCACAAACCGTTGTTATTCACAATTTGTCATAAACATGAGTTTGCTATTCATTCGTACCGTTAACCTTATTCACATCGTGGACATAAGATTACCCCATAAAATTTATAACGTCACCGTAGCTTACGGCGGGCATTCATTCTTAAATGGAATCATTCAACATGAAAAAACTTTGGCAAATGTTGACTAAGCCAAGCAGCAAGTACTCAATTCTTGCTCTTGTTCTAGTTGGTATTGGTATCACCCTTGCGGGCATTTTTGCTGTGCATAAGGGATTTGAACACGCCTCTCAAACTGAATTCTGTGTAGGCTGCCACACCATGCAGCAAAACTATGAAGAATATAAGCAATCTGTACACTTTAAAAATGCTTCTGGTGTACGTGCTGAATGTGTTGACTGTCACCAACCTAAAGATCTTCCAGGTGCTATTCAACGTAAGCTTGGTGCATGGAAAGATGTATACAACCAATACATCACTAAGAAAATTGATACGCCAGAGAAATTTGAAGAGCACCGCTTAGAGCTCGCTCAGATGGTTTGGAAGCGTATGGCAAGCCAAAACTCGAAAACATGTAAAAGCTGTCACGACTACTCTGCTATGGATCACGCTAAACAGTCACCTGAAGCTGCAGCTGCAATGACCGAAGCTGCGGCTAAAGACATGAACTGTATCGAGTGTCACAAAGGTATTGCACACGAACTACCAAACATGGCTGGTGGTTTCCAGAAGGATTACCAAAACCTTCAAGCTGAAGCGACATCTCAAGGTGCTACTGCAGACAAACTTTACTCTCTAGGTGAAAAAGATCTGTTCGCAACTGACGACGCTAACGGTAAGTCAGAAGGTAAACTACTACCTGCATCTGAAGTAACTGTACTTGAACGTAAAGGCGACATGCTGAAAGTTGAAGTAAATGGCTGGTTAGAGAAATCTGGTAAAGGCCGTGTTATGACAGAATACATGGGTAAGCGCGTATTCAAAGCGACTATCCGTGGTGATATTAAAGCTAACGAGAAGATTGTTAAGGAAGAAACTGATCCAGCAACTGACATCGTATGGCAGAACGTAACAGTACAAGCATGGATTACTAAAGCTGACATGATCGATAGCATCCAGCCTATCTGGAACTATGCAGAAGAAATGTACGGCTCTACATGTAACGCTTGTCACGCGGCGCCAGCACCAGGCCATTTTACTGCAAATGGCTGGATCGCAAGTCTGAAAGCCATGAGCTCTTACTACCGTCTGTCTAAGACAGAAGAACGTACGCTATTGAAATACCTTCAGAACCACGGTAGCGATACAGGCGGTGCAGGCGCGCACTAATCCTGCAGCCTAATAACAAATAAATGATAGGCGGGTGATATCACAATCCCCGCCCCATCGATAAAAATTAAAGTTTAAGGATTCTCCAACATATGGCGACTCAAACTAATAAAACTGGCATCTCACGCCGCCGCTTCCTATCTGGTCTTGCAATGGCAAGTGCTGCATCTGTTGTAGGTACTAGCCTTCTTGCTCCTCGTAAAGCAATGGCTGCTGAAGAAGCAAAAGCTGCGTTCTCTGGTGAAGTTCTATCAGGCTCACACTGGGGTGCATTCCGCGCTAAAGTTGTTGACGGTGTTTGGACTGAAACAACACCATTTGAAAAGGACAAAAACCCAACTGATATGATCCAAGCGGTACGTGAAGTGGTTTACAACCCTGCACGTGTTAAATACCCAATGGTACGTATTGATTGGCTAAAGCAAGGCTATAAGTCAGATACAACCCAACGTGGTAATAACCGCTTTGTACGTGTGCCATGGTCTCAAGCGTTAGACTTCATGTACCATGAGATGGAACGTGTACAAAACAACTTTGGTCCAAGCGCACTATACGCAGGCCATACAGGTTGGCAATCAGTGGGTAAACTGCATAACGCAGGTACCATGATGAAGCGTGGTGTTGGCCTTCACGGTACTACCCTAGGTAAGATGGGTGACTACTCAACAGGTGCCGCTCAGGTAATTCTTCCTTACGTTGCTGGTGCAATGGAAGTTTACGAGCAACAAACATCATGGCCGCTCGTGCTTGAGCACACTGACACTATTGTTATTTGGGCATCTGACCCAATTAAAAACCTGCAAGTGGGTTGGTTAGTACCAGACCACAGCCCATACCAGTACTATGAGCAACTTGCAGAGAAAGTGAAAAACAAAGAAATCAAAGTGATCTACGTCGATCCAGTGGTTTCTAGCACGCAAAAAGCAGTTGGTGGCGAACAGATCCGTGTTAACCCACAGACTGACGTTCCATTAATGCTTGCGCTTGCACATACGCTATACACTGAAAACTTATACAACAAAGACTTCATTGCTGATTACACAACAGGTCTTGATAAGTTCATGCCTTACGTTCTTGGTAAGACTGACGGTGTTGTTAAGAACCCTGAGTGGGCTGAAAAGATCTGTGGTATCAAAGCTGATGATATCCGTGCTCTTGCGCGCACAATGGCAAGCGGCCGTACGCAAATCATTGGTGGCTGGTGTCTACAACGTATGCAGCACGGCGAACAGTACGCGTGGATGCTAGTGGTACTTGCAGCAATGCTAGGTCAAATCGGCCTACCTGGTGGTGGCTTCGGTTTCGGCTGGCACTACAATGATGCAGGCTCAATCACCTCTAATGGTCCACTCATGTCAGGCTTTAGTGGTGTGACAGGTGTTGCTCCAATTCATAACGGTTCATACGACGGTTACTCTACTTTCATTCCAGTTGCTCGCTTTGTTGATTGTATCGACAATCCAGGCAAGACCATTAACTACAATGGTCAGAAGATTAAGTACCCTGTTATGAAGATGGCGATCTTCAGTGGTAACAACCCATTTGGTCACCACCAAGATCGTAACAAGATGATCAAGGCTTGGACTAAGTTAGAAACGGTTGTATCGATTGATCACCAGTGGACAGCAACATGTCGTTTTGCAGATATCGTATTACCTGCAACAACAACTTACGAGCGTAACGATATCGAGCAGTACGGTAACCACTCTAACGCAGGTATTATTGCCCTACGTAAGATTGTTGAACCAATGTACCAGTCTAAAGATGACTTTGAGATTTTCCGTGAACTATGTTCTCGCTTTGACCGCGAAGAAGCGTTCACTGGCGGTAAGACGCAAATGGAAATCATTGAAGAGATCTACAACGGTGCGCGTCTGCAAGGCCGTGGTTTAGGTGTTCGTATGCCTAACTTCAAGAAGTTCTGGGAAGGTGAAGGTTTCATCGAATTCCCTGCGGGTAAAGAGTGGGTTCGCCACGAATCATTCCGTAAAGAACCCGATCTTGAGCCACTAGGTACGTCTTCAGGTATGATCGAGATCTACTGTAAGACTATCGCAGATATGGGTTACAAAGACTGTCAAGGTCACCCAATGTGGTTCGAGAAAACAGAACGTAGCCATGGTGGTCCTCGTTCAGATCGTTTCCCGATCAACATGCAAAGTACGCACCCGAAAGATCGTCTACACTCACAGCTATGTTCGTCAACGGATTTCCGTGCGACTTACGCAGTTGCTGAGCGTGAGCCAATCTTTATCAACACTGAAGATGCTGCGGCTCGTGGTATTAAATCTGGTGATATCGTTCGTGTTTACAACGATCGTGGTCAAGTATTAGCTGGTGCGGTTGTAACTGATGATTACCTACCTGGTGTATGTCGCCTACAAGAAGGCGCATGGTACAGCCCATTAGAAGGCGGTAAAGTAGGTACTATCTGTACTTATGGTGATCCAAACGTACTAACAGAAGACATCGGTACTTCTAGCCTAGCGCAAGCAACATCTGCAGCAGCTGCTCTAGTTCAAATCGAGAAGTACACAGGTACAGTACCTGCAGTAACAGGCTTTAACGGTCCTATCTACGAAGAAGGTATCGACCCACTGTTCCCTGCTATGGATAAGTAATTTTACTTAGCTAGTTGATTAAAAGAAGGCGATGAACGAAAATTCATCGCCTTTATTTCACCTTTTTAAAATAGATTCCAATATAATGCCTTCGGTTATATTTGAATGTGTTTTATGTGTCTGGAGTGACAATGCAAGAATTTATTGCTTTCAACGAACAACGTGCAGAGATCTATTGGTGGATGTCATCACTTTTCGCTCGCGAACTCACTGATGCGGATCTACATGAATACCATGGCGGTGAAATGTACACATTCCTTTCAGGCTTAGGTATGACAGAGGAATTAAAAGCACCGGTTGAAGTTTTCCGCGACGTAATTAATCAATCAAATACACGTCCTGATGAGCAGCTTGAGCTTGCTGCCGATTTCTGTGGTTTATTCCTAAGCACACCGAAAACAGGTGCCCTACCGTATGCGTCTATGTATGTGGGTACATCAGGCTTACTTAACGATAAGCCAGCACAAGACATGAATGTGCTAATGAATGATTACGCGATTGCACAGCGTAAAGAATTTAATGAACCTGCAGATCACCTTGCGGTTGAATTAGATTTTATGGGTAACCTGATCATCATGGGTAATCAGCAAGAAACTGAAGAAAAACGCGAAGAGCTAATGCAAGCACAGCTTTCTTTTGTTAACACTATGCTGCTCAACTGGCTACCACTATTTGTGAAAGAGTGCCAAAACCGAGATCAATTTGGATTCTACGCTGCAGCAGCTAATTTATTATTGGCATTCTGTAAACTTGATGCGGCTTTCCTTGCTGGTGAATAATCAAGCAATATGTTAATAATTAAACCTCAGTCTCGACTGAGGTTTTTTGTATCTCCTTCAAAACAATAATAAAAAAGCTAAACATTTCTAATTCTCTGCTTTCCTTTCTTTCGCTTCGATATTATTCATTTTTTATTTGAAATTTATGTTGCATATTCAAGCATACCATCCGCATTTACAATCAAAGTAAATTATTGTCTTTAAATTTTTATCAATTTAATTTCAATGACTTAACTACAAACAATCATACACGCTTAATACAAAGCATTCTCATTAACAATATCAATGAGTTATTTATGCATAGCTTCATTTTTGATTTTTTATATTGTCATACAAAAATCAAAAATCTGATATAGATCAATCATATCTCATCTTTACAAGCCTAAAATCTGCACGCTATTCCCTTAGCGTATAAGTATTCATAATAAACAAGGTTGATAGATGGACTCGCATGCAGCCCTTTTCGAACTAGGCAAGAAACGTCTTGCAGAGTTACGAGCAATGAAACCTCTTCGTGAGGAATCATTCAAAGATAAATTAGAACAAAATGGCATAACACGTCGTGACTTCATGATTTGGAGTGCCACTATCACATCCCTACTGGCTTTACCTTTACCGTTTAGCACCATGGTTGCCGAAGCTGCCGAGCTTTCCGATCGTGTGCCTCTTATTTGGTTAAGTCTTGCAGAATGTACTGGTTGTTCAGAATCACTAACACGTACAACAACTCCTGATATTAGTACCCTTTTGTTTGAGCACGTTTCACTTGAATACCAAGAAGTGCTTATGGCTGCGGCTGGTCAACAAGCAGAAGAAAACCTTGAAAATGCAATGAAAGCATACAAAGGCAAATACCTATTAGCAGCAGAAGGTGCCGTTCCTACTGCTAATAACGGTATTTATCTTACGCTTGGTAGCAAAGCTGAAACCGGTATGTCACTAATCAAACGTGTCGCTAATGATGCCGCAGCGGTTATTTGTGTCGGCACTTGTTCATCATTTGGTGGTGTACAGGCTGCTCGTCCTAACCCTACAGGAGCAAAAAGTGTCGGTGCTGTAATTGATCGCCCAGTGATTAATGTAGCAGGTTGTCCACCAAACCCTGCCAACATCACAGGTACATTAATGTACTACATCATGTTTGGTCGCCTTCCTGCTCTTGATATGTTCAACCGTCCAAAGTGGGCATATGGTGCACGTGTTCACGATAACTGTGAGCGCCGTGGTCACTTTGATGCTGGCGAGTTCGTGACTGAATTTGGTGATGATAACGCTAAGCAAGGTTTCTGCTTATTTAAGATGGGTTGTAAAGGTCCATACACTTACAACAACTGCCCTACTGAGCGTTTCAACGCGCACACTAGCTGGCCTGTATTAGCCGGCCACGGTTGTATTGGTTGTTCAGAACCAGACTTCTGGGATGACATGGCATACTTCGAGAAACCATTAAGCCGTCAACCATTACATGGTTTAGATGCCACCGCCGATACCATTGGTGCTGTGACATTAGGCGTTACCGCCGTGGGTATTGGTGCTCACGCTGTTAGTAGTATTTTTGCAAAAAAAGTCGAGGAATAATTCATGAGCAAGCGTGTCGTAATCGATCCTATTACGCGTATCGAAGGCCACTTACGTATCGAAGTTGAACTTGATGCTAACAATGTTATTGAAAAAGCTTATGCCTCCTCTACTCTGTTCCGTGGTTTAGAAATCATCATGAAAGGCCGTACGCCTTATGATGTAGGTCTACTTATGCAGCGTATTTGTGGTGTATGTACTTCATCTCACTACTTATGTGGCACATTAGCGGTTGAAAATGCTATCAATGCTCAAGTGCCTATTAACGCGAAATACATTCGTAGCTTGATCTTAACGTCTCTTGAAATGCACGACCATATTGTTCATTTCTACCTACTACACGGCCTTGACTGGGTGGATGTGGTTTCTGCATTAGGTGCCGATCCAGCAAAAGCTGCACAAGAAGCCATGAAATGGTCTAAAACTCCGATGGCGGCTGGTGAAGGTGAACTACGCGCTGTACAAGAAAAAGTACAAGGCTTAGTTAATACTGGTAAGTTAGGTCCGTTTGCTAACGCATACTGGGGCAATAAAACTTACGCTTTCACGCCAGAGCAGAACCTTATTGGTCTATCTCACTACCTTAAAGCACTAGAAGTTCAGCGTGTTGGTGCTGAGATGATGGCCATTTGGGGTGGCAAAAACCCGCACCCACAATCTATTGTTGTTGGTGGCGTTACTTGTGTACGTGACATGTTAGATCCTGCTCGCCTGCAAGAGTTTAAGCAAAAGTTTGTTCACGTTGCTGAATTCATTGAGCGTGCCTACCAAGCGGATATTTTGATGGCAGCCTCTGCATTCGGTAAAGAGCCTTGTGTACTTGGTGGCTGTAACGTTAGCACTTTCATGTGTAGCGAATCTATTCAGCTAAACGAAGAAGATCAACTGTTCACTAGTGGTGTCATTCGTAATAAAGATCTAAGTAAGGCAGAAGATGTTGATCTGAGCCTGATTGCTGAAGATGTGACTCACTCATGGTACAACGCGGATAAACCACAACACCCTTACGATGGTACAACTATCCCTGAACATACTCCGTTTATTGAACGTGACACTCTTGAAGGTAAGCGTCCAACCATTAATGAAGCGGGTAAATATTCTTGGGTTAAATCGCCACGTTATAATGGTGAGCCTGTTGAAGTTGGTCCACTGGCAACCATTGCGGTGAACTACGCAAAAGGTAACCCATATGTTGTACCTGTTGTGAATGAGTTCTTAAAAACAACGGGATTGCCTGCTGGTGCGCTATTTACTACGCTAGGCCGTACCGCTGCTCGTATGCTTCATACCTTGATCATTGCACGTAATGGTTTAACCACCTTTGAATCTATGGTTCAAAATCTAAATTCAGATCAAACCACGTACATTGAACCAACCATTGATCCTAAAAAAGAATACAAAGGTGTAGGTGTGATTGAAGCACCTCGTGGTTTATTAAGTCACTGGCTACGTATTAAAGACGGTTTAGTTGAAAACTATCAAGCGGTTGTTCCTACCACATGGAACGCAAGCCCAATTGATGGCAACGGCAAAATTGCACCTTATGAAGCTTCTTTAGTTGGCTTAAAGTTAGAAGATCCAACTAAGCCTCTTGAAGTTCTTCGTGTGATCCACTCATTTGACCCATGCATGGCGTGTTCAGTACACGTGATGGATTACAAAGGCCAATCTTTGAGTGAATTCCGTATTCCAGCACAAGCAGTGTAAGGAAGGAATTTATGTCAACAGATACAGTGTTGTACAAACGATCCTATGTTTTCTCTTTTATTATACGTTTATGTCACTGGCTCCGTGCTTTTGCCATATTTGGTTTAGTCATCACAGGCTTTTATATTGCTTGGCCATTTTTGGTTGCGCCAGATAGCACTAACGTATTAGAGCAAGGCTGGGTGCGTTTTGCCCATGAAGTGCTTGGATTCATCCTTGTGGCCATCACCTTAATTCGTGCTTATTTATTCTTCTTTAGTCGCAGTAACGTTGAACGTCGCTCGGTGAAAGATGCAGTAAGTCCGAATAGCTGGGTGAAGCAAATCAAAGCCTATTTTTGGGTTGGGCAACCACCCCATCATGGTGCTTACGGTCCATTACAGTTAGTGGTATATGCGGGTATTTCTATCGCTGCCATTTTTATGTGTGTCACAGGCTTAACCTTATATGCCAACGTGTATCACCTTGGTATGGGTGGCCTATTCTGGCAGCCAGCTGAGTGGGTAACCTATGCTATGGGCGGATTAGCTAACGTTCGTGAATGGCACCACATAATAACTTGGGCGTTCATCGTGTTTGTCTTAATTCACGTTTACATGGTGATTTGGACCGGTATTCGATTCCGCAATGGCTCAGCTGACGCCATTATGTCGGGTTTTGATTACCACCCTGTGCACGTTAAAGATAAGAACAAGAGTAACCACCCAGTTCAACATCATACTCACCACACAAATACTGACCATAAAGGCCACTAGCACTAATGAAGATATTGCTACTTGGTATTGGCAATGTCTTGTACGCCGACGAAGGAGTCGGCGTACATTTCGTCAATTACCTCACCGAAAACTACCGCTTTTCACACCCAGAACATCAGATTGATCTCGTGGATGGCGGTACCCTTGCGCATAGTTTGATCCCAACCTTAACCCAATATGATCACCTTATTGTGATTGATACTGTTAATGCTGCTGGTGTAGATGCTGGCGAAGTGTACTTTTTCGATTTTGATAAAGCGCCACCAGAGATCGACTGGCAAGGCAGTGCCCATGAAGTAGAAATGCTGCAAACATTGATCATGATGGAATTGGTCGGCGATCGCCCTAAAACATTCGTATTAGGTGTTACCCCTACTGTACTCGAGCCGATGCATTTAGGACTAACACCTAAAATTTATGCTGCTATTCCTACTATGGAATCAGCGATTCTGAATCATTTAACGGATTTGGGTATTACCTGCGAACGCGTAAACAATATTGAGATTAATAGCTTGATCCCAACCGCTTATAAACGAGGAGTAGATGCATGAAATTAATTCAATTTTCTTTTAAATGCTCACGCCAAGTGCCGTTTTATGCGCAATTATGTAATGACTATTTAGCCAATGAACCTTATGAAATTACCATTGGTTTTGTTAAAAATCGTTATCTAATTGAAGCGGTCGGTGAACAAGCACAACTTGAAGCATTAGCTGAAAAAATTGCCAATGATTTCCTGCTTTCCATTTGGTTAGTTGAATCTAAAGTGGAAGAAATCATCCATCGTGAAGGCAGTATTGTCCCTCTGGTTAATACTCAACATCACTTACCCTTTTGCCAACATTGCGAGCCGTTATTAGGCGATAACCAATCGCCACAATTTGGTGAGTTAGCATTACCTTGTGTATGTTGTCATGGCGAGCAGCGTTTACATCAAGCAATCAGTATTAACCAAGTAAAAGTTTGGGCTAATGATATTCTTACCACTGGCAATGTGTTATTTACCTTAACTACAGAGCAAGGTAAGCATCAGGTATTCCAACTCAGTACAACACCGGTTTTAACCTCATCGCAAGAACGCCCACAAATTCTGATCTGTAATCCTAATAATGTACCTTTGCATTTCTTTACTCCATCAGAACACGTATTCGCGTTATCAAGCCTTGAGAAACCGCGCGTTACGGTACAGCCCAAAGCGAAACATCATCAATTACAGGATCCCTTGTATGATTTGTGTTTTAGCTATAATCGCGTGCTCACAGTGCTGACTGAAATTTTACGTCAACAAGGCGTTGATTTCGTATTTATTGATACCAACCATTGGCAACCCTTAATTACATGGATTGAAAAAGGTTGGAGCCAAGTCGATAGCGATCCTGAACTTGATCTTCCAGTGTCAATCAAAGCCCTTGAACCCTTACACGATCAAGCTTGCATTAACGGCTTAAATGCTTATTGGCATAAACGTCGTATTCATTTCGACTACAAACCAAATCATCCAAACGATGTCCCCTCTCACGCGCTGCCTATTTGTGCGTTGCATGGCGGTAATATTGAATCAGGTAACGGGCGTAATACCGCGGTTATATATTTTGGTCGATATGCTGCAGGTGAAATTGTTTGCCAAGATAAATTTACCCGTACAGATAGCTTTTTAGTACTGCCTAGCTTGCCGCAAACAGGGCATGAAATTATTCGCCTGATGACCGCAGGAGAACAAGCGACGATTCTTGCTAAATTTAAAGAATCCCGACCTGAGAGCTACCATGCACTAAGCCAAATTCATCTTGAAGATAGTTATAATCAGTTATCGGGGTTATTTGCTGTCGCTGCCACCATCCTTGGCTTATCAACATCCAGTACTAATAGTATTCAATACTTAAACGATGCACTGATCGCTAAAGCATTACAAAACAGCGGGCAAAAAGGCCATCGCGTTGATTACCCACTAGATATGGTAGATGGCAAACGTACCATTGAATGGGCTAAAACCCTCGGAAGTCTGATGAGCTTCAGCTTAGTTGTCGACAAATCAGAACATGATAAGCTTGCTTTTGGCATCATGGATTCATTAGCTGACTTTATTGCTAACTGGTTAGAACGTATAGACGAAACCACAGGCTTAAATGCTGTGGTTTTAGCAGGCAGTGATTTTGCCAATGAAGTGCTAACTGAACGTCTATCACTCCGTGTAGGTAAAAACTTTGCTATTACTGTTAACCGTCAATTAGAACTCGATGGCAGTAACCTAAGTGCCGGTGCGTTATACCTAAAGATGCGTCGCCGTTAATTGAATATAAAAATAATAAAGCTCTATTAATTTAGAGCTTTATTATTAATTTTACATTCTAATTAATTTTATATAAATATTTAGGGTGGTTTTAAATTATATTCAAAATCTATAGGTGATGTATTAATGCTTTACATGCTTTATCGCCGCTACTTAACATCAATAAGTTTTTATATTGGCAGACCTCAAACCAATTCGTTCCATGTTGATCTAATGCCTCTGCTTCAAAAACATCTAAAGTAATATTATTACTACGGCTATATTGGTATAACTCAACCTTTTCACCGCTCCATACACCTTCCCATCCATCCATTGCACCTATAGATTTGAAATTTAGATGTTTTTCTTTTTTAAAACCCCAGCTAACTGTTTCATCAATATTTGTTAAAATAGCCTCATCATTAAAACCAATCGCACTAAAATGCAGCGGGCCAACATCAACTTTTGATTTATCTTTAAACTGACTTACTATATAAGCTGAATCTTCTTTATTTTTCGCCTGAATTAAACAGTTATGATAACTATATATGGTTTTAACTTTTATCGGCTTATTATTAATAACAAGGTCAGTGTCATTCATCTTTAAACACGTTTCTTTTTTCTCTTGAGTAAAAAATGTAATCATATTAAAGTCAGCATCATAGGCTGCAACACTATTCCCCATATTACTAATCACCATCGGAAATAAACCAATTTTATTGCTTTCCCACACCTCAGAGTTAAATGATGCAGCATTTCCCTTAGTTGTTAAAATAGCAAATACCATCACTATAATTATATTTCTCAATCTTAATCCACTGTAAAAACGTAATTGATTGTTATAGTTCATATCCACCTCATTTTTTACTTTGATAGTGTAACCAAAACTCACGCCAGACCTCACCCGGCTGCCCAGAGCCAATACAGTGATCATCAATCCTTATTACAGGTTTAAGTTCTTCAATAGAATTGGAAACCCACACTTCATCAGCTTTTTCCAATGTTTTTTTATCGGGCGCTATTTCATAGACTTGATATTGCAATTTTTCAGCAATTTGAAGAATAATATGACGCGTAATTCCCGGCAGAATATTATCAATCGGAGGTGTATAAATGACCTTATCTTTGACCATAAACAAATTGCTACTAGCAGCTTCAACCACGTATCCATTACGTATAAATAACGCTTCATCCTGTGGTTTCCCCTCTAAATAAAGTCGCCGATATGCCATCACATTTGCTAATAAGCTCGTTGCTTTTATATGACAATTTAGCCAGCGCTTATCACTTTGTAATATTGCAGCACAGCCAGGATATGAAAGATCAATAGGAGACGTAAATGGCGTTGCAAAGATTAATACTGACGGTGCTACTTTGACAGGAAAGCGGTGATTTCTCGATTCTTCAACTCCTCGTGTTACTTGGATATAAATCATCTGAGTTGCTTCTGCTTCAATGATTATATTACTTATCAACTCTCGCCAATCAAGTAAGCTATAAGGTGATTCAATACCAACAGCACTTAAACCATTCAATAATCGCTGAAGATGAAGTTCGCCTTCTAGCATCTTTCCGCTATATACAGGTATAACCTCATAAATACTATCTCCAAATAAAAAACCGCGATCAAACGGTGATATCGCAACCTCATTTAAAGGCATGTATTTACCATTAAAAAACGCCAAGTTCATACTATTCCGTTCAGTCATTATTAGAATCATCAAACTACCTAATAACATCAGGTTATGCGATGATTATGCTATAAACAAACGACTTATGGTTATCCAATCATGACAAAGAGTTATACTAGGCATCGTTATCAACAGCTACCATCACAGCAATCTATTCGTGTTTTCGAGTCTGCAGCACGCCATTTAAACTTTACACTGGCAGCTGAAGAACTTTCGATCACGCAAAGTGGTGTTAGCAAACAAATTAAAGGTTTAGAGCGATTCTTAAATACATCTCTCTTTATAAGAAAAGGGCAAAAGATTGATTTAACAGAGACTGGACGTTTATTTTATACTGGCTGTGTAGAGGCATTAGACTGCCTACAACAAGCTATTGATACGATTCAGGGTCAAGCCGGTCAATTACGCTTACAAGCCCCACCAACCTTTGCGAGTCGTTGGTTAATTCCACGTATGGAACTACTTCACAAAAACCTACCTGAACTATCGCTACATATCGAAACAACGTGGTTACGGACTATCACAGACTATATTCAAACAGAACCCAACCAATTAGTCATTCATGCTTGTATTAATTACCCTTTTAATAATTTGCGAACAGAATTACTACGTGAAGAGTCGTTATTTGTAGTCGTTTCACCTGATTACCTTGCCCGCAATGGTCAAATAAAGTCAGCGCAAGATCTTGTTAATCATACTTTACTGCATACTCGATTAGATGGTCACATTCATTGGGAAGCTTGGGCTAAAGCAATGCAACTCCATAATTTTGATACAACAACGGGTTATGAATTTGACACATTGGATATGGCATTGTCTGCTGCAGAAAATGGTTTAGGCGTCTTAATCTGTGATTTTTTATTTGCTTTTGAAGCACTCACTAATGGGCGTCTCGTCATCCCGTTTAACATGCCAATAATTACGGGGTTACGATATGTGCTTCTCAGTCAACCCAATAGACACTATCAGCCATTACAACAGAGTTATCTTAACTGGCTATATCAGCAAATTAAGCAAGATAATCAAGAAATGGAACAATACCTTATAGATCTCGGCTTCGATATTTCAGAACGTAGAAAAGGCATTTTATAAACGTAACGTTAGCCCTAATAAAATTAGCTTGTTCTAAAATCAGTATGGCGCAAGAAAAAAATCAAATAATATTTATAATCAGTCATTCTTGAATAATGAGAACATCAAAAAATCGCCATTTTTTTGACATCGGTTACATTGATTACACCTATGCAACATGATTAGCATGAAAAACTAGGCACTAAAGCACCAAGATCTCAAAATGATTATAATGTGATTTTAATTATCTTTAGAATCATCTAAATTAATTCCATACCTAGCCGGTAATTAGGCCCCTTGCCTAGAAATAATCAGAATTCATTGATTATTAAGCCTCATTTAACGATGGGGCTTTTTTTATTCCATTTCGAAGCCATTATTACACTTACATTTAATAAGGCTTATTTTTCATAAAGCACTTCTTATTACTCAATTAAAAGCATAATATAGCGACTTATTTTTCTTATATCACTGCTCTATACGTAGTGATACCAGCGTCAAAAAAACAGTCAGTTAATGATCATGCGTCTGTTTAAGATAATTTGTTAACAAAATGCAAACCCACTGACTGATAATACGATCTTGAAGTGCATAACGCTGTTATCCTTGAAATCTCTAAACCAATTGAAAAATACTTCTCAGACATCTAATCACAAACATCTTCAATTATACTGACAAAGGCAACGTAATAATGTAGGTGACATTGTCACATATAAATTATAAATACAGATATCGGACTTTATAACAGTCCCGTAGTGTTATGATTATGCGCTAAGATTTCTGAATACTCGTGATATTTGCCATAAATATCACTGGAAGATCAAGCTGTAACATAATATCCAGTAGGCTGTGGCACAATCATTGATCCTTGCACCAAGTGAGATCAGTAGTAAATAGATCACAAAAAAGGCAATAACGATAAAAACCAGTATTGCCTTTTTTTTAGAACGTAATTTTTAGTGTGTTTTTACTCAAGCTCTAACTGCATCAGCATTAAATCTTCGCCATCAATTACCTCTGTACGATTACTTTGGCAATGGCTACATATAATACTGCGCTCGTTATGAGTGGTTTCTTGCCCACACTCGAAACACGATAACACTAATGGTTGGATTTGCATTTCAAATATAGCGTCATGACAAACCCCTTCTAACTTAAAGGTTTGAAAGGCTGTTTCTAATAATGCAGGTTCAACACCGCTTAAAATACCGACTTTGATTGCAACACGAGTTACTTTGGTCGCATCATTATCTTCTGCATGTTGTTCGCATTGTTCAATTAAAGCGCCAACAATGGAATATTCATGCATTAACAGATCCTCGGAAGTAACTCACCTTGTGGTAAATCAAGGTAACGACGACTACCCCATCCGCTAGTTAAAATTACACGCCCTGCATAATCGTCACTGACTTCACCGATAATGGCAGCATCACCACACGCAGCAAATGCATTTAATACTTCTAATGCTTTTTCTGCTTGTTCCTGTGGTAGTGCGATAATAAATGTTCCTTCATTTGCAAGATCAAACGGTTCAAAACCGTATAACTCACAAAGGCCACGTACCTCTTCACTAACAGGTACGTCATCTTCAACCACATTGATACCAATGCCAGATGCTTGCGCCCATTCGTTAAGTACTGCAGATAAGCCACCACGCGTGGCATCACGCATTGCATGAATATCAAGATCAGCAGCAATTAACGCCTCAACTGCTGGCCACAAGGTATTGCAATCACTGATAAGTTCAGATTCTAGCGTTAGCCCTTCACGTGCCATTAAAATAGCAGCGCCATGACGACCAATATCACGAGAAACAATGATTGCATCGCCCTGTTTTAGGTTACGTACTGAAATACCAGATTTGGTAATAGTGCCAACACCAGTGGTATTGATGAACAAACCATCCGCACAGCCTTTCGGCACAACTTTAGTATCACCACACACGATCTTAGCACCAGAAATACTAAGCTCATTGGCCATGCTATCAACAATGGTTTTTAGATTAGCAACATCAAAGCCTTCTTCGATGATCACACTGCAACTCAAATACTGAGGTTTTGCGCCCATCATTGCGAGATCATTCACCGTACCTGCAATGGCTAATTTACCGATATTGCCACCAGCAAAAAACAATGGCGAAACCGTAAAGGAATCGGTAGTAAAAGCCGTTTTACCTTCCAGTGTTAAAACCGCAGCATCTTCTTCATTACGAAGGATATCGTTATCAAACGCTTTAAAGAATAAGCCTTTGATCAGCTTATTCATTTCCTGACCACCGCCACCGTGACTTAATTGAATCGACTTGGTCGTAGACAGGGTTGTTAAATCAATATCAGTCATTATTAAACACCTCGGTAACGGAAATAAGCATTACATGCACCTTCAGAGCTCACCATACAGCTACCCAATGGGGTTTGTGGTGTGCAGCCTCGACCAAACACTTTACAATCTTGTGGTTTAGCTAAGCCACGAAGAATATCACCACATTGACACGCTTTATGATCATCAATTGGTGTCATGGGTAAGCAATCCGCAAAACGAATTTCAGCATCACGGTGTTGATAAGCAGCGTTGAGTTTTAAGGCTGAGTTAGCAATAGGCCCTAAGCCACGCCAGCGGAAACTATCGCGCACATCAAAACAACGTTTTACGGCTTGTTGAGCAACCGTATTCCCCTCTTCTGTTACTGCACGCGTATACTGCACGTCGAGTTCAGATTCACCAGCGATTTTTTGTTTAGTGATACGAAGAATAGATTCCATCACATCAACAGGTTCAAAACCTGCAACCACAACGGGAGTATTGTATTTCTCAACCAACGGACGATAAATCTTCGCCCCTTCAATCACACTCACATGTGATGGACCGATAAACGCATTCACTTTTACCGCTGGATCAGCCATTACAGCATCAACGGCAGGCGGCACTAATACATGGTTAATGTGAAAATAAAGGTTATTGATTTGGCGTTGCTCGGCTAGTTCAACTAACACTGCAGTCATAGGCGTTGAGGTTTCAAAACCAATTGCAAAGAAAACCACCTCTTTATCTGGATTTTCTGTTGCAATGGTTAAGCAATCAAGCGGATCGTAGATAGGTCGAATATCACAGCCTTTAGCACGATATTGCGCCAAACTACCTTTAGACCCCGGAACGCGGATCATATCGCCAAGGGTAACTAAAATAACATTGGGTTGGCATGCCAGTGCAGCGGCATGATCAATACGTTCTTTGGGCATGACACAAACAGGACAACCAGGACCATGAATAAAATCAATATTCTCGGGCAGTAACTGCTTTAAACCATACTTCATAATGGTATGAGTATGACCACCACACACTTCCATCACTTTTAAAGGCTCTGGTAATTGTGGCGCTATCGCTTTTATTTGTTCGGCTAAACTCAGCACGGTATCAGCATCACGAAAGCCTTGATATAGCTGTTTTAAATCAAAACTCATAATGCTAATGGCCCTGCTTCAGCCAACAGTAAACGATACATTTCTAAACTTTCTTGGGCGTCTTTATCATCAATTTTGCTCATTACAAAACCAATATGGATAAGTACATAATCCCCTAACACCAAAGGCTCAGTTAATAGATGACAGCTTACTGTGCGCTTAACCCCCATAGTATCAACCGTGACGCTATTTTCTTCAGGATGTAACTCAACCACCTGTGAAGGAATAGATAAACACATGATAATTATCCTTCAATAAGATTGTTGTTAATCCATGAAACAAGCGGTTGGAAGCTTTCAGGATCTTTGGTTGATAATGAAATAACTTCAACATTAGGATTAAGTTTTTGTAGTTGCGCTTTTGCTTCTTCAATACTGAAATCAAAATACGGCAATAAATCACACTTAGTGATAAGAACTACATCAGCGCGACGGAACATCACTGGGTATTTTTCAATTTTATCATCGCCTTCTGGTACTGAGACCAATACGATATTTTTATGCGTACCCACATCGTAACTCGCAGGACAAACAAGGTTACCGACGTTTTCAACGAAACAAATGTCAAGATCATCTAATTCAATATGATGAAGTGCTGAATGCACCATAAATGCATCAAGGTGGCAGGCCGAGCCCGTTTGAATTTGATATGCATTAATCCCCTGCGCTTTTAATCGATCAGCGTCGCGTGATGTTTCTAAGTCACCTTCAACAACTGCATATTTCAGCGGTGTATACTGATGTAGATGTTCTAATAACGTCGTTTTACCGCTGCCAGGACTACTCATTAAGTTAAATGCTGTCACATTTTTAGCATTAAAATGTGCACGGTTATGTGCTGCTTCAACATCATTCTTATCAAGGATTTTATGAATAACAGATAATGTTTTTTTATCATTAAGCTGAGGGTTTGCTTGTAATTGGTGATGATGGTGATGATCACCACCGGCTAGTGAACAACCGCAATCTTGACACATAGGAACTCCAACCGACATCGGCTTACCGGAAAAACAAGAAAGAGGTAAGCCTTGCAATGCAAAAAGGTATAAAATGGCTACTTAATCAACAACAACCAAAAATTTAGCCTTAATTATCTATGCTATAAGGGAATATTGCAATTGTATGACGATTTATTTGCGTAGAACTATGATTTACGATATTAGTAATAGAGATTAATTCGCAATCAATGCGAGCAATTGTCAGCTCATATTCAGACTTAATGACAATCATCTGACAATACAGATTAAAACGCATCGTATCTTAGCGGCATCAACATGAAAAAGAGAAGTCATATGCATACTAAAACATCAAGCTTAAAATCAAAGCTACTAAAAGCTGCTGTTCCTCTAGCACTTGCATGCGCATTTACCGCAGCTCCTGCTATGGCTAAAGAGACTGCCGTTGTTCCTGCTGCAGCACCTCAAATTACTGCTCAACAGCAAAATATTGCTAATCGTATCGGTATGATTCAGCAAGAGCTTGCGGGCATCCGCCATCAGACTCTTCAATCTCATCCTGAATTAGTAAAAGAGCTAAAAGCTTACGAAACAGCTTTTAACAATAAAGTAAAAGCAAAAGGCTACAACCCAGAGAAGCTAATCAAACGCGCTCAAGAAATCCAACTTGAGGCGCGTAAAGAAGGTTTATCTAATGCGAAGCGTACTGAGCTTGTAAAAGAGTTCACCAATATTCGTATGGAACTAGCTAAGCAGCAAAAATCTATCCTGTCTGATCCTGCAATTAGCAAGCAAGACAAACAAGTACAAAAAGATGTACTTACAGCAATGAAGAAACAAGATCCTAAAGCAGAGAAACTGCTTACTGAGTTAGATAGCTTAGTGAAACAATTTAAAAGTTAATTATTACTATTAACGAATAAAAAAGGATAGCTATGGCTATCCTTTTTTATTTTTGTTTATTAGCTTTTCTATAAATTAATAAAGACAAAAAAGTTAAAACGAAATATTTTTATTCTCATTGATAATAAACAATCTTATTACTAAGATTTTATAGTGAATTAACTTAAAGTTTCTTTCTGCTGTTAAACCGACGTTCAACAGAGTGATAACGCTATGATATCTTACGTAAATTTACTTTCAGCGATGGCATTGCTTATGTTTTCATATAATGCATCAGCGGTCTCCCCCCCTATACACCCGAACATTGAAAAAAAGTATCATGTGAGTGTAGAAAGCTTTAATCTAAATACCTTGCAAACAACACAATGCCAAGGTTCAGTTATTAGTCCTAGCTGGGTATTAACTGCCTTAAAATGTGTAAAAGGTACTAACAATTCAACCATTAATATCGCATCTACTAATAGCTTAAATACAATAAATATCAGCACTGTTAAAAAGGCCTTTAAGTTTAAAAACAAAAAGTTTGTTTTATTACAACTTGCAGCACCATTAGAAAATACCCCACAAGTCGCACTGCTCCGTTATCCATTATTACCAGAGCACGGGCGATTTTCAGTCTCTGCACTTCACGGTTTTCAAATGATTGCATCATACAGTGCTAAAGGTAAAAACAAAAAAACAGCACGTCATAATACAAGACCTGTTTACTTTGAAAAAAATTTCAAAGGGGGAGCTTGGGTGATAGAAACTCAATCACTCGGTGATGTTCAAATTGGCTTAACGCATAGCCGCTACCAAGCGATTCAAACCGCAAGTTTAGCGAAAAAAATAGATCGTATTGTTGCAGAAAATTCAGGTGAATCTGTCAACTGGATAGATCGTCAAACTCTGTTAGATACATTAGCTTGTGAAGCAGATGGGACATGTACGGAGCCACCAGAATGTCCGGTTGGTGTTCAAGATTGTGGACTAGGTGCCTGCGTCCTTGCTGGTAATTGCGAAGGACCAACGGTTGATCCTGAGTGCCCTGTTGGCGTCCAAGATTGCGGATTAGATGCCTGTGTTCTTGCTGGTAATTGCGAAGGACCAACTGTCGACCCTGAATGTCCTGTTGGTGTTCAAGATTGTGGACTAGATGCCTGTGTCCTTGCTGGCAATTGTGATGGACCAACTGTTGACCCTGAATGTCCTGTTGGTGTTCAAGATTGTGGACTAGATGCCTGTATCCTTGCTGGCAATTGTGATGGACCAACTGTCGACCCTGAATGTCCTGTTGGCGTAATGGACTGTGGTGACCCTTGTGATTGGGCGATCGATTGTATCGAACCACCAGTAGTTACTCCTGAATGCCCTGAAGGTGTACTAGATTGTGGTGATGTATGTGATTGGAATGATTGCTCTGTTCCAGAAGTAATCTCAGTTGAACCTACAGCGTATCGTGCACCATACATCATCAATAATGACGTAATGACTATTTATAACCGACAGCTAATGAGTTAAACATATTGTTTATATCCTCTTTCAATTGACTCAAAGCAAAGAAAGAGTGGCTATCAAGCCACTCTTTTCTTTTATTCTAATCAGTTACAAGCACACTGGCTTATCTTGACTTAGCATTCTCATGCCTTTAATAATTTTAAACAGCCAATAAAGTACAGCAACGATAGCAATGGCACCGCCAACAAATGGTAGAACATTTAACACAGTATTCATTACATCATGAAGCATTGAACCTTGTACCCAATAATCAGCACCGGCAACCATACCCGTTGTTGTTGCCGCTGTTACACCCAATACCACAAAAAATGTAAAGAATAAAAAGAAGCTACGGATAATGGAGTAATAGTGACTATATGTAAGTTCGTCTGTACCTTTGTTTAATTGGTACCCTGCATAAATGATCGCCACAATACCAGAGGTAAGCAGTGTAAACGGAGTAAGAAAGCTTGCTATATACGCAAACCAAACGCCTTTTTTATTATCTTGTGTCATAACGTTAATCCAAATCAGCAATAAAGGTAATGATTTACCCCTAATTATCACAGGTATTTTAGCGACTTCAAGTTTCGCTGCAAATTACGATGATCAGGATCAAAACAGCTTGTTTACACTTCGCTAAAGTCTGCTATAACACCCTAAACGAACAAATGCCCATACATTACTGTATAGGCATTCACGTGAAAACCATTCTAGATACTACAGTTTTTCTTCTGCTGACTCGATCTCACTCCCGTCTTTAACACGACGGTGACCTTCTTGTAGATGAACAAAATCTACTAAATCATCGCCACTTACTTGGAATGCCTGTCCAAAACCTTTAACGAATAAACCTTGAGTCGGCGCTAAGCGGAACAATGAAAAATCTTCTAAACCACTTAAGCCTTCTACAATTTCACCAAAACGCGTTTGCAGTGCAGCAATTCCTTGATGCCAACGATCAGATTTTCGTTCAATCACACTCACATCAGCTTCAAACGTTAGACGCTTACGGGCGTAAAGTGCTTTAGATGCAGATTCGTCTTCAATCATCATTAAAGAGACTTGCGGGTTTTCAAGTAAATTTCTGGCATGTTTAGCAATTTGGCTAATTAATACGTAATAACCATCATCAAGCAAAGCAAACGGTGCATAGCTCACATTGGGTTTACCGTTCGCATCTACCGTCGCTAATTGTAGCGTTTGGCATGCTTCGCGGAATTCTTCAATCTCAGGACCAAGGCGATTTTGCAAACGTTCCTGTTTTACTTCACTCATGATATTTCTTCCTCAATTTGACTAACTTTACTTTGGCCTAGTTCTTCGACTAGATTTATTTAATTTGTTTTAACAACTTAAATTTCTCAATTTGTTCTGGGAACAAGTTACGTTGTTTGTCTCTACCTAAATAGACTTTAAATACACACTCGCCTGTTACGGCAAAAAAACCGATGAAGTAACTTTCCTGCCCCATAAAGGGTTTACTAACGAGCGCAACGTCAGAGACATGCTCTAAACGTAAGTGACCATGTAACTCGCCCTCTTTACCCATTAAATTATAATATCCACGCGCTTCTTTGCCTTTGGGGAACGCCGCTTTTACTTCGAAAATAGAACCCATTGAATGCACAATCGTAGTCACCGGTCCCCATTCAGGTAACGATTCTAAAATTGTTTTCGCTAAATGACCGGGCAATAAACACACCATTTCATCAGGGTAAGACATGACAACCTCACCTTCTGTTACTGCTAATTGCTCTGCGATTGAAACAGCATGAAGTTTAGGGTTCTCAGCTAATAAAGCAGCGACTTTCAATTTCAATTCTTCACGAGTGTATTGCTCAAACACCTTGGTTTTCCTTCTCTTTAGATATTTTTCTATACAACCGGCTTCTATAGAAAAAAACTATTTATTGCGTCCATAAAATTCTATGCATTTTTAATTTAGCCTTTGTTACTTAGACGTTCTCAATTGAGCAAGTCTAAGTCTTACATCATCGACTAACTTTGTTCATGATATTAACGATTAAATAATATTGCAAATGATAATTGATATTATTCGTATTTCATGGATAATGAGGTTAATACGCGTTATAAACATTAGTGTTACATTTATAAAATAAACCTAATTCATTGAATAAACGGAACTATATTAAGAAACAAACCATGCTAAAAAACGCAATTAAACATTTAGTTCACATTCCTTCATCTGTTCAATAAGGCTTACATTGTGAATATTAAACGTTATCTCATTGCTGGCTGTGCCTCTATTCTCTTCCACAGTCTTATTGTGTCAGCAATGCCAGAGAAGAAGATCATTACTGTCCCTCTTGAAAAGTCGACAAGCGTGGCCGTCAACTTGGTATCACTGCCTAATATAAAACCAGAACCCATCGTTGAACCTGCTAAGGCGCAACCACCCGCTATAGTGACTCCTCAACCTGTTGCTAAAACCACGCCAACACCAAAAACAACAATGAAAAAGTTGGTCAAAAAGTCACAACCTGAAAAGAAAACAGTTAAGGCTCCTGTTCAGCCAAAAAAGAAAGCTCACCAAAAAACAGTAAAGAAGCCAGTAACGAAAAATATTCAGAAGAAAGTGGAGAAAAAAACAGTTTCTAAAAACGTAACAAAAACCCAAAGAAAAACCCAAAGAAAAACTGAGAAGTTTGAACTTAAAGCAACAGATTATACCAAGCCTGTGTCATCACAACTGGCATTAAATAATACAACTAAAGCTAAAAAGACAACGGTTGGAGCAAATTCACCTCAACTTGTCTCAAAACCCACGTTTGCCACGAAACCTTCCGCTGTGAAGTATCCACGATTAGCAAAACGTCGTGGAATTGAAGGCACAGTATTAGTTGAAGTACAGATTGCAAAAGATGGTCATCAAGTTAAACAGAAGCTGATCAAATCATCTGGCGCTAATGTGCTTGATAATGCGGCACTTAAAGCGATTAAAAAGTGGCGTTTCTCACCCCATATTGTTGACGGCATTGCTATTGCACACCGTGTTCAAATTCCCGTTCGTTTCAAATTGGATTAAATCATGCCTTTTATTGACAACCTAAACCAGCAACTTGGCCTAATGGCGTGGCCTCTTATTATTTGTTCAGTGCTCACTGTTATGATTTTAACTGAGCGTCTGATTCAAGTTTTGTTATGTACCGGTGTAGGTAAAACAAAAGTTACAGCACTCCTTGCTCGACAAAATCGTCACGACGAACACACGCTTGATAAATTAACCGAGGAGTTAAAACAGCAACGTCCATTGCTTTATAAAGGAATTGCGATGTTAATTGCGCATCGCCATTTCACTAAACCATTACGTGAAGATGCCGCAGCTATTTGGTTAATTCAAAAACGTACTGAATTACGTTCAGGTTTACGATTATTAAGTTTGATTGGTGTTATTAGTCCGTTACTTGGTTTACTCGGTACAGTACTTGGCTTAATTGATATGTTTACCGGTATTTCCCATTCCACAGGCTCTGTGACTCCCAGCGATCTTGCTGACGGCCTTGGTCTTGCTATGCGAACAACAGCTGCTGGTTTGATCATCGCACTTCCTGCCATTACTGGTGCACAACTACTTGGGCTATGGGCTGATAATGTTACGGCTAAACTAGAACACAGTTTAAACCGTTGTAATCTTTGGCTTGAAGGGATGAATGTTGACGCTGAAAACGGGAAAACATCAGCCTGTGATACCTGTGAGCAAAACCCTGCCGTTAATGGGACTGCATCATGATCAAAGCCAACAGTAGCGTTTTCCAAACCGAAGAAATGAATCCAGATCTGACTCCTTTACTGGATATTATTTTTATTGTCATGGTGTTTTTACTGTTAACAGCCACAGTGAAAATTAAAGCCCTCGATGTCGATTTACCACAAACAGCAACCAAAACATTACAGACAACCCAAGCCGATCCTATTGCTATTAATTTAGTTTCAAAAGCGCCTTATTGGGCACTGCAAGGTAATAAAATCAATCAATGGGATGACTTCAAAACAGCCTTGTTACAAGAAGTGAAAACTAACCCAACGAAACCTGTTGTGATTGGTGCAGATAAAGCAGCCTCTGTTGAACAAATGCTCAAATTACTCGCTTTCTTGCAAGAAAATAATATAAAAGCGACTCAGCTACTTATGGAAGAATCAAACAATGAATAAACCCTCTCTATTAAAGACCTCTTTATTAACGCTGGTGTTAGGACTTAGTAGCTACGCGCAAGCAAATACGGAGTCAGCAACTGAAAAAAATAAAATCATCAGTGCTGGTGCTTCAGTGACTCAAATCATTAACGCCTTAGATGCTAATGATCAAGTCGTCGCTGTTGATCTAACAAGTAAAGGATTAGTGAATAAATCGATTCCTAAAGTGGGTTATCACCGCCAACTTTCAGCAGAAAACTTAATGTCTTTATCCCCTACTCACCTTGTTGGTTCTAATGAAATGGGGCCACAAAGCACACTTAACCTGCTTGAGCAGTCAGGTGTTGAAGTTGATATTGTTAATTCTGGGGAAACGGTCAAAGATTTGCTTATACGTATCGATCAGATTGCTAAACTCACTGATCATCAAGATCGTGCTGAAAAACTAAAACAGAAACTTAATGTTCAGCTAAATAAAATTAATACCGCAACAGCCAATATTAAGACACCTAAAAAAGTCTTGTTCTTAATGATCCATGATGGACGCCCAATTAACATTGCAGGAAGCAATACCACTGCAGATAGCATTATTACACTTGCTGGCGCTAAAAACCCTGCTGCAACATCAATCAGTAACTACAAGCCTATTTCTGGTGAAGCTATTGTTACCATGCAACCAGATATTATTTTATTGAGCACACGTACAACCAGCAAGATCAAAAACATGCAAGATCTTATTGCCAAGATGCCATTACTTGCCGCAACACCAGCTGCAACAAATAATGCATTACTCACAATAAAAAGTACTGCGCTCATTGGTGGTTTAGGGCTCGAAAGTGTTGATGAAGCTTTAAAACTTAATCAGGCTATTTACCCTTAAATTACGCCTCTATCATCCCTATTTATTCGTGCGTAAGGTTGTTGTACATGTATACAAAACGCTTCTCAGCCCATCATATTTATATAATAAGTATCGCCTTACTTATTTTTGCAGGGCTTTCTTCTATTGTTATTGGTCCTATGGCGATCAGTTATAAACAAAGTTTGTTAGCACTATTACCCGGTGATCATGAGCTTGCTAAACATGTCAGCCTAGTGATCCATCAAATTCGTTTACCACGTACTCTTCTCTGCTTTGCTATCGGTGCAATTTTAGCTGTATGTGGCGCTGTACTACAGGGGCTCTTTCGCAACCCGCTTGCTGATCCAGGGATCATTGGAATCACTGGCGGTGCAGGCTTAGGTGCTGCATTAGCCATTGTTTTATTTGCCCCACTCACTACATCATTCCCTCAGCTTTTAAACTTCGCTATTGTGCCTATTTTTGCCTTTATTGGCGGCGCAATCAGCACAGTTTTAGTTTATCGTCTTGGTACTGATAAAAACGGGACATCGGTGATGATCATGCTACTCGCTGGTGTCGCTATTACCGCAATTTCAGGCGCAGGTCTTGGGTTACTCAATTATGTTGCCGACGATCAAGCCTTACGTGACTTATCATTGTGGTCAATGGGCTCACTGGCTGGTGCTACATGGACAGGTATTATTCTCGCCTATTGCACCTTCGGGTTACTGTTTAGCTATTTTTATCGTCATACCAGCAATTTAAACGCGTTGTTATTAGGCGAAGCTGAAGCTCGACACATGGGCGTTAACACGCAAAAACTAAAACGTAATTTAATTATTACGTGTGCTGCGGGAGTGGGTATTACTGTTGCCGTTTGTGGACCGATTGGCTTTATTGGTTTGGTTATACCTCATGTAGGTAGAATACTAACAGGCCCAAATCATAAAACCTTATTGCCAATTTCAGCGTTACTTGGCGGCTTAATCCTCTTGGTGGCCGATATGATTGCTCGAAGCGCATTCTCACCGCAAGAACTGCCGGTTGGGATCATCACCGCCATGTTAGGCGCGCCTTTCTTTATCTATTTATTAGTCAATCAAAAGAGTCAGATGTCATGATGTTAAGTAATTCAGAAAAGGTCGACTTTACAGCAAGTAGCGACAAAGTCTGTGTTATTCAGGCTCGCGACTTATCATTACAATTTGGCGATAAAGTCCTGCTAAATCATCTTGATATTGATATTCATGCAGGAGAAGTCACCGCATTACTTGGGCCAAATGGTGCAGGTAAAAGTACCCTATTAAAAGTATTATGTGGTGAAATTACACCAAAATCAGGCACGGTTTCTTTCTTTGATAAACCTCTTAATAATTGGGCTCGAGAAGAATTAGCATGTCATTTAGGTGTCCTCCCACAACATAGTGCATTATCTTTTGCCTTTACCGCTAAAGAAGTTGTCGAACTAGGCGCAATACCTTTGCAACTCACGTCGCCAGAGCTGAAAGATGCGACAGCGTCAAGCATGCAATACGTTGACATTAACAATTTAGCTAAACGTCTCTACCCCACCTTATCTGGTGGTGAAAAACAGCGTGTGCATCTTGCTCGGGTTTTAACACAACTGAGTAAATCCGGCGATAAGTGTATTTTAATGTTAGATGAACCAACCTCAGCACTTGATCTTGCCCACCAGCACCACACCTTACAAATTGCCAAAAACATGGCAATGCAAGGCGCGGCTGTGATTATTGTATTACACGATTTAAACCTTGCATCTCAATACACTGATCGGATGATTTTCCTTAATGAAGGAGAAATAAAAGCTGATGGCAAACCTAAAGATGTTCTTACACCACAGATAATACAAAGCTTATATGGTTGGCCAGTAAGCGTTCATATTCATCCCAGTGGTCATTTTCCTTATCTTTTATCAGCCAATCATTCTATTTTTTAATTCGCTATTCGTTAATAGCTAGATTTAGTCGATAAATTCATATGATTTGCATGACAAAAGTCGAGTTTTTGCGTTTTAGCATCAATTAATTTAATCAAGTTGAATAGAATGATTGCACAACGCAAAACACACAGTAAAATGTGAGCGCAAGCGATTACACGTGTAATTAGTGTAAGAACAGTTTCTATCTTCTAATGCCGCATTTATTGCGGCTTTAGCTGTTTATGATCTAAGGCAATTGCAACACCCTATAATTCGGTATCAAATTGAATAATTAAGTAGTTAATAATTAAATAACTTTTATCACTGCGAGTAAACTCGCAAGCCATAGACTACGTAATTAATCAATTTGGTATCAAAACCTTTGTCAGATCCTAATCTGACCATGATAAGAAGAATAAATATGGCAACCATTAAAGACGTTGCACGTATGGCAGGTGTATCAACTACAACAGTGTCGCACGTGATCAATAAAACACGCTTTGTTGCAGAAGCAACGCAACAAAAAGTGTTGGCTGCAGTTGATGAGCTTAACTATGCCCCAAGTGCTGTAGCGCGGAGCTTAAAATGTAATACAACACGCACCATTGGCATGTTAGTCACTAAATCGACTAACCCATTTTTTGCAGAAGTAGTACATGGTGTTGAAGAATATTGTTACGGTGCAGGTTATACACTGATCCTATGTAACACAGAAGGTAACTTAGAAAAGCAACGCGATTACCTTCGTATGCTTTCTGAAAAACGTGTTGATGGCCTATTGGTTATGTGTAGCGATCTGGATCAAATGCTGCTCGATTTACTTGAGCGTAAAAATGATCTGCCTATGGTTATCATGGACTGGGGTCCTGAAAGCCCACATACAGATAATATTCTTGATAACGCTGAACACGGCGGTTACATTGCGACTAAGCACTTTATTGAAAATGGTCATAAAAAAATTGGCTGTTTATCAGGACAAGTTGATAAGTCTACTTGTCAAGAACGTCTGAAGGGCTTCCGAAAAGCAATGGCAGAAGCAGATCTCACTGTTAACGATGATTGGCTACTTGAAGGTGACTTTGAGTGTGAATCAGCCGTTGACGCTGCTCAAAAGTTTATCGCAATGGAAGATCGCCCTACTGCTATCTTCTGTTTTAACGACATCATGGCTATGGCTCTGATCAGTACCTTTGAACAGGCTGGATTACGAGTTCCTGATGATATCTCTATCATTGGTTATGACAACATTGATCTTGCTCCCTACTTTGCCCCACCACTAACAACGATCCACCAACCGAAGCGTCGTTTGGGTAAAAAAGCGATCGAAATTTTGTTAGAGCGTGTTAAAGACAAGAATCATGAGCGTCAAACTTTTGAAATGACCCCTAAACTTGTTGCGAGAAAGTCTGTTAAAGATCTCAACTAACAAAATTGATCTTTCTATGTAAAGAAAAAGCCGATAAGTTTATCTTGTTGGCTTTTTTTTCTTACCAAAAAACAATCATGAGTATTTATAATAATTAAGCTTATTTAAATAAGCTATGAACAAATACCTGAACCAATATCACACTTTTGAGGGCTTAGATTTAATATTAAAAGTATTATTTAATATAACTTTATATAGTCACGAACTGGCAAATTAATTGAAAGATTAAGACGCAAAACCACCGGCCTAAAAATTATTTTAATAATTCAAGGCAGCGGGGTTACCGAAGGATTATTATTGAACTGACAATATTATGACATAAATTTTAACAATATATTGACAGTATCAATGAGTAGATTAATTAATCTATTTCCTCGCTCTTAATGTTTAGGTGACACTCATATTTTTTCACCGAGTAGAAGCATGGATAAACCAATATTAAAAGATTCATTAAAATTATTTGACCATTTTGGATCAATAAAATCACGGTCGATGTTTGGAGGTTTTGGCATTTTTGCTGGTGATACAATGTTTGCATTAGTTGTAAACGATAAACTTCACTTGCGTGCAAATGCTGAAACTGAAAAGGAATTCAAACAAGCTGGCTTGGAACCATATGTTTATAAAAAACGTGGTTTCCCTGTTGTAACCAAGCACTATGCAATACCTGATCAATGGTGGGATGAACCCGCTAAGATTGTAGCTCAAGGCAGGTATTCACTGGATGCGGCAGAAAAAGACAAGCAAGAAAAGGAGAGTTGCATACCTGACCGAATTAAAGATTTACCTAATCTACGATTATCAAATGAAAGAATGCTTAAGAAAGCAGGCATAAATACCATTGAACAACTTCTAGCCGTGGGCTCTCTTGGTGCATATAAAGCACTTCAAGAATCACAGAAAAGTCCATTGAGTATTGAATTACTTTGGGCATTGGAAGGCGCAATTAGCGGACAACATTGGTCAGTTATTCCTGAGCAACGTCGAAATGAGTTATTATCCGCGTTATCTTAAAGTATCATTTGTTTTAAATATACAATACTTAGGAATAAAAGATTCTCATTCTTTTATTTCTAAGTATACCTTTCTAAAATAATTTCATTGTTATCATTATTCCCTCCTTTCTTTTTATAAACTCTAACACCTACCTACTTTAATTGCATAGTGACAATATTTTACACTCAATTTAATTTCTCTCTGTTTTATATTATTAGATTTATATAAATAATAATTATTGTTTTTTATATTCCATGCTTATTTATTTTTAAATACAACCACTAACATAGCTTCTCATTGATAAATAACTCAGTGTTTTAAATTTTCATATCTCCTGCTGTTTTTTTCAGCAACCAATTGAAGAAAAAGAAATATTTCTCATTAAATGAAATACAATGTCTGTTCTTAAGGTCTACATGTTTACTACTGCTACTAAGTAAGATCGTATCAAGCCCTTTTTTAGGGTATTTATTAAGGAATAACATGCGTATTTCGATCAAAAAAATTGACTCTTTATGGATAAAACCCCTGCTATGGCTTCAAGCCCGCCACTATGGTCAAGTATTAAACCCTGCAAAACTATGGGGGCGTAAACCAGTCCTATTTTGGTTAGTAGCTGGGTTCTTCGGTTTTCTTGATCGCAAGAAGTCACCGATTCAAGAAGTCATGCGTTCACTAATTTGCGTTCGGGTATCACAACTCAATGATTGTGCTTTCTGTGTAGATGCTAATGGTATGAAATTGGCAGAGCGTTGCGATTCTGAAGAAAAAATTAAAGCGTTGGCTAACTGGCAACATTCTGATTTATTTACAGTACAAGAGCGTGCTGTGCTTGCCTACACAGAAGCAATGACGATTACTGGACACCGTGTTACTGATGAAATGCTTCATGCGCTCCAGCAGTGGTACAGTAGCGATGACATCATAGAGATCACAGCATTAATTAGTTTCCAAAATCTATCGGCTAAATTCAACACCGCATTAGATGTACCAGAGCAAGGTTTTTGCACTCTACCAATTAAACCTACTGATATAACTTCTAGCCAAGACCAAGGCAAATCACAAGCTGATGCTCAGCAAGCTAAATAAGGTGAGATAAATGGATAAGAAAAAGCTCGCTTTACTCATCGTGATCATCAGCCTAATTGTAAGTTGGGTTCATTTCGATCTAGGGCAATACCTCACCCTTGATTTTATCAAGCAAGAGCAATCTGCACTGCAAGCAAAAATTCAAAACCAGCCAATCGTGGTTTATGTATCTTACTTTGCGATTTACGTTCTAGCGACTGCCTTATCCTTACCGGGTGCTGCTATTTTAACTTTGTTAGCAGCAGCGATCTTTGGTTTCTGGCCAAGTCTCGTTATTGTCTCATTTGCCAGTACTATTGGCGCGACATTGGCTTTTCTCTCTAGCCGCTTTATTTTACGTGACTGGGTACAACAACGTTTTGGCTCTCGCTTAAAAACCATTAACCAAGGTATCGAGAAAGAAGGTGAGTTTTATCTCCTGACTTTGCGTTTAATTCCTGTCTTCCCATTTTTTCTTATCAATTTATTAATGGGCTTAACCCCTATTAAAACCCGTACTTTTTATTTAATCAGCCAATTAGGGATGCTGCCCGCTACAGCTATTTTCATCAATGCAGGCACACAACTTAGCAATATCGAATCGCTTCGCGGTATTATCTCGACGCCAGTATTACTGTCCTTAGCACTATTGGGTATTTTCCCACTCATCGCTAAGTTCATCGTCACTACCATTAAACGCAAACAGGTATACAAAGGATTTAACAAACCAACATCATTTAATCAAAACCTAGTGGTGATTGGCGCTGGTGCTGGCGGTTTAGTCAGTTCCTATATCGCGGCAGCCGTAAAAGCGGAAGTCACATTAATTGAGCGCCATAAAATGGGTGGTGACTGCTTAAACACAGGTTGTGTGCCATCTAAAGCCTTAATCCGTGTCGCTCATAGCGCTTATGAGCTGCAAAAAGCAAAACAATTTGGTATTGAAGCCAAAATTGAAAAAATCGACTTTAAAGCTGTTATGGCACGTGTTCACAAGGTTATCAAAGGTATCGAGCCGCATGATTCAGTTGAACGTTACAGCAAGCTTGGTGTGAACTGCGTTCAAGGTGACGCGACAATTTTGTCACCTTGGGAAGTAGAAGTTAACGGCAAAGTGATCACCACCCGTAACATCATTATCGCAACAGGGGCTTCCCCACTGTTGCCCAACATTTCAGGCTTAAACACGGTTGATCCATTAACGTCCGATAACCTATGGCAATTGGATACCTTACCTGAAAAATTATTAATTTTGGGTGGTGGTCCTATTGGTTGTGAATTGGCTCAAGCGTTTAATCGTCTTGGCGCATCTGTTACCTTAATTGAAATGGCAGATCAGCTACTTAACCGTGAAGATCAAGATGCGGCCGATTTAATCTATCAAAAACTAACACATGAAGGTGTTAGAGTACTTCTTAAACACAAAGCCGCTAGTTTTACAGAAAAAGGAGCTACGCAATATCACCACGTTAAGCTTGATGATCTTACGTCAGAGCAAACTATCGACGTTGAGTTTGATCAGGTTATTGTGGCGTTAGGTCGTGTTGCTAATACCAAAGGTTTCGGCTTAGAAAACCTACATATAGCAACAACCCCACAAGGGACGATCAAAGTTAACAACTACCTACAAACACAATATCCTAATATATACGCAGTGGGTGATGTGGCAGGTCCTTTCCAATTAACTCATGCTGCGGCACACCAAGCATGGTATGCCTCGGTAAATAGTTTATTTGGTACATTCAAAAAGTTTAAAGCTGATTACTCGATATTACCTGCAGTTACATATACTGCGCCAGAGTTAGCTCGAGTGGGACTCAATGAAAAAGAAGCAATTTCGCAAAATATCGATTATCGAACATATACTTACCCTATATCCGATTTAGATCGTGCGATTGCCGATAATGCTGCTGAAGGTTTCGTTAAAGTTCTAACCCCACCCAATAGTGATAAGATTTTAGGGGTTACAATTGTCGGTCATCATGGTGGTGAATTACTCGCGGAATTCACTTTAGCAATGCGTTATAAACTTGGATTGAATAAGATTTTATCAACTATTCACCCTTATCCAACGATGAGTGAAGCCAATAAATACGCGGCTGGTGTATGGAAACAAGCCAATGCCCCACAAAAGTTATTGGCAATGGTTAAACGCTATCATCAATGGATGCGTAAATAGGTTATTCGATACAAGGAATTAAATAAGGACGAAACTCTGATGATGAAAAAAAATAAACTAAAAGCCTTATCAAAAGGTATCGCGTTATCGTTAACAATTTCTAGCTTCGCTTACGCTGAAGAAACGAAAGCACCTGTAAATGAAAGCCAAAGCTGGCAGAAAATTGAACAAAAATCCAAAGGTCAAACCGTCTACTTCAATGCATGGGGCGGCAGTCAAGAGATCAATGACTACCTAAAATGGGCTGATAAACAATTACAGAAAGATTACGGTGTAACGCTAAAACAAGTCAAAGTCACCGATATAGCTGAAACAACCCAGCGCCTACTGGCAGAAAAAACAGCGGGAAAAAATACCAACGGTGGGGTTGATTTAGTTTGGATCAATGGTGAAAACTTCCGTTCAATGAAGCAACACCACCTCTTGTATGGTCCTTTTACTCAACAGTTACCCAGTTGGAAGTATGTTGATACTAAGCTACCTATTGATCAAGATTTCAGTGTACCGACAGAAGGGTATGAAGCGCCTTGGGGCGTTGGTCAGCTCGTCTTTATTTACGATACCAGTGTACTTAAACAGCCACCGCAAAGCTTTAAAGAGCTATTAGCATTAGCACAAAAGTACCCAGGTAAGATCAGCTACCCTCGCCCACCTGAGTTTCATGGTAGCAGTTTTTTAAAAGCAGCATTGCTAGAGCTCACTGATGATAAAAAAGCACTCTATCAGCCATTATCATTACCTGCCGAACAAACGCTATTTGATAACGTGACAGCACCGCTTTGGCACTATTTAGATCAGCTCCATAAAGTGGCATGGCGTGGTGGTAAACAGTTCCCAGCGGGCACTGCAGAAACCGTACAGCTGCTTGACGATCAGCAATTATTATTAGCTATCACTTTTAATCCTAACGCCGCCTCAGCTGCAATTGAGAACGGTAATTTAACTGAAAATACGAAAACCTATGCCTTTAAGCAAGGGGCATTAACCAATATTCACTTTTTAGCGATACCATGGAATGCATCAGCAAAAGAAGGGGCACTGGTTGCGATAAACTTTTTAATGAGCCCAGAAGCACAAGCGCGTAAATCAGACACCAAGGTTTGGGGCGATCCAACAGTGCTAAAAGCTGAAGCATTTAGCCAATTAGCTGAGCCTTATAAGAGCCAGTCTTTTGAGCTTTATCCATCTATTGCCGAACCCAACCCTACATGGCTAATGGCCATTGAGCATGAATGGCAAAAGCGTTACGGACACTAAGCTTTGTTATGTTGCTCTAACTGTTATTAAAACAGCCAGCCCATCACTGTGCTCTGCTCTTTCATCAGCAAGTTCAATGACACGCTGGCTATTTTTATTAAGCTTCTTCTAATTCGATTTGCGCGTTAGGCTCAAACTCTTTACTAATCATCCAACATGCTATCCATGCCGTAATAGGTGCAACAATAATCAACGATAAACTACCAATTAATGTTCGTGCAATTTCGGCTGCCACGACTTTCATGTTAATAATTTGCATCACATCGTTACCACGACTCGCAAACAACATAATCATTGTTAAAAAACTGCCTGAATAGGCTAACAATAAAGTGGTTGTCATCGTACCAATCACCGCATTGCCAACTCGCTGTTTTTATTGAATGCGAGCAACCTACATTGCATTTATTAAACAATTCTTACATCGCCACTTTTATTCTTTAAAGGTATTTATAATGGCATCAATATCACTTTATTAACGCATCCATTCATGATGAAGCTGCTCACTGTCGCCTAAGTAATCGAGTAACCAACTGATAGCTGGGCTCAAAGTTTCTGTATTCCATGCTAAACAACAAGGACTCATTGAAGGCTTCACCGCGAGCTCTTTTTCCACCAGCTCTCCTGATTCAATTTTACTGATCGCCATATGGCTAGGAACAACAGAAATGCCCAGCCCAGCTTGTAAACATTGAAATGCACTGTGCCAACTTGGCACCATGATCCGACGTTGGTTATCCATTAGCCAAGTTGTTCGTTTAGGTAACGTTCGTGAGGTATCTTCTAAACAAATCGCAGGATATTGTGCTAATTCCGAAGGCTCTAACGGATGGGTTGCCATTGCTAAAGGATGGTCTGGCGATACCACAAACTTCCACGTCAACACGCCCATATCACGATAATCAAAACTGCCGCCAATTGGCACAGCAGCAGTAGCACCAATGGCAATATCTGCCCGCCCATCAGCTAAGGCATCCCATACCCCATTAAACACTTCCATTGTCAGATGCAGCTCTACATCAGGGAAATGTAAATAGAAATCTCGAACAAGGGTATTTACTCGACTTTGGCGTACCACGGTATCAAGCGCAACAGAGACATTTTCTGACCAACCATTCGCTACCCGTTGGGTTTGATATTTAATGGTATCCATCTGTTTAATAAGTTTGCGCGCTTCTTCGACAAAATACTCACCAGCCGGTGTCAATTTCACCTGCCTGTGTAATCGAACAAATAATTCGACAGCTAATCGCTCTTCTATTAACCGAACTGTATAACTTATCGCACTGGGTACTTTATGTAATTCTTCAGCAGCAGCAGAGAAGCTGCCACGACGGGCTACTACGTCAATAACTTGGAGATCGTTGTATGAAAACATATCAAATCAAATTTTTTGAAAGCAATGTTGAAATATTAGCGTTTCACAGCGATTTAAACCAGTATTACACTACACATATGTCATATAGATATAGTTATAATAAAAATGAATAAACAACACGCTAAACCATCAAAAATCACCCTATTTTGGTTCGCTTGCTTAAGCATGCTGGGCTTTTTAGCCACAGATATGTATTTACCTGCGTTTGAAACGATTCGTGCCGACTTTGCTACAACCCAATCTCTTATCGGCCTTTCACTAAGTATCTTTTTACTCGGTATGGCATTAGGCCAACTGATTTACGGCCCACTGTCTGATCGTATTGGACGAATTAAAGTACTACTTGGCGGTATTGCTCTATTTAGCCTTGGCTCTTTAGCCTCTGCTTTTGCGCCAAACATTGAAGTGTTCTTATTAGCACGTTTCGCTCAAGCATTAGGTGCATGTAGCGCAACGGTTATTTGGCAGGCAGTGGTTGTTGATCGTTACGAAGGTAAAACTTCTGAGCGTGTGTTCGCAACAATTATGCCGCTTGTCGCGTTATCTCCAGCATTAGCACCGTTATTAGGCGCACTGCTTGAGCATCACGTTGGCTGGCGCAGCATCTTTATTGCATTAGTCGGTTTTGGTGCAGTTTTAGCAATGCTAACGCTTAAAGAAAAAGAAAGTGCTGCATTAGATAAAGAGCAAGAAAGCGTAACGGTTCAACTTCGTAAAGACTATAGCCAAATCCTACGCTCTAAAAAGTTCTGGGGTAACATGGTTATTTTCGCGGCGTGTTCTGCGGCATTCTTTGCTTACTTAACAGGTTCACCGTTTGTTATGTCTGCAATGGGTTATTCAGGTGCAGATATTGGTCTAAGCTACGCTCCACAAACAGTAGCATTTATTGTCGGTGGTTACGGTTGTCGTACGCTACTTAACCGTTACTCTGGTAAGCAGCTTCTACCTTGGATTTTAGCGCTATTTTTTGCAAGCGTAGCTGTCATGTTTGTTATCTCGGTAACTACCACAGTAACAACAATCTGGCCTATCCTGATCCCATTCTGCTTCCTAGCAGTAGCGAACGGTGCGATTTACCCGATTGTTATTAGCGCAGCACTGTCTGACTTTAAAAACTGTAGCGCAACCGCTGCAGGTCTACTTAACTTCATGCAAACCATGGTATGTTTTGCGGCAAGTGGTTTAGTTTCAGCATTCGCTGCACACGGTCTACTAACAGTAACAACTGGCATGTTCATTACCGGCTTTATTGCAATCTTTGGTTTTGTCCTAGTTACTCAAGCTCGTAAAGAAGCACAAGATGGTGAGCTACAAACAGCGTAATATGCTTTAACCAATCTACATACTGGTTTAACAAAAGGGGGAGCTGATAATTCAGCTCCCCCTTTTTGTTTCCAATCTATTCAACTTGATCGCCCACCTCTGCTAGACATGAAGTAACTCGCAAAATACAGAGATTACAATGAAATATCAGAATAAAAGCGTATATAACGGCAGATTTTCACAAGCCGATGATTGCATGATATTAGATTTAACATTAGACGGTGATATGACATTCATTCAGGCGCCAATCTATTGAGCGACTAAGGTTTTTCAAATGCTAGATACGTACATCTCTTACATCAAAATATTAGCGACAGACTTTACGAAATATTTTCTCGCTACAGTATTAGTGATCGGTATAAAAGGTGAATTATTCAATATCGGCTTGCGAATTTGGTCAGACAACCAGATGTCGTTTTATGAAGATGGTTTGTGGCAAATCACTTTGATCTTATCGTTCTTGATTACTTGTTGTGTGATGATACATAAGTATGCTCCCGAGTAACGGTGCTATATACGATTTCGTTAATCATCCACGTCATTAACAATTAAACAATCTAAAAGCTTGCCTTCCAATACATCATCTAATGTATCTGCGATAATTTCGACACGGCTTTCAGCACACTCATCAAGCTCAACTTCTGTGATTCCATCTGCCGTTTTGTTATAACCAAAGATCCCATCAGAAGTGATAAACACTGCCTTCATTCGCTCAACATTCAATGTTTGAAAGAGCTGATGTAATGATTGACGTTCAAAGACTTTTTCAGATGCAAAACGCCAGCCAATACTTTTGAAACCTTCACCTTGGTTAGTGGCTTTTATCACGCCACTTTCAGGTATCAGTTCTTCCGATAGCGCTTCTTCAGATACACTTGTCTGCCTATCACGATGGAGATAAGACGGCGGTAATACTTCTATACCGGTTTCACCATCAAACTCATTAAATGGGATCACACCATGTTTAGCAAAAATCACTTTCGTTTTTAGGCTAGCAACTTGCGCGACAAAAGCTTTTAACTTTTCTTTATCCTCAGCTTGATAAAGATCGGTCTTATTTCCTACCACCGTATCGGCAATCGCAATCTGTTGTCTAAAGGTGTCATGTGAGGTGTAGCGAGGATCGGATAACTTTCTTGCATCCACTAATGTGATATTTTTCTGTAACGATAGGACATCACGATAATATTCAGTAGAAAGCACTTGCATCACTTCTTTAGGATGACCAAGCCCTGTGGGTTCGATGAACAAACGATCAGGCTTTGCTTCTGAAAGTAATTGATTAAGCGCAATCTGCATTGGTAAACCAGCGGTACAACACATACAGCCGCCGGGTACTTCCTTAATAAAAATCTGTTGCTCGTTACCGCTTTGACCTTGCAGCAAACTACCATCGACACCAATTGCACCAAACTCATTAACCAGCACAGCCCAACGTTCGTTATCAGGTTTGCTTTTCATTAAGTGAAGAATAGCTGAGGTTTTCCCGACCCCAAGAAACCCAGTAATAATGTTGGTTGGCACTCCTAAAATTGGCGATGATACCTTAAAGCTCATTAGCAATCCTCCTGTATCCCTGAACCAGTTCGTGGTTAGCAGATACAACCGATTCAGAAAAAGCGGAATATTCAGGTGGGACTTTTGAAATACTATTTAAGTCAAAACCTGCACCAATATTGGTCATTGGCGGGACGTGAAAGTTTTCAGGCAGATCTAATCCATCTACAACGCAGTTATGTCGGATCACACACCCTTTACCAATAACGGCGTTAAATACCACTGAGTTGAAACCAATAAACACATCATCACTAACCTCACACGGCCCATGAATGATTGACCGGTGAGCAATAGAAGAACGTTCACCAATAGTAACTGCAGCCCCCGCTTTTGAGTGAATAACTACACCATCTTGAATATTAGTATCGCGTTTAATCACAATTGCATCCATTTCACCCAGCTCATTCACTTCATCAGCACGTATTACTGCATAAGGCCCAATGAAAACGTTATCTTCTACAATCACTTTGCCACAAATAATCGCAGTAGGATCAATAAACGCAGTTTCAGATATCGTTGGCATATGCCCTGTTGGGTTTCTTCTTAGCATCTCTTTTTCTCTTCACTATTCGCGCAATCACCCGCAACTTTTAATGACCACTTACCTTCCAGAAAAATCGCATAGGGAAATGGTTCAGTCACAACTAACGCAGTAAATCAAACATTATTGTTATGTTATAACATAACAATAATGGGTTATCTAGATGCTATCTGTACATAAAGAAATATGGTATTTGCTCGTACTCAACAATTATTATTTTCTATATTCTCATTTTTCACCACTCCTATCTCCACCATCATAATTTGAATAATTACCCAACTAGAGTTCTTCTTAAAAAACACACCCTTTAGTTAGTTGTTAACATGCTATTACAGCATTTATCTCCATCTACATTTAAACGTTAACCCTAGGTTTTAATTAGAATATAAAACCAACAAAAGACTAAAAATTAAACAATTAATTAACAAATAAAATTATTTTTACTTTTTTATTGCATAGAATACCAACTTGAGTAATATAAAACACAAGTGAGAACAAATGCAGAATAAGCGCATGGGTATTCAAATAAAAGGCGTTGATAAATTCTATGGTAAGCATCAGGTTTTACACGATGTAACCTTCGAATGTAATAAAGGTGAAACTCTGGTTTTACTTGGTCCAAGTGGTGCAGGTAAAAGCTCTTTACTACGGGTATTAAACCTATTAGAAGATGCTTCTGCTGGTGAGCTAAGCATTGCAGAAAATTATTTTGATTTTAAAAAAACAATCGTTGAAAAAGATGGCTTAAAACTGCGTCGTAAAGTTGGCATGGTATTCCAACAATACAATTTGTGGCCCCACAAAACCGTGTTGGAGAACTTAATAGAAGCACCTGTAAAAGTGCTCGGTGTCGATAAAGCTCAAGCGAAAAAAGAAGCGTTAGAGCATTTATCAAAATTACAGTTAGCAGATAAAGCCAATGCATGGCCTTTGCAACTGTCTGGCGGTCAACAACAACGTGTTGCAATTGCACGTGCGTTAATGATGAAGCCTGAAGTGTTGTTATTTGATGAGCCTACTGCGGCGCTTGATCCTGAGATCACAAGCCAAATTGTACAGATCATCAAAACATTAAGCGGCACAGGCATTACCCAAGTTGTGGTTACCCACGAAGTGGATTTTGCAAAGAAAATCGCCAGCCATGTGCTTTACATGGAAAACGGCAAAATTATTGAACACGGCAGTAACGAGGCGTTTAGTCACCCTAAAACCTCACAATTTGCTGACTATTTAAAACATTAACGAATTATATCTCTCTATATATTCGTTCGTAAAAGACGCATGGAGTATCGCGATGAATAAAATTTTATTAGCTAGCATTATCGGTCTGGTTTCTTCTCAAGCTATGGCGCAAGAGATTAAGTTTGCAATGGAAGCAACATACGCCCCTTTTGAATATATGGATGAGAATAATCAAATCCAAGGCTTTGACGTTGATGTTGCTAAAGCCCTATGTAAAGAGATGGATGCTACCTGTACTTTTCATAACCAATCTTTCGATAGCCTAATTCCTGCTCTTAAATTCAAACGATACGATGCCGCTATTTCGGCAATGGACATTACTGAAGCACGTCAACAACAAGTGAGCTTTAGCCAACCTTATTACGATAACGCTGCTGGCTTTATTTCTATAAAAGGTAAAGTAACCGATGTTGCCGCCCTTAAAGGTAAACGTGTTGGGGTACAAAATGGTTCTACTCACCAGAGCTATTTAACCGATCAAATGTCAGGTGTGACTGCGGTTCCTTATACCAGTTACCAAGATGCCTTTATTGATATGAAAAATGGCCGTATTGATTCGGTATTTGGTGATACTGCGGTTATCGCAGAATGGCTGAAAAAAGATGACAACCTCGCGTATGTCGGTAAGCCAGTGACTAACCCTAAATACTTCGGTAACGGTTTTGGTATCGGGGTAAATAAAAACAACCAAGAATTGGTTACACAGTTGAATACGGCACTCGCTAAAATTAAGCAAGATGGTCAGTATCAAGTTATTTTTGATAAGTACTTTGGTAAGTAAATTATGATGTTATCGGGATATTCTCTTTCCCTGTTAGAAGCTAGCTGGATGACAGTCCAGCTCGCTTTTACCAGTTTAGCGGTTGGATTGGTGCTGGCTATGTTGTTTGCTGGCGGTGAGATGTCTCGATTTCGCTTCGTGGCATGGCCAACGACAGCCTTAGTAACCATATTACGCGGCTTACCTGAACTACTGATTGTTTTATTCATCTTTTTTGGTTCAGGTCAGATTTTATTTTATATCACCGGTGATTATATCGAGATCAGTCCTTTTCTTTCAGGTGTTATTGCGCTTTCACTGATTTTTGCCTCTTATGCAGCGCAAACTATCCGTGGTGCCATTAAAGCTGTGCCTAAAGGACAAAGAGAAGCAGCCAGTGCACTTGGGATCAGCAAAACAAGAACATTTGTCGCTATTATTATGCCACAAGCGATCCGTCATGCATTGCCGGGGTTAACTAACCAATGGTTAGTGTTATTAAAAGATACGGCATTGGTATCGCTCATCGGTGTGACAGATCTTCTAAAACAAGCGCAGTTAAGCTCTGCAGCGACGCATGAAAGTTTTACCTGGTATGCAACAGCTGCGGCAGTGTATTTAGTGATCACTCTAATTACTCAACAAATTATTAAACGGATTGATGCGAAATATAGCGCTCAAGAAGGTTCAAGCAACAACAAAAAAACGGTTGTTGAAGGAGCGATGGCATGAATGAACAACACTTTTGGCAATTATTGGATGGCCTTGCCACCAGCTTACAATTGACCGTTGCATCGTTATTAGTTGGCTGTACTCTCGCTCTATTAATGACAATGACATTAATTTTAAGAACCCCTGTTTTACATTGGATAAGCCGTGGCATCATTACCCTATTTACGGGTACGCCTTTGTTAGTTCAAATCTTTTTGATTTACTACGGACCGGGACAATTTGAAGGTATTCGTGATAGCTTTGTATGGCAATGGCTCAGCCAACCGTGGTTCTGTGCAATGTTAGCACTAGCATTAAATACTGCCGCTTACAGTACCCAACTGTTTAAAGGTGCGTTTGATGCAATTCCTAAAGGTCAATGGCAAGCATGTCGAGCATTAGGTATGGAAACTAAAACGACATTGAGTACCCTATTACCTTTTGCCATTCGTCGTTCTGTGCCTGCTTATTCTAATGAAGTAATTTTAGTGTTTAAAGGTACATCGCTTGCCAGCACTATTACAATTATGGACATCATGGGTTACGCGCAGCGTATTAATGCTCAAACCTACGATACATTAACTGTATTTGCGATTGCAGGTGCGATGTATCTTACCGTTAATGCACTGCTTTCTATTGCCTTTAGGATGATAGAGAAAAAAGCTTTAGCGTTTGAAGTGGCGAATTAAATTTCAACCTTCACCATATAAGAGAGCCGATAATACTGACATTATCGGCTTTTTGATTTATGAATTTACTTTACCTATCCTTGTTCATTAGCGCGTTTACACTGATACTAAAGGCTTCGCTGCACTATGGAGGTTGCTTACGGTATATGGTTCTGGCTGCTTAACTGTTAGGAAAATGCATGGGAGCCCCATCACAGCCATAAACCAAAACATATTAATATCTGAATGGTGCATTAGCCAGCCACACGCTGCAGAAACAATGGCTAATACAAAGCCAGCTGGAATAGCATGATATAACGACTGCAAAGCAACATAGTTATGTTTTCTGTTTTCTTCAACATAACGTACTGATGACAGTATTGTTCCTGAGAAAGTAATACAGTGTAGAATTTGGCAAAAGATTAAAACAGGTAAATCAGTAGAAACCGCCATTAACCCCCAACGAATAACGACAGCAACAGCGGCTAATCTAAACAACGTAGAGACTTTCCAGCTAGAAAACGCTTTACGGCTTACCAAATAAAAGACAATGACAGAAATAGTTGATAGGCTCCATAAGTAGCCAATAGTGTCTGAATCTAATCCTTTATCAGCCCAATACACTGTACTAAAGAAATAATACCCGCCATGACTCCCCTCTAACAATGAAGCAACCAATAAGAACACTAATGTTTCTTTGCAACATAACACTTTAAAAATACTAGGTTTTTTATCTTCTTCATTATGATGACATACCATAGGGATACTGGGCTTCATTAAGGTACCAATCAATGTTGCACCTAGACCGACCGCGCCCATAACAGGAACTGCACTTACACCATAATGTTGAATAACCCACCCCATACACGCCGAAGCTACAGTTAATGCTACCGCTCCCCATAAGCGTGTATAACCATAATCAAGCCGATTATCACGCGCATAATGATTAGAAATTGCATCAGAGATCGCAACAGCAGGGCCGATTGCTAAGTTGAAAATCACTAACAATAAAGCAAGTACCCAGAAAGATGGCGTAATTGTTCCTAACCAAATGAATGCAATAAAGCCAAGTAAGCTTAAAAACATCGACCAACGAAGAAATGGAATAAGATGTCCGACTTTGTGGAAAAAAGGCGTTAACGTAAAATTAATCACACAACGTGCGGCTAAACCAAATCCAACTAACATTCCAACATCAGCATCTGAAATGCCTAATTTTTCAAGCCATAGCCCTCTAAACGGCAAATATACGCCGTAAGAAAACCAGAACATAAATTGATACGTAGACATCCATAACGATGGTCGACATGTGAACATTAGTATACTCCTTGTTTATGAGCGTCAACGGTAACGAAAATAGTTCTCATTAACAATTTTAATAAATACCAAAAAATCACTAAAAACAGTCATAGTATTGTCAGCATCCTGCAGACAGTAATAAATACAGCAAGGAGTATTCTTTTTTTAAGGCAATGTTAAAAACAGACATTGATAAAATCCAAAAACATCTATCTTTATAATTATGTATTTATATTGCGACTTCTATAAATAGAATTTAAAGGGAGACAAGCATGTCTTTAATCCTATTCATTCAGCGTTTTTTGTTTGTCGTTTTACTTACCATTCCCCTCGTTTCTTCTGCTGACGAAATGACGCCTAAACAGCAATTTGAAATAGGTAAACAAAAAGCGCTTGTTTGCATCACATGTCATGGTGTCGATGGTATTTCAGCAACGGGAACTTATCCCAACTTACAAGGCCAAAAGCAACAATATTTGGTTGCTGCACTTAAAGCTTACAAACAAAATCAACGTGTTGATGGTTTAGCTATATTAATGCAGGGTTATGCAAAAGATTTAAGTGATCAAGATATGAAGGATCTCGCGTATTACTTCAGTACCGTAAAAACAGATACCAGCCATCAATCACAATAAACGGCATTACTTGCTAAGGTTATGACGATGGATACTCAGTATAATTATAAAATCGTTAAGTACTTTATGATCGCTAGTGTTTGTTGGGCGTTCATCGGTATGTTAATTGGTGTTATTTTAGCTGCGCAACTTTATTGGCCTGCTCTTAACCTCGATTCTGAATACTTTCAATTTGGTCGTCTTCGTCCATTGCATACTAATGGCGTCATTTTTGGCTTTGTCGTTAATCTTTTAATGGGAACATCCTTTTATATTGTCCAACGTACCTGTAAAACCCCGCTATATAACAACACTGCTGCTTGGTCTGTCTTTTGGGGATGGCAATTTATCCTTATTCTCGCTCTTATTACCCTACCGTTAGGTTTTACTACCTCAAAAGAATATGCTGAACTTGAATGGCCGATTGATATCTTGATTGCTGTCATCTGGGTGATATACGCCATTGTGTTTTTTATGACAGTTGCCAAACGTACCGTTCATCATATTTTTGTTGCTAACTGGTTTTACGGCGCGTTTATTATTGTTATTGCGATGATTTTTATTGCTAACAACCTCGAATTACCTGTCACGATGTGGAAATCTTACTCTATTTACTCAGGAGCTGAAGATGCCATCGTGCAATGGTGGTGGGGACATAATGCGGTTGGTTTTTTATTAACCGCTGGCGTCATTGGTATGAACTACTATTTCATCCCCAAAATTGCTGAGCGCCCTATTTATTCTTACCGCTTATCTGTTATTCACTTTTGGGGCTTAGTCGGCTTTTATACTTGGGCAGGTACACACCATCTTATTTATTCTTCTGTCCCAGATTGGTTACAAAATCTTGGTATTGTGATGTCGTTAATTTTATGGCTTCCCTCTTGGGGGGGCGCGTTTAACAGCATCATGACCTTGCTTAACAATAAGCAGAAACTAAAGCACGATTACATTATGTGGTTTTTCTTCTCTGCCATTGTTTACTACGCGTTAGCGACTTTTGAAGGACCATTATTAGCCATTCGCTGGTTTAACATGATTGCTCATAATACCGATTGGATCATCGGCCATGTGCATTCAGGCGCCTTGGGTTGGGTTGGCATGTCTGCCATTGCCGTATTTTATTACTTTATCCCTCGTTTATTTGGTCACGAAAAATTGTGGTCAAACCGTTTAGTTAAATGGCATTTCTGGTTTGCGCATATTGGGATTGCACTTTATGCCGTTGCACTGTGGATTGCTGGGATTGGACAAGGCTATATGTGGTTAAAAGAAGATCCTAATGGCTCGCTTAGCTATAGTTTTGTCGAAGCGATGAACTTCAGTGCGCCGTGGATGTTAGTTCGCTTTATCGGTGGTGCGTTATTTGTATTAGGTCTGATATTAATGATTTATAACCTATACAGAACGCTAAAACAGCCAAAGCCTCAATCGGATAAGCACCGAAATGTAGCAACAGAAAAGGTAGATACTTATGATTAATAAAGACTTTACCTCATCTGTCGTGATCCTCATTGTTGCAACAACTTTGGTTGCTGCCTTTTCGTTCTTAGTATGGGTACTTCCTGCTTTTTTTTACCAAGATAAGTTAATTGCTGAATCAAGCGCGAAGCCATTAACTGCGTTAGAGGTCTCTGGTCGCGATATTTATATCAGTGAAGGTTGTCATACTTGCCATACCATGATGGTTCGTCCTTTAAATGCAGAAATTAAACGTTATGGACGATATAGCCGAGAAAGTGACGATATTTATGAACATCCCAATTTATGGGGTTCAAAACGTACTGGACCTGATCTCACCAATTTAGGTCGTAAATATTCAGATCAATGGCACATCATCCACCTAAGAAATCCCCGCGATGTTGTACCTACGTCGATTATGCCCTCTTACCCTTGGCTGTTTGAGCAAGTACTCGATGGTGAAGATATTGATGCAAAACTGATTGCATTACGCACCCTTGGTGTTCCTTACACTGATAAGGAAATTAAACAGGCACGATTAGAAGTAAAAGGTAAAACCAAGGCACAGGCATTAATCGCCTATTTACAAAGTCTGGGACAAGATCAAGGAGTACGACCATGAGTACTTTTTGGAGTGGTTGGGTCATTATCCTAACCCTTATTTTTCTCGCAATTATGATCGTCGTTGTTGCGTACTACTGGAAGAAAAACAGTGCAGCCAACGCTAATCGAACCGTCGATAGCTTCGATGGTATTGATGAAAACGATGCCGCCGTACCAAACCTTTTACTCCTTTCTTATCTTCTCGCTTTCATTATTGCTGCCGTTTTTTTGGTGCTCTACCCTGGCATGGGAAACTGGCAAGGACTTATGAAGTGGCAATCAAGTAGTGAAGCTGCTTCAACCTCTCCCACCTCGTTAACCAAGCAAATTAGCCAAGTGCCTAATGGAGATACATCATTTCAAGCATTAAGTACTTCACCTGAAATTGTGGTCGCGGGTCGTGCTTTATTTCAAACCCATTGTGCGGCTTGCCATTTAAATCAAGCACAAGGTCAGCTTCATTTCCCTAATTTAAGTGATACCGTTTGGCTTTATGGTGGCAGTGATGAGGCAATCCATCATTCAATTGTTAAAGGTCGTAACGGGGTCATGGCTGGTTGGAAAGATATTCTGACTGAAGAAGAAATTGAGAATGTTTCATATTATGTAGCTTCACTTGAAAAAAACCGCATTATCTCAGAGCCAGCGGTCAAGCTTGAGCTCGGTAAAACCGTATTTGATGCTAACTGTACGGCTTGTCATGGCAGTAATGCAAAAGGTAATACTGCAATTGGTGCGCCAAATCTAACCGATAATATCTGGCTTCACGATGGCAGCGTTGAAGGTATTATTTCAACGGTAAAATATGGCTTAAATAATCTTATGCCTGCTTTTGAAGAGCAACTCAGCGATAGCGAAATTCAAGCATTAGGCGCTTATATTCGTCATCAAGGTAATAGACAAAACGAGAAACTCGCAGCGCTTGATCCGAATATGGTCAGTAAAGGACAATACCTTGCTTATGCAGGAGACTGTATTGCTTGTCACACTGGTGAAGGTGGCGAACCGTTTGGCGGCGGTTTAGGATTTTTAACGCCATTTGGTACGCTTTATTCAACCAATATTTCAGCGCATCCAACCTATGGTATTGGGGATTACACCTACGATGAATTTTACGATGCGCTACATAAAGGAAAAGGCAAGCATGGTTACCTTTATCCAGCTATGCCCTACTCGTCTTATCAGTATGTGACAGATGAAGACACCCAAGCACTTTGGGCTTATATGCAATCGCTTAATTTTGTGAATACTCGTAATGAAGAAAACAAGATGATGTTCCCAAGTAATATCCGCTTAGGACTACTTGGTTGGAATATTGCCTTTCTTAATACCGACCCTTTGCAATACCCAGAAGATGCCACCGAACAATGGAAACGGGGTAAATATTTAACCATGGGGTTAGGCCACTGTTCGGAATGTCATACTCCACGTAATGTTGCACAAGCCTTGATAGAAAAAGAGCTCTTCCAAGGTAACTTAATTGATGGTTGGAAAGCCCCGAATATTACCGCAACAGAACTATATCAAGATCGTTGGGATGTAAAAACACTAACCGACTTTTTGAAAACAGGCCATTCAGATAAAGGAACCGCATTTGGCGGCATGGCGGAAGTGGTACAAAACAGTACCCGTTTCTTGACAGAACAAGACGTCGCAGCCATTTCGGAATACTTGATCACTGGCGATAAATATAACGAGTTAGATAGATCGGTTCCACAGCTCAACCCACCCGGTTTTGGTGACTTGGTGCCAGCCAATGTTGATATTCAAACCGTTGAGCTAAAACCGTTAAGTAGCAACGATCCTGAAAACGAAGCCAAACTATATGGTTTGTATGTTCAAACCTGTGGTGCATGCCATGGTAAAGACGGTAAAGGTAGAAAAGGGATTGCCCCAACACTGCTTAACAATGGGATAATTATGCACAGTGATCCTTACGATACCATTGCAGTTACCATTCGTGGTTTATCGCCAAACTTCATGGAACAAGACAGTAACTTTATGCCGATGAGTAGCTTTAACTCGGTGATCAGTGATGCCAACCTCGCGAAGTTAATTAGCTTTGTCCGTAATAAGTTAGGTGATAGAACTGTACCTGTGACCCTAGAAGAAGTGGCTGGGGTAAGAAAAGATTTAATTAAAGGTGGCTACGCTGGAAATATTCATTCAATGACACCGCCGACACAAAACCAACCAAATAGCGTAACAGAATAAGCATTTATCTAAATGGCATGTAACATCACCAATTGGTTAACATGCCATCAAAAATAACAATGTTTACAATTAATATGCATTTTTTGTCTGCTTTTTATTGCCTCAGCAAAATTAATAGGTATCATCAAATTTCAATCCTTTGAGTAGAGGCGCGCTGCCTAAAAGTATCCAGATGGAGGGTGACACCTTTGAAGTCTGGGGAAAGGAGTCGGCGCCGAAGTGTTTGTTGTGTCGTCAACAATCGCTGGGTCTGCATTAAATAAGTGCAGAACTGCCATAGTTATTTTGTCTATGGAGCGCTACCCTAAGGGATACGAAGAAGTTTTTTTCTCCTGAAATCTGTTTCTCTATCCTTTCGGTAGATCTCCACCTAATATAGGTGTTTAAGAGATCCATGAATCTAGTTCAATATTCTGACTCCCTGCTATCTGTTGTACCACCCTTGCTGGCGGTTGTTTTAGCAATCACTACACGACGTGTATTGTTATCACTTGGCCTTGGTATTGTTGCAGGCGCAATCCTTCTTAATGATTACAGTCCTTTAGCGGCGCTTCAATATATCGTAAATAAAGTTGTAGGCCTTGTTTGGGCAGACGGTGCTGTTAATAGCGGTAACGTTAATATGATCATCTTTATGCTTTTGCTTGGTGGTTTGATCAGCTTAATGACAGCGACTGGTGCAACTAAAGCATTTGCTGAATGGGGTGTTCGCCGCTGTAAAGATCGTCGTAGCGCAAATATGCTAACGGGTTTAATGGTTTTTGCTTTTTTTATTGATGACTTTTTCCATAGCTTATCTGTGGGGCCTATTTGTCGCCCAGTGACAGATCGCTTCAATATCTCGCGTGCAAAACTTGCCTACTTACTTGATTCAACGGCTGCACCTGTTTGTGTTATCACGCCAATTTCTTCTTGGGGTGCTTACATTATTGCTATTCTTAGCGGTATTTTAGTAACCAACCACATTACAGATATCAGTGCTATTTCATTGTTTGTTCAAATGATCCCAATGAACTTGTATGCTGTATTCACGCTATTAATGGTTATCGTTGTTATTTTCTTCCAACTTAATATTGGTCCAATGCGTCAACACGAAGCATGGGCAGAAGAAGGTAAGCTGTGGGATGAATCTAAAGGCCACCCTAAAGGTTTAGAGATCACTACTGAGTCTGAAGGCCAAGGCACTATGATTGATATGGTATTGCCTATTCTAACACTGACTGTTTCAAGCGTTATCTTTATGATCATCAGTGGTGCTGAAGTATTAAGCGCAAAAGGTGAGGCTTTTAGCTTGATTGCTTCTTTAGAGCATACCGATCTAGGTGCTTCATTAGTTAATGCGTCTTTATGTAGTCTAGCTGTTTCTATTCTACTGGCTTTACGTTTAAAGCTGCCACGTAAGACTTGGTTAACTGCAGCACCTCAAGGTGTGCAAGCAATGATACCTGCAATTATCATCCTATTGTTTGCATGGACTATTGGTACTGTTGTGAGTGATATGTCAACAGGCCAATATCTAGCCTCTTTAACAAAAGGTGGTTTCCCAACGGAATTACTGCCAGCTTTAGTCTTCATTCTTTCATGTGCAATGTCATTTGCAACAGGTACAAGTTGGGGCACATTCGGTATCATGTTACCGCTTGCTGGTGATATGGCGGTAGCAAGTGATGCTCACCTATTAATGCCAATGTTATCTGCAGTACTTGCAGGCTCTGTATTTGGTGATCACAGCTCACCTATTTCAAGTACAAGTATCTTGTCTGCAACAGGCGCTGGTAGTCACCATATGGATCACGTAATGACCCAACTTCCTTATGCATTAACTGTCGCTATTGGCGCATTATTAGGTTACTTAGCAATGGGTATCTTATCTTCAACAATTGCAGGTATCGCTGTTAGCTCTGTATGGTTCTTAGCATGTTGTACAATTCACCTACGTCGTCATAAGAAACACCAACAAGCGGCAACAGCATAAATATACAACTAATATTAGCTCATAAAATCTAATAATCCCCGTTCGTTTTAATACTCAATTGCTTTATGCTACGTATTAATACAACGGGGATTTTTTTGTATAAAAGTTAGGAAATAGAATGGAATACTTACATACCATGGTACGAGTGAGCAACTTAGATGCTTCACTGGATTTTTACTGTAATAAGCTTGGTCTGGTAGAGATTCGACGAAAAGAAAGCGAACGTGGACGTTTTACACTGGTATTTTTAGCTGCACCTAATCAGGCAGAAACAGCAAAAGAAACACAATCGCCTTTATTAGAATTGACATATAACTGGGATCCAGAATCTTACACTGGTGGCCGTAATTTTGGTCACCTCGCTTTTGCCGTCGATAATATTTACGATTTATGTACTCATTTACAAAATAATGGTGTTGTCATTAATCGTCCACCCCGTGATGGACACATGGCATTTGTTCGCTCACCTGATGGTATTTCAATTGAACTACTACAAAAAGGCGACGCACTAGAAGCAGCTGAACCTTGGGCATCGATGCAAAACCAAGGTGAATGGTAAGCAATAACATTGTTTGTCGGTATTATTTCTTTCAATAATACCGACCTTTTTATACAGTACTAAAGCACAATAATGCCAAGTTGACTTAATAATTGCTCTTGTTGCCAATCGCAAATTTTTACACCACTTAAATTAACACGTCGAATATCTACCCCCTCTAAATCAACATGGCAAAGATCTGCGTCTTCTACAAGACATTGACGCCACTGTTCAGAAGAAAACTCACCACGACTTAAGTCTGAGCCTTTAAACGATGTTGCCAACAAATTCGCCCCGTTCCATCGGTTTTCAAACAATTCACATTGCTCTAATTTCACATCTTCGAAATTGCTGTAACGTAAATTGCAGCCCGTTATAAATGCAGAGCTAAAAAAGGTACTATGGGTAATATAATTTGAAAAAGAAGCATATTGAAAATCGGCACCTTGAAGATTAGATTGTCGCATCTCTATGCCAAAACATTGTGCATTACGAAAACTTGCCATCGACAGGTTACACTGCTTAAAACTTGCATCTTTAAGTTTTGAATATGAAAAATCACAGCCTTTATCATCTCCCGCATTAATAAAATTACAGTTAATAAAATTCGCTTCAACTAAATTTGCACGTGAGAAATCGCAACGATAGAACTGACAATTCTCAAAAATAAATTCAGACAATTCTTGTTGAGAAAAGCTTTCATCTTGATAACACTGACCTACAACATGCATATATCGTCTCTTCTGATTCTTCTTCGACTATTCAAACAAAAAACGCTATTACTGATTACTCAATAATAGCGTTTTATAATTTCAATGATAACTTAATATTTTAGTTACTTATGAACATCACAGTTAGAAACGGCTGATGGCACTTGTTTTACTTCTTTAACATCATAAGTATTCTGTAAACTACGGAAAACAATAGCATTGTAGTAATCACCATTTTCAATGCTAAATGTAATTGAGTAATTCATACCAGCAACAACTTGCTGTCTTACATGATAGATCTTGCCTAGCTGACGATCACCAGAAATAGCTTTAACGGCTGCTTTTGCTGCTTGTTCCACTTCAGGTGTTACATCACCTTCTGCCCAACCACCAACGACAGCTTGGGAAAAATGACAACTTTCTTGCATATTCGCCTCGTTCGAAGTTACCTCTTTCGCAGAGTTACATGCAACTAATGCTACTGAGCTTAAAGCAATTAACAAAATTTTCTTATGCATCATCTAATCCTAATCCACATTATCTGCATATATATCAACAGAAAATGCGAGTGAGTGCAAATATTTTTTATTTGAACATTGATTTATTACTTTTATTGATAATTTAAAGCAAAAATATTTGCATTTTTATATAACGTATTTGCGATAAGATTGTTGATTAATATCTTCAATCTCTACAGTGACACAAATATCATTGTGAAACATTGCTGCTACTTGATGCAAAATAACTTCAGATAAATTATCTTTTTGTTTCGGATCTCTACCTGGAAGTACCCTTACGGTAATATGAACAAAAGGCTTTTCTGTTGTCCCTGTTCGATATAATTCATAAGGTATAGCACGAGTTTTTATATCTTCTTCATCAAAAAGCCCTGAACTAAACGTTGCGTAATGTGTTGTTGCCATTAATTCATTTAAATTAATCTCTGTTTCAAGATCCTTGGCATATTCAATAATGCAATGCGGCACAGTTTATCTCCTATATATGAATAGTTTACTTAATGACACTAGCATATATAACTAAGATAACTCTTAGCTTGATCGGCTTTTTGATAATAAATACACGTAGTAGCTGAGTTCTTTTGCTTTCTGTGATTTCTGTACAAAAATAACCATTTTCTCTAAAGTTAGATCACAGAGCACAATGATTAAAACGTTAATACTTTTTCTGCATTTAATGTCCAACTTGCTAAATCATCTAATGTTCCTATTGCACAATCTTCTATAAGTAACGATTCCGATAGTCCACGCGCGCAACAACACGTTTTGCACAACTTGACCTCACTCCCCTGTGCAATAAGAATTTCAAGCATCTGTTGAATATCATAACCTTCAACCGGATTCTGTTGTTTCATCGCACACATCACAGCATCAGACATTAAAAACAATTTGAGACTTACAGGTTGTTCTTCCTGTTCATTAAGTTTAATTGCTAAGCGTAATGCATTAAACGGTCGCTCAGAGCCATAAGGAGCGTCATTGATCACGATTAAAATAGTTTGCATCCAATACTCTTAATAAAAAATAAAATCGAATTTCTTTATTGTCACACAAAATGAGACTAAATGTATAAAAATCCCGATCACTACTTATCACGAATAGCAATAGTCAATTAATCTCACAGTTCACACTTCTAATGTCTTTACTGCGCTGAGCGTCTACAAAACATTCAGTTAGCGCACATTCTTATCTCAAATTCACTTTATATGCATATTCTACTATTCTCAGCTCGAATAATTTGGCACATTACCGCCTCAGTTGATTTAACTCGATTCTTTATACCAGCTGAAGTGTATTTAACCTCTAGAATGAGAATATAAAATGAGTCATCGTCTTCAACTAACCCATGCACCATCAGTCCTATTTTTATTTGGTCTTTCTGGTGCCGGTAAATCTTATGTCGGCGATGTAATTGGTGCTCATGACGATTGGTTCGTTTACCATGCCGATGATGATTTAACTGATGAAATGCGTGAAGTCATCCGTGCAAACAAGCCTTTTACTGATGCGATGAGAGATGACTTTTTTATTCGTATTAGCCAAAAAGTAAATCACTTCCGTACTCTTTATCCTCGTGTAGTGGTAACGCAAGGTGCTTATAAAAAGCAACATCGTGATTTTCTACGTCAAAATATCACAGATATCGATATGATTTATGTCACCGCAACAGACTCATTAATTCATCAACGTTTAGAGTATCGTATCAATGGTATTTCTAACGAAAGTGCAGATGCTATTAAGCATATTTTTGAAGTGCCAGATCATACTGTAAAAACAATTTTTAATTACGAGGGAAAATCTTCTATTATTGAGCAGTTAAATCGGTTTTATAGCAATATAAAATAAGGTTTTAGTGAAAAAATCCATAATTTACACTTTCACGAAACTTATTTCTAAAATTAACAGATACAACCATATACTACCGGTAGTTTGAAATATTTACCTCATCACGTTTTTCGTCATTTACTCTTAACTATATGAACCGTTTAGCATAAACTTATTATCTGTATGTCTATAGATTCATATTAAGGTGTTTATGTGAATGGGTTAAAGCCGTATCTTCTTGCCATTTTAGTACCATTGGTAGCTATGGTGACTATTTTAAGTCTCTATTTTTACCAAAAAGACAGTATTCAGCTTACCGAGCACATTAAAGAAAACGAACTCAGTCAATTAGAATCTTTTGTACAAATTACTAATTTACATCTCAATACTGTCACTCAAGATTTAAATAGCTTAACTTATCAATTACAGCAAGAACCGCTTCATGAACCATTGCGAGTTTTAGAAAAAGCCAATGTACTAAAGCAATTTAAAACTATTCTTGTTAATTCAGAGCTTTATGACTCAATAAGGTTAATTGATTATAAAAATACTCAGGTTCTTCTCCTACAAAAAGGTAAAGATGGCTTTTCTATTGATTACAGTAAATTAATTAATGACCCACAAGAGTTACGAAATATCGATCATACCTTTTCACTTAAAAATAAAATGACTTATATTATTAAGTCTAATAATAAAATATCCTTTTATCAGCATTTAAAACTCACACATAGCCACTGGGTCATTCAATTAGATTACCACCAACTACCAATTAACAATGTAACAAACAGTAAAGAACGAGCCAGTTTTATTATTGATAATGACGCAAAATGGATCACTCAACCCTATTATCAACAGTCACTGAATCAGCAACAACATAATAGCCATAGCGATAGTAGTGTACTATTTTCTGTGTCCTACCCTTACTTGTGGAATACAATAAAGCGATTAAATAAAGGGCAAACAATCATTGGCGACTATCTATACACTTATACCCCCGTGATTTTTGAAAATATGAACCTGAGTAAGAACATAGATAAAAGTAGTTCAGAATGGGTATTAATTTCATCCTTAAATTTAAATAAAGCACTTAACGATCTCTATTTTTCAAACTTTACTCGTATACGTTTAGCTGCAATTTATATTACTTTCTTTATTTTAATTGTCAGCTCAATCGCACTGATATATCGCTTGGTTAAAAACCATAAAAATGAACAAACATTACGACAACAGCGTGATGATCACCTTAATAGATATGCTGCAATTATTAAGAATAGCGAAGATGGTATTGTTGTCCTGAATAAAAATAGAGTGATTACAGCGATTAATGATGCTGCTTTTAAAATTCTGAATATTCACTCCCGTGCTTTACATCAACCGCTGATTAGTCTTTTCAATTCCCAACAAATACAAGATGAGCTAACAACCTTACTCAATACTATCGATCAATTACCTAATACAGAGCATTTGAAAACCCATATAAAACTAAAATATAAGCGCTCTAAACATTTAGAAGTCATTGCCACTAAACAAGTTAATAATATTGAAGATAATATTTTACTTCATATTGCTGACGTAACCTATTGGGTTAATCGCGAAAAAAAATTACAAGCCTTATCTCGAGCAGCAGAACAAAGTACAGAATCCGTTATCATTACTGATAAGAATGGCTTTATTCAATACGTAAACAGCGCTTACGTGAAAATGAGTAATAAACCTATAAATCAACTTATCGGTAATCACAGTTCAATATGCTTTGATGACTATATTGATAATGAGAGCGAACGAGATGAAATCATTAGTAAATTGGTATCAGGGCAATCAATTCGACATGTTATTACTAAAAATAATGATAATAATATAACCTATATGGATTATACCATTTCACCTATTCGTGGTGATGATGGCAATATTTGTAACTACATCGCAACGAGTAAAGATATAACAGATAGAGTCAGTTATGAGAACAGATTACACCGTCTCGCACACTATGACGCATTAACTCAGTTACCAAACAGAACGATGTTTACACAGGATATTGCTCACAGCATGCAAGAAGCCATCAAACATCAGGCTCAAATTGCTATCATAGTGATTGATTTAGAATTAACTAAACAACTTCATGAATCCATGAGTAATGAAGATATCGAAAAAATCCTCTTGATCGTATCAAAGCGAATTAAATCTAATTTACGTGAAACAGATGTTTTAGCTCGTATCGATAGTGATGAATTTGGCATATTAATAAGATCATTTCACGATATACAAACAATCACACAATTGGCTGAGCGATTACTAAAAAACACTAATGCGCCATTGTCTATTGATAGCCAGGTTCTTTCTATTTCAACTAACATTGGTATTGCATTAAGTACAGATGCAGAAGCAGATCCCAAGCTGATACAAAAATATGCACATATTGCTCTATATCGTGCTAAGGGATTGGCAGGAAGTAACTACTGCTATTTCACTGAATCAATGGAAGCAGAAAATATTCAACGTTTAATACTTGAATCTGACTTACGAAAATCCGTTGGTAGTGATCAATACGAATACTTCTATCAACCTAAAGTGAATGCCAATACACATTCCTTATGCGGTGTTGAAGCCCTACTACGTTGGAAAAACAACAAAGGAGAATACCGTTCACCTATTGATGTTATTCCTGTTTTAGAATCATCAGAACTCATTATCGATGCTGGACGGTATCTGATAAATCAAGCCTGCCTTCAATTAAAAACGTGGCAAGATAAAGGATATTACTTTGATATTGCAATAAATATTTCAGCAAGACAGTTATTAGAGGCTGACTTAGTTGAAACGATTACACACTCAATTAAAAATACAGGCTGTAACCCTCGTTTTATCGAGCTTGAATTAACAGAAAGCGTACTGATGTGTGATGTTAATTTTGCTTTAAAACAGCTTCAGTCTTTACGTGAACTTGGTATTAAAATCGCTATTGATGATTTCGGAACAGGTTATTCCTCCCTCGCTTATCTTTCGCGCTTCCCTATTAATATCTTAAAAGTTGATAGAGAGTTCATCAAAGACTTACCTTTTAACAAAGACAGTATTACGATTTGTCGATCTATCATTGAACTTGCTCATAATTTAGATTTAACAATTGTCGCAGAAGGTGTTGAAACGAAAGATCAACTTAAATTCTTAGAATCTCTCGGTGTGGAAGAATTGCAAGGGTATTATTTTGACAAACCGTTGCCATTATCAGCTTTTGAGAACAAATATTTGACGGCAAATGCAATAAGACCAATTTTAAATTAAAACAAGGTTCTCATCATTCTCAATGTGTCTTATCATTATGGTAATAGAATTGTTTATGTAGGATGCGTTGATGAGCTTTGATGACCATTTAAATAACTTTATCAAGCAGCGAGAGCAATTCGGTGGCACAGCCCAGCAACGGCAGCAAAAACGTAATAGCTATGTCGTTGTCGATGCAACGGATCAAAGTAAAGCCCGTGAGTCGATGGCTCGTGAACAAGAATTAGCTGCAAAGCGTGCTGAATTTGAAACCAAACAACACCATGAAAGAGTAAGTGGTCGTTGTGTCTTACCAGATGAAGCACAAACATTAGAAAACAATAAATTACAAGCAAGACCAGCAGATCCTGACCGTATCGCTTATATTCAGCAGCTTAAAAAAGATCTAAAACTAAAAAAATACAGTAACTGATCTTATCTTCATTGATCAAAAGGAAGCTATCACAACGGCTTCCTTTTTTCTTATTGTCAAAAACCAAATAAAATTACAATAACTTTTAGCATTGATAAAAATAACTCAAAAAACAAGCACAAATTACAGCATTCAATACTATTAAAGTGTAAATCATCCCGTTTTTTGAATTTTTTATCCAAATAAATTCAAAAAAATTAGTTCGAAAAACAACCAATCTTATATTGTGAGAAAATTGCGTTTTTTTTCAATTGCATTCATAACAACTTAAATTGCATTTTAACCTTCGTATTACAGTGCATATTTCGTTATAAATATGACCCAGCCTATTGATTTAGACAATGATAAGCCAATAACCACCTGTTTTATCAAAAGATTTAAATTTAAAAGATAATATTTATGTAAATTTTATTTGCAGTTTTCACTCATGAAAAATAACAACCATTGATACATAAAAATAAAACAACCAAACAACAATAAAAACACCAAAATGTTACTTTGTTTACTTTTTAAAGTGGGTATATTCGATATTTGATACAATATCACTACTTAAAGCTTAATTAGCTACTACATTATAAAATGAATAGCAATATGGTAAGAATACCTTTTAAACGTTAAAATTAGCATCAAAGAAGTACAATAGAAGATTATCGATGAACACAACTATTCAAATTAATGAGCTCGAATCATTGCTCATAGCAATAATCGTGCTTTTTCTAGGTTACTTTATTAATAGTAAAGTTTCGATTTTAAGAAAATATAACATTCCAGAGCCGATTGTTGGTGGCTTGGTTGTTGCTGTTATTATCACAATTTTTCATTTCCATGGGTTTGATATTAGCTTCAAGCTAAGTATGAAAAATGCGTTAATGGAAATGTTTTTTGCAACAGTCGGTCTTGCTGCTAGCTACAAACTATTGGCTAAAGGTGGATCACGCGTATTCTTATTCTTAGCACTAGCAACAGTATTTATCGTTATTCAAAATGCCGTTGGTGTTAGCTTAAGTAAGCTGCTTGGTCTTGATCCGCTTCTGGGACTTGTTGTTGGCTCGATTACATTATCGGGTGGTCATGGTACAGGTGCAGCTTGGGCGCAAACCTTCTCGACTGACTATGGCTTAAACACGCTTGAATTGTCGATGGCGTGTGCAACGTTTGGTTTAGTGATGGGTGGTATTATTGGAGGCCCTGTTGCTCAGCGTCTTATTAATAAATACAATCTAAAATCAGACTTTGGTGAAAGTGGTAATCACCACATTGATCATCCAGATCTTGTAACATACAGCGATAAAGAAGAAGATCGTATTACCTCAAAGAATACGATTGAAGTGCTATTTATTCTTCTTGTCTGCGTTGCTGGTGCATCACATGCAAAAGAGTTTGTTGATAGCTTCGGTATTAATGCGCTTCGTATTCCTGAGTTTGTATACGCACTTTTCATTGGTGTCTTCATTACTAACGTTTGTGAGGGTACTAAGTGCTACAAAATCAATAAGGAAACCGTTGATGCCTTAGGTACTATTTCATTATCTTTATTCCTTGCTATGGCACTTATGAGCCTACATTTATGGGAATTAATGGATCTTGCTTTACCTATGCTGGTTATTCTTGTAGTACAAACCATTGTGCTCGCTCTATTTACTTATTTCGTTACTTTCCGCGTAATGGGTAAGAATTACGATGCAGCAATTATTGCAGGTGGTCACTGTGGTTTTGGTATGGGTGCAACACCAACAGCTGTAATGAATATGGGTGCGCTTGTATCTCGAAATGGACCATCACCACAAGCATTTATGGTTGTACCTATTGTAGGTGCTTTCTTTATTGATATTACTAACCTTCTTGTTCTACAAGGCTATATTAGTTTCCTTGGACACTAATTTAAGTAATAACACTTAATACTGTATAAAGGGAAAAGAGTGATCTTTTCCCTTTATTACTATAATTCCTTTTTAATACTCAACATTACCTCAAACAAATAACAACTCAGTTACATCCGCCTTAATTAAAAGCGCCATTCAAATTCAGTTACACTCTAACTTTCATACTTTCATCTCATTTGTAACAAACAATTTCTAGCCAATTTTAAATTTAAATAATCTTGATAAGATTCGCGCACTTTAAAAAACCCATTTAGATATAACATTATTTTCGTTGGCAAAGTGATTTGCTAACATCGTCTTAATTGAGAGAAGTATGAAAAAATTTGATAGAGCAATGCAGATCTTACTTGCTGGATTCTGCATTAATTTGTGTATGGGTATTCTTTACGCATGGAGTGTTTTCAAAAAAGCACTTGTTGTTGATTTAGGCTGGTCAAATGCCGACGCTTCACTACCCTACACTGTTGCGATTATTACCTTCTCATTATCATTATTAGTAGCAGGTATTCTTCAAGACCGTATGGGTCCACGACGTGTACTCATTTTAGGTACAGTGATGGTTGGCCTAGGCATGATCATTTCAAGTTTTGCCACCTCTCCTATGCTACTGATCATAACATTCGGTATCTTAACGGGTAGTGGTATCGGTTTTGGCTACGCATGCTTAAGCCCTTCTGCAATGAAATGGTTCCACCCTTCAAAGAAAGGCCTTGTCAACGGTTTAATTGCAGCAGGCTTTGGTTTAGCAGCTGTATACCTAGCCCCACTAACATCTTTCCTAATTAAAGAAGTTGGCATTAACACTAGCTTTTTAGTTTTAGGTATTGCAGTACTTGTTATTGCAGTGCCACTTGCTTGTACTATTAACAATCCACCAGCAGGCTATACACCAGAGGTACCTGCAGGTTATGACGTAAATAATAAATCAGGTAATGTTGCTGACCTAAACTGGCGTTCCATGTTAAAAACACCACAGTTTTACTCTCTATGGGTAATGTATGCATTTGCTTCTGCATCAGGTTTGATGATCATTGGTAACATCACTTCTATTGCAGCAACGCAAGCAAACATCGCTGATGCAGCATACTTAGTTGTTATATTAGCAATATTCAACTCTGGTGGTCGTGTAGCTGCTGGTATTTTATCTGACAAGATCGGTGGCATTAAAACACTGATGATTGCCTTTATTATGCAAGCAATAAACATGGTTATGTTCGCAACGTTTACGTCTGATTTCACATTAATTATTGGTGCCGCTGTTGCAGGTATTGGTTACGGTACACTACTTGCTGTATTCCCATCCATCATTGCTGATTTCTATGGCTTGAAAAACTATGGGGCAAACTATGGCGTACTTTACACCGCTTGGGGCGTAAGTGGCTTCATTGGTCCCGTTGTAGCTGCGTTCGCTGTTGATACTACAGGCACATATACACTGGCATATAGTGTGTGTTCTATTATGCTTGGTGTTGCCGTTGTGCTTTCTTTTGTGACCAAAAAAGTAGATTCAGTCGCACTGGCAGCAAAAGCTGCAAACGCATAACGAACAAAAAAACACTTAAGGAAGACTCAATTTTATTGAGTCTTTCTTGTTTGTAAGACAGTATCTCCCACCTTTTAACAAATTAACAATAACAATCCAAGTAATGTAAAAATATAAGGCTTAAATGCTTTATTAACTAATTTAATGCGATATTTAAATTCAAAATAAAACAAAACACTGAACACTTTAACTACAACTAAATACACCCACCGCAATGCATAATAAATCACACTTATGCACATTAAATATTTTAAAGCCCCTCGCCTTACAACTTATACCTCATTATGATTAACTTTAAACAACCGTTTAAATAAAGCTACAACGCAAGAAACACACCAATATATCGTCATTATCATCATCACTAATACCACACTTTTAAAATCAACCACCGTGAATAATTAGTCACAAATAGTAATGATTACTATTTTATTCTAATTTTCATCTTGTTAGCTTTTCGTGATCTACATCTTTTTGCTCACTAGACCTTTTCTTTTCTCTTCCTATAATTAACAACTGTTAACATGTTGTTAAAATTATTAACTGATGCATTTTTAATTTCACATCAAGACCAACAAAGGAAGGTACAAATGGCTAATAAATTATCAGTGGTATTTGCGGCGTTAGCCTCTTCAACTGCCCTTTTTGCTGCAAACGCCAATGCTGAAGCTACGTTAGACAAAGTGATGAAACAAGGTTATGTCCAATGTGGCGTAAGTGCAGGTCTACCTGGTTTTTCAAATCCTAATGCAAAAGGTCAATGGGAAGGCCTTGATGTAGAATTCTGTCAAGCTATTGCGGCAGCAACCATTGGTGATAAATCAAAAGTTAAATACATCCCACTGACAGCAAAAGAACGCTTTACCGCATTACAGTCTGGTGAAATTGATGTTTTATCACGTAATACTACATGGACACTTCACCGTGATACATCATTAGGTCTGAACTTTACTGGCGTTAACTATTACGACGGTCAAGGTTTCATGGTGAAAAAAGACATGGGCATAAAAAGCGCAAAAGAATTAGATGGTGCAGCAGTTTGTGTGCAATCAGGTACAACAACGGAGCTTAACCTTGCTGATTACTTCCGAGTAAATGGTATGAGCTATAAACCTGTTGTATTTGATACTGCACCTCAAACGTCTAAAGGCTTTGATTCTGGCCGTTGTGATGTATTAACAACAGATCAATCGGGTCTATATGCTTTACGTTTAAACTTAAAAGATCCAAGTTCAGCCGTTGTACTACCAGAAATTATTTCTAAAGAGCCTTTAGGCCCAGTGGTACGTCAAGGTGATGACCAATGGTTTAACGTTGTTCGCTGGACACTCTTCACAATGATCAATGCAGAAGAATTCAATGTTACCTCTGCTAACGTTGATAAATTAGCAAAAGAATCAAAAGATCCAAACATTCGTCGTCTTATCGGTTTAGATGGACCAAAAGGTAAAGGTTTAGGGCTTAAAGATGATTGGGGCTACCAGATCATCAAGCAAGTGGGTAACTACGGCGAGAGCTTTGAACGTACTGTTGGTGAAGGTTCACCACTTAAAATCAAACGTGGTTTAAATGCACTTTGGACGAACGGTGGTATCCAATACGCACCACCAATTCGTTAATCGTTCGTATAAGACATTTACTAACAAAATAGTACAACGTAGCACTATATAGGGATTCGGTAACGGGTCCCTAATTTTACATCTCAATAGGAACTGAGGTTGTTGTATGGCTCCTACACCAAATACATCGGATGTATCTAATCCAAAATCCAAACAGAATATTTTTTATAACCCTACTTTTAGGGCTATTATTTTTCAAGTTATTGCTGTTATCGGACTGGTATTCTTTTTTTACTCTATTGTTAATAATGCCCTCACCAATTTAGAGTCTCGTGGTATCTCAACTGGATTTGACTTTCTTAGCCAAGAAGCAGGATTTGGTATTGGATTAACATTAATAGATTATGATGAAACTTATACCTATGGGCGAACCTTTGTTGTCGGATTATTAAATACTGCGTTAGTCGCAGCATTAGGGATTATCCTTGCTACAATTATCGGCTTTATCATGGGTGTCGCTCGCCTATCTTCAAACTGGTTAATCAGCCGTTTAGCCGCTGTTTACATTGAAGTATTTCGTAATATTCCTTTATTGCTTCAAATCTTTTTTTGGTACTTTGCTGTACTCCAAGCACTTCCTTCTCCTCGACAAAGCATCAGCTTAGGCGAAGCTGTTTTTTTAAATATTCGCGGACTCTCAATACCCAACCCAATATACGGTTCAGGTTCTGAAATTGTTGGCTGGTGTTTAGCTATTGCCATTGTTATTTCTTTGTTCTTTTATCAATATGCTAAGAAAAAACAACAACAAACAGGTCAACAACTTCCCGTATTATTAACCGTAACAGGATTAGTTTTAGGCTTACCACTGATCGCCTTTTTTGTCACAGGTATGCCCATTGAATTGGAATACCCAGAACTTAAAGGTTTTAACTTTAAAGGCGGAATCACGATCCTTCCTGAACTTGCAGCCCTTTTGCTGGCACTAAGTATCTATACCGCTTCATTTATTGCTGAAATTGTTCGTTCAGGTATCAATGCAGTCAGTCATGGTCAAACCGAAGCCGCTGAAGCATTAGGGTTATCGAGAAATAAAACCTTACGCCTTGTCGTTGTACCGCAAGCACTGCGTATCATTATTCCACCACTCACTAGTCAATATTTAAATTTAACCAAAAACTCATCACTTGCAATGGCCATTGGTTATCCCGATCTTATTTCTGTCTTTGCAGGAACAACATTGAACCAAACTGGTCAAGCTATTGAAATCATTGCAATGACCATGGCTGTCTATCTCACGTTAAGCCTACTCACCTCTTTGGTGATGAATATCTATAACAAGAAAGTCGCGTTGGTGGAGAGGTAATCACTATGAATAAACATCAATTTCAACCCGATCTACCACCACCAGCCAATACAGTAGGGGTTATAGGCTGGTTACGTACCAACTTATTTTCCTCTTTGACCAGCAGTATCGCGACATTTATCTTAGGTTACTTTGCTATTTTAGGCATTTGGTACATCGTTGAATGGGCATTTATTAATGCTGACTGGACAGGAGATAGCCGTGATGCATGTACCAGTAGTGGTGCGTGTTGGACATTTATTAACGTCCGCTTTGATCAGTTTATGTTTGGTTTTTACCCAACAGAAGAGCTGTGGCGACCTAAACTTTTTTACGCAACATTAGCCCTTTTTATTGGGCTATTAGCTTACGAAAAAACACCTTATCGTGGATGGATCTGGCTATTTTTTGTCAACATTTACCCATTCATTGCTGGCTTTCTCCTTTACGGAGGCATATTTGGCTTACCGATTGTTGAAACACATTTATGGGGCGGGCTCTTAATAACCTTAGTTATTGCCATTGTCGGTATTGTGGTTTCTTTACCTATCGGTGTTGTCCTCGCCTTAGGACGACGTTCAGAAATGCCTATAATCCGTAGTATCTGTACAGTTTATATTGAGTTATGGCGTGGTGTTCCACTGATCACCGTACTCTTTATGGCGTCGGTAATGCTACCACTCTTCCTTTCAGCAGAAATGGAAACCAATAAATTAATTCGCGCACTCATCGGTGTGGTTATGTTCAGCTCCGCTTATATGGCGGAGGTTATTCGCGGAGGCTTACAAGCGATCCCGAAAGGGCAATATGAAGCTGCAGATGCATTGGGCTTAACGTATTGGAAGAAAATGTACCTTATCGTTCTACCTCAAGCGTTAAAGATTACTATTCCCTCGATCGTAAATACGTTTATTGGCTTATTTAAAGACACCAGCCTAGTACTTATTATCGGTATGTTTGATGTATTGGGTATAGGACAAGCAGCCACCAGCGATCCGGAATGGTTAGGCTTTGCAACTGAAAGCTATGTCTTCGTTGCTTTAGTCTTCTGGATCTTCTGTTTTGGTATGTCACGTTACAGTATTTATTTAGAAAACAAATTGCACACTGGGCACAAACGTTAGCAAGGACAGCATTATGACGAGTAGTACTTCAAAACCTAATACGGATAACACCAGCTCTGATCTTATGATCCAGTTAACTGATGTGAATAAATGGTATGGTCAATTCCATGTTCTTAAAAATATTAACTTGCAAGTTAAAAAAGGCGAAAAGATAGTAATTTGTGGTCCTTCAGGATCAGGTAAATCAACCATGATCAGATGTATTAACAGCCTAGAAGAACACCAAAAAGGACAAATTATTGTTGGCGGTACAGAGCTAACTGATGATTTAAAAAATATCGAATTAGTACGTAAAGAAGTCGGTATGTGTTTCCAGCACTTCAACCTCTTCCCTCACCTAACGGTATTAGAAAATTGTACCCTTGCCCCTATTTGGGTGAAGAAAATGCCAAAGAAAGAAGCTGAAGCTTTAGCGATGAAATACCTTGAACGCGTACAAATTACCGATCAAGCGAATAAATTTCCTGGGCAACTTTCTGGTGGTCAACAACAACGTGTTGCCATCGCCCGTTCACTTTGCATGAATCCACAAGTCATGCTGTTTGATGAACCTACGTCAGCACTCGATCCAGAAATGGTAAGAGAAGTGCTTGATGTAATGGTTGAACTGGCAAATGAAGGCATGACGATGCTTTGTGTGACTCACGAAATGGGTTTTGCACGACAAGTCGCTGATCGGGTGATATTCATGGACCAAGGAGAAATCATTGAAGAAAATAATCCTCATGATTTCTTTGATAATCCAAAATCTGATCGTACCCAGTTGTTCTTAAGCCAAATATTACATTAAGCCGTATAATTTAAATGTTTCAAAGAAAACAATTGATTAGTACTACTGATCATCGTTACTTTGAAACATTTACTTACATATTAATCTGATTTTCATCACTACGGTTAAGTAATATACGAGCCAAACAATGATAACGTGCTTCAGTACAAATATTTTAATGTTGAGTGCTTAGTTAAACTTGCTTTTGTGGTAATTTGGCCTCATATATAAATTAATAGTCTCAATATAACTACCCTAAGGGGATTTTTATGAACGATCGTATAGTTAATCGTGACAGCGGTTACGAAGGCTTACTATCTACCAACAAGGTTCTACGTAACACCTACTTCCTACTTTCGTTAACTTTGTTATTTTCTGCAGGTATTGCAGGCGTAGCGATGGCAATGAATGTACCACCAGTACATTGGATTGTGTTACTTGTTGGTTTCTACGGTTTAATTTTCTTAACCGAACGTAACCGTGATAGCAGCTTAGGTTTAGTTTTCGTGTTCGCACTGACTGGATTTATGGGTTATACATTAGGCCCAATTCTAAACATGTATGTTGGCGCAGGTATGGGTGATGTTGTAATGACAGCCCTAGGTGGTACAGCAGTAACTTTCCTTGGCTGTTCAGCTTATGCACTAACGACTAAGCGTGACCTATCGTTCTTAAACGGTATGTTAATGGCAGGCTTTATCGCCATTCTTGTGGCTGTTGTTGCTAATATCTTCTTGAAGATGCCAATGCTATCACTGGCTATTAGCGGCATGTTTGTCTTGTTCTCATCAGCTGCAATTCTATTGACTACACAGTCAATCGTACGTGGTGGTGAAACAAATTACATTTCAGCAACAGTAACGTTGTATGTATCTATCTACAACCTGTTCCTAAGCTTGTTGCAAATTCTTGGTGTTATCAATAGCGATAACAACTAATAACAGCCGTTATTCAGATTCTAAATGCCCGCTAACATGCGGGCATTTTTATATCAGCAGTAGTCAGATACATGAACATAGTGAACAGTTTTACTTGCAGCACTGCACCACACTCACTATGCTTTGAGCCGTAATGAATACCGAGGCTCACCATGCTTGAATTTAATAAAAAAGAAATCGAAACAGATGCACAAGGCTATCTGAAAAATGTTAGTGACTGGTGTGAAGAACTTGTCCCTTTACTTGCAGAAGAAGAAGGGATTGATCTTTCTGCTGCGCACTGGGAAGTGATTCATTTTGTACGCGAATTTTATTTAGAATTTAATACATCACCAGCTGTCCGTATGTTGGTTAAAGCAATGGCAAAAAAATACGGCGAAGAAAAAGGAAATTCTCGTTATCTTTATCGCCTGTTCCCTAAAGGGCCAGCAAAGCAAGCAACAAAATTAGCTGGGTTACCAAAACCAGTAAAATGTATTTAATACACTACTGTTACTAATGCTCTGTGGTCACAGAATACGCCTTTACTTGGTATTTTGTGACCCTCTGTTATTAACAACAATGGCTACTTAATAGTAAATCCATCAACATGCCGCCATTCAAGCTCTTCAGTCGTTATAGATTTAACATCAGCTAGTTTTACCCCGCTTCCTAACCAAACTAATAACGCATCTATATTTTCTTTTTCACCACAAGCTAAAATTTCCACACTGCCATCAGGTAAGTTTTTCGCATAACCTTTTAAACTGTATTTCAAACCTTCATGTGCAGTATGAAAACGAAAGCCCACACCTTGCACACGACCTGTAACATTCGCTCTCATACATAATTGTGACATTCATCACCTCAAGTTATAAGCAATTTTGTCGATATAAATCTAGTTCTGCCACCAATATTATCTCGCAACCACTTATCTATACTAATTAGGATATAAGTATGAAAGAAGTCTCTTTTCGATGGATCGATAAATACCTTATACACTTAAAAATCACAGAAAAATTTTACTTACTTTTTCTTCTTCCGTTTGTCGCTATTATCTTTGTTAGTGCTATTTTAGTTGACGCTGCATATCAACAACGCTCAGAAATAACACAGCAACAACTAAACCTGACCGCTAATATCCTCCAACAACAAAATATTTCTTCTACTGATGCTGCAATTTTACTGCAAAATAGCGCAATAAAAGTGACAAGTTCATCATCAGATTCTGTATTAGTGAACGGTCAAAATTATGGTTTACAAGCTGTAACACAAACAGGACTATTCGATTACTTATCAACAACACAACTTGTTGTTACAGGTGTTTTGCTCGTTATTATTCTTGCCTCTGTGTACTACATCATGACCTTTATTGGTGGTGCGATGTTTAACATGCAAAAAGCACTACAAAGTTTAGCCGATGGCGATCTCACTAATCGATTAAATTTCTTCCCTGTTCGTGATGAATTCAGCCTTATTGCTATTACTATTGATAAAGTCGCAGAACGAGAACAACAACTCGTACTTGCAACACAGCAAGCCGTAGCGCTAATGCAGCAAATCAGTGTAGATTTACATCGTCGCAGTAATAACAGCGGTGATTTATCACAATCTCAACAAAGCCATTTAGATTCACTGGCAAGTGCTACTGAGGAAATGGCAACGTCCATTCGAGAGGTAGCTACTCACGCCCACGAAACATCACTGCAAACTCAAGAAGCACAATCGGTAAGTGAAAATGGTCGTGTAAAAGTAAGCGAAACAAAAAATGCGATTTCGATTCTTTCTAATGAAATTAATTCCGCTGCTCAAGCAGTATCTGCGTTAGATAGCAATGCGGCAAAAATTGATGACGTTGTCACAACCATTAATGGTATTTCAGAACAAACTAATCTGCTTGCATTAAACGCAGCAATTGAAGCAGCACGTGCTGGTGAACAAGGTCGTGGTTTCGCCGTGGTTGCTGATGAAGTACGTACTCTTGCAGGTCGCACCCAAAGTGCAACAGTTGAAATTCAGCAAATGATCGAATCACTACAACAAAATAGTCAACAGCTCATTGCGGTTATGAAAAATACCGTTGATAACGCTATTAATAGTGAGCAGTTGATGGATTCAGTCGATAGCGAAATTGGTCAAATTAATGAGCGCAACCAAGGGATCTCTGATCGTAGTTCCGAAATTGCAGCGGCTGCTGAACAACAAGGTGCTGTTGCTGAAAATATCGCAAGCAGCGTTGAACAAGTTCGCACCCAATCAAGTAAAATTGCACAGATGATCGGTGAATCAAATAATGAAATTAAACAACTAAGCCAACAAGCCCAAACGCTTGAGCAATTAATGAGTGGTTTAAAAGCTTCATAACCTGTTCAGTTGCTTAATTCCCCTTTTATGCCGCTATCTTGTTTGTATCCGATAAGATGGCGGCTTTTTCATTTGATTTTATATGCCTAGAGAAAGATAATACGCCCCCACTCGAATTCCATACTGGGCATGTTCATGACAGCTTCTATTTATTTGGTAAAAGGCCGCGAAAAATCACTACGTCGTCGCCACCCTTGGGTTTTCTCTCGCGGTATTGATCGCATTGAAGGTAAACCAGGCTTAGGCGAAACCGTCGATATTTACGACAACAAAGGCGAATGGTTAGCAAAAGGCGCTTATTCACCACAATCACAAATTCGCGTTCGCGTATGGAGTTTTGAGAAAAACGAAAATATCGACGTTAACTTCTTTATTAAACGTCTTAATCAGGCACAAGGTTTGCGCGATATTTTAGCTGCGCGTGATGGCTTAACCGGTTATCGTTTAATTGCAGCAGAATCGGATGGTCTACCGGGCATTACGATTGACCGCTACCAAAACTTTTTAGTTTGTCAGTTACTCAGTGCTGGTGCTGAAGCACAACGTGATGTGCTGATTGAAGCGCTTCAACACTGCTACCCAGAATGCAGCATCTACGAACGTTCTGATGTTTCTGTTCGTAAAAAAGAAGGTTTGAAACAACGTACAGGCGTTCTTCATGGTGAAGAGCCACCTAAATTTGTAATGATTGAAGAAAACGGCGTTAAAATTAACGTTGATATCGTTGGTGGCCATAAAACAGGTTTCTACCTTGACCAACGTGACAGCCGTGAAGCTTCGGTTAAATACGTTAACGGAAAACGTGTCCTTAACTGTTTCTGCTACACTGGTGGTTTCGGTCTTTATGCACTGAAAGGCGGCGCTAAAGAAGTGGTTAACGTTGATGTATCTCAACACGCGCTTGATACTGCATTACAAAATGCACAAGACAACGGCTACCCTGTTGAAAATGCACAATTCTTAAATGCTGATGTATTTAAACTGCTACGTGAGTACCGTGATCGTGGCGAGTTATTTGATGTTGTGATCATGGATCCACCAAAGTTTGCTGAATCTAAATCTCAGCTTGTTGGTGCATGTCGTGGTTACAAAGATATCAATATGTTAGCAATGCAAATTCTTAAACCTGGTGGTACGTTACTGACTTACTCTTGCTCAGGTTTAATGGATAACGGTTTATTCCAAAAAATCATTGCTGATGCTGCTCTTGATGCGAAACGTGATGTCCAATTTATTGAGCGTTTTAGCCAAGCGGCGGATCACCCATTAGATAGCGCCTACCCTGAGGGTTTCTACCTAAAAGGCTTTGCGTGTTACGTTAAGTAATCATCAAATTAGCTTTAATTAGTGCCTGATTTAACGAAAGCCCAATGAACATAATTCATTGGGCTTTTTGTCTTTTAACTGTCTATATGCTTAATTACAAACAGACATTATTTGTCATTGGTATTAATAAAAGAATACAATATGAAAATACCAGTAGCGTATTTTGCTATCGACAAATACAAGGAATTAACATGAAACTTCGTACAGCACTTTTTACTCTAGCCGTTTGTGGTGTGAGCTTCTCATCTTTTGCTAACGTTTCGCTTACTCTACCCGACTCAGCTGATCTTGTACTTGTTAATGGTACAAAAGCGCAAGGCAACGGCCCGCTTTCATTAAAAGATGGTAATAACCAAATCGCTTTTCGCTATGAAACTAACTACCGTGAAAACGGTGATACTCACCTTTTCAAATCTGAAGTTGTGATCGTCACATTCGATGGCACTAACGCAAACTACACATTAAATCTGCCTAAAATTCATAGCCAATATGAAGCTAAAGCATTTAACAAGCAGCCAAATGTTGTAATTACAGACAATCAAAATAATGATATCACCATTAAGCAAGATGTATTAATCAAAAATGGCGTTCAAATTGGACGAGATTTTCAACAAGAAATCGCTAAGTATAATTTAAGCAATGCACCTGCAGCTCTAGCCTCTGCTATTTCAGTTTCTGTACCTCAAGTACAACAAATTACCGTCGAAAAAAGTGGAAAAGTCGATCAAGCCTACGTAACCAAGATGCTAAATTACTGGTACAAAAAAGCAGACAAGGCAACACAAGAACAATTCAAGTCTGCTATTAATAAATAAGTAATTTATAAAATTTAATTGAATCAATAGGATAGCTTACAACTCGTAGCTATCCTACATGTTGCATTATAAAAACACAGCGTAAAAAAAGCATTTCCCCGCTACTCATCCGACCACAATAAAGTCCTTAATACTGTTGAAGACTTGCTTTTAATTCAACAAAAGCAATTTTATTTACATTTTATTTACATCTTTCCGAGAGCATGTCTGAAGATCAGTACATCGCATCGTGCAAATTTAGCTGTCAGCATTATAGTTTTTTTACGGCACTCAAAAAGATTCACACAAGAATAACGGACAAACTGAGTGTTGCTTATTTTACTGAAACTAAAAGGATACCTAATGGATAATGGTAAACATGGAACGATGAGGAAAGGGATTTTCACTCTTAGTACTCTAACTATGTCATGCTTATTTGCATTCAACGCACAAGCTGCTGTTGATTGTACTGACCTTACAGAATGGAAAAGTGACAGCGTTTATACGGGCGGCGATCAAGTTCAACAAGCAGGTGTTGCGTATAAAGCAAACTACTGGACACAGAATAACTCACCAAAAGACAACAACGGTCAATACTCGCAATGGCTTCAACTCGATCTTTGTTCTGGTGGCGAGCCACCTATCGACCCACCTGTAGATCCAGTAGAAAATGCGGCACCAACTGCAAGTATTACTGCACCAACAGCTACGGCGGCGATCACCACAGGTGAAACTGTTCTCATTAAAGCAAATGCAACCGACACTGACGGTACTATTGCTAAAGTTGACTTCCTAGTCGACGGACAAGTTGTTGGTTCAACTACAACTGCACCATACGAGTTTGCATGGACAGCAACAGAAGGTGTACATAGCCTTTCAGCGATGGCTTACGATGATCAAAATGCAGCAAGTAGCCAAGCAAGTGTTAGCGTCGATGTCGCACCTGAAGGACCAGTTAACGAAGCGCCTACCGTTTCTGTTGCTGTTTCAGCGACAAGTGTTGAGTTAGGTGAAGTTGTTACTATTACTGCTGACGCAGCAGATACTGATGGCACGGTAGAAAAAGTTGATTTCTACGTAAATGGCGTACTGGTTGGCACCGCAGCTACAGCCCCTTATGCTCTTGAATACACAACAGTTCAAGCAGGCAATGCAAAAATCTTTGCTCGTGCAACTGATGACCAAAACAAAACATCTGATTCAGCCGTAAGTTCTGTTGCAGTTAATGGTGCGGTTGTATCAAATGGTTGTCGTCCTGACGGTTTATACCAAACTGAAGGCGTAAATGTACCTTACTGTTCTATCTATGATGAAGATGGTCGTGAAAAGATGGGGGCAGATCACCCTCGTCGTGTTATTGGTTACTTCACTAGCTGGCGTGCAGGCGATGATCCTCAAAGTAGCTACTTAGTTAACGATATTCCATGGGAACAGTTAACTCACATTAACTACGCATTCGTTAGTATTGGTGAAGACGGTAAAGTTAATATCGGTGACACATCAGATCCAAGTAATGCCGCTGTAGGTATGGAATGGGATGGTGTTGAAATCGATCCAGCACTTGGCTTTAAAGGTCACTTCGGCGCACTTGCAACAGCAAAAGCGAAACACGATGTTAAAACATTAATCTCTATCGGTGGCTGGGCTGAAACAGGCGGTCACTTTGGCACAGATGGTGGTCGTGCAGCTGATGGTGGCTTCTACACTATGACAACAAATGCTGATGGTTCTATAAACCATGCAGGCATTGAGAAATTCGCCACATCTGCCGTTGAAATGCTACGTAAGTACAAGTTCGATGGTCTAGATATTGATTACGAATACCCAACGTCTATGGCGGGTGCTGGTAACCCATACGATAAAGAGTTTATGGAACCACGTCGTCCATATCTATGGGCTTCTTACCAAGAACTCATGAAAGTTCTTCGTGAAAAACTGGATGTTGCTTCTGCTGAAGATAATATTCACTACATGCTAACGATTGCAGCACCGTCATCTGGTTACCTACTACGTGGTATGGAAACATTTGATGTAACGAAGTACTTAGATTATGTAAACATCATGTCTTACGACTTACACGGTGCTTGGAACGACCACGTTGGTCATAACGCTGCGCTATTCGATACAGGTAAAGACTCAGAGTTAGCACAGTGGAACGTATATGGTACTGCGGCATACGGTGGTATTGGTTACCTAAATACTGACTGGGCTTACCACTACTTCCGTGGTTCAATGCCTGCTGGTCGTATCAATATCGGTGTTCCATATTACACCCGTGGTTGGCAAGGTGTTAAAGGTGGTGATAACGGCCTATGGGGTCGTGCAGCACTACCTAACCAGTCTGAGTGTCAGGCGGGTACTGGTGAAGGCGAGAAGAACAACTGTGGTTACGGTGCTATCGGTATCGATAACATGTGGCACGATCTTGATCCAAATGGTAAAGAAATGGGTGCCGGCTCTAACCCAATGTGGCATGCGAAAAACCTTGAAAAAGGTATCTTCGGTTCATACACAGCCGCTTATGGTTTAGATCCTGTAAATGATCCACAAGATAAACTTGTTGGTTCATACACACGTAATTACGATGATGTCGCTGTTGCACCATGGTTATGGAACGCAGAGAAGAGCGTATTTATCTCTACAGAAGATAAAGCATCGGTTGGCGTGAAAGCTGACTACGTAATCGATAAAGAAATCGGTGGTATCATGTTCTGGGAGCTTGCGGGCGACTACAACTGTTACTTATTTGATGCAAATGGTAAACGTACTAACACTATTGATGCAACTGAAAAGGCATGTGCTTCTGGTAACGGTGAGTACCATATGGGTAACGCTATGACGAAAGCTATCTACGATAAGTTTAAGTCTGCAACCCCATATGGAAATACAATCGCAACTGGTGCAATTCCAACTCAAGCAATTGATATTGCAGTTAACGTTAGCGGCTTCAAAGTTGGTGACCAAAACTACCCTATCAACCCAACCGTAACCTTTACCAACAACACAGGTAGTGATTTACCAGGTGGTACAGAGTTCCAGTTTGATATTCCAGTTTCAGCACCTGATAACGCGAAAGATCAATCTGGTGGTGGCTTGAAAGTTATTTCTTCTGGTCATACACGTGGTGATAACATTGGTGGTTTAGACGGAACTATGCACCGTGTAGCCTTTACTCTGCCTAAGTGGAAAACACTACCAGCTGGTGAAAGCTACGAGCTAGACTTCATTTACTACCTACCAATCTCAGGCCCAGCAAACTACTCAGTAAACGTTGATGGTAATGAGTATGCGTTTAAGTTTGAGCAACCAAATCTCCCTATCGGCGATTTAAATGCCGGTGGTGGTAATAACGGTGGCGGCGATACAGGTGGTAATAATGGCAACTGTAATTCAGAAGGTCTAAACACTTACCCTAACTGGCCTCAAACAGATTGGCAAGGTACACCGACTCACGCAGGTAGTGGCGATGAAATCATCCATGATGGCGCTGTATACAAAGCGAACTGGTGGACATCATCTGTACCAGGAAGTGACGGTAGTTGGACTAAGGTTTGTAACGTTTAATCAAACTCAGTAAACAGTAATCATAAAAGCAGGTAGCTCGCTACCTGCTTTTTTATTCACTACAATACAGAAAAGTAGGCATTTATACAGATACAATCGTTTACATGGTTACTTTATGCTCAAAAAGTTATTTTTTTGAAAAAAAATGTTTTTTTTACCTTAACTATTTTGAGTCTCTTTTTAATTTTCTAAAACAAATGCTTAGTAAGCTATTACCGAATAAAAGTGAAAATTATAGATTCCAGTTAAAACTGGCAACTATAAATAGAATTAAATGCTGTTCTTTTTTATAACTTACTGTTAATAATGATTTTAGTTTTGTTGTTTATAAAAGAAACACTGTACACAGCATTCCTAACAAACATAGTATTACATTCCCCCTACCTATTAATTCGTTATTTTTATGCTAAAGTTCAATCCTCCGAACATCCCCGTAAGCATTGTTAGATGGTAGTACTGACTTAATGAAAAAAGCAATATGTCTAATAATTCTGATCATGTGTTCATTGTCATTTCAGACTTCAGCGCATGCTCTCAATACAGAAAGAAAGAATACTGACATCGTTGTAGATTACGTTTACCAAAAAGCACATTTGAAAAACAAAATTAACTACAACGTATTTAAACAAGCCTTCATTGCATATAACAAAACCAAAGGCAAAAAAAAGTCATTATTAACAATCATTGACTATAGTAAGCCATCTACAGAAAAAAGATTCTATGTTATAGATTTAAAACAAAATAAGTTGCTATACAAAACATACGTATCACATGGTATGAACAGTGGCCTTCTTAAAGCAGATAAGTTTTCTAATAAAGTCGATTCACACAAGACATCACTAGGTACGTTTTTGACAGAGTCAACTTATACGGGTGGAAATGGTTACTCTCTTAAACTCAATGGCTTAACTCGTGGTAAAAATGACAACGCACTAAAGCGCTATATTGTTATTCATGGTGCAGAATATGTTTCTGAAAAATTTATTAAACGTAATGGTTATTTAGGCCGTAGTTGGGGTTGTCCTGCCCTACCAGAAGCAATTGCAAAGAAAATCATTGATACTATCAAAGGCGGTAGTGTTATTTTTGCTTACGCTTAACTTATTCATTACAACAGGCTGTTAGTATTTAGCTAAAATAAGCTCAATGCTAGCAGCTTTTTTATACCCCTATTTTCAATCACTTATTTTTCCTATCCTCCCATCCATTAAGTTGTGATTTACTTTGTAATGTTAGAATTATTTTAATTTTTCGAGGTTTTTCATGAAAAAAGCACTTGTTATAATTGATTTTATTAATGATATTACTGATCTTAATGGGAAAATCCCCAGTTGCGCTCAACAAGTTATTGATAATAATACAATTAAAAATGCAAACCGCTCAATTCTGTGGGCACAAAAACAACATATTCCTTGTATTTATATCAAGGTAGGCTTCCATAATAATTATCTCGATCTTCCCTTACAATCACCTATGTTCGGTAAAGCACAATCTATAAACGCGTTAAACTTGAACGATTGGGGTACACAGTTTCATCAAGATCTTCTTATTGAAAAAGATGATATTGTGATCACTAAACCAAGGGTTAATCCTTTTTATAACACGCAATTAAATAGCGTATTAAGTGCGAATAAGATCACTGACATATATTTTTGCGGGGTAAGTACAACATGGGCGATTCAATCGGCGGCTAGAGATGCCCATGATAGAGATTATCGGGTGCATATCATTGCTGATGCTTGTACAGCGGCAACAGAAGAAGAACACAATGCATCACTCACAACATTATCTCGTATCGCAACAATACATCAATCGACGGATTTAAAATAAAACGGATGTGAGTTTCATACTTGTAGAATGGTTGAGATAGATAAACCGCATAATCATATTTATATCAAAAGAGAGATTATGCGGTTCTTATCATGATTTAGATATCATCTTCCCAAGGCATATCAGGAAGCGCTGCTAAATTCTCGCTATAGCGCTTTAGATCAAATTTACCCTCATTTTTCATAACATCGAAAACTTCAATAGATAATGCACACGCTATCATTTGAATTGCTTCATCTCGTGGTGTACCGGTCATCACAAGACGCATCAGCGTTTCTTTAACAACTAACGGCTCACCATCAGTCAGTTGATTTTCAACAGTTTCAACAAGCATATCGCCTGTCATGATATCTTCATTTTCCATTATCGTAGCCTATATAAAATTTGGGCTTATTCTAGCCTAACAACTGATCAGGTAATAGCTAACCTAGACCATTAAGCTAAACAATATGTTTAATCATTAACCTTTAGCAATGATAACAACGCAGGTGTTGCCTCTTTCATTGATGTAAAGGAATGCTGAGCGTGAGCGGGTAATTTCATATTATGACTATTTACAAAAACCGCATGAATATTAGCACTCAGTGCTGACATTAACCCAGTACGGCTATCTTCTACCGCAATAGCCTTTTCAGGCAGAACATGCATTGTTTTACAGGCTTGTAAATATACATCTGGCGCAGGTTTATTATTCGCCACTTCATACCCACTAAATACATGCTCAAAGAGTGATAACCAGCCATGTTGCGCTAAAACACCTTGCACGTAATCTTTTGGGGCTCCTGTAACAACAGCCATCGGTACTTTACCTGATAATGTTTTGAGCAATTCATCCACACCGGGCATCGGAGGAATACCTTTTTCAATAATCATCGCCTCTGTTAATGCTTCCATCTCTTTAATCATTACCGTTTTCGTTACTGGTATATTGTATTGAGAAATGAAGTGCTCTGCTATCTGAGGCCAAGTAACACCTGCGTATTGTGACATAAATATATCAGTGCTTAATTCTACGCCATGACTCGCTAAATACTGACTCCAATTCACGGCATGAAAGCGTTCTGAGTCAACAAGCGTTCCATCAAAATCAAAAAAAATTGTTTGCATGTACTACCTGAAAAAGACGAATAACTCTTACTTTATAGCACGGCTGTAACTAACCATGTAGTCTAGTCGTTAATCAAACGCAGGGATCGAACAAAATTCACTCTGTTCAAGTAGTCGCATTGCCTGCTTAATTTCAACAGCAGGACTAAAATAAAACCCTTGAATAAAATGGCACCCCATTTTAGATAAAATACGCACTTGAGCTTCAGATTCCACTCCCTCAGCAACAACATCAAGTTTGAGCTTTCGACTCATATCCATAACGAGAGAAACTAAAATTTGGCTTTCTGTGCTATCTTCTATGTCAATGATGAAACTTCGATCAATTTTAATAACATTTGGTTTATTGGCGATAATAGCGGACATTGAGGAATAGCCTGTACCAAAATCATCAATTGCAATACAAATCCCTTTTTTAGAAAATTCAGATAATAGTTCTAAAATATTATTGCCTTCATCTAATGCTGCTGATTCAGTTATTTCAACCATGATCTTATCAAACGGTAAGTTATATCTCTCTATGACATCGTAAATATATTTTTGATCACAGATTGAAAACTCACGCACAGAACGATTTATAGATATAGATATATCTGTAAAGCCCTGCTGCCGAATATATGCAAGGTCATGGCATGCTTGCTCACAAACTATTCTCCCTAGCTCACCAATTAAGCCATATTTTTCTGCCATCTCAATGAAAATAATAGGTGATATATATCCTTCTTCTTCATCAAACCAACGCGTTAGAGCTTCAAATTTAGATACTTTCCCTGTTTCAATATCAATAATCGGTTGATAAAAAACTTGTATTTTATTCTCTGAAATCGCTTTAATTAGACGATCTTTCAATCTTAATCGACGTAAGTATTCTGCTTGTAACTTTGCATCATAAATAGAAATACCATTACGTCCATTACGTTTTTGTTCATACATTGCATAATCAGCATTCTTTAATAAATCCAAATGTGTCAGTCCACTTTGAGGATATGTAGAGATACCAATACTAATTGTTATATCCAATTGAATAGTATCGATATAAATAGGATTACGTAATGCTTGTATTAATTTTTCAGCATATTTTTTAGCCTCAAAAGATGATTTACCTTTGAGTAAAATAGCAAATTCATCACCACCATATCGACAAACTAAAGTGTTGTCATCACAATATTTTAATAGTATTTCAGCAATGTTTTTAAGTAGTTTGTCACCCACATCATGACCATATAAATCATTAATTGCTTTAAAGTCATCTAGATCTATAAATAAAATTGAAAACTCGTGGCAATAACTAATGTCTACTTTGTTTTCATTAACAAATGTAAGCTCTTTTTCCACCATTTCACTAAAGCAACGGCGATTCATAAGTGTGGTTAGGGCATCATTATTGGCATAGAAGCGTAATTTTTTTTCTGTTTGCTGGCGTACACTAACGTCATGAAAAACACCAACATAGTTAACAACCTCATGATTATCATCTTCAATTTTATTAATAGTCATTTCCTCAGGATAAATATGACCATTTTTTCGACGATTATAAAGTTGTCCTTTCCATTGACCTGTATTTTCCACACTTTGCCACATGTTTTCATAAAACCGTTGATCATGCATGCCAGACGCTAATATGCTTGGATTCTTTCCTATCACATCATCTTTTTTATATCCTGTCACTTGCTCAAATGACTTATTTACCGTAACAATATTATTGCAGTGATCAGTAATAACAATACACTCAGAAGTATTATCAAAGACCGTTTTTGCTAAATTCAATTGCTGAACAGTAGATATTGATTCTGTGATATCAGTTAACACACCAGCTATTTTTTCATTTTCACCAAAATCATCAACTTCAACAACACGACCTTCACACTTAAACCAACGATCAGTTAAATTGCTATCGTTATTAACTGAATAAGGATTTGTTCTAAATTCAAAACTAAATAACTGACAGTTATTATTTTTAATCTTTTTAAAAGCATTAATTGCAGCTCTTCGCTCATCCTTATGAATGATAGATATCCAGTCATGAAACGAATTAACTTTAGCACTATCAACTTGCAACAAATCCCATATTTTAGGTGATGTTATTGTCTGATTTTTTGAAAAGTCATACTCCCATACACCTTCTATAATTGCATTATAAGTAACATGTAATTTATTAGATGTTATAGAAAGCTCTGATGATAAGTGATAAAATTCAGTTATATCTTGAACAATGCCACGTACTAAATTCGTATTTCCGTTATCATCTTTAAATATTTTCGATTCATTTCTAACATATTTAATTTTTCCATTCGGCAATAACAAACGATATATAATATTATAGCTTGAATGTGATGATACTATGATAGTATCCATAAAATGGATAACACGTTCTCTATCTTCAGGATGAATGTATTCCTGAACTAATTTTAAATTTGGTGTTAGCTGCTTATCGACTTCATAAATACGGTAAACTTCTTGGCTCCAAGTAAATGTATTTGTTTGTACATCCCATTGCCAATTACCTAATTTCGCAACACGCTGAGATGATTCCATCTCACTTAATAATAACTTTTTCTCTGCCAATAATGCTAAATACTGAAGTTCTGCCCCCAATTGATAACCAATACTTTCACACCAATTAAACTGGATCGATGTTAGGATCATCGGTTGTTTAAACAAACAAACAAGAATGCCTATCACATCATCATGTTGTGAAAAAATAGGAATACCTAAGTAAGATTCAAACCCATACTCAACCATTAATTTATCTTTAGGATAAACAATGTGTGCTTGAGATTTCAGTAGATAAATGGCGCCACTTTCTAACACTTTTCGACATGGCACATCATCTAACATATAACTAATGTTATTTGCTGTTTTACTACCATTTACGTAATAAACTAATGAGGTCGCTTTCGTGCAAGTTTTATTAAAATAGGCTATATAAAAATGATCTGGCTTTAATTCATCAAATACTGACTGCATGGTATTACAGATAAAATCTTTACCATATTGGTTTCGTTTCAATGCTTTTAGTCCAGTAACCATTAAATATTCTAACCTGATCTGAATGTGACATGTTAAATAGGTATAACGGTTTAATGTACAGCATCATTATATTGAAAAGAAGTTTCTAGACAGAGATGCCTATTTTTATTACACCTACTTTGATTTAAATCAGATTCCTTATTACCTTTTGTACAAAAATAATATTTTTTATTACATTTTTGAAAGCCAGTATATGAAACATTGTTCTATAACACTTTAGCCTTTAAGGTTTTTCTTACCTGATTACCACCGAGACTCAGCTAAGGTTAATAACTTCTCTGGCATCGGTGGTGATTTTGCACCACATTTAATCAGCGTATTGAATATAT